>JRAN01000023.1 GCA_000768855.1 Porphyromonadaceae bacterium COT-184 OH4590 | reverse complement strand
AGAGCCATGAGAGCTCTTTGGCTGCTTATCAAAACAATAAGCGAGAGCCCATTTGAAAATCGAATCTCACTTAAAGAGAGTTTTTAAGGGATGACTATGTAGAGTTCCAACTATTGGCATGCACAAGGTGGTGCAATTTAAAAGAATGTAGGAATGTAAAACAAACAACTAAAATTAAAAAAGTCCCCGAAAGGGACCACATACATCATTAATTAATCAGTTAAGACCTAAATCGCTCCATATCTCTGCGATTGTCTTTCTCTTTGATACTTTGGCGTTTGTCGTACAACTTTTTGCCTCGAGCTACGGCAATATCGAGTTTTGCCAAACCTTTATCGTTGATATATAGACGAACAGGAATAATTGTAAGCCCTGTCTCTTTGGTAGCACGCTCTATTTTACGAAGTTCACGTTTGTTTAAAAGAAGTTTACGTGTACGAGTAGCCTCGTGATTGTAAAAGTTGCCAAGTCGGAATGCAGCTATATGCATATTTATAACCCAAAGTTCGCCCTTACTGAAAGCACAGTACGAATCGACCAAACTGGCTTTACCTTCTCGTATCGACTTTATCTCCGTACCATACAGCACAATACCGGCGGTATATTTTGTGAGCAATTCATAGTTGAATGAGGCTTTTTTGTTTTTAATTTCTATCTGTGATTTATGGTGCATCGTTGGTATATTCTCTTATTTTTTGCAAAATTACTATTTTTTCACCGAAAATACGGAATAAACTCAAATTTAGCATTGATTGTTAGACAAAAAAGTATTACTTTTGCATAAATTTAAGAAATAACTCATTTACATTGATTTTTTTTTATCAATCTAATCAACTTACATTTGAAAAATGAAGAACAAGTATATTGATTTAATCCAACAAGCTTTTGAGCTTCCGAATGACGAATTTACTATTGAAGACGGCAATCTCAATTGGTTTGGCATACCCCTAATGGACGTTATCAAACAGTATGGCACTCCGCTAAGGATAGCCTATCTGCCCAAGATAGGCGAAAACATCAAACGTGCTCGCCGCGCTTTTAATGTAGCTATGGCAAAGGTCGATTATCAAGGCGACTACAACTATTGTTACTGTACAAAATCGTCTCATTTTTCGTTTGTTATGGAGGAAGTGCTTAAAAACAACGTTCATATAGAAACATCATCAGCTTTTGATATAAATATTCTTGAGAATTTATACGAAAACGGACACCTCAAAACAGACACATATATATTATGTAACGGATTTAAACGACCTCAATATGTTGAAAACATAGAAAATCTTGTAGATTTAGGATTTAAGAATGTAATACCTATACTTGACAATAAATTTGAACTTGACTTGTTTAACATTACATCAAAACGTAAGTTTAAGATAGGTATAAGGATAGCTGCCGAAGAAGAACCAAAATTTGATTTCTATACTTCAAGGTTAGGCATTCGATATAATGACATTTTACCATATTGTATGGAGAAAATCAAACCAAATAAGAACGTCAGTCTCAAAATGCTACACTTTTTTATCAATACAGGTATTCGCGATACGGCTTATTATTGGAATGAATTGAATAAAGTGGTAGCTCTCTATTGTGAGATGAAAAAATCGTTTCCTGAGCTTGATTCTTTGAATATCGGCGGAGGGTTTCCGATTCAAGCTCACCTTGATTTTATCTATGACTATGAATATATGGCCGAAGAGATAGTAGCACAGATTAAAAACGGATGTAAAAATAATGGGATAGAGGAACCTCATATATTTACTGAATTCGGTTCATATACAGTAGGAGAAAGTGGTGCAATGCTCTATTCAATTATCAACCAGAAACAACAAAATGACAGGGAGCTTTGGAATATGATAGACAGCAGTTTTATGACTACTTTGCCGGACACATGGGCTATCAATCAACGTTTTGTATTTTTGGCTATCAACAACTGGTATAAAGAATACGAGCGAGTTCACATGGGTGGTCTTACATGTGACAGCGAAGATTTTTATAATGCTGAGGCTCATTCCAATGCGATATTTATGCCCAAAATTACAGGTGGAGAGGAGCAATATGTCGGCTTCTTTCACATGGGTGCTTATCAGGAGAGCTTAGGTGGCTTTGGAGGCATACAACACTGCCTTATACCCGGTCCAAAACTTGTGGTAATAGATCGTGATGAAACAGGTGAATGGTACACCAAACTGTTTGCCAAAGAACAGAGCTACAAGTCGATGCTCAAAATATTGGGATATTGATTGGATATTTTTTTAAAATCGGAATACTAATATACCGGTTTAAGATGAAAATTTTTGTATGACTTACCTAATAAAATTATTCATATTAATGTAAGGAATGACAATATTAAAGAATATTTGCTTAATGTATTTAATTTTATTTTCAACTGCTATAATAACGAATAACAAGTATTTTATCTGTTTCATATTTACACATGGGTCAAAATAAGGGTTAATTACTATAGATTAATTATAATAGAATAATGACCATTTTAATCAATATTGGTTAACATTTATATAGAAGTAATTTATTATATTATAAAAAATATCTGTTGTATATTACGATTTATTGTTTTAATTTTGCATAAAAAATAAATAAATAACAAATAATTTAATACTGATATGGAAAAGATTCTTTCAATTACAGGTATAGATGCAGCAAAATCTGTTGCAGTGGTGGACAATCTAAAGGTCCTTTTGGCAAATTTTCAAGTGTATTATACTAATCTTCGTGGGTTTCATTGGCATATAACAGGCAATCAGTTTTTTATGCTTCATGAAGAGTTTGAGAAGATGTATGATGATACTGCCGAAAAGGTAGATGAATTAGCAGAACGTATCTTACAGCTTGGGGCTTCTCCCGAAAATCGTTTTAGTGAACTACTAAAAGTGAGTCAAATTGATGAGGTTACCGGGATAGAAAAAGCAGATAAGGCGATTGATAATATTTTTGATTCTATAAAGAAGCTTATCGCTCAAGAGCGTATGGTACTTAGTGCAGCACAAGAAGCCAACGACGAGGTAACAGTTGCACTTATGGGTGATTATCTGGCTGAACAAGAAAAGCTTGTATGGATGCTCACTGCTTATACTAAATGATATATTAATATAAAATACTTCAAATCATTTCATAATTTAGAAGAGAAGGTATCAAAAAAATAATTTGATACCTTCTCTTGATTTTTATTTTTGTTGTTATATAGTTGATTAATAACAATTAATTTGTCTACGGGATACCTAAAACATATTAGTTTTTTATACAAAAATCACATATTCTAAGTATTGTGTATATGAAACAAATCAATGAACTTTGCAAATTATTTTACAAATGTTAAAGTTTAATTTAAATTATAATTATTAGAGAGATGAAAAAAACAATTTCATGTACATTGATATTATGTGCATTTGCCCTATCTTCATTATTTTACGGATGCGAAAGAGAAAAGCCCGGTAATAAAGATGGATTTATTATTTCTACAGACGCCGTCGAAATAGCAGTGGGAGAAACTACAAAGGTACAAATTGTAGGAGGAAGTACTTATACTGTAAGTTGTGATAATGAGAATATAGCTACAGCAGCTATAGATGACAAAACTATCACCATAAGCGCTAAATTGTCGAAAGGAACGGCAACGGTTAAAGTAACTAATAAGAAAAATCCTAAACATACCAAAGACATAAAGGTAAAAGTTGTTGATGTTCCTGTACCGGAGGGGGCAGTTATTGAAAATGGAGTTCTCTTAAGTTGGGATTGTAATAAAATACCTACGGACGGACATCTAATTATCCCCGGATCAGTAGAAAAAATAGGTGATCTAGTTTTTAAAGGATGTGATAGAATAATATCTGTCAGTATGACAAATAATGTAGTAAGTATAGGAGAAGAAGCTTTCTGGGGATGTGCTAATATTGAAAAAATAACATTCTCACAAAAACTAACATCTATAGGAAAAAAAGCTTTCTGGCATTGTAGTAACTTGAGAGAACTGCATCTATACAATGAAGTGACTTCTATAGAAGAAGGTGCTTTTGAATTCTGTGAAGCTTTATCTAATATTACATTGTCGAATAAATTAACAAATTTGGGAGATAGGGTTTTTGCTGCTTCAATAATCCAGAAAATAACACTTCCCGGTACTTTAAATAAAATAGGTATAGGTGTATTCTCTAACTGTAATAATCTAACAAATATTGAGGTAGATCCTTCTAATACCAAATTTACATCAGAAGATGGAGTCCTTCTAAATAAGGAGAAAACTGAACTTATTCAGTATCCTAAAGGTAAGGTAAATAATAATTATGTTATACCTTCTTCAGTTACTGCTATTAGAGGCGAAGCTTTTTATTATTGTAGTAATTTGACATCGATATCTATTCCAGATGCAGTATCCAGAATAGAGGATAAAACATTTGTAGGTACAAGTATTACTGAAATTAAAATACCTAATGCAGTAACATATATTGGAGAACATGCATTAAGCCAGACTAAACTCATTTCTATTACTTTGCCGGCTAATGTTAATAAGTTAGGAGCAAGTGCATTTGCTAATAATGATAATTTGGCCAGTGTAACATTAAATGAAAATATCAAGGATATACCTAGTTATACCTTTTATGATTGTATGCAACTCAATTCAATTAATCTAGGTACAAATATTACCAGTATTGGTGCTTCTGCGTTCTACAGATGTGCAAGTCTTGAGGCAATTGTTATTCCTAATAAGGTAGTTAGTATAGGTACAATGGCTTTTAGTGATTGTATGTCTATGAAGAAAATACATATTCCGGCATCTGTTTTGACTATTGATGATAAAGCTTTCGCTAATGTATTTGATGCAGAAATGGTAATTTGTGATGCTACTAAACCACCTAAGTTGGGAGAGGCAGTATTTGACAAAATAGGAGAAGAAGAAAGAACGGTTAAACTAATTGTACCTGTCGGAACAAAAACTGTTTACGAAAAAGCTGATGCTCCTGTTCATCAATGGAAAGTATTCGAGATAGAGGAAAAATAAAACAATATTATTAATATATTATAAAATAAAATAGAATATCTCTATAATAGGGATATTCTATTTTATTTTATAAAGACTTTTTAATTTACAGCTATACCTGATACTATTTTGAACAGTTTTTTTAGTATTGTTTACATATCTCACTACTAATTCACTTATATTCCTAAAAAGAATAAATCTATAATGATTTAAAAGCAGTTGTAATTGTATGGTACAAACAAATATGATTATTGAAATCGATTGCAAACAATCGGTTGTATTATCTTTATTGCTCTGCTTTTTCAAGTTCTATTCGAGCTATGAGTTCTTCTTGGTATGTGGTCATAAACTTGTTTAAGTCCATAAAAGCATACCCAACCAAACGATAGAACAGATTCTTGTATTCTATCTTTTCTGTTGCAGTGAATAGAGTTTTACCACCTTCCATCGGTTTGAATGTTGCCTGCCATTCTCCTGTGAACATTTTACTATCCATCTCAAAACTGTAGAAAGAGTGTGGTCTCTTCTCAAGTGTCTTGAATCGGATAGTTACGCCATTGGCAGTCTCTTCCCATTCTTCAAGACCCCCTTGGGTACGGATGATATCCAAATCATCCAAAGAACTTCTGTAATGCCATTCTTGATTGTTGGTCACGACAGCAAAAACGACATCAACAGGAGCATTCAAAATACACTGCTTTGTCTCCGTTCTGATTCTTGGAAGGAGTGCTCCTATGAGCACGATAACCAATACAAGCAACAAAAGACTGCTCAATATTATGTACAACACATTCTTCACGTTCTATTTGATTATTACCCACTTTCCAGCCTTTGTAGAGCCTTCGTGCTTGATGAGTCCTTGCTTAGTCATATTCTTAATATGATATTTAATGCCATCAAGAGTAATGCCGATAGATTGAGCCAACTCCTTTTGAGTAATTTCAGGCTTTGCCTGAATAGCTGCTAAAATTCTTTCTTGAGTAGTTTCTTGGGTAGTTTCTTGGGCTTTTCTTGGGTCTTTCTTGGACTTTTCTTGGGCAGTATATCCTCCAAAGCCTTCTTCAAAATACTTTTGAGAAACATTCTCAACTACCCGAAAAGCTGTAATCAGTGAAAAATCAAAAGAGGCTTGCCCGTTACCGTTTTCTTCCAACTCCTTCTGAACTCGGTAGACTCCACGGCTGAATCGGTTTACATAGCCCAAGACTTTCATTGCTTCGGCAATAAAGGGATTCCGATAATCACTCACATTGGGGAAATTATCGGGACTGACCTTGCCGTACAATCCTCCAGGGTTTTGAATCTCGATGCGGTCGTCGTACTCATAAAACTGAATAGGAGCGTTACCCTCGTAATCCCTGTGCATAATAGCATTCATCAATAACTCTCGAGTAGCCCAGTATGGGTACTTGGAAACCGTTTCTTCCCGAAGTACACTTACGGGAATAGGACGCTTTTGTGAGATACTTGTCTCGACAAAAGCATCAATCTTAGGCAATACCCTACACAGATTACCGCTAAACTTATGTTCATTGAGAATATCACCCGAACGATCTTTCCCCTTGAAATGTACATATTGAATATACGCCCCATGTACGTGTCGCTCAGGATTCTTACCGAATAGGACAATAGCCCCATTAGTCGGACAGTTATAACGCAAATCATATAAACCAAGAGAGGCAAGTTGATCCGTAATATCTCGTTTGTCTTCACCGAGAATATCCTCTGCCACAGCCTTGGGCAAAAATTCCTTACGAATGAGAGATACATCCAAGTCGTCAATGCTCGTTCCCAAACAAGGCATGGCGTCAAAGGTATGAACGTTGGAGAGCCGTCTTTCAGTAAGTATCTTTTCTTCTGCCTCTGTTGCAGTGCTCTTTCGAGGACCCACACGTACCCAAACGCGCCCGCGATAACGTACAGGAGGAAATTCTGAGGGCTGAACTTCTGCCACCAATACATCCCCTTCATCAAAATGGAACTTCTCTACTGTCATGGTGGGCTGAGGGAGAATGTTGCCATCCGTCCGAATATTGGCAATCTGCAATAAGAGTTTATCATCAACCTGCAAACCTGACAACTCTCCATTGTCCTTTGCTCCAATAATGAGATAGCCATTCTTCCCACTACCCGAAATATCATTTGAGAAAGCACATATTGCCTGACAAAATTTATCCATATTGTCAGTCGATTCTGTTCTCTCAATATTATAGCTCTCCGTGTCTGAAAGCATTTGTAGAAGTTCCTTTTTCGTTATCATGATTTTTCCTTTGTTTTAATGTGCATCAGATAATCTTTACCTATCATTGGCTTGAAAAAGATAACTCCCAACATCTACTCAATGCCTCGTAACATGTTCTCATTTCAGTTTCAAACTGGTCTTTTGTAATCTGATCTCCAACCCTCTTTGCTAGTTGTTTTTTCTTTTTGCCATTCATTGCATCGACTTCTGCCTGAAGTTTACGCCAATTACCATAATCTGCATCGGGATAATCGGGATAGCATTGCTCAATGTCTCTCTTGTTCAGAATAAAGATTTGATTATTTGTTACTAAAGATCTATATCTATTTTGGAAATCCTCTACTCCACCTTTAGTTTGTTCACTTGGCAAATCCATCAAGATGACCAATCGCCCCCCGTAAATATTATTGTTTAATGGAGTATAGGCTTTCTCAATCGCATTTATTGTTCTTTCTGTCTGATCTATATCTCCATGTGCTTGAATAATTTGGATTGAAGGCTTGTCCGAATAATGGCGTTTTATGACTCTTGTAAAGAACTCAAATTCACTTTGCCCCTCCACGATGATAAAGTTATTTGGGAGTAATAGGTCGGCAGGACTTCCTCCTAATAAATCATAAATAACGTATGGTTTTTCTGAATCATCAACTATGCTAATCTCTGTTTTTCCACTTGTCTTTTCAACCTTAAACAGAGTTTGGTTAGGATGGTTTTCAGCAACAAATACCGAAGAATGAGTATTTATAAACACTTGATCTGTCTCTTTTGAAAGCTCATATAGTACTTCTTTGAGCTTTCTTTGTGCCATAGGGTGAAGGTGTAATTCTGCTTCATCAATAAAGAAAACAAAGGACTTTCCAATATCTTCATTTTGCTTTCTAAAATCAGCATAAGCTTGTATTATGGACAACATTAGGGCTCTTTGCATTCCATCCCCTTTTTCTTCCGCAGAGGTCTCAATCCCATCGTCTATGTCGGTATTGAAATTTTTGAGTAAGTCGTCAAAAGCTGGTGGGGTTACTTCAAAACGAACATTGGTAGTATCTGGGAATTGTTTTTCCAGATAAATTTTTACCTGATTTCCTATTCTATCGAATTCAGTCTTAATTTCAGAATCATCAGCTTCAAATAGTGCTGAAAATTTCTCTTGGAATTCTTTATACTGTTGATTTGTTTGGAGAATTGTTGTTAATACATTCGATAGCATTACTCCCATTGGTGTATTCTTCGAGTACTTTGCAACAGAATCATAATACTGTTTTGTTGTTATGTATTCAAATTTGGGGAGAAAATCATTTAGAGCTGCATCAAAGCCAGTCCCTGGGGATATTTCACGTCCCTCAATGAACATTTTCCGCTTCTTAGCATCTGAACTACATCTCCGAAAGCTAACAATATCTGCTTCTCTAAGCTTTGAAGATAGTGTCGCCTTATTCTTTTCATTTTGCATCTTATACAAACCATCCTGAGCTCCACTGAACTCAACTTCAACAAACATTTCCAACTCATTGTCTCTTGAATATTTTAGTTCTTGTAAGTTGCCCTTATAGCCATTAAAGAAGAATTCCAAGGCTTCAAAAAGATTTGTTTTTCCACAGTTATTCTGACCAACAAAGATATTGAAGTCTGTCACCTCTATTTCAGCCTTTTCAATAGATCTGAAGTTTTGAATTATTATTTTGCTTATTTTCATATTTAAACAATCTTTTATACGGTAATTATTGGATTTATTCAATCAACTTTTCACATCCACTCCCAATATCTCCGCAATCTGGAAGAGGGTTTCGAGGCTTGGTTGGCGTCTATTGCAGACATAGGCATTGACGAAAAAATAAAATTTAATATTAAACCTTGTATTTCTATTAATTTAAAAGAGAGATACCTTTTTGATCGCAAAGTTACTATTTTTTGATTACAAACAAAATAACTAATTGTACCTGTCGGAACAAAAACTGTTTACGAAAAAGCTGATGCTCCTGTTCATCAATGGAAAGTTTTAGAGATAGAGGAAAAATAAAACAATATTGTTATATATAAACAGAATCTTTCTGTCTGATAAAATTACTGTTTTGTGGCATAGTTTAATTTGTATTGGGCAGAAAAGACAAAGTTAAATTAAAAAAGGGCTGAATACTTCTTCCGTATTGAGCCCTTTTATTTGACGAAATTTTTTACAAGTATAATAACATTAAAAATCCAATCCGAATTTTAGATTAAGCGAATGAATAGAATCGAATTGTAGATTTGAATGACCGTTTTTTATATTACATATACCGGACAAGTAAAATGCATACCCTATACCTACATTTATACCTAATCTTTTCCCAAGTCCAAATCGGTAACCTATTGCGGGAGCTATAAACCACATTGGATTTTGCGATGTAAGCACAATTCCTCCTTTTAAGTCGGCAAAGGGGGTAACTCTTCCATCAATAAGTGTCCCTTTGATATGTGCAAAAAAAGGGATTCCTATAACATAATATAAGTCAGGGGCAATGAATGCTCCCGTACCTATGCCCGTATATATATACGGTGAGATTTGATAACCATGCGATGTGGTAAGGTCAAACATAATATCTCTCAAATTCAGATCTTCTATGACTATATATGTAGATTGCTCTACTGTACCTTTGTAGCCGGGTTTGAGATTTGAATGATTTTGAGCATAGATGCCTACTGACAGGTTTAATAAAATTACTAAAAATGCTTGTTTTCTCATAATATGTAAATGAAAATTATTAAATTGGTTTGGTGGTGTTATCCGGTTTTTTGCTTCGTGCGGTGATACCACTGTTTGTATTGGATATAATTTGGCTTACACCCTCTATAAAAGGGAAATATTCCTTTTGATTGAGGCTTTTAAGCGAACCCAAATACGGCAAAAGCGACGCATTGATACGTTGCAAGAGGCGTTTTTTCAGCTCGGCAGATTTCAGTTGCGAACTCTGAAAAGCGAGGGCTTGTTCGTACGTTACGCGATGGTCGTTGAAATCCTTTTGTGCTGCAGCGAGCATCGCAATGATTTCGGTAACGCCGGGCAATATTTTGATGTATTCGGAAAGCGAAGGATTGGCAAAATCTTTGAGGAGCGACTCTATATGAGCCGACTCTGTCGCATAGTTTTCGCGTGCTACGGAAACGCCATATTTATCAAACACAGTATTGAGTTTAGTAGCAGCCTGTTGTATCGAGGTGATAGGCGAGGCGACATAACCTTGCAAAATTTTGCCGATACGTCTGATAACATCGTCTCGCAAGGTATCGGCTTCATCGAGTTGCGACAAGGCACGGTCGCTTTTGATAGCTTGCGAAAGTTGGTCGGTAAGCGTCTGGATTTCGACAAAAAGCGGTTTGAGAATTTTGTCATCAGCAGGGGTGGTTTCTCTGCCCAAGAGGATTAGAAGTCGTGCGCCTACATCGGCAACTTCGGTGATACGGGCATTCGTTTTTAATGGTTTCATACATTTAGAAGTTTAAAGAATCATTATTAATTTTATTTTCACAAAGATAGCTATTATTTTCTAATGATGAGAAAAAATTGTGTTTTTAACAATTATCTGCAGATAGAAGCCTGCCCCACCGGTGAAACAGGTCGTTATCCGTAGATTGAAACACGTTACATCGGTGTGGCGGGGTGTTATCTGCAGATAAAAAGTCGTTTCATCAATGATACGGGTAGTTATTTACAAATAAAAGGTCGCTTCATCAATGATATGGGTAGTTATTTACAGATGAAAGGTCATAACATTGGTGTAGTAGAAATTTTGGAATTACTAAATTTGTATATGAATCATTTTATTTCTTTTCACCAACTGTATCAAAACAATTTTTGTAAAAAAAACAATCATCTCTTTTTTATGAGATGATTGTACTAAAACAATTTACACATACAGATAAATCTCTTCAAATCATGCATCTATATTGGCATACGTGGCATTCTCTTCTATAAATTGCCGACGTGGTGCTACCTCGTCTCCCATAAGCATCGAAAAGGTATAATCTGCCTCTGCGGCATTTTCTATTGTTATCTGTCGCAATGTACGGTTTTTAGGATTCATTGTGGTTTCCCAAAGCTGTTCGGGGTTCATCTCTCCAAGCCCTTTATAACGCTGTTGTGTGATACCACTCTCTTTACCATCTCCATATTGTTTGATAAAACGCAATCGCTGCTCCTCGTTCCAACAATATTCTTGCACTTTACCTTTTCGGCAAAGATACAATGGCGGAGTAGCTATGTATACGTGTCCTCGCTCAATAAGTTCTTTCATATATCTAAAAAAGAAGGTAAGGATAAGTGTAGCAATATGGCTTCCGTCAACATCAGCATCGGTCATAATCACTACTTTATTATAACGCAGTTTATCCAAATTTAATGCTTGTGAATCTTCGTCTGTACCAATAGTAACTCCAAGAGCAGTATATATATTTCTAACCTCCTCACTTTCAAAAGCTTTATGTCGCATAGCTTTTTCTACATTCAATATCTTTCCCCTCAATGGAAGTATCGCCTGAAAGTTGCGGTCTCTTCCCTGCTTGGCAGATCCTCCGGCAGAGTCTCCTTCGACAAGGAATATTTCACACAGTGAGGCATCACGACTTGAGCAGTCGGCAAGTTTGCCCGGTAAACCACCTCCCGAAAGAGGCGACTTACGCTGTACCATCTCACGTGCCTTACGTGCAGCATTACGAGCGGTAGCAGCAAGTATTATTTTCTCAACAATAGTTTTTGCCTCTTTAGGGTGCTCTTCCAAAAATATATTCAATGCCTCTCCTACAGCCCTATCAACCATACCTTTAATCTCATCGTTACCAAGTTTGGTTTTAGTCTGTCCCTCAAACTGGGGTTCGGCAACTTTTACAGAAATAACTGCGGTAAGTCCTTCGCGAAAATCATCGGAAGATATCTCTACCTTTGCCTTTTCGAGCAGTTTATTGTCATCAGCATATTTTTTGAGTGTTCTGGTCAATGCCGTACGGAAGCCCGTAACATGAGTACCTCCTTCTATGGTATTGATATTATTTACATAAGAGTGCAAATTCTCAGTATATGAAGTGTTATACATCATCGCAATTTCTACAGGAGTACCGAATTTGTCGGTATCTATATAGATGGTTTCGCCGATAAGAGGTTCGCGAGTAGAGTCTATATATTTGACAAACTCACGAAGTCCAAGCTCCGAATAAAACTCTTCGGTCTTATTAGCTCCACCTTCTTCCTCTGTCCTCAAATCGGTAATAGCAAGCCTGATACCTGCGTTTAAAAAAGCAAGTTCTCGCATACGTTTTACCAAAATAGAATATTTATAATGTACATCATTAAAAATATCTTTGTCGGGATGAAAAGTAATAGTAGTACCTGTCTCGGTAGAGGTGCCAATCTCTTTTACATCATATAGAGGAATACCACGCGAATATTCCTGTACATATTTCTTGCCATCACGACAAACTTCTGCTTTCAAAAAATCCGACAAAGCATTAACGCAACTTACGCCTACTCCGTGCAAACCTCCCGAAACCTTATACGAACCCTTATCGAATTTACCTCCGGCATGCAATACGGTCATCACAACCTCTAAAGCCGAACGTCCCTCTTTTTCGTGAATATCCACAGGGATACCTCGCCCGTCGTCCTTAACCGTAATGGAGTTATCGTTATTGATTGTTACCGATATGTTTTTACAATAGCCTGCCAAGGCTTCGTCTATAGAGTTATCGACTACTTCATACACAAGATGGTGTAACCCTTTCTCTCCTACATCGCCAATATACATAGCGGGGCGTTTACGCACCGCTTCCAACCCTTCTAACACTTGAATAGAAGAGGCTCCATAATCATTATTTAATGTATCTTTTATTCCTTCGTCTGACATTTATTTTGTTATGCTATTAATTTACTGATATACAAAAGTTCTTCCACTAAAACAGATTAGCTAAAAACGCACAAAGTTACAATTTTTTATTGACATATACAAGGAAAATAAAATAAGTAGGTCAGATATCGTGAAAACTTGGTTCAAGACAACCTTATAAAAGGATTATCTTTATAAGTTATTTTGTATCAACAATAAACAAGCATACCTGTTAGCAAGATTAATTTCAAGTTGTTCATCGGAAGCATTCAATTAAATAGAATTGATTTCGTTCAACAAAGCCGATTTTAGCAACAACTCAATCTTTTTCGGTTTAAATTTCGTTAATTCTATCTTCTTTTAAGTTATAATTATTATCTTTGCAAAAAATTTTTCAAAAATAATAGATTAAGATTATGACATTAGCAACAATTTTATTGCAAGCAGCCAAAGCAGGCGGTAGTATGTGGAGCACAATTTTGATGTTCGGCCTTTTGATAGTAGTTTTCTACTTCTTTCTAATCCGTCCGCAAAGCAAACGACAAAAAGAAATTCGCAAGTTTCAAGACTCATTGGAAAATGGCAAAACCGTTATTACTCAAGGTGGTATATATGGTAAAGTTAGGGAGGTAAAAGACAATTACATTATCCTCGAAATTGCCGATGGCGTAAAAATCAAGGTAAACAAAAATACGGTTTTTGACGCATCCGATCCGGCATCTACTGAGGCTGCAAAATAATTTTTTCAATCCAAAAACAAAAAACGAATAAAAAAACGACGATACAATCGTCCTTCATAATTTGATTAACTAATTATGATAAAAACACTTAAAAAGATTGCCAAAACAGTTTTCAGAAAACAGACGGCAATCTTTTTGTTTTTTGTAATACTGTCAGCTAACTTTTGGCTGATGCACTCCATAGGTACCAACAAAGAGATACCTGTTTCATACTCAATAGAATACATAAATATTCCGGAAAATGTAAAAATAACCAATATCTTGGACAAAGAGGTAAATGTATCGGTATCCGAAGGCAGAGCCTCATTTATCAATTATTTTTTTGTGAAACAGACCGAACAAATAGTAATTGATCTAAAAGATATTAATAAAAATACCGAATCCGGACACAAAACATATTCTATCGACGATATAATAGAAAATACAATAAAAAACGATTTCGGTGCTACTGCCAAAGCATCAAGCTTAAACCCTAAAATAATTGTAGTAGAGTATATTACCTTACATAGTAAAACAGTACCTGTGGTATTGGCACAAGAGGTGTTTGCCAAGAATCAATATATCATATCAGACTCCGTACGCATTGCCCCACAAACAGTAAACATATTTGGCTCTAAACGAGATATAAAAAATACAGATACTATTTGGATAACCGACCTGCAACTCGACTCGCTCGACAAGAGTGTAGATATGCTTTATTCCTTTAAAAGCAACAAAAAGCTCACGTACGACCCCACAAACATTAAAATAAGCATATCCGTCGAAAAATCGACAGAAAAGGTATTGTCTCTCGATATAGCTTGCATAAATGCTCCTGATGGTTTGATAATGAAGGCTTTTCCACAGACGGTAAATGTTAGCCTTGTGTTACCCCTGAGTAGATTCAACGACGTGGAAGAAAATAGTTTTAGTGCCGAAATCGACTACAATAAACGCACCTCCGACAATCGTTGCCCGATAGAGATTGCAACCAAACACAAGAATATCAAAATATTACGAATATCACCACAAGAGGCTGAATTTTCGCTGGAATACCCCAAAACAAAATGAAACAGATACCGATAAAAATAGGGCTTACCGGTGGTATTGGCAGTGGCAAATCGACCATTTCAAAACTATTGACTCTATACGAATTGCCTCTGTACGACTCAGACTCCAATGCCAAACGCCTTATGGAGACAGACAGCGAAATTATTGCACGCATATCACTGCTATTCGGCGAAAAATCTTATATTGAAGGCAAACTAAACAGACAACTCCTTGCCGAACAAGTTTTTGTATCTGCCGATAAACTACACAAACTAAACAATATAGTACATTCGGCGGTTATTGACGACTTTCATCGTTGGGTAGAGGACCAAAACAATAAGGCTGTTGTATTCGAATCGGCAATCATTTTCGAGAACCATTTAGAAGAGCATTTCGACACAACAATAGCTGTAATATCCCCTAAGAGACTACGACTTGAGCGGGTAAAACATCGTTCGGGACTATCCAACAAAGAGATACTGAATCGTATTGCCAACCAAGCATCAAACCGCACTCTACGAGAAAAAGCGGATTTTATAATAGTAAACAACGAAAAATCTGCTGTTATACCGCAAATAGAGTTTATATTAAGGCACATTTAAACATCTGAATATAAGCTCAATTAACTAATCGTTTAACAACAACTACTTGAAAAGCACTTTGAATGCTTCTTCTATCTTTGTTACCGGTATTACCTCAATTTTAAATTTGGGCTTGGATAGTTGAGAAAAATTATACTGAGGCACTATAATTTGCCTAAAGCCAAGTTTTTCGGCTTCAGCAATACGGTTTTCGATACGATTGATGGGACGTATCTCGCCCGATAAGCCTACCTCGCCCGTCATAGCAATGGTTTTGTCGATAGCAATATCAAAATTCGACGACAATACCGACGAAGCCACCGCAAGGTCTATCGCTGTATCATTTACTCTTAGTCCGCCCGCTATATTGAGGAAGACATCTTTTTGGGCAAGCTTAAAACCGGCTCGCTTTTCGAGTACCGCTAAAAGCATATTCATACGCCTAAGGTCAAACCCCGTTGCCGAACGCTGCGGCGTACCATAAGCTGCAGTACTTACAAGAGCCTGCACCTCAATAAGAAAAGGGCGTATCCCCTCCAACATAGCGGCAATAGCCACCCCACTCAAATCACTATTTGTCTGCGACAAAAGGAGTTCCGAAGGGTTGCTCACCTCACGCAGTCCATTCTGTTGCATCTCAAAGATAGCAAGCTCATCAGTGGAGCCAAAACGATTTTTATTTGTCCTCAAAATACGATATATATAGTGTCGGTCGCCCTCAAATTGCAAGACGGTATCAACAATATGTTCGAGCAACTTTGGTCCTGCAATAGTACCGTCTTTGGTTATATGTCCTATAATTATAACAGGTATATTGGTCTGTTTGGCAAATTTAAGCAGAGCCGATGCACATTCACGCACCTGTGTAATACTGCCCGGCGACGAGTCGGCTGTTTCGGTGGCAATAGTCTGTATAGAATCGATGATAACAAGCTCAGGTTCAATATTCTTTATTTGCGCAAAAATCTTCTCGAGTGAATTTTCGCTAAGAATATAACAGTTACTTTGGGGGCTACCTATACGTTCTGCCCTAATTTTTAACTGATTAACACTCTCCTCGCCCGACACGTAGAGTATCCGTCTATCTTTCATAGTAAGTGCTATCTGTAATACAAGGGTAGATTTGCCTATACCCGGTTCGCCCCCTATGAGGACAAGCGACCCAAGCACAAGCCCTCCTCCCAAAATCTTGTTAAACTCCGAAGATGTAGTATCTATCCTAACCTCTTTGGTAATCTTTATCTCGTTTATCAACTGAGGACGTTCATTGTCACTTACATTGATGTAGCCGTGAGGTATTTTATCAGGCGAACTCTTATATATTTTCTGCTCTACAAACGAATTCCAAGCCCCACAATTCGGACATTTACCATAAGCCTTCGGATAATCCATTCCACAGGAGCTACACAAAAACACTGTCTTATCTTTTGCCATAATGTTGCAAATTTAATATTTTTTCCCAACCTCATATATAGCTAATTCAAAAAAAGAGTAGTCCCAGACTAACTATTTTCGCTTATACACACACACGATTTGTGTTAATTTACCACATAAATAGACAATCAAATCTGTTAAATATCTTTAATTTATAAAAAATTAATAGCAACAAAAGGTTTTTGTTTGAGTTAATTTATTACTTTTGCATTGAAAAATTTTATTTAAACACGTTTTTAACTAAAATTTAACATTTAACAGTCCATTTATTATTGTAAAATTATATTATTAACACATATAAATTATGAATCAAAATATTGATATTAGAGCATTGAATGAGCAGATCGAACGTCATAGTGCGTTTATTGATACTGTTGTGATGGGTATGAATCGCAATATTGTGGGGCAAAAACACCTCATTGATGCTCTTTTGATAGGCTTACTCTCCGATGGGCATATATTATTGGAAGGTGTTCCGGGATTAGCAAAAACGCTGGCTATCAAAACATTGGCGCAGCTTTTGGATGCCGACTTCAAACGCATTCAGTTCACTCCCGACCTCTTACCTGCCGACGTGGTGGGCACACTCATTTACAACCAAAAAAATGAGGAGTTTACAGTAAAAAAAGGACCGGTTTTCTCTAACTTTATCCTCGCCGACGAAATCAACCGTGCTCCTGCAAAGGTGCAGAGTGCCTTGCTCGAAGCTATGCAAGAAAAGCAGGTCTCTATCGGCGACGAAACTTTCAAACTGCCTTCGCCTTTTTTGGTAATGGCTACTCAAAACCCGATAGAACAGGAAGGTACATACCCACTACCTGAGGCTCAAGTAGATAGGTTTATGTTAAAAGTAATAGTCAATTACCCCAAAAAGGAGGAAGAGCAGCAGATAATACGCCAAAACCTCGAATGGGAACGCGAAGTAATACGACCTGTAATTTCCAAAGAGGAGATAGTGGCAGCTCGTAAGTTGATTCGCAACATATATATGGACGAAAAGATAGAACGCTATATCATTGATGTTGTGTTTGCTACGCGTTTTCCTGAGGAATACGGGCTAAAAAAACTCAAAGGAATGATTTCGTTCGGTGGCTCGCCACGTGCCTCTATCAATATGGCTTTGGCGGCTAAGGCTTATGCTTTCATCAAACGTCGCGGATATGTGATACCTGAAGATATTCGTTATGTAGCTCACGACGTTTTGCGTCATCGTATCGGGCTTTCGTACGAGGCAGAAGCCAATTCACTTACAGCTGAGGAGATTATCAACGATATCCTTAATGCTATTGAAGTACCTTGATAAAAGGTTTTCGGGAGCGACAAGCTAATTATTCACAATATATACTTTGAGGTCAATAAAATGGAAACCAGCGAGTTGATTAAAAAAGTTCGTCAGATAGAGATAAAAACTCGGCGACTATCGAGTAATATCTTTGCGGGAGAGTACCACACGGCTTTCAAAGGGCGAGGTATGTCGTTTTCCGAAGTGCGTGAATATCAATATGGTGACGAAGTGCGTTTTATAGATTGGAATGTAACAGCAAGATACCGAAAGCCTTACATTAAAGTCTATGAAGAGGAACGCGAACTTACCGTTATGCTTTTGATCGATGTATCGAAGAGCAATTTGTTTGGCTCGGGACAATATCTCAAACACGATATAGTCAATGAAATAGCTGCCACATTAGCTTTCTCGACTATTCAAAACAACGATAAAATAGGAGTAATATTTTTCTCCGACAAAATAGAAAAATTTATCCCACCACAAAAAGGACGTAAGCATGTGCTCTATATCATACGCGAACTAATTGATTTTAACCCACAAAGTAATGGCACAGATATAGAAATACCTCTAAAATATCTTACGAATGTTATCAAAAAGCGTTGTACCGCCTTTGTTTTATCTGATTTCATTGCCAAGCACAACTACAACGATGCCGCCATTATAGCCAATCGCAAACATGAAATCATCAGACTGCGAATCTACGACAATCGCGACAGAGAGATACCAAACGTAGGTTTAATAAAGCTCAAAGACCCCGAAACCGAAAAGCGTATTTGGGTAGATACATCTTCGAAAAAGAATAGAATGCTGTACAAAAATTATTGGGACGAAACCTCGCTTATTTCGCAACGCATTATGAATAAAGCAGGTATAGAGTCGGTAGATATTGAGGTACGGCAAGATTATGTAAAACTGCTTTTGGGGCTTTTTCGTCGCAAACAGCATTGAAGTTTGAGTCTATGCTATTGATTATACAGTAATTGTTTTTATACAAGGTAAAGAAAATCTAAAAATCGAATGAGTATCAATAAATATATATTAATAGTTATATCACTGATAATAAGCAATTTTATTTCGGCACAAACTTTTCAGGTTGATGCAAAAATTGACTCAACCGTTATCTTTATCGGTCAGCAGTGCAACATTACATTTGATATTTCGCAAAGCCCCGATATGATGGTAACGACACCAATATTCAGCGACACCATTACCAAAGGCATTGATATAGTAGACTTTACTATTGATACTATCAAAAATAGCGACGGATATATCACTGTTCGCCAAAATTATCTTATAACAGCATTTGACTCAGCTCTTTACTACATACCGGAGTTTCCTTTTGTAGCCAATGGTGATACCGTGTGGAGCTACTCGCTATCGCTCAAAGTACTGACCATACCTATCGACACCACATCGCAGGAGATTGTCATTGCCGACATTAAGCCCATTGTGGAGCCTCCTTTCGATTGGGGCGAATGGAAGGCTATTATTCTAATCGGTCTATCGTTGATAATAGTTATTATTTTGGCTATTTTACTAATACACAACTACATACAAAAGAAGAAACGTAAAAACGAAGTTGTCGAAAAGTTACCCGAAATAGTCAAAACGTGTGATGAGATAGCCCTTGAACAACTCGAAGCCATCCGTCGCGATAAGATATGGCAAGCAGGCAGAGTCAAAGAGTATTATACCGATATTACCGATGTTTTGCGTACATATATCGAAAGCAGATTCGCAATTGTGGCATTTGAACTTACGTCATCGGAGATAATTGATGCTCTCTGTTTTGTAAAAAAAGATTATCCGAAGCCATTAACACTGCTCTCACGTATTTTCAACACTTCGGATATGGTAAAATTTGCCAAACTTATACCCGAATTCAACACCCATACCGATATACTAAACGATGCAGTGGAGTTTGTAAATGCTACAAAAGATGCTAAAACGCCACAACCAACTGATAAACAAACAGCTAAAAAACCAAGTAATTGATAATGACATATCTACACCCACAATATTTTTGGTTTCTGTTGCTCTTATTACCTGTCGCTATTTGGCTTATAATGAGAGTCAAGGACAATGATGCAAGTTTGCAGGTATCATCAACAGAGCCATTCGAGAAGATGGCAAAGCCACGCAAAATATGGCTCTACTATTTCCCTTTTACACTGATAGTTGTGGGATTGTTGGTGTTAGTTTTGGCACGCCCGCAGACATCGGACAGCTACAGCAATTCGACCACCGAGGGTATTAATATTGTCATTGCTATGGATATTTCGGGGTCGATGCTCGCTCGCGACCTGTCGCCCAACAGACTGGAGGCAGCCAAAGATGTAGGCATAGAGTTTATACTCTCTCGTCCCAACGACAATTTCGGACTTGTGGTATTTGCAGGCGAAAGTTTTACGCAATGTCCGCTGACAACCAATCACGCATCGCTGGTCAATCTATTTAAACAGGTCGATTTCGGTATTATCGAAGACGGTACAGCCATAGGTCTGGGCTTGGCAACGGCTATCAATCGCATAAAAAACGCTCCGGGCAAGTCGAAAGTAATAATACTACTCACCGACGGCACCAACAACACAGGCGACATAGCCCCAATATCGGCGGCAGAGATAGCTCAGAGTTTCGGCATAAGGGTATATACCATCGGTGTCGGCACAAGAGGTATGGCACCGGTACCTACAGTTGATGTATTCGGTAATATACATTACATTCAGGCAGAGGTGGTTATAGACGAAAACACACTGCAAAAAATAGCAAGTACCACAGGCGGTAAATATTTTAGAGCCACCAACACCAACTCTCTAAAAGAGATATATTCGGAGATAGACAAGATGGAGAAAACCAAACTCAAAACCGAGAACTATAGCCGTAAATATGAGCAATATATACCGTTTTTGTTGATTGCCTTAGGCATATTATTGCTTGATGTTTTAGTTAGAATATTGATACTAAAACGTTTACCTTAATTATTATTTATTTAATTTGGGAGAAATAAAATGTTCGTTTTTGCAAACACACAATACCTTTATCTACTGATAATCATTCCATTGCTTACCGTTTTATACATTATTATGTATATAAAACAAAAGCGAAGACTACACGAGTTTGGCAATGTCGAGACTCTTCGAGGACTTATGCCAAACGTCTCTAAATATCGTCCTCACGTAAAATTTGGGATACTGATGCTTGCCACAGCACTATTGATAATAGCTCTTGCCCGCCCACAAATGTTAAAAAAGCAAGACAAGGTACAAAAACAGGGTATAGAGGCAATGTTGGTATTGGATATTTCCAACTCGATGTTGGCGCAGGATATAGAGCCAAATCGACTCGAAAACGCAAAGATGTTGCTATCGCAGCTAATCGACAGACTTACAGAGGATAAAATAGGATTAATAGTATTTGCAGGCGACGCTTTTATTCAAATGCCTATAACGTCGGACAATGTGAGTGCCAAAATGTTTCTAAAAACCATTCAACCCGACCTTATACAGCGACAAGGCACAGCTATTGGTTCAGCTGTCGATCTTGCTGTCAAGTCGTTCGACAAAAACAAACAGAGTGGAGGTAGAGCCATATTTCTTATTACCGATGCCGAAAACCACGAAGACAACGCCGTTGAAGCAGCCAAAATGGCTGCCCACAAAAATATATCGGTCAATGTAATAGGCATAGGCAACCCCAATGGTAGCCCCATACCTATGAGTGGCACAATGAGTTATCTAAAAGACAAAGACGGCAATGTGGTAGTCTCAAAGCTCAACGAGGAGCTTGGCAAAGAGATAGCCACAGCCGGCAATGGTATCTACATAAGAGCCACCAACTCGGGCGCCGCTATTAGGACACTCGAAAAAGAGGTGGACAAGATGCAAAAAGGGGAGTTTTATGCAATGTCCGACGACTACGACGACAAATTTTATATACCTGTATGGTTGGCGTTATTTCTAATATTAATCGAATATTTTATGCTTCGTCGCAAAAACAAACGATTGAGCAAAATAAATATTTTTGAAAAAACGGATAAAAAAGGATGAGATACACATTGTTAGTAATGATATTGATGCTCTCTGCTGTAAATATTTTCGCACAAAAAGAGAACAAAAACGTAAAAGAGGGAAATAAGTTATACAAAGCCCAAAAGTTCGACCAAGCCCAAATATTCTATGAGCAAGGCATAGCCGACAATGCCGACAGCTACTCGGCAAACTTTAATATGGGAAATGCTCTCGTTCGCCAACAAAAATACAGTGAGGCTTATGAGCGTTATGTCAAAGCAGCATCTGCTGCCAAAAACAAAAAGGAGATAGCTGCCGCTTTTCACAATCTGGGTAATGCTTTTATGGGCGAAAATGACTATGCAAAGAGCATCGAAGCATACAAAAGTTCGCTAAAAGCCAATCCCAATGACGACGAAACACGTTACAACCTGGCAGTTGCTCAACATCTGTTAAAAAAACAGCAAGAACAACAAAATCAAGATAATCAACAACAGCAGCAAGAACAACAAAATCAAGATAATCAACAACAACAGGAACAAAATCAGGAACAAAAGATGAATAAAGAGCAAGCCGAACAGATATTGCAAGCCATCGAACAGGACGAAAAAGATGTACAAGAGCGTCGTAAGGTAAAGATGGGACAGAAAGCAAAAGTCGAAAAGGCATGGTAAATCTTCATCATCACTATTTTATAACAAAATGAATATCAAACATATATGAAGCGTTTAGTTTTTTTTATCATAACAATAGCCTTAGTAGCCATTAACGTCAACGGGCAGAAAGTGGAGTTTGTAGCCTCTGCTCCTCAGACTGTCGTATCTGGGCAGCCGTTCCAGTTGCAATACACCATCAACAGTGCCGAAGCATCGAAGCTTACTATGCCACGTCTCGACGACTTCGAGCTGCTCAACGGTCCGGCAACCTATACATCGACCAACTACACGTTTATCAATGGTAAATCGTCACAAACAGTCTCAACCACATATACTTATGTGCTTTCGGCAAAAAAAACAGGTAATTTTTCGATAGCACCTGCCTCTATCACAGTCGACGGTAAACAGGTAAAATCCAACACTTTAACTATCAAAGTATTACCACCCGACTCTAAACAACAATCACAAGGCAATCAAAATCGCCAAAATAATGTTGCTTCAGCAAAACAGATAGGAGCCGAAGATATTTTTATCCGTCCTATTCTATCGAAAACTACTGTGAAGGAGCAAGAGATGGTACTGCTTACCTACAAGGTCTATTACAAGGTCGATTTGGTTAATATTGTGGATATTAAAATGCCCGACTTTGATGGATTTCTGACACACAATATCGAAGTAATCAAACCGCAAGATATAGAGAACTACAACGGACAAAACTACTACACTTCGATACTTCGTCAGATGCTCGTTTCGCCACAGAGAGCAGGAAAGATTGTTATAAAACCAATGACAGGTACAGCTATCATACGATTGCGACAATCAATAAGAGATCCACGCTCATTTTTCAACTCTTATGATACCTACCAAGATGTAAAAAAACAGTTGTCCACAGGCACTACAACAATAAATGTGGTATCTTTGCCCGAACCAAAACCGAGCGATTTTAGCGGAGCAGTAGGCTCACTGTCGATGACTTCGTCTATATCCTCCACAGATATAGACGTTAACAATTCGATTACCCTAAAATTAAATATTACAGGTACCGGCAATCTAAAACTTATAAAAACGCCTCAAATAGAGTTTCCTGCCGATTTCGAACAATACGACCCAAAAGTAGATAATAATTTTTCTGCTAATCAAACAGGTTTCTCAGGCAACAAAAGCATCGAATATATAGTAATACCTCGCCATAACGGCACATTCGAGATACCGCCGGTAACATTTACATACTTCGACCTTACAAGCAACTCGTATAAGACTCTGACTACCGAACGCTACAATATAAACGTGGTCAAAGGTGCGGCAGACTCTTCACCGGCAACCGTTTATAACGGTAAAGACCAAGAGCAAGTAAAACAAATATCGTCCGATATCCAATATATCAAGACGGGAAATCTGAAAATCAGACCTAAAACAGAGGTTTTTGCCGGTTCATTATTTTTTTGGCTATGTTTGGTTATTCCATTATTTATAGCTATTTTACTCGGGATTATTTTCAACAAAAAAGCAAAAGAGAATGCTAATATTGCCCTTGTACGCAACAAAAAGGCAAACAAAGTAGCCACCAAGAGATTGAAAGTTGCCAATCAACACCTGAAAGTGAATCAAAAAGAGCAGTTTTATGATGAGATGCTGGCAGCCATATGGCTCTACCTATCTGACAAACTCAATATTCCTCTTTCAACTCTAAACAAAGAGAATGCTCTCGAAGAGCTACGTAAAAAAGGTGTTGCCGACGAAATATCGAACGAAGCAATAAAACTCCTGACCGACTGCGAATTTGAGCGTTATGCCTACAGTAACGATGCACACGCCGCTATGGACAACATATACAACACGGCTGTGAATATTATTGAAAAAATAGAAAATTCAATAAAAAGGTAATTGAATAAGAACATAAAATACAACTATAATGACAAAATATAATTTACTGATAATAGGCTTTTTACTCCTCAGCTTTTCGCTTGTAGCCCAAAATAAACTTGAAAAAGAGGCAGAAAAATTTTATGCTGAAAAAGACTACCGGCAAGCCTCTCAAATATATGAAACACTTATGAAACAAGGCGAATCGGCAGATTTGTATTACAACTATGCTAATACACAGTTTAAGCTTAACAATTTGGGACAAGCCATACTATTTTATGAACGTGCTTTGGTATTATCTCCTTATGACAATGATATTCGTCGTAGTCTCGAATTTGCAAAAACTACGACTACAGATAAAATCGCAGGTTATCACTCATTTTTTCTCGTTGATTGGTTCGAAAATATGGGTAAAATTTTTAATGCCAATCAGTGGGCATATATCTGTGTTGGTCTGTTTGTGTTATCTCTTCTATTTGGACTTACATTTCTGTTTTCCAGCACATTATCTATTCGTAAAATATCTTTCTATATAAGCATAATAGCACTATTTTTTGCCATTATATCTTTTATATATACATTTCACGAACGCCAATATCTAAGCAACAATCCTTATGCCATAGTAACAGCAGGCTCTACTTCGGTCAAAGCCTCGCCGACGCTTACAGGCAAAGAACTTTTTGTACTTCACGAAGGCACCAAGGTAAAGGTAATAGGGACCAACGAGAATTGGAACAAGATAGAGATAGCCGACAAACGTATAGGTTGGCTGCAAAAATCGACTGTTGAGGCAATTTAGAGAGTTTTGGATTAGTTTGAGATTAAAATCAAAAGGTTAAGTACAATCTCATAAGCCGAATTTCTATATTCCTAAATTTTTCATTCCTACATTTTTTCAAGATGAAATATTTCGTTTTTATACTAATAACAGCACTATATAGCTGTAATACAACACTTGAGTACGAACTCAAAGAGGGTGACATTCTCTTCAAAGAGACTCTGAACAATGCCTTATCCAGTGCTATAAGCGATGTAACCGATACTACGGGAAGATACCGCTTTTCACACGTTGGTGTGGCGATAAAAGAAGGCGACCGCTGGATGGTGCTCGAAGCAGTCCATGACAACGGTGTAAGTCTCTGTCCACTCGAAGCCTTCGGTATCCCTGCAAAAGGCGAAGTGGTGCGTGTAATTGTCGGCAGGCTCAAAAAGGAGTACAGCTACGACCTGGAGCGACTCAAAGCTTTTGGACTTAGTCAGATAGGCAAACCCTACGACTACACTTTTGAATGGAACGACTCGGCTTTCTATTGTTGCGAGCTTGTCTATCGTATGTTTGCAGAGGCAGGGCAGAATTATGCTTTCGAGCCTATCCCAATGACATTCAAAGCAAAAGAGGGAACATTCGACCTTACATGGGTAAAATATTTCGACCGACTACAATCACCCATTCCCGAAGGAGAACTCGGCATTAACCCCAACGCTATGGCACAAAGCAAAGCCATAGAGTTGCTGTATGAGATGAACTACTAATAGCCCAAATTTACAAAATAGAAAAGCAGCCGTTTTCACTAATCCTACCAACTTGTTGATTATCTGCTACTTTTAACCCATACTGACAAAGGTATAAACACAGATAGAGTTATCAAAAAATAGAATTTGTATCAACAACCAAAATTTGTTTTGGGAATGGGATATGCGTAACAAACGTATTATCCCATTTTTTACACTCATCTAATAACCAAGGAAAACCAAGAACTTAACACAAAAACACACAGCTATTAATATAGCTGTGTCTGTAATCTATTTTTTATAGAGTTTGTAGCGGAGGCAGGATTCGAACCTACGACCTTCAGGTTATGAGCCTGACAAGCTACCACTGCTCTACTCCGCGATATTGGACTGCAAAATTACTATATTTTATTGACAATACCAAATTTTTGAATATTTTTTTACACAAATGCAGTTTGTTTGTTTATAAAACAAGGTTCTAAACGTGTATATAACATTTATAAAATATTTACAACCCTAATCACACATTATAAAAACGATACTATCTTTTAGAATCGAATAGTTCAAAAAATGAATTATGCCGAGGACTGCCTATTTTTTAGTTTATTAAGAATCTTACACTAAAGACAATAACCGAAATATGGTTTTATTGTGTGGATAAAAATATTTTAAAGATTGAAAAAATAATTTGTGTAAATTGCAAAAAAGTATTACCTTTGTTCCCGTTTTTAAATATTAAAAGTTTGGGGTCCGGTAGCTCAGCTGGATAGAGCAACAGCCTTCTAAGCTGTGGGTCAGGGGTTCGAATCCCTTCCGGATCACAAGAGGGAATAATATGGGGAAAGTCGTTGTGTAACCACACAAACGGCTTTTTTGTATTTACTATAAAAATCTGCCCACAATATCTTGATTGAAAAAGTAGAGGATTATCTATAAAAAATATGTTATCTTTGCAGATTTAATAAAATTTGTAAATTAACACTTTATGAAGAAAGAGATATTTTTGATATTCACCATATTATTGTCATTCATCAATATACTCGGTCAAAATATTCCACAGAATATATCATATACAAGAATTTATGAATTTATAGATGAATTGGCTAATGAGGGACTGATAGAAGTGAATTCGGCTATTAAGCCATACACACGCAACTTTATAGCACAAAAACTGAAAGCAGCCGAGGCACAAAGCGATAGACTCAACAAAAGGCAGTTAGCCGAAATTAAATTTTTCAAACAAGACTATGCTTTGGAGCTCGATACTCTGCCTGAACCAATATTGAATTGGACAAATGACAAAAACTTTTCACTAGCACTACTGTCTCCGGCGTTTCATTACAAAGATAAGCTTTTTAAGGCAAGAATTACACCTATACTCGGCATGGATTTGGTTATGAATCAAAAAGGACTTGTTACCGAACAGCGTTGGGGAGCAGAGATTCAAGCAGATATAGTTGGTCACGTGAGTGTCTGGGGTAGTATGAGAGAGATGCGTTTCGATGGCGGAAGGCTTAGCAATAAAGTTTTTACCAACAAGCAGTTGGGTGCGTTACTCTACCCATCCAAAACACTATTGGGTGAAGACCGAACACGTCCTTTCGGTTATGAGACAGATTTTCTGTATAATCATTTCGGATACCAATACGACCTTAACAATCGTTATGGTGGCGATTTTGCAGAGGCTCGAGGCGGTATCAGTTTCTACACATCTTGGGGAAGTCTGGGATTAGTAAAGGATAATGTAGTGTGGGGAGACAATTTCAACGGTTCCAATATTCTGTCGGGCAGATCACCCTCTTTCCCGATGATTACGCTTAACATAAAACCAAGCAACTGGTTCGAACTCAACTACATACATGGTTGGCTTGTGAGTAATGTTACAGACAGTGCCAACTATTATATAGAGGGCTCTCAGCGCCATTACAGGATGCAAAACAAGTACATTGCAGCCAATATGATGACTTTCCGTCCTATTCCTAAATTAGATTTATCTATCGGTAATTCAATTATTTACGCCGAGCAAAGTATCAATCCGCTTTATCTTATTCCGATAGCTTTTTATAAAGCCTTCGACAAGATAGCTACTCGCGGTTTGGCTATTGAGAATCAAAACTCTCAGTTGTTTTTCAACTTTTCGTCACGCAATATAAAACACTTACATCTATATTTGTCTGTATTTATAGACGAGGTAAGTTTTAAAAGATTTTTGCCGAATTCGAAAGAAAAGAACCCTATTTCGTACAAAATAGGAGCTAATCTCACTAATTTCCCCGTACAAAATTTAGCTTTCACAGCTGAACTTACTCGTACCAATATCATTGCCTACAAACACTCTATAGAGGCTATTACTTGGGAGAGCAATTCGGTTGGACTTGGACACTATCTGGGCGACAACTCAATGGATTTGTATCTAGGATTAAAATATATGCCTATACGCGGGCTTGATTTAAAACTATCTTATAATCAGATTTATAAGTACAACGATTACAATTTTGTAAGAACCAATATAAGAAATATTATTTCTCAAAAAGCTTTTAATCAAAAGGTTTTTAGCAATTCCATTATCACATTTAAGGTTCTATACGAGATGTTTAACAATATTTACGCTCATATTGATGTGCAGTATAACCATTCGAAAGGATATGATTTGAGCGGTAATTCTGGTAAGGTGTTAGGAGAAAATTGCCTTACAGCCGAACAAAATCTTAATAAGTTTTCTCCTCTTTTTTATCAGGGGAAAAATATAACCGCTACTTGTGGGCTTACATTTAATTTTTAATTTGCAAAAAATAGTTAAATCTATTTTTCAAAACAATAAATTAACATAAAAAACGTTTGTACTTTAATCAACTAAAAAACTATAATAAGTTTAACAAAAAAAATCGCATTAGATGATTGATTATATAAAGGGGGAAATAGTAGAGTTGTCGCCGGCTCATATTGTATTAGAGGCGGCTAATATCGGTTATCTATTGAATATATCTTTGGGTACCTACTCCGAACTCAATGGCAAGACTATCGCAAAACTTTATGTTTATGAGGCTATTAGAGAAGACGCTCACACACTTTTCGGTTTTTTGAATAAAGAGGAGAGAGACCTCTTTTTGTTGCTTATATCTGTCTCCGGAGTGGGAGCCAATACGGCAAGAGTAATTTTGTCGTCGTTAGCTCCTAATGAATTGCAAAATGCAATATTAACAGGCAATGTGAGTCTATTGAAGAGTGTTAAAGGCATTGGAGCCAAAACAGCCGAACGTATCATTGTTGACCTCAAAGATAAGGTTGCCAAAGTAGAAATATCATCTAAAGACATATCTATTGCTGATAATATATTATCTGACGAGGCTGTGGCGGCTTTGGTAATGCTTGGCTTTGCTCAAGCACCTGCACAAAAAGCAGTTAGAAATGTGATAGAGATAAATCCACAATTAAAAATAGAAGAAATTATCAAACAGGCTCTGAAATTACTATGAGCATATAAATATCTGTGCATTAAAGTATTATCGCATAAACTTTAAATAGAAATAATATAATTACTAACGATTAAAATTTTATATAAAAGTTGAAATTATTATCTAAAATAGTAAATATCCTATGGATTAGCGGGTTAATCGCTATTATTGGAAGTGTAGTACTGCCCGATAACTTTATGTTGGCAAGAAATAATGCGTCTATCGTTGATATTGCCGTAGACAATGGCAATCCTCCTGAAGAAGAACCTGTGGCGATGAATACGGATACGGCTAATTTGGCTAATCCTATGGAAATAAGAGACTATCAAGACCTCGACAAATCGTATCCTTATGATTTGAAAAATCCTGAAAACACTACTACCACAATAGAGTACGACGAGGCTACGGGTAATTATATTATGCGTACAAAAATAGGAGATATGGAGGTAGCCACTCCCTTTATAATGTCGAGCGACGAATATAGAGAATATTCGTTTAAACGAGATATGACCAACTATTGGAGGCAGAAGAACAATGAGGCTTTGCAAAGCTATGACGATAAATTTAACCTAACCGACATGAAATTTTCTCTGGGAGCAGCAGATAAAATATTTGGTCCCGGAGGTGTACAGATAAGGACAACAGGTTCGGCAGAGATTATGTTTGGTGTTTTGCACAACAATGTACAAAACTATCTTTTATCGGAACGTTTGAGAAAAACCACTCAATTTGATTTCGATCAAAAGATACAAATGAACGTTCAAGCAAGCGTGGGAGACCGAATTAAGTTTGGCTTGAACTATGATACCGAATCTACTTTCGATTTTGACAGACAGAACATAAAACTCGCTTACGAAGGAAAAGAAGACGATTGGCTCAAAAACATTGATGTCGGTAATGTTAGTATGAACCTCAATTCGGCACTTATACCGGGTGCGACCTCGCTTTTTGGTATAAAGACAGATATGCAGTTTGGCAAGTTGAAAGTATCAGCTGTGGCTTCTCAGCAGACTTCGTCAGTTCAGAATGTGAATACCAAAGGCGGAGTACAGAGAATGCGATTCGATGTTCCTATCGATAATTATGATGCTAATCGCCACTTTTTCCTTGCACAATATTTTAGAGATACTTACGATAAAAATATGCAGCAACTCCCCTATATCACTTCGGGAGTAACTATCAATCGTGTTGAGGTGTGGATTACCAATAAACGCGCTCAGTTCGAACAGGCTCGTAATATCATAGCTTTTACCGACTTAGGCGAAGCCAATAAGAAGAACAATGCCTACTGGACAACTACAACTACCGAAAGAATACCTTTAAATACGTCAAACTCTCTTTATAATGAAATAAAGGCAATACCAAATATTCGCAATATAGACCAATTTATACAGGTTATGAGCGGAGCTCCTTATGCAGGCATAGGTATTGTTGGGGGCGAAGACTTTGAAAAGGTAGAGTCGGCTCGCAAGCTTGATCCTTCGGAATATACTCTCAACTCCACATTGGGTTTTGTATCTCTTCATCAGTCGTTACAACCCGATGAGATTTTGGCAGTTGCCTTTGAATATACTTATGGAGGCAAGGTTTATCAGGTAGGAGAGTTCTCCACAGATGGCATCAATGCTCCCGATGCTCTGATTGTTAAGTTGCTTAAATCGACTCTTGTAGTCAGCGGCTCCAATTTGTGGAATTTGATGATGAAAAACGTCTATTCTCTGGGAGCCAACAGTTTCCAAGCAGACAACTTTAAACTTAATGTACTTTACAAAAATGATTCTACCGGGGTTTATCTAAATTATATTAATGCGGGCAATATCAAAGACAAAACTCTATTGAGTGTGATGAATCTCGACAGATTGGACACACACAAAAATCCTCGTCCCGACGGGAAATTCGACTTTGTAGAGGGTTATACCATACTTCCATCAATGGGAAGAGTGATATTTCCGGTAGTAGAGCCGTTTGGCAGCCACCTTGCACGGGCAATCGGCAATAGCACCATTGCAGACAAGTATGTTTTTCAGGAATTATACGATAAGACTCTCGTGGAAGCAGCCGAATTTGCTTCTAAAAATAAATTTAAGATTTCAGGAGAGTTTCAGGGCACATCAAATTCGGAGATTTATCTAAATGCTATGAATGTACCAAACGGTTCGGTAAAGGTACGTGCCGGAGGAGTGGATTTGGTGGAAAATGTAGATTATACGGTTGACTATATTATGGGGGTTGTAACTATTCTCAACCAACAACTTTTGTCATCAAATACCCCTATCGACGTTCAGCTGGAAAATAGAGATTTGTTTCAGATACAACGAAAAACTCTCTTAGGTACACACTTGGAATATGCTTTCAACAAAGACTTTCTTATCGGCGGAACCATTATGCATTTGTCCGAAATGCCTATAGTTACCAAAACTACTATGGGAGCCGAACCTATTGCAAACACAATATGGGGATTGAATACTGCTTATAAAAAAGATTTTCAATGGCTTACCACAGCTCTCGACAAGTTGCCTCTGTTAGATTTATCGGCACCTTCATCTATTCAATTCACAGGAGAGTTTGCTCAGATGATACCCGGTCACAAAAAAATCAAGGATAATCCGGGATATGCTTACTTAGATGATTTTGAAACTACAGAGACCTCTATTGACCTTAAATATCCATATTATTGGGTGCTTGCCTCTACTCCGGCAGATGCTACTTCGGGTGCTCTTTTCCCCGAAGGACAATTGAGTAACAATATAGACTATGGCAAAAACAGATCGTTGCTATCGTGGTATTCAATTGACAATTACGTATTTAACAAAAATTCAAGTCAAACACCTCTACATATGAGAGACAATAAAGATATGTTGTCGAATCACCTGACCAGAGAAATAAGCGAAAGAGAGGTATTCCCCAACCGCGAACCATTGATGACAGGAGCCTCTACCCTACCTGTATTAAATATAAGTTTTTATCCACAAGAGAGAGGTCCTTACAATTTGGATTTGGATTATGATGCTACCGGTAAGCTTAATAACCCGAATAAACGTTGGGGCGGTATGATGCGAAAAATTGACGTTTCGGACTTTGAGCAAGCTAATATCGAATACATAGAGTTTTGGTTGCTCGACCCATTCGTAAACGACAAACTAGGACAACATCAAGGCGGAGATTTGTACATCAACCTTGGTGATATATCCGAAGATATACTCAAAGACGGTAAAAAATCGTTCGAAAACGGATTGCCCCTAAACAACGAAGCTAACCTTACACGACAGACTATTTGGGGAAGAGTACCTACTCAGCAGAGTACCGTACTTGCTTTTGCCAATGAGGCGGGTGCCAGAGCGAAACAAGATGTTGGTTTCGACGGACTTTCGGACAATGACGAAAAGAGTTTCACGACATACAGCAATTATGTCCAGCAACTTAGGGCAGCTATTCCTGCATCGGTTATAGCACAGTGGGAAAACGATATATTTTCTCCATTAAACGACCCTTCCGGCGACAATTATCATCACTATAGAGGCTCCGATTACGACAATTCTCAACTATCTATACTAGAAAGATACAAACACTTCAACGGTTCGGAGGGTAACTCTGCCGAAGCCTCCGCCAACAATGAGAATTATGCTACCTCTGCATCTTCATTGCCCGATGTAGAGGACATCAATCAAGACAATACTTTGAGCGAATACGAAAAATATTTTCAATATAAAATATCTTTCCGCAGAGGAACAGATATGGAAATCGGACAAAATTTTATAGTCGATAAGCGTCAGGTAGAGGTTGATTTACCTAATGGCAATAAAGAGAACGTTACTTGGTATCAATATAAAATACCTGTGAAAGAATTCCAAAAACGAGTGGGTAATATTCGCGATTTTAAGTCTATAAGGTTTATGAGATTGTTTTTGACAAACTTCTCGCAGGATATAACACTACGTTTTGCCTCTATGGAACTTGTAAGAGGCGATTGGCGCAGATATACATTACCTCTTCACAACTCTCCTACACCTCCGCTATCGAATGGTACAATCAATATAGGAAGTGTCAATATAGAAGAAAACTCTACAAAAGAGCCTGTTAACTATGTATTGCCTCCGGGAGTAACTCGTCAGACAGATCCCGGACAACCACAACTACGTCAGCAAAACGAACAATCGATGGTTATAAAAGTGTTTGATTTGGCTCCTGCCGATGCAAAAGCGGTTTATAAAAAAATCAACTTCGACTTGCGTCAATACAGACGTTTGCAAATGTTCACTCATGCCGAAAAAATGATAGATGATATGGGGGAACTCAACGATTATGAAGTTTCGGCATTTATACGTGTTGGAAACGATTTGGCAGACAACTACTATGAGTATGAAATACCATTGAAACTAACACCTCCCGGACGATACTCAACATATACCGACGAGGGCAGAGCTACCGTATGGTATCCCGAAAATATGTTCGATTTTCCGCTTTCCGTATTTACCGATATTAAAAAAGAGCGTAATACAGCGAAAAACTCAAACCCAAATGTTACCTTATTACAGCCATTCTCACGTCCCTCACCGAGCAATCAACATCATATTGTTACAGTAAAGGGTAATCCCAATCTGGGTGAAGTGGGGATGATGATGATAGGTGTTAGAAACAAAGCATCGGGAGCCAACCGTAGTGCAGAAGTGTGGGTCAACGAACTTCGCCTTACCGATTTCGACGAAGACGGAGGCATTGCAGCAACAGGTAATCTGGTAGTAAACTTGTCGGACTTTGCCAATGTGAATCTGTCAGGTAGGTACGAGACATCAGGATTTGGCGGTATAGAGCAAAATATCAATCAACGCAGAATAGATGATTACTATCAGTTCAATATGGCTACATCTGTTCAGTTAGGCAAATTTTTCCCCGAAAAGACAAAAGTAAATCTGCCTGTTTACTATTCGTATGCGGTCCAGAACTCCAAACCCAAATACAGTCCGTTAGACGGCGATTTACGTCTGAAAGAGGCACTCAACACATATACCCGACAGAAAGAGAAAGATTCGATTCTAAGTTTGTCGCAGACCCAAACAGTAACAGAGAGTTTCAATGTTACAGGCGTAAGGGTAGATATCCGCAGCAAACGCCCTCAGCTGTACGACCCTGCTAATATTTCGGCAAATTATGCTTATCAAAAATCTTCGACTCTCAACCCCGAAATAGAACGTAATACAACTATTTCTCATCAAGGCTCGTTAAACTACGATTTTAATACACAGCCACAGACTTGGGAGCCATTTAAAGATGTTAAAGCTTTTCAACAACCTATATGGAGGCTTATCAAAGATTTTGGCATCAATTTCTCGCCCTCTCGTTTGGGAATGTCTTTGAACGTATCGCGTATGTATTCGGAGACACAGATGCGAGATTTGGACGGCTCTATGATGATTAACAAATATGACCCCTACAATCCGTTGTTGTCTTCGAGCAAAAACTTTACCTGGAGTAGAAATTTCGTACTCGACTGGGAGTTTATCAAAAACCTAAAATTAAACTTCCAAGCGGCGACCAATTCGCGAATACAAGAGACTATGTACTCGCCGGTAAACAGAAGATTTTTCCCCAACGAATACGAAAACTGGAAAGACACCGTACTTATGTCTTTGAGGAATCTCGGTACACCTCTTACGTATCAACAAAGTTTTAATGCAACATATAATGTACCGTTCGATAGGGTTATTTTTCTCGATTGGGTCGAACTCGATGCAGCTTATAATGCTCAATACAATTGGAATGTAGGACCTCAGAACACAATAAATCTGTATCTGGGCAACAATATCGCAAACAGCTCTCAATGGAGTGTAAATGGAGCATTGAAAATGGAAACCCTCTACAACAAATCGAAATATTTGAGAGGAGTAAATCAGAAGTTTGCATCTCGCAATAGAGGGGCTGCTTTCAAACCAAAATCTATCAATCAGACCATATCGGTAAATACTGATACCGTTGAGATAAAACACGGACTCAATACAGACGCTCTACAAGTAGATGCTATGATGAGCAATGGAAGACGATTAAAACCAAAATTCATAGTAAAAGACAAAAATACGATTGTAGTATCTTCGAATGTAAGAGACAGCATCAATTTCATAATTACGACGGTAGATCCTAATTCTTTAAAGAAAATCAATGGCAAAGATATTGTTGATTTCACTTCTCGGTTCCTTATGATGGTACGTTCTGTACAAGTTACATATCAGGAGCAGACAGGTATATCTATGTCCGGATTCGATATGGAACCGAAACTTTTCGGACAACGCACCAACAATGGCGTAATGGCTCCGGGTCTCGACTTTGCTTTCGGTATGCCCGGATATAGCTTCTTGGATAAATCAATCAACAACAATTGGCTGATATTCAACGACTCTATAATAACACCTACAAATATCAACTTTACGTCCAATCTCGATATGAAAGCCTTGGTAGAGCCTATATCAGGATTTAAAATCAATCTCAATGCAAGGCGAATGTACTCCAATATGAACTCGGTTTTCTTGCCTAAAAGACTTACTCAGTTCAACGGCAACTATCAAATGACCTATATATCTATCGGAACGGCATTTTGGACAAAATCGGCGGTTTTGGGTAACGAACGCTCGTTTGAGTTATTCAATATGTATAGGAATACAGTTGCTAATAATATTAATCGAAGATATGAGAACACATTATATCCAAACGACGGGTTTATTTCCGAAACCACATTGGGAGGGCAGCCGTTTGACCCTGCTAATGGAGCAGTTAAGCCCACAAGTATAGACGCAATGATACCTGCATTCTTGGCAGCTTACTCCAACCGTCCCCTTTCGGGTGTGAGCAGCATTATACCCGCTCTTTGGGACTTGTTGCCAAACTGGACAGTATCTTACGACGGACTTACACGAATACCTTTTATCGCAAAGAATCTGCAGAAAGTAACTCTAAACCACTCTTATCAGAATATTTACAGCATCAACTCCTATACATCGTTTGCAAGCTTTGTTGCCAACGACCAAGGAATCGGGTTTGTAAAGGATATAAAAACAGGATTGCCTGTACCATCGTCAGGATACGATATCACTGCGGTTACTATTACCGAAAATTTTGCACCATTTTTGGGAGTAGATATTGCATTCAAAAATTCGCTTACTACCACATTGCGATACAATCGCTCACGAACATTGGCTCTAAATACCACTTCGTTGCAGATAGGAGAAATATACTCCAACGAGTTTCAAGTAGGATTAGGTTATGTAATCAAAGATTTCGACTTGCTTATAAAGCTAAAAAGCAGCAAGGTTAAGAAGGTACAAAACAACCTCATTACCAGGATAGATTTTGCTTTAAAGGATATGGCTACCATTTTGCGTAAAATAGACTCAAATGAGCCTCCACAAGCCACTTCGGGTAATAAATTATTAACAATAAAGGCTATGGCAGAGTATATATTTTCATCGAGACTCAATTTCCGTATGTTCTTCGATTACACATCGAATGCGCCACTTTTAAGCACCTCATATCCAATGACAAATATTAATGCAGGTATCTCTATTAAATTCACTTTTACCAGATAGGTATGTTTAAATAAATTTGATGTTTTTTTATTAATAATTGTAATAAAAATATTGTTTTAAAAGAAAAAAATGTAATTTTGCTTTTGGTAAATATTATTTGTATTTACTATAATGATTGTATAACTAAAATCTTTATAAAAATGAAAAAAGCATATACATTTTTGCTTATAACAATTACATTTTTAACCCTAAACAATGTAACTACACAGGCATCTTCGCTGACATATTACGAAATTTATGTTGCCGGAATGCAAATAAGTTCATCAAATCTCTCAAACATAAGAGGAAGAGGCATTAAAGGGAAAATAAGCTATAATCCCAAAACCAAAACCCTTACTCTGAATAATGTAACTATTAATACCGTAAGAGGAGTTAATGCAATAAGCAATACTGGGGTAGAAGACCTTATTATAAATTTGGTCGGAAATAGCACAATCAATGTGTTGGGTGTGTCGGGTATTATATTGAACACCAATACTACTATCACAGGCGAAGGTTCTCTTAAAGTAACGAGCGATTACCATAGCGGTATATATATACAACCCAATACTACTCTTACTATTAGCGGTGGCACTGTTGAGCTAAAAGGCAGAACAGGTATTTCGGGCTTTGATGGCACCTACGGGGAAAAACTCGTTGTAACCGACGCTACATTAAAAGCAATAGGCAGCCCTTACGGCTCTATCGCCAATTTGAGTTCATTAGTATTAGAAGGTGGCTGTAAAATAGTACAACCCGCTAACGCTAAGTTTAATAGAGATTTATGCTTTGTGGAAGACGATGGGGCCAAAGTAATATCGCAGGTTGTCATAACCAAAGATATTCAAGAATAGAAATGAGATTGATTAATAGACTAAAAGGATATTAATAATAACATTTAACCATAATCTTTAAACACAATCATTTTCGGATAATTGTGTGAGCACGATAATTTAAAAAAGCATTTTATGTTTTTTTAAATTTGTCGTTTTTAGTACAAATAATATTCATAGCAACAAAACCTATACATATCAGATGAGCAAACCCGCCGAGACACCATTGATGAAGCAATACAACACTATTAAGGCTCAATACCCCGATGCTATTTTGCTTTTTCGGGTCGGCGATTTTTACGAAACCTTTGCCGAAGATGCCATAAAAGCGGCAGGTATATTGGGCATAACCCTTACCAAACGGAAGAACGGTGCTGCCTCGCACGTGGAGCTTGCAGGTTTTCCGCACCACGCACTCGACACATATCTACCAAAACTTGTAAGGGCAGGCTTACGTGTGGCTGTGTGCGACCAACTCGAAGACCCCAAAACAACAAAGACTATAGTCAAACGTGGTGTTACCGAGCTTGTTACTCCGGGTGTATCAACCAATGACAATGTGCTATCTGTCAACGAAAACAACTTTCTTTGTGCCATACATTTCGCCAAAAACATAGCAGGCATAGCCTTTTTGGACATATCCACAGGCGAATTTTATGTTAGTCAAGGTAGCTTAGAGTATGTAGAAAAACTCTTCAACTCGTTTGCTCCCAAAGAGGTACTCTACGAGCGAACAAACCGCAAAGCATTCGACGAAAATTTTACAGCCAAGATAGCCAAGTTTGAGCAGGACGATTGGATATACACCACAGAAGCAGCTCAGGATAGACTCTTTAAGCAGTTTGAGGTAAATTCGTTCAAAGGTTTTGGTGTGGAGGAGCTCACCAACGGCATCATAGCAGCGGGTGCAATACTCTACTACCTCGACCAGACCGAACATAGCCAAATTTCGCACATAACCAAAATATCTCGCATTGAGGGCAACCAATATGTGTGGCTCGATAAATTTACCATTCGCAATCTCGAAATCCTTTCGTCATCAAACGACAGCGACAAAACTCTTTTTTCTGTATTAGACAGCAACAAAACTCCGATGGGAAGTCGCCTTCTACGCCGTTGGATTACATTCCCGCTAAAAGAGGTAAAGCCAATAAACGACCGATTACAAACAGTTACATACTTCTATCGACATCCAGACACGCGTGCCACAATAGAAGAAAACCTTGAGAAAATCGGCGACCTCGAACGAATAGTATCGAAGGTGGCAGTGGGTAGAATCAATCCTCGTGAGATGTGGCAGCTAATGATTGCTCTCAAATCCATAGAACCTATAAAAGCACTCTGCAAAGAGGCAGAAGACAACTGGACACTCAACTCATTCGGTGAACAACTTAATGTATGTCGGACATTGACACAAAAGATAAAACGCGAGCTCGTCGAATGTCCTCCCGCAACTCTAAACAAAGGCGGAGTAATAGCAAAAGGAGTAAATGCCGAACTCGACGAACTGCGTACCATATCAAACTCAGGTAGAAATTACCTGCAGCATATAGTGGAACGAGAGTCGAAAAACACCGATATTCCTTCGCTTAAAATCAATTATAATCAAGTATTCGGCTACTATATAGAGGTTACCAATACGCATAAAAACAAAGTGCCGAAAACATGGATAAGAAAACAGACTCTTACATCGGCAGAGCGTTATATTACCGAAGAACTAAAAGAATACGAAAGCAAAATTTTGGGAGCGGAGGAGAAAATATTGGCACTCGAACAGCGTATTTTCGAAGAACTTGTACAGAGTGTAGGAGCTTTTATCAATGCTATTCAGCTCAATTGCAACATATTGGCTCAAATCGACTGTCTGCTTAGTTTTACAAAAATATCACAAGACAACCGCTACCACTGTCCAACAGTGAACGACAGCAAGGTAATTGATATAAAACAGGGACGACACCCTGTAATAGAGAAAAATCTGCCTATCGGCGAAACCTACATACCCAACGACATATACCTCGACGACGAAGAGCAACAGATTATTATCATCACAGGACCTAATATGGCAGGTAAATCGGCTCTACTCAGACAGACTGCACTAATAGTGCTTTTGGCTCAAATAGGGTGTTACGTACCTGCCGAGAATGCATCGATAGGCATTGTAGATAAGATATTTACGCGTGTCGGAGCCTCTGACAATATTGCTTCGGGCGAAAGTACATTTATGGTAGAGATGAACGAAGCATCAAGCATACTAAATAACATTTCCGACCGTAGCCTGATACTTTTCGACGAACTCGGCAGAGGCACATCCACATACGACGGTATATCCATAGCGTGGGCGATAGTGGAATATATCCACGAAAACCCCAATAGTAGAGCTAAAACACTGTTTGCCACACACTATCACGAGCTAAACGAAATGGAGCGTTCGTACAAACGCATCAAAAACTACAATGTGTCGGTGTTAGAGGTCGATGACAAGATACTCTTTGTCCGCAAGCTGGTTAAAGGCGGTTCGGAGCATAGTTTCGGTATTCACGTGGCAAAAATAGCCGGTATGCCGCCTTCGGTCATCAAGCGTGCCGACGAGATATTGCTACAACTCGAATCATCTCAGACACAGTCGCAAAAAGTGGGCAAATCACTCAAAAACGCATCAAAACGCGAGGGTATACAGATGACTCTCTTTGAGCTAAACGACCCAATGCTTGCCGAGATACGCGACGAGATACTCAAACTAGACATCAACAACCTTTCTCCAATCGATGCCCTCAACAAACTCAACTCAATTAAGCGGATTTTGACCGGGAAATCTTGATATATCGATTGTGTGTGATATGACTAAAATGTTATTATCATAAATTACGCATTGAGTTTTTTAGCACAATAGCAATTTCTGCAATAGAAAAACGATATATAACGTCCAAAAGTTCCAATCGCGTTTACATACTCTCAGGTTGGGGGCTGACAGCCCCAATAGAATGTTACAGCATATAGACATTCTCACATTTTATTATAATGCGAAACGGGTTTAAATAGTTGTCCCTTAAAAACCATCGATCATCTGATATTCAGTAAATTAATCTGCAAAACCCTTTGGTAAATCTGCAAGTTTTCTTACCTTTGTAATAGGA
>JRAN01000022.1 GCA_000768855.1 Porphyromonadaceae bacterium COT-184 OH4590 | reverse complement strand
TAACGACGAAAACGAATTCGATACATCGGACACATTACGCGATAAGCCTTCGCCCGCCTGTCCAAGGCTACCAGCCTCTGATATACGAGACGATGTGGGTTCTATCTCTTTACTGCCCGTTGGCTGGTTATCTTGGTTTGCTTTATCAGGCGGATGATAGGGATTCATAGTGTTAGATTATTTTTTTGTTATTATTTATGCAAAATTAGTTTTTTTTGTAAAAATAACAAAATATTTTATGCATAAAAATAACCTTCTGCCGCCGCTACAATCCTTGCCGCAAGAGGTGATTTTTACTGCTCAAACCTAACTTAAATCGATTATCTTTCCGACGGCTTGCCCTATCATATCTACGTATGTTTTGGCATCAACTATCTTTAAGGTCTTGTATGTTTTTTTACCGCCTAATGCCGGTATGGGTGTATAGCCGTAACATTCACCATATTTTAAAGGAGGTAACACTCGTTTTATTTTTTGATAATTTTTTGAGCGAAATTCTTTTACATTATATTCAAAATCTTCGTGTGCTTCATCTTCCATATTAATATCAAAGTCGTAACCTAACCAAAAAGCCGGGTCTTTTCCTCCTACTACATCATCATCGCAGTCGTTGATAAAAATAATTTTAATATGATCTCCATTTAATTTATTTTTATTTTTAATATCCCATAATAATAAATCTCCTAAAGCTGTAATACCTATTACAATGCTTTTATCATAGATATTATCAATATAATCAAATGCAAAGTCCCATTCATCAGGGTTTACAAATTGTACAAAGCCGTGTTCGTAAATACCAAAACCGGTACGCCTCCATACTTCCAAAATAGGTTCGGGCAATAAGCCTGTGTACTTGGAAATAAGCTCGTTGGGTACATCGGAGTATTTAATGTAATCTTTATTCCTATCAAAAAATAATTCTATATCTTTTTGTTCTTGGTTTGTCAGCTTATTTGTCATAATATTTTTCAATAACTTCTTTTGGAACATCAGCTACTTTTGTATAGGTGCATTTATTTCTGCTTATAAAATCTTGTATCAATTTCATATTCTTTCTATATAAGTTTTATATTCATCATATTTGCGGCAGGAATATCATTAATAGTTTTAGGAGGTATTCCGTATTGCTGTTTTATTTGATTTTCAATAGCATCCGCTCTGCCGTACCTCCATTGGCTGCCGATAGACGAATTTATTCGGCTATCCCCCATTCCGCTGATTTGGTCGGCTCTACCGTCTGTTGCAATGTTTAGTATTTATTATCTTCCCTATTTTTTGCCTTTTCTTCCAAGTAAGTTTTTAAAAGATTGATTTTTTTCGGGTCATTTGTAGCAATTACAAAAAGCTCTCTATCTTCTTGATAGACTTCTACTTTAAGTAAAGCGGTTAAAACTTCTCCTAAGTTATCGCTTTCTTCTTCCGAAAAATAGTCTTCTTCTTCGTCCATCGGAAATTGTTCAAAAAGCAAAAAACTTGTGCCGTTATCGAATACCCGAATTACAGGCGTATTGTCTTCGGGATAATTTTTTATTGCTATTTCTTTTATTATGTCCATAATTTATTTTCTCCTTGTTTTTTTACCAGTTGCCTGAAACGATATTATCCATTTGGGTATAATATGTTTGCTTTATATCTTCGCGATAATTAGCCAATTTGGATTTAAATTCAGCTAATTTTGCTTGTAGCTCTTCCATAGGATAATTTAAAAGTTTCATTAAAATTAAAACTCTTGCAAAAACATTTTCATCATTTGCATAATCTTTTCCCGTTGCTATTTCGCTTAATAAAAAGTTTAGCATATTTTGAGGCTGTGTAATAAAGGGTATAAACTCTTTAACATATTTTGTATATGTATCTGTCAGAGCTTTAGAGAATGGAGGAATATCTTTTTTGTATTCTATATTCCATTCGGGGTTGTTATTAACATAATTTTCTTTATCTAAAAAATAGGATAGCGGAAATACGTAGGTAATACCTACAGTAACTCCGTTTCTTATTTTTTTGTATATTTCTTCGATTTCCGTAAGTTGTACAAAAAGAACTATTTCGTATTCGTATTCGGGATGATATTCGTAATGTACAAATCCATAGGAAATTCGACATTTATTCTCATTTTTTATATACCCAATACTTTTTTGCACATATTTAAACCCTTCCTGTTTAAAAAAGTCTTCTGTCTGTTCTTTAATAATTGCATTTATTTCTTTTGGTCTCATTTTGTTTTTTTACCTTTATGGATATTTTCTGTATGTTATACTTCCGTTAGTATTGTTTACTCCTATATTTACCTTAGGTTCTATGTTTATCGGCTCGTTAGGGGCTAATCCTGCTCTTGAAGCATTTTCCCCGACAGGGGTAACCTTTGTTACTTTAGCTCCGTCCGTACCGCCTATAGCATCATACACTGTTTTTTGGTTTGTTGTAAAGGTGTTACGAAGCTGTTTGTTCGATACTTTTGTTAAATCCTTTACGCCGCTGTATTTTGCATCGGTTAATTGGTATCACTAACTTAAATCATATATCTTTCCGACGGCTTGCCCTATCATATCGACGTATGTTTTGGCATCAACTATCTTTAAGTTTTTATTGCTTTTTTTGCCGCCCATTGCCAATGCGGGAACATAGCCGTAACACTGACCGTATTCCAATTTAGGTAGCGTATCTTTTATTTCAAGATAGGGTTTAGCGTCAAAGTAATCCTTATGAGCTATAAAATAATTATCTTTAGTATTTATAAAAACATTTAATATTCCTTCCATATTGTCAATTACAATACTATCACACTTTCTCACATCAACACGAAAACATCTATCTCCTTCATCGGGAGCAATTGTCCAGTTATCGTTTCCCTCCCAAAAAAGAATGTCCCCTAAGGCTGTAATTCCCCAAGGAATAGTAGGTTCTAACATTTTATCAATGTATTCAAAAACAAAACTCCATTCATCAGGATTGATTAACTGTAAAAAACCATTTTCGTAAATACCGAATCCCATTGTTTCCCAAATACAAATAAGTTCTTTGGGTAAAATATTCTTATATTTAACGATAATTTCTTTCGGGACATCTGCTACTTTAATATATGTAGATTGATTTCTCTCGATAAATTCATTTATTGGGTACATAATTTATTTTTTATAATTTAAAATAAGCTTACATTCATCATATTTGCGGCAGGAATATCATCAATAGTTTTAGGCGGTATTCCGTATTGTTGTTTTATTTGGTTTTCAATAGCATCCGCTCTGCCGTACCTCCATTGGCTGCCGATAGACGAATTTATTCGGCTATCCCCCATTCCGCTGATTTGGTCGGCTCTACCGCCTGCTATTCCGTCAGGATTATGTAAAGCAGCTTGTCCTTTCATCGATTTAACAGCCTCTTTATGAGCGTCTTCAGGTTTCATGTTCTTTGGTGGTCGCATATTTTCTTTTGTCCTTCTATCAAGCTCTTTTTTTCTATAATTTCTCCTTTTTGTAACAGCAAGTTTATCGTGTTCCTGTTTGTTGTTTTTAAAGTTTTCTCTATTTTTCATCCAGTCCTTAACAGTCATATTGTTAATGGCTGTTTCTTGGTTCTTTAACTGTCTTTCGTATTCCGTTTTGGAATGCTTCGGGTTTCTTTTAAACGGCGGTACCGGTTTTATCTGTTTCGGCTTCCTGTTCCGCTCGTCTTCACGCCGTGCCTTTACTATATCCATTAAGTCGCGGTCGGTCAAGGGGCTTTTGCCCGCACAGGGGATACCTTTGCGGTTATCCAATTCTTCACGAAGTTTAGGCACTTCGCGGCTCATCCGCAGTTTAGCAAGTCCCGCCTTAAATAGTTTATCGCCTGCACTTAGCGGATTGATAGGCGTCGGCGTGCTATTCACCAACACAGGGCGACCCCACGGTATAGGCAATAGCATTCCGGAAGGAACGTATAGTTCCGCCTGAGGTCCCGAAGGGTCGGGAGATTTTTTACCCGCATTGCGCTGCCCTTTCAACAGATCGGGTACGCCCATATCCCAACAGTCGTAATGAAGATGTCCGAAACCTGCCATAGGGTCGCCGTCCGCAGCCACAAAGAGGCTGCCCAAAAACACCTTGCCGTGGTTCTTCTTAACAGGAACGGCAAAACTNAGATGTCCGAAACCTGCCATAGGGTCGCCGTCCGCAGCCACAAAGAGGCTGCCCAAAAACACCTTGCCGTGGTTCTTCTTAACAGGAACGGCAAAACTCGGATGCCAACCCGCTCCAAAGGGTATATGAGGAAAATTTTTGGTCGAAGTGCCCGTAATGGCACGAGGTATGAATCCTCCGAACTTAACCGAGGCTATCAGGTTGGCAAAACCCATTGCCATACCCATAAGTGCTTCAGAATGTTTCGAAACTGAGGCGGCTGCTCCTTTGCCAAATGAGGTTTCCACAAGATTGACGGTAGCCTCCTTTATCAAAGGTTTGTAGGTGTTTACAAGACAACTGACCCAGTCTTTCGCTCGAAAAAGAATACCTATGTAAGGATGTGGCAAGGGGGTAGGAACGGCAGGAGGTATAGTTACCACATGAACATCTATCCCCATCACAGGGTCCATTTGCTTGGCGGCAGGCAGGATTGCCTGTCCTTTTATGGCTGACAGTTTTGTCATAATGGGCAACATCAGAGACTCCGATATACGACCGGACAAGCCGCGTAAATTATCGACCGCACCCTTGACGCTCATCGCAACATCCAAGGCATCGCTTTCACCTTTGGAGAACGCCTCTATCGATGACTCTAACGACGAAAACGAATTCGATACATCGGACACATTACGCGATAAGCCTTCGCCCGCCTGTCCAAGGCTACCAGCCTCTGATATACGAGACGATGTGGNTAACGACGAAAACGAATTCGATACATCGGACACATTACGCGATAAGCCTTCGCCCGCCTGTCCAAGGCTACCAGCCTCTGATATACGAGACGATGTGGATGCATCTTTTTTATCTACAGTGTGCTGTTTATCATTGTTTTCCTCTGTTATAAGTGTGTCTTTCATTGTTCGGATTTAAAGTTTTTATATCTCTCTTTATGTCTTCGTTTTGAAAAAAGCACCATAAATTAAAATACAACCTATAGCAATAAATATTATACCACCCACTCCTCCTATTATGCGGGCGTTACCACGACCCAAATAACGGCTTACCTGTCCCATCCCCCAATTGTTCTGATAATGCTTATCTGCAGCATACAGCCAATCCCAATCTTTGACAGCACCTACAATCAGGCATATTCCAAAAACGAGACAAACGACCGATATTATTTTCCCAAAAATACCGGGATTATTCTTTATCCATTCTTCAATCTTATCCATTGTTCTTATATATTTGTTAGTTTTTCCAGTTCTATAATTGAATCCTTATCAGGAGGTTTATTCCAACTTTTGACTACATTTTGCCAATCTTCGCCGAATAATGGGTTACATATATTTTGCAATTCATCAAAACCAATATATTTTTCGTATGACTTATCCATAAACAAATCTATTACGAGGCGGAAAGAAGATGCCATTGCTATTTCATTATCCATTGTTTCTCCCAATTTTATGACCTGAGACAAAACTCTCATAGACTCTTCCTTTCTTCCACAGCGAAATCCGGCATTAGCCGACATTCTCGCTGCCTCTATACTGTTTACGGTAGATTTTTGCCGATAGTATATCTCGTATGCCGTGTGATAATCTTCGTAAGATTTGTCCCATTCTTTATTCGTGTAGTAAACGGTTCCTCTGAACATTAATGCTTGAGCTATTAGAGATTCGGATATCGAACGGTCTAAACGATTTTCAGAAGCTACTGCTGCAGCAATGGCTTTATCCGCATAATCCAATACTTCCTGTTTCTTTTTATACCGAATTTTGTCATTGGCAAGAGCCGTATATACCACTACCAACTGAGTAATCCAGTAAGGGTCTTTGACCAACAGATTTTCAGCTTCGCTGATACAGATTTTACCAAAATTTTCAGCTTCTTTCTCTTTTTTTGCACTCATCGCATTCATCATACTCATAAATGATTTTCTGTATAGAGCAGAAGGCTCGTCAGGAGGTATCATAGAAGCTATCTGTTCCATTGCCAAAGGCATATTCAAATTCAATCTTAAAGTCAAAACACGAGATTCATTTTCTCTATACAGTCTCTCATAAACAGGATTCTCTGTTGTATCCGTTACAACATATCTTACTCCGTCATCTATACCGTATTGTAAACATTTTGTCAGCCAGTTCAAATAACCCTTCTCCGTGTTTGTGTTTTTCAAAATTGCAACAGTATAGTTATCAGGATGGAGTTGCAGTATTTTCGACAAACGGTTGAAATTGTCGGTAAAAATGCCAGCCCACCCATATTCTTTTACCGAATGAGAGTTGTAGTCCGGCTTCCATTCTATCTCTTCAAAATCAATATCATCTCCTTTTTTGCTTGTATTCCAAATAGTTATTGTTTCGTCCAACTCATTCAACAACGATTTGGTAAACTCCTCATCGTCGGTATATTGCGATTCGAAATGAAAAGCTATATCCAATATAGGCGTATCGACAGCAACCATATATGTTAAAAAAGTATCTACCATATCCTCTTCGTCCGGTTTCGAAGTTATCCGTATCAAACGTGCACTTCTATTCGATTTGGATACAGCCCATTCGTCTGCTATCATTTCTATACGCTGCTCTATAGGGTTGGATGCCATTTTCTTTCGTTTAATTCAGTTTTACGATCGCTCCTTCTATCGACGTCGGTCCCATCGAAGTAACTGTCGTTTTCGCCGACCCTTCAACCGTTGTATCGGGAGAAGTCAGTACAGAACTGATGTTTCCCGAAACGGATGCTTTATCACCTACCATATCCGCCTTGTTACCGGCTTTCACTACTTTCAGATAAGCTCCGCCACTTGTGTTATTGACAAACTCCGTACCTTCTGCGGTTACCTTTACTCCATTTATATTTATTGTACCGTCTGCTTTCAATGTTATCGAGGATTTGCCTGTGGATAGGCTGATTTCATTTCCTGCCATTACCGATATTTTATTTGTGCCATCAAGTGCTATAATATCCTTTCCCGACTTGTCTTTAATGGTAATTCCGCTTCCATCATTTAGCTCTATACTGTGTCCGCTTTTGCTGCTCAAGCTTTTTATATTATTGCCACTACCACCACCACTACCTATTTTGCCATGAAACAGACTTCCCATAACATAAGGTCTGTCCGGATGGTTATGCGTAAATCCTACCATCACCTGGTCGCCTATTTCAGGAATTGCAACAAAACCTCTGTTTTTACCAACCTTATCACTGCTGCCGGCATCAGGAGTCATCACTCTTATCCATTCGGTGGAATCTTTCTGCCAGTCGAACCGTACCTGCACACAACCCTTATCGTTCTTGTTATCTACTACCCTAGCTATTTGAGGCTCCGCTATCGGAGTATGAAAAACAGGACGAGGCAAAAAACCTGTATCCGAGGCTATGGCTTCAAAATTCCCCACATAATTACCTAAAGAGTCTACCGAATGATTAATTTGAGTAATCATCAGTTTTGTCAAATAATTGGTATCCTTCGTTTTCGTATCAAGCATTTCCATATCAACCGTACATCCCGGATAAAGAAACGGTAATGATGTCCTACCCGATACGGTAAAAACATCGACTGCTATACTGCCGATGGTACTTTTCTGTACGGCTTCGATATCGTTACCCGTAGAGGCTTTCATAGGAGCTACTCCGAGCGAAGGTGTCTTGAAAATATTCTCAGACATATCATAAACCTCCTTTGCCAAAGAAGATTGGTGGTTTACAGGCGTTTTACCAACTTTCAATACTTCATTGTCATTGCTATTATAACCATAAAAAGAACGGTTGATATGATGAGCCTTCAGTTGAATATCTACATCTTCTACATCCTTGCCGAATATCAACTTTATAGGGGTTTCGGGAGGGGGTAATTTCCCAAAATGGAGTTCCTGACCGTCGTAAAAAAATTGTTCGCCGTAGGTTTCGGCTATACGGGCAAGGAAATTGTAGTGAGTCTCTTCGTACTGACACAGATAAGGGACATTCGAATAGGTAGTGTCTACTCTAAATTTGTAATCGGAACTCCAGCCTTCCTTGATGACTTCCTGTACTGCGGATTTCAAGGATACGACTTGTTTGCCTCCAAAGCTTTGTGTGTGAGGTGCAGCATCGAGCAAAACAGTCGGGCTTTTCCCATTCAGTATGATGACTCCCTCATCGTTGCGACCTCTACTAAAACCTACTTTTGTTACTACTCCTATAAAATTTCTTTCAGGGTTATCCTTTCCCTTATATTTAAAGGTTACGGTTATTTTTTTACCCAACATTTTTTTCGCTTCTTCCATACGATGATTCTGAGGAGTATCAAAAGACCTGTCATTCAGGGTCAGCGAAAATTCGTGATGGCTGACCGCAGACTGAAAAAGACTGAAATATGCAAAACTTTTTATCGTAGTATTGCCAACAACTACACTCACGCTTGCGACATTATTATGTCCGGATTTTTCACTTGTATTCTGCGACATATATACTGATGTTTAATTATTTATACCATATATTGATTCTCTTTTATATTCAAACCCGATGCAATGTTTCTTTATAATTTAAGTTTTGTTGTAATTTTTACAAAATTATACAAAATAAACCAAACTAACAAATCTTTACAAAATAATCTACTGAAGAATATCAATTAAGCTTTTATTTTTCCATCTTCGTTACTTTATAAATATACATTTTATTTAGTCTGGGATAAAAATGAGCTTCGTAGGGCGGTATGCCCGACAGCGTCTCCAATGATACAGGGGCTTCACTTTCGTTATACACACGTATAATACAGCCTGCATCGATATACTCTTTCAAAGAGAAAGCCGTATCCGTAAAAGGCATTTGATTAAAAGGAATATGCTTGTCTGTATACACTCTATACAAAGAATCAGAGATATTCCTGTTTGCAATGGATTCACCATAAGGAGTGGTATAGATATAATTTACAGAACTATCATTCGATAAATTTTTCTCAACAATATCTACCGTGTATTGCAAATTGTCAATTGTCAAGTAACCCCAATTATTAANGTATAGATATAATTTACAGAACTATCATTCGATAAATTTTTCTCAACAATATCTACCGTGTATTGCAAATTGTCAATTGTCAAGTAACCCCAATTATTAAATATCCAAGTACCGGGAAGTTTGGTTTCGCCTGTATATTTTTTAGTCAAATCTTTAAGAAACCTCAATATATCCGCATCGGTATATTTTTCATACAATCGTGTATATTTTGAAATCTTTTTAGACAAATCGACCCATCTGTCGATTGGATAAACTTGAACTTTACCTTTATATTCACGTAATGGAACTCCCCAAACTACCTCTTTGCAAATACCATAAATATTATAACCGTTTTGTTTATTTGCTACAGTTCCAACAAATGGAACTTCGGGGATAACAGGCAGTGCAACAGTATACGGATTAAGCCCTTCCCGTACGCTGTCCGTATCAATCTCCTCTACAGCACCGAACGAGGCTACCTGAACCAGCTTATACCTGTCTTTACCATTGTCATAGAATTCGGGGATAGTTATCTCTTCTCCTGCTTTGAAAATGTTATCGTCCTT
>JRAN01000021.1 GCA_000768855.1 Porphyromonadaceae bacterium COT-184 OH4590 | reverse complement strand
TTAAGGTCATCCATATGAATTATAAAGGTAAAGACGGACATGATTATATAGAGGAGTCACGTAAAAAGAAGAATACTGATAGTAAACCTGACAGTACAAACACAAACCGTAAATGAAGAAGATTGAAATATTGCATACATTGGGTTTGAATCATACCTTCCCCGATATGGATAATCAGACAGGTCATCTTTTTGAAAAGCATTCTACTGATAATATCATGGACTATACGGAGCGAGGTAGCAATAAGCGACTTCCTGCCACCTACAAATGGCAGTGGGATATAGTATGGGAAACCACTGTTCAGAGGCAAATTCCTAACGACAATTAAAATCGAAGACAAAGTTATGAAAAATATTATCTGTATAATAGTCTTCGGTTTACTGATAGTAAGCTGTACTACAAACAAATACCTGCCCAAGAAATATAAGACAGGCGAAGTAGAGTATTTTGATATAGAAAAATTCGAGAAGAATAAAAATAGGTTTAAGGAGGTACTGATAGATACTGAAGATATGGAATTTTTTCAGACATATAATAAAGAGTGGTACGGGGAATTTGTTACGTACTATAAAAAAAATTATTCTATAGATAAATGGTTCTACCCTAACGGTATAATAATGGAACGTGGTAAAACATACTATCCGGGTGGCTTTAAGATAGGCATTTGGGAGTATTTCGACGAGTCGGGTAATTTGATAAAGACCGAAGATATGGACAAGAGGTATAAAGTATCGTACAAACAGGCATTGCGTAAGGTATTCTGGCGTTACGGATTTCTAAAAAGGAATTTAAAGGTAGAAATTGGACTTGACGGTTGGATTTTTAC
>JRAN01000020.1 GCA_000768855.1 Porphyromonadaceae bacterium COT-184 OH4590 | reverse complement strand
TTAATAATTGGGGTTACTTGACAATTGACAATTTGCAATACACGGTAGATATTGTTGAGAAAAATTTATCGAATGATAGTTCTGTAAATTATATCTATACAACTCTTTATGGCGAATCCGTTGCAAACAGGAATATCTCTGATTCTTTGTATAGAGTGTATATAGACAAGCATATTCCTTTTAATCAAATGCCTTTTACGGATACGGCTTTCTCTTTGAAAGAGTATATTGCTGCAGGCTGTATTATACGTGTGTATAACGAAAGTGAAGCCCCTGTATCATTGGAGACACTGTCGGGCAGACCGCCCTACGAAGCTCATTTTTATCCCAGATTAAATAAAATGTATATTTATAAAGTAATGAAGATACAGCAATGAAACCGTATATTGTTATTATCCTGATTTTTGTATCCACCTGTGTGTATGCTCAAGGTGTGGAAGCGCCCTTTATCGACCGTCTTATGAGTTTCTGCGAAGCCATAACGGAGGAGCAATCNCTGATTTTTGTATCCACCTGTGTGTATGCTCAAGGTGTGGAAGCGCCCTTTATCGACCGTCTTATGAGTTTCTGCGAAGCCATAACGGAGGAGCAATCCGACAGTGAGGCGGTTATCAAAGCCTTTCGGGCATTGGACAGCAGTAAGACTATCGAAAAATCGGATATTTCCACATCGCAATACGGTGATACAGGAGCCGTGGGCGATACCCGTTACTGTCTTCCTTGGGAAATGGGCGATATACAGACGAGCTGGTGGAGCAGCAGAGGTATAACATTATCGTCNGATACAGGAGCCGTGGGCGATACCCGTTACTGTCTTCCTTGGGAAATGGGCGATATACAGACGAGCTGGTGGAGCAGCAGAGGTATAACATTATCGTCATATCGTAAGGACAACCAACTGTATTATGAACTGTATTTGGCAGTCAATTGCCAATATGAAATAACAAACGGATACAGGGAATATTACAACGTTGTCCCAAAATTCAATCTCTCTCATTTTGATTTTATAAAAAAAATGGGTACTCCCATAATGTCGCAGATTCAGCCTAAAGATACCAAGCATTGTACATATATAAATATAAATCCCCGAAGCAAAAGGAGAGTACAAATAAATGTAGCATCGTGGGGGATGCCTCAGTATTCGTACAATACGGTCTATTGGATAAGAATTACCAATATGGAAATGGAGAAAGAAGGTTTTGGAATGCTTATCAGGAAAGATGGCAAGGACGATAACATTTTCAAAGCAGGAGAAGAGATAACTATCCCCGAATTCTATGACAATGGTAAAGACAGGTATAAGCTGGTTCAGGTAGCCTCGTTC
>JRAN01000002.1 GCA_000768855.1 Porphyromonadaceae bacterium COT-184 OH4590 | reverse complement strand
AAGGATAGTATGATTACGATAGACAATACTTGCGACCAAAATATAACTGTTGACAAAAACTTCAAAATGCCTGATAAAAAATGGTTTAGGTATACAGGATACTCTATAGAACTGCCTCTAAAAAAACTAAAAAAAGGTAAACTTAAAGCTTATGAAGACGGACAGATAATAAGGATTTTCAACGAAAGAATACGAAAAGGACGTTATGATGGATATAATAGAGAGGAGCACAGCGACCCATCTAATGTAGATATGGCAAAATATAATTTAACTCTTGATGAGTTTCGTCAAGAGATGTTAAATTTTGAAGATAGCATAGAGTTGTCAGAATCGCTGGGATTATTAGAGACACATGAGATGTCAGATATAATTTATAGATACATAAATTTCTACGAAAACGAATACAAAAACACACTCTATCTATTGCTAAGCGATAGCGTAGAGAAAGGTAGATTGTGGGGGTATCGTATTACAGGCAATCTTGCTATATTCTTAGAGCATATCGACCCCAAGCAGATGAAAGATTTTATCCGTATTGCAGAGAGTTTAAAAGAGATATCNTATTCTTAGAGCATATCGACCCCAAGCAGATGAAAGATTTTATCCGTATTGCAGAGAGTTTAAAAGAGATATCGCACGAAGAGTTTAATCCTCATGAGTTACCCAAATACATTAAATTTAATGATTTATATAACAGAAAGAGCCATAGTTTAAAGAGACGGTAAATAATAAGTACATTATTAACATTTCTATGGTTTTTATTATATTTGTTGGGGAAAAACTATAGATTGTCAATATTGTCATACTATTAAATATAGGTCTGATATAAAATCAGCAGCAACCGGCAGGTTAGCCTTAGAATTTTAGGTATTGCTAATTAAATATATATATGTATCTTTGTGCAAAAAAAATATGAATTGCCCCAAGTGTTTATGTGAAGAAAGTGTCAGATCTGGCATAA
>JRAN01000019.1 GCA_000768855.1 Porphyromonadaceae bacterium COT-184 OH4590 | reverse complement strand
ATCATCGTTTAGGACGGAACTTTTACAAGGGATTCATAGGGGATGCTATAAACATACTGCTGGCTGCTGCTGCTTATAACTTCAAAAGAGCCATGAGAACTCTTTGGCTGCTTGTCAAAATAATAAGCAAGAGCCCATTTGAAAATCGAATCTCACTTAAAGAGAGTTTTTAAGGGATGACTATTTATATAAATACAGGTGTATTTCTGGCAGTATCACTAACCATAACCCACCCGAACAAGCCGTTATGCGCTATTGTAAAAGGACAGGACAGAAAAAACAAAATAATGGGAATTATTGCTATCCGATAAAAGTTTTGCTTAGATAAAAAGATTTGAGGCACATTGTCAGAAACAGAGTAAAATATTTGATTATAAACACATTACTCCACATCAATTCAATCTGTGGATATAAATAACTATTCCAACATCCTATATTTTGAAATCATATAGCGGCAATATATAATCTCTACCACGTGCGACAAAGCAAACGCTATCACTATCATTATCAAGCTCTTACAAATAACAATTGATACAAAAGCCATTATCAAAAACGACAGCATCGCCCATAACTGATTGTTAGCCACAAGACTGTATCGCCCCTGCGGAATAAACACGAAATTGATATAGCTACCTGCAATAAGCCACGTATATATGGTTATACTCAGGATAATAGCCATTGGGTAGGCAGCCAACATAGTTTTTCCACCCAAAAGCAGCACCGCCCAATAGCCCAAAACAACCACCAAAACAATGATTATCAGCGAAATATAAGTCTCATAACGCATTATTCTTTTTATTCGTTCGGTACTAATATTTTGCATAACATTAGGGAACAATGCTCCATTGATATTTGAAGTAATAATACGTGGTATTAGTATAAGTTTAGAGGCTAAATCGTATAAAGCCACGCTTTGCATACTGAAAAAAGTACCTATTACGAATGTTACCGACTCTTTTTTGACAGTGCCAAACGCAACAGTCCAAAAAAATGGGAGAGCCGAGCGAAATGTGGATTTAAGCTGTCGAATTGAGCATAATTGCAACCTTATTTTCTCTTTTATGATTAAATAAAAAAAAGCGAAGATACTTCCACAAAGCGGTAGTAACGAGACTATTAATGCGTAGAGAAGCAGATCGTCGGATGAACGTACAAACATGAAAATCAACGGAATGGTTGCCAAACGCACTGCCAGATTGGTGTAGGTTACAAAGTTCATTCGCTGAATACCCTGAAAATACCACGTAGGAAAGAGTATTTCGACAAGCTGCGAACTAAAAACTATATAATACAACACTATATGCCTTTGCACAAAAGGCACAAATACACTTATAACAGCTATTATCAACAAACTAATAGGGAAAAGCAACAGTTTAGAGATAAAAACTTCGGAAACTACCCTGCTCTTTATCTGACTATGGTCGGGGAATAGAGAGATTTTTTTGAGTGCCGGCATATCGAATCCAAACGAAGAAAACACCTGAAACAACTGAATATTGGACACAATAAATATATATATTCCATAAGCCTCTTTGCCTAAAATCCTTATAACGTAGGGATATAAAATAAGTCCGATCACAAGCGACGAGGAAGCCAAAAAGGTCATAAAAAAGTAGTTTTCGGCAACCTTTTTATTATTTTTGAATTTATTCTTAAATTGTGCCTTTAATTGATTCATTTTATAGCGATACGCTCAAAATAGGAGTCATATATTTTAGAAGCGTATAGAGGAAGTTCACTTTTATACATTTCGTCTGTGCCTATTGAAAATATTTTTTCGGCACCGGCAATAAGATAAAAGTCAATTAATATACGCATAAATGCATCATCTTGACAATCACCTATTTTATGGTCGATATGTACAATATCACCCGACAGAGTATAGACATTATCGATATTACAAACACTATCTATAAACATCTGGCTATCAGAAGCAACAAAAATTTTCTTGCCTGCAAATCGAACAGCTAACTGTTTTACAAACTCAACATTTGTCTCAAAAATGTGCCTCTTCTTATGCTCGTCAATATGTTTATATGGAGTTTCGTTAAAGTCGCCAAACATACCGACAAACCTAAAATGTGCAGCTATATAACTATCGCCCAACTTTTGGCGATTATTATCAATCAGGCTTTTAACTCTGTCTGTAGGTCTAAAGAGAGTTTTGTACAGCTCACTCCACGAATAAGTGGTGTGGTAAAAATCGTTCAGATACGGCACCACATCGCGGTTTGCATAAGCAATAAGGGAGTTTCGAGAGTTAAAAGTTTTGTATCTCTCGATAGAACCATCTTTTACAAGATTGACAAACGAGGTCTGAAAAAAGTTATTGGGCAACTCATCTTTTTCTATACGCCAATCGTATTGATTAGGTTCGAGATAATCGGAGAGCTCAAACGGAAATGTATGTGATATTCTAAAATCCATTTGTTTTATCCTCGAAAAATGAAAAAGAGATACCATACCTTTTAGTCTATCGGTAAAACCACCATGAAAATTGCGACCATCGACCAAAGCGACAATCATTGGAGATTTGTTTAAATTAGGCTTAAACAACTGAAATCTTTTTACTTTACGAAGATAATCTTGTGCCTTACACCCCAAAAAACTAAAGTCGGTAATTTTTGATTTTCCCATATAATGATATTATCTATTTTCACATATTTAATGCTCTAACATACTCTTCATAAAGTTGTTTGCCGACTGAGGCTGATTTGAATAGCTCGGCTTTTTGGCTTATTGTCGCTGAATCATATTCGGACAGATGGTCGAGTATATAGTCGATTTTTTCGGCAAGCCCTGCTACATCGCCTGCCTCAACGATAAGACCGTTGCTATCATCGACAAAATCAGGAACAATGCCGGTAGGTGTTGCCACAAGAGGCACACCGGAGGCAAGGCTCTCCATTACGACAACGCAGGCAGTCTCAAAATGCGAAAACATCACAAACATATCGCTATCAGCAAAGATTTGAGCCACCTCTTGCGGTGTCTGCTCGCCTGTCCAATGCACGATACTGTCGGGTATTTCGAGTTCGCAGGCAAAGGCTCTAAGAATGTCGAAATCGATACCTGTACCAACCATTACCAACTCAAAATCGGAGCGGCGACGGCTCAACTCCTTAATAGCCTGCAATATACCCGATATGTTTTTCTGGCGGTCGAGAAAGCAGGATACATGCAGAATGCGTTTCTTGGTATTATTGCTTTTTTTGCGTTGTGTAGTATAAAAAAAATCATCTACAATATTGTAAACCAAACGATAATCGCCCTTTATACCCTGCTCTATCATCGCTCGTTGGAGCATAGTGGATACTGGCATAATACGCTTAGCTGCTCTGGCAACAACTTCTGTGGCTCGGCGACGCAGAAAGCCTTTGTAGTGGAAGTTCTGGGGAAGATAACGTGTCCAATGCTCCACCACCACATAAGGAATGCCTCTAAAATTTTTCAACAACCATGCAAGCACTCCATTACGAGTAAGCGTATTTACCTGAATTACATCGGGTTGCCCGAAATGCTGTTTTACAATCTTGTAGCCTTTTTTAAAACCGCGTAGAAAATTCACTCCCAAAGCAAACTTATTGCTTTTAAACGGAATATAGACCAAAATCTCTTTTACCGCCCCGGCTTTTTGCTCCACTATCCGAATACTATCCGCTTTGTCGTCGAGGTGTAGGTACAGCACACAAACATCGGCATACAGGCTTGCTGCCTCAGCATGCTTGCGTACAAAAAGCCCTGCCATAGCATCGTAACAGTTTGGATACCATGCAGAAAGAAAGAGAACTTTTGGTTTGTGCTGCATTATTACGGTTTTGATATTCAGAAGTCAAAATTAGTAAAAGTTTTTGACTATTCAGATAGTTTTAATTATTATTAGGTGTAAGGTAGACTCAATTATCAAATACATCAATTATCGTAAAGATAAGAAAAATGTTTTCAATGGTTGCTTTATTATGCATTAGAAACAATGTGGCTGCTTCAATATTTCATTGGGCTGTCTGACCAATATCTAAACTCCAAGGAAATACGATTTAAGTTTTGGTACTATTGATAATTAAAGATATTGAAAAATATCAGCAATAAAAAAACATACAACGATTTGTAATATCGTTGTATGTTCTCAAATTAACCAAAATTACAATTAGTCTTCCTTTACGAGCCTTTCAAAAACCACTGTAAATTCTACTCGGCGGTTTTGAGCACGTCCCTTAGCTGTAGCATTAGTAGCTACAGGTTGGGTCTCGCCGTAGCCTTTTGATTGTAAACGATTAGATTCGACACCATTATCTATAAGATACTGACGAACTGCAGCCGCACGTCTTTCGGACAAATCCAAATTGTATTCATCATCGCCTTGGCTATCGGTATGACCTGCTATCACAAGGTTATATTCAGGATTATTGTTCATAATATCTACAATAGTTCGCAATACTCCAAACGAAACCGGCTTGATTGTAACTTTAGCCGTATCGAACTGTATGCCGTGAAGAGCCTGTTTGAATACTTTAAGCACATCTTTTTTCACCTCAGGACAACCCTTATTCGAAGCTACACCTTTGATTGTAGGACATTCATCTTTGTAGTCCAATATGCCGTCGCCATCGGTATCTTTTGGACAACCGTCTTCATCAACAAAACCGATAATCTCTTTTGGAGTATTCGGACATTTGTCTTTATAGTCGGGTACACCGTCACTGTCAGAGTCTTTGGGGCAACCATCGATATCAACAGGAATACCGTAAGGAGTGCCGGGGCATTTATCCTTGTCGTCGGTAACACCATCGCTATCACTATCGACAGGACAACCATCGACATCAACCTGAACACCTCGAACTGTACCGGGACATTTATCTTTATAGTCGGGGACACCATCTTCGTCGGTATCAAAAGGACATCCGTTGTCATCCACTGCTATTCCTTCGGGTGTACCGGGACATTTATCCAAATAGTCATAAACACCGTCTTTGTCGGTATCGAAAGGACAACCTCTCTCATCAACAGTTACTTTGGCAGGAGTATTCGGACATTGGTCATAACAGTCGGCAACGCCGTCTTTGTCTTCGTCGAGAGTACAGCCGTCTTTATCAACAAACTCTGTACGCTTTTTGTCGGGACATTTAGCCATCAACATATCAATATCCGTATCAGGACATTTGTCTTTGCTGTTACGTACTCCGTCTCTATCTTTGTCCGACGATACTTTGTCGAAGTAATAAACCAATCCTGTTTGAATATTAAATCTACTGTTGCGATAAGGTACAGGCAGATTTTTAATATCATTACTTACAGCCGCATTATCAATAAAATTAGCATTCTGCAATTTTACCATACTAAAAGGTATATAATCAGATGCCAAATATATATTTACAGGACCGGCTTGTACACTTATACCCAGCCCGATAGTATTGCATCTGGCATTAAATAAGGTATGAGTCAAATAAGCCTTAAACCAGTCGGCAGGGCGTACATTGACACCCAAAGTAAGCTCCTGCATTATCTTGCCATAATTTACACGAGTATTAGATAGAGCCGCAAAAGACAACATATTGTCGAGAATACCATACTCTATTCCTAAGTTGGCAGTAGTAGTTATTCTTTGAGTAATACTATTATTTATCCCCTGTGTTCTTCTAAAATTAACAGATTTACCCATATTAGTCGAAATTTGACTAAATAGTGCATTTAGAGGACGTTGGTCGTTCGGGTTAAACGAATAGTTGGCTTCGTCAAAGAGATATTCGCCATTTGCGCTTATAGCTGCAATATTCTCAGTCTTTCCCCAATTGATAAAACCGAGGTCGGTAACAGCTGCTGATATAACAAGATTTTCGATAGGTTTAAAAGTTACCCCCAAGTCGATAGCTCCTCCTATACCTTGTGGCGACATCAAATCGGCACTTGAGCCTAAAGTTGTGGTATTGGCATTATTATTGACATAAGGAGTCATAGCATATATATCGCCATAAGCCGAAAGCTTCCATTTGTTTTGGTGCGTATAAATATCAAGCGACCCGATTTGTGAGTGTATGCCGGCAAACCCTACAAGCCCTTTGAGTTTTACCCCAAGAGTCCATTTTTCGCTAAGTTGACGCATATAACCTACCGCAAGTTCTCCATACATATAGCTCTCTAACGAGAAATCTTTTAGGTTGAAGTGCGACAACTTATCGGCACCATACAGTATGGCTCTAAAAAAGTCTTTAGGCACAAACATATAAGCATTTGCTTTGAGAGCCAAATCGAAAGTCATATAATTTAGTTTGTTGAACCTAAAACCTCCATTCAACAGATTCAGATTGACTCTTGTGTCGAATACATTATTACGCAACAAACGTTTGTAATAAGTGTCGGGAGATTTTAAAGGAGCATAAGAGTTTACCCACTGACCATTGCTTTTTAGACGAAAATCCCTTAGAGTCAGAGAGTTGTTGCCCGCCTCAAAATATACAGTCGGGAAAATAGGCACCTCAAAAAACCAAGCTGCATTTGGCATAAAAGCAGGATTCATCTGATGCCTCAATGCCACATCTTCCATAAAATAGAGTGTATTAGGTTGAGCCTTGAGACTCAAGGCTACAACCAAAGACACTGATAATACCATTAATATTTTTTTCATTTTAAAAATACGTTTATAAATTAATATATAAGTATATTATTTTTTTTCTTCTACGAGTTTCTCAAATATAACCGTAAACTCCACACGACGGTTTTGAGCGCGTCCCTTAGCTGTAGCATTGGTAGCTACAGGTTGGGTTTCGCCATAACCTTTCGATTGCAGACGGTCGGCACTTATGCCTTTGTCTATCAAATACTGGCGAACAGCAGCGGCACGTTTTTTGGACAACTCCATATTATAATCGTCTTTGCCTTGGCTATCGGTATGACCTGCTATCACAAGGTTATAATCAGGATTATTCTTCATTATGTCAACAATCAACTTCAACACACCGAACGAAACAGGTTTGATAGTAGATTTGGAAGTGTCGAACTGTATGCCGTGAAGAGCCTGTTTGAATACCTTGAGTACCTCTTTCTTAATCGGAGGACATCCTTTGTTTTCGGGTACTCCTTTGATAGTAGGACACTCGTCTTTATAGTCGAGTATGCCGTCGCCGTCTGTATCTTTAGGACAGCCATTTTCGTCAACAAAACCAATAATCTCTTTGGGAGTTTTAGGACATTTGTCTTTGTAATCGGGTACACCGTCGCCATCGCTATCAAGCGGACAACCATCGGTATCTACCGGAACGCCCTGAGGTGTTCCCGGACATTTATCTTTATCGTCAGTAACACCGTCGCCATCGCTATCAAGCGGGCAACCATCGGCATCTACCGGAACGCCCTGAGGTGTTCCCGGACATTTGTCCAAATAGTCGGGTACTCCATCGCCATCGCTATCGAGCGGACAGCCATCGGCATCTACGATTACACCTTCAGGTGTGTCCGGGCATAGGTCTAAGTAGTCGTAAATACCGTCTTTGTCTTGGTCGAGAGGACAACCGTGTTCGTCAACAGATACATTTATCTGTGTATTAGGACACTTGTCGTAACAATCAGCCACACCGTCTTTGTCTTGGTCGAGCATACAGCCATCTTTATCTACAAACTCGGTACGCTTTTTGTCTGGACACTTAGCCATCAACATCTTAATGTCCGTATCGGGACATTTGTCTCTATTGTTGCTAACACCGTCTCTATCTCTGTCTGATGAGTTTTTGCCAAACGAGAAAATCAATCCTGCCTGAACATTGTATCTGTTGTTTCTATAAGGAAGAGGTATGTTCTCAATAACAGTTCTTGTATTGGCGTCTGCTATAAGAGTTTCGGTGTTTTGTACTCTTACATAGCTAAGTGGAATAAAATCAGAAATCAAGAACATATTAACAGGTCCTAACTGAAGATTTATGCCTGCTCCTATGCTTGACGAGAATCTACCCGAAAAAGTATGAGACAAATATGCTTTAAACCAATTGGCAGGGCGAATATTGACTCCCAATGTAACTTCGGGCATAATCTTATGATAGTTCGTACGAATATTACCGAGAGCGGCAAACGATATTTTATTATTAAGAATACCATATTCGGCTCCAACATTAAAAGCAGTGGTAAGCATTTGATTGATACTACTGTGTACCCCGAGCGAGGTGGTATATTGTACGGAGTCTTTCATATTATTCCACAATTTATTGAAATAATTTCGCAATGAATCTGCCGTAAAATTGTGCTTAAACTCGACACCCTCAAAAGAGAAACTACCATCAACATTTAGATTGGCTACATTGTTTCTGTTCCAACTTATAAAACCAAAGTCTGTAACAGCCGCCGAAAGGGTAAGATTTTCTATTGGTTTGAATGTAGCACCAAGGTCGATGGCAGCTCCATAACCACTCGGTTTTATCAACTGTCTCCAGTCTGCCGAGTTGAAATCGAAAGAGCCGTTGGCATTTCGAGTCATACCCGGAGCCATCACATACATATTGGCTTTGGCATTAACATTCCAACGTTGACGAGAGGCATAGAGACTCATATTGTTTATATCGGTATGAATACCCGCAACCCCCAAGAGTCCTTTGACTTTTAAGCCGGCACTCCATTTGTCGTTAAACTTACGAGTATATCCCAACGCAAGTTCGCCATACAACATAGCCTCTACATCTGTTTTTTTAAAATCGAAAGAGCCCTCTTCGCCCGTACCGAAAAGTAATAGACGAGTTAAGTCGCGAGGCGTATGCATAGATGTCTCTGTCTTTATCGACATATCGAAAGAGAAATAGTTGACATAATTTACTCTAAAGCCAAAATTGAGTAGGTTTAGGGCAAAACGCATATCGGTGTGCATATTGCTACCAATACGTTTATAAAGCTGTTCGATAGATTGTGAGGGACTGAAAGCAGTTGTCCACACATTGTTTTTTTTGAAAACAAAATCTCTTAACATCAAAGAGCTATTACCTAATTCGAAATAGTAGCTCGGCAAACCGATATACCAAGCCGAAGTAGGCATAAATGCCGGATTCATAGAGTGCCTTAAAGGCACATCCTCCATAAAATAGAGTGTGTTTGTCTGTGCTTTGATACTACCGAAAGCAGCAAACAAAACTATAAATGCTAATATTACCTTTTTCATATCGTTCTACTTATTTTTTTAATAATGTGTCCAAATTTGTATTATAAGACGCTTTGCCAAATAGAGATACAACTACTTTTATCCAGTCGGTTGCTCTTATATTTATCTGACTGTTAGCCGTTTTACCTTTAACAGCATATTCAATCACTATTTTATCCGTTTTTCTTACCTTATTGATATTATCCTGATTAAGGGCAATTATCAAAGAGGTTTCCGCCTCTTTTTGAGCAAACCCATTGGCATCAACATCGGGACATTTTATCTCTACATTATCCAACGAATAAACCTCTGTATTTTGATTGTCTATGAAATGAACTTTAGCTGTGCCATACATAGGAGTATGGTTTTTAAAGTCGAGGTTAATATTAAGTTTATCAATATCAATATTTACATTGCGAAGCAAAGAGTCGAGTCTAACATCGGCTATTGTATCGAGAGAGACAAACTCACTGCCTTGGTCGAAATGGAAAGGAAGCTTCAAATCCACGTCCAGCTTCATATAGGCAGGACGCACTATAAAATGTTGAATATTGTTGGTAAAGTCGCTTTGTGCAACACTATGGTCAACCAATACACTAAAGTTGTATGCAAACTTGTTTGGCTTTTTGATAGTGAAAAATTGATTGGTACCGCCATACGTTCTATTACATTCAATATTTGTAACTCCCTCTGTACCTATATTTGCCGAACGGTTGATTTTTTCAGTTGTAGAGGTACTACCGTTGAAGTTGGCTCTTATAGTTTGACCTGCATCGTTGCTACATACTATATCATTCACGTTCAAAACCATAGGAACGCCAATATTGTTTCTCAACGTAAAAGTAAGCACGGGATTATAGAAATACAATTTGTCGTTGTTGAGCAATTTGGAGTTCGATACAGGCTGCGGGATACGTTGTTCAAACACATAATCTTGTGATATGGGAGTAGAGTGATTGAGCCAACCTTTTGCGACATACACCACAGTGTTGACAAACTCCACTGTTGACTCTACATCGGCATTTGCTGCCAAAGTGATGGTGCTACCCGAAGGACATATCAAAGAGTAATCCACATCTATGTTTACTTTCGACTTTGGTCTGTGATTGCTCAAAAAGTCAATTTCGACATCATTGAGAGCCCACTCCTGCTGTTTGCTATTGGCATCAATATCCACAGTAAAGGTTTTATTTGCCAAAGCCGCTATTTGTGGGAACTTAAAGGTAACTCTTATCTTGGCACCAGTTGCAGAAAGTCCTGTAATACCTGTAGTGTTTGTACTAACTTTAAGAGTAGTGCTTTTGATATTTACATAATCAACTCTACGCACCAGATTGCCGCTTTCGTAATCATCAAAAGCAAAATCAAACTCTCCGTTTCTGATAGCTTTCAATTGAGAGTTGACAGTGCTAACATTAGAACTATTTACAGCTGTCGGCAACACAACCGAACCCAGCTGATTCTTAAACGGATAACTATTTTTGGAAGTTATACTCAAATCGACCGACAAAAACTCTTTTACCGGAAAAGAGTACGAATCCGAAAAATGATAGTAGATAATGTTATTTGTCTTGTCTGCAATAAAGTTTGAGTCTTTTATGTTTTCAAACAGTTCAGAGGCAGACAGAGTAGAATACCCGACGGGTACTACAAGCGATGTTCCATACTTAATATCCTTATCCATATTTCGATAGTCCATTTTCTCCACGCAAGAGAAAAGTGAAATCACAAATATCAATAATGCAAGAAATTTAATTTTATTCATAAACTTTCAAATCATTAATGTTGTTTAAATTAAATAATTTAATATATTTAGTTATTCAATATTGTTTTTCTTTTATTACTTCAATACCTATACGCTCAATACCTTCGAGTACATCTATTCGCATAAGATGCCCAAATCTAAAAACATAGTTACCCTTGGCAGGAAATTTTACTCTCTGTTGCCAAATAAAATAGTTGTCGTAGCCAGTACCCAAACCCTTTCCTCTCCATTTGCCTTGCTCGTCGAGCAAAAACACGTTAACGGTATCTACCTTTATCTGTAGTCCATTATGCTCTTGTACAGCCGACAACCAAAGGTTTTGACGAGGGAACATATCGTTGTTGCGGATAAGCAGGTCTATTTCGTATAATGCCTCTACATCGTCTATTTCTACATTAAAAGAGAAAAATCTGTCTTTTGCCCATACCGCACTCGGTATTTCGGTATAGTCGCTATATACCGCTCTATTATTACACGCAGAAAGGGATATAATAACAATTATAAGCCCAAATAATGTTTTTTTCTTAATGTTTACCATATTTACCACAAACACAATACATTATATATCAACAGGTTATTGCCAACCCCATTAAAATTATAAAATTAAACAAAATTATACTTTTTTTACACAAATCCAACTAAAATATAGGAAAATAATTAACTTTGCAGTAAAATAATTGCAATTACCCCAATACTATCAATGAAAAACAGAGTATCGGACATAATACATAACGCATATAGAGAGGGGAAAAAACTCTTTGCTGTGCTTATCGACCCCGAAAAATGCGGTGACGGAGGACTCGTATCGTTTGTAGAGTTAATTAACGAGGCCAAACCAGACCTTATATTTATCGGTGGTTCGCAGCTAAAAGAGTCGATAGACAGTGCAGTAGTATATATCAAACGACACTCAACAATACCCGTAGTATTGTTCATAGGCAATGCAATACAGTTTAGCCCCAATGCTGATGCGATGTTGTTTTTATCGCTTATTTCGGGCAGAAACCCCGATTTGCTGATAGGACAGCATGTCGACTCGGCTCAATCCATTAAACAATCGGGCATAGAGACTATCGCCACCGGTTATATCTTGATAAATGGTGGTGTAGCAACATCGGTTGAGAAAGTCTCCAAAACCTCTTCGCTATCGGATACTACCGAGATAGTAAGTACCGCTATTGCAGGCGAAATGTTGGGGCAGCGTTTGCTTTACCTCGAAGCAGGGAGCGGGGCTCAACATCCCGTAAAGCGCACCATCATATCCGAAGTACGAGCAAATATAGATACACCTCTAATAGTGGGCGGTGGACTTCGTTCCACAGATATGATAAGAGAGGCTCTACAAGCAGGAGCCGATATAATAGTGGTAGGTAACCACCTCGAGCAACACCCCGAAGAACTCAATGATTTTGTAAAGACCGTAAAAGAGTTTTGAAACAAAGTTACAGATTAACTCCTATTCCGCACTTAAAAATGTAGAATTGTCTCAACATCTCATTCATAATTTCTAATTCTTTACTTAATAATGGTCAAGTACTAATACCGAATTTGGGATAAAAAATATTAATTTTGTGGTCTAAAAAACGGATTTAATATGAGCATCAGTAAAACTATTGTATTGAAAAACAGAGTTTTTAGGTTCGAAAGACCATTGGTAATGGCTATTATCAATATCACACCCGATTCTTTTTTTGATGGTAGTAGAGCATATTCGGAAGACGATATTCTGAGAAAGGTAGATAGTGCCGTCAATCAAGGGGCTGATATTATTGACATCGGAGGGTACTCCACTCGCCCAAATGCCGAGTTTGTAAACGAAGACGAGGAGAGTAACAGAGTATGCTTCGCTTTGGACGTTATTCGCAAAAGGTATGTCGATATACCTATATCCATCGACACTTTTCGAGCAGCAGTAGCTTCGAGGGCAGTTTTAGAGTACGGAGCGGATATTATCAACGATATTTCGGGAGGTGCTATCGACCTCAATATGTTTGGCACGGTGGCTAAACTCAATGTACCTTATATATTGATGCATACAAGAGGTACACCTCAGACTATGATGCAAATGACCGACTACAACGACATAGTAGCAGACATCTTAAAATATTTTGCAGACAAGATAGAGCGACTTCGCCTATTGGGCTTTGGCTCCGACATAATATTAGACCTCGGTTTCGGATTCGCCAAGACCACAGAACAAAACTACCGACTGTTGGCAAACCAAAAGGTATTTGAGTGTTTCGGATTGCCGATACTATCGGGGGTGTCTCGCAAGTCGATGATAAACAGAGTGCTCGATACTGCTCCGAAAGACGCTCTCAACGGAACTACGGTCGCCAACACGTTAGCTCTGCTCAACGGCGCCGATATACTTAGAGTACACGATGTACGAGAGGCTGTAGAGGCTATCAAGATAGTAGAGTATTACGAGAAAAGCCAAAGATAAACATAATGCCTACCTTTGGCTTTTCTCCGTTAAAGATATTGCTTTATTTTTCCCCTACGGTTTCTATTTTTTTAGTTTATTCCAATCTAATAATATACAATGAGTAGTTGCCTTTTGAAGTGTTAAATATCTTCTTCCGATACCCAAATCATATCCGTCTATAAAAACTGTAACAGTTGTTAAATCTTTATATGGAACATCACCTTGTGAATGAACTTTAAGAATACCGGAAGTCTTACTTGAAGGGATTATTTGTACAGAATTTACCTCTTTCCCTTCTTCAAAAATATAATTTTCCGATGTCAAACCGTATTCTCTGAGTAGAGAAGGAGTTTGTCTTCCCGTCATTATAAATCCGGGTCTTGTGGTTGAAACGTCAAATAAAACATTTACCCCATCTACAAAACCTAACCATTGCCCTTCGATCTTTAACTTCTCTTCTTTTTTACAGCCAGTAAAAGCTATCGATACCAATATTGCGACCAATAGTGTTGCTTTAAAAATCTTTTGATTCATTTTAAAAAATTTTATTTTAATTATAAATTATTTTTGAACATACTTATATATTAAGACGCTAAATTTTCAAAAATGTTGCAACATAACATCTTTTTTTTGATTTTTTTCTCAACTCATTTTATAAAACACTGTTATTTAGCGTATTATCTTTACAATATTTTACTTACTGTTATCTTAATATTCGATTTTATTCTTTCCCTAAGCAAAACATTACTTTTCTTTGGCAGGTCTTCCGACTTGTTCTCGATTTTGCAGGTCTTCCCTTTTCGATGTAGAAAAAGTGACACATGTAGAACAAAACCTTTTAACGAAACTCACAGTTAAGGGCTCAGTTATAGCCCCTCACCATATTCCCTTTTCAATCAAAGTTTTGGGATACCCAAAACCCAATCACCAAAGAATTTGCGAAAGTACTACATTTTATTCAACCAAATCACTTTTTAATCTTATTTAACGTTACTTCTATATTTTTACAAAACTAATTTTCAATCACTTACAATCACCGATTCCGCATTACAAAACGTAGCAATGCTATCTAAACGTTCCTTTGAAGTTGTCTATTTTTAATGTAGAATTGAGAACGTAAAATAAAAAATTGTTTTAAAAGATGAGTATTAGCTCACAAATCCCCAATGTGGATTGGAGTCTCCGTGAAAAGCCTGCTGTAACTCTTTTTTACCACATCATTTAACTGTGTAACCGGGTTAATTTTTTTAATGCGTATTGCCTGCATCTAATCTCAAACTATCAAAACTTTTCTCTACCTTTGCATTCGCTAATAACAAAACAGATTCGACAAAATGATAAAACTTACCATACCGATGAATACTCGTTTTTTATTAATATTGCTATTATTAACCTTAGGCAGTATCTGCTTTTCGCAAGAGTTGCTGTGGCAAATAGGAGTACACAACCTATTCGACAACAGTGAGTTTGCTCCCTCTACCACAAGAGCATCGCGAACCATGAGCGGTACACAGATACGGTCAATTATCGGCATTGGTATCGAGGGCAAACACCAAATATTAGCAGGAGCCAACCTAAATCACGAATGGGGTGATAGTCAATTGGTATCTGACGCGAAACTGATAGCACACTACAAATACCATATCCCAAACTTCGAGTTTAATATCGGGGCTTTCCCCAAAAAAACTCTATTGGGGCGTTACCCTCGCAATATGTTTAGCGACTCCATATACTGGACTCAGCCTATTATGAACGGATTTTTCGCTGAATATCAACGCGATAAAAACCATGCTAACTTTTGGCTCGATTGGACAGGGGCAAAAAAAGCGGTAACTTACGAATCATTTTATATAGGATGGTCGGGACAATTACAAAAAAACATTTTATATATCAGGCACTTCGGTTATATGTTTCATCAAGTGATGTTCGACAATATAGCCATTATCGACAATACGCCTTCAATAAGTGTCAAAGACAACGTAAAGACTATCACCGCTTTGGGCATAGACCTCGACGGACATACCGCACTCAACCGATTAGAGAGTAATATAGGAGTATCGGTGTCGATGGAGAGAGACAGAAAAACCGACGAAACTCATACTCCTATTGGACTTATTTGGGAGACAGACGCAGAGTTTCGCGGGATTGGACTTAAAAACACCCTCTACTACGGCAATAGCCAGCAGCGATTCTATGACCGATACAGCAACCACCTCTATTGGGGTGATTTGATGTACAAAACTCAAATGTACGACAGAGTCGATTTAATCGTACATTTCTACAAGTCAAACATACTTAATATAAAACTCGAACTCTCGCTGCACTTTGCAGAGCGACACATATACAATCAGCAGATACTAACAGCGTCTTTCGACCTCGACAACTTTAGAAACAAAAATCTCGATAAAAGCTACAAGTACATTTGGGACAGCTGGTTTTGAACAGTAGAGAGGCGAAAAGCTCTATATAAAAGTATTTTGTTTTTTTGATACTCTTCGAAATATAGCTCTACTCTCCTAAAGATAATCTCTTTTTTCGAAGCATGTTATTTTCGTCCATTGTACCATTTTGTAAACTATCCCCAAAATATTGTCTTTTGCATCGGGGTACGAACATCAATCGGCACAATAACATCTCTTAGCAAAATAAAACAGGCTTTCGCTTCGGTGCAGTATTTGTATTCTGTACTTGTCGATTAGGTTCTATCTAGTTGTCCCTTAAAAACCATCGATCATCTGATATTCAGTAAATTAATCTGCAAAACCCTTTGATAAATCTGCAAGTTTTCTTACCTTTGTAATAGGA
>JRAN01000018.1 GCA_000768855.1 Porphyromonadaceae bacterium COT-184 OH4590 | reverse complement strand
CGGTATGCCCAAAATATCTATATCTCGGTCGTGAGAAAAACGAAAATCCAAAAGTGTACGCTCAACGCCGTTAAATCGCATTACACCTTTCATAAGTATACGTATGGGTTTAATATATAAATGATTATTAGCTATTTTTGCAAAGTTAATAATATTTTTTAATCAACGGCGCGTATTCTCTATTTTTAAGTTTATAAATTTTATACATCAATCTGTTTTTTTAAAATAAATTAAGTGTTTGATATCACAGTCTCATATCGTATTTCCTTGTAAAAAGGATTAAATCTGCTTAAATATCAATTCACCTTCCCATCCGGCTGCTCTTCCAACGACAAACGGGCTTTCACCGGATACTCCACGCCGTCAATGTTCGGAGTAATATCCAGCAAATGCGGGGATTTATACCCGTAGCTCATCGCGTTAAGTTCGTCTTTAATGGTTTCCGGCTTGATGCCGTATTTTTGGTATTCGCTTTCAGGAATACGATTGGTGTCGAATTGCCGGAAATCGGTTTTCAGTTCGTCTGTTTTGGGTGCATGGGGTTTCATTTCTTCTGTTTGAGGGTTAATAATTTTGTTTTGCTTGGGTGCCGATTGAGAATCTCCCTATGTTTGATGCAGGAAGTTCTTCGGATTGATGCGGAATTTCTCCAATTCCTTTTCGGTTAGCGTCAATACCTTGTCTAACATCTCGACCGTAACGGCATAAAAACCGATATGCGACGGATTTTTGAACTGGTTGAAGAAGTTTCTGAAAAAGTTCTCAATCGGATCGGCGTGCCGGTCAATGATGAGAAAGTCATTGGGCTTTGCCTTCAGGGGGTCAATGGCATCGATTTTTCCTTTTTTGTCGATGCCCTTTACTACTTGGAGTTTGTTGCCTTCTCCCTCTTCTCGCANGGCATCGATTTTTCCTTTTTTGTCGATGCCCTTTACTACTTGGAGTTTGTTGCCTTCTCCCTCTTCTCGCATCAGAAGAACGCGGTCTTTCGGATTTAGTTTTTCGTCCATAATTACACTCTTTTTTGTTACGTATCACTATTAATGCGTAACGAAAGTAGTGGGTAATAGCAGGATTACAGTCGATTTTTCGGCAGGAGGAAGAGTGTGGCGTTGATTAGGTAGGGAGTGGCGTTAACGAATAAAATCTGCAATTCTACATTTTCTCCACATCAGATGTTTTTTAACATCTTCTATATAAAAACAAAGATTTTATACGCCATTTCTCATTTTCAGGGAAAATTGTAACTTTGCAGAATAATGATAAAATAGAAAAGTTTCTTTTATGACAAAGTTCATTATAAATGCTATTGCTTTTTTGGGGGTACTTCTATGGTTTCTTTTTGATCCAAGTTGGGAATCTGGTTCTTCTTGTGGTATTGCTTTTGCAGCATTACTTAGTCAGTTTTTTTGGAATGATAGTGTAAAAAAAATAATCAGAAAAAACAAAACCGTTTTCCATCATAATTCTCAAAACCGTTTTGGCAGCATGAATCAAACAGCTGGAAAGAATTCGACTCAATATCAATCTGGCGGCAATATGACTATAAATAAATGAATAATAAAGATAGTACAGCTCTAACTTTAGAACAAACGGCTGGAAAGAATTCTACTCAATATCAGTCTGGCGGTAATATGACTGTTAATAATTATAACAGTCAACCTAAACCTTATACGCAATATCTAAAATTGGTGGAAGAATTTGAGCAGGAACTCAAAAATGGAGATATTGAATTTAGAGAGTTTATAGATAAGATACAGCATTATACTGCTACTATTGATGGATTTGTTGGACTTGAGCCGAAACTTACTGAAGCAGGTTTTGGAAACGATATAGATTGGGCTCAACAAATGAAAGAGTATTACTACAAAAAAATTACAGAGAATAATTTATCCAAAGCAACTCAAAAGATTCATGCCTTTTTATTAGCGAGAATTTGTGTCCTCTTCAATTTACATATAAAAGGTGCTGTAAATGACGGAGTCTCCAAAGATGTTATTCGAGAAATGATTATAGGAAAAGTAATTCAACCCGTTCAAGATATGTTAGGAGAAAATAATGTTCTTAACTTGTACGACGATGATATTACCGCAATGATTTATTTTTTAACTGGAAATTGCCATATAAGGTGGAAATAACAACATGATAGTATATCACCCTGTATATGATATATACCACTGCTTAACTCGAACTCTAAAAATCCTTAGATGCTTGGGGAATAAATCTTATGAAAAAGATAGGATAAAAATTTACGATTACTATTTTTTATTTCCTTGTGAAACAGATAATATTACGCTACCACGGCAATTTTCTGCATATAAAAAAATCTGCAGAGCAAATAGATATAATAAAGTGTATGATGTAAGAAATACTTTTTCTCAATTAGAAAGTGTCCAAGAAACAGCGTATAGAGCCTTAGCCTCTTTTGGCTTTATTGAGAATGGTTTACTATTCGATGATATAGTCAAACTAACCAATAATTCGATACCAGAAAACCTCCTGTTTGAATTAACTGATGCGGAAGCTACTTACATGGAGTTAGTTACTGCTTTCTTTGAGAATATATCTATCGTTGAGCTGAAGAAAAGAACTAAACTAATGGAATACCGATATGAGTTTTTTGAAACTAAATAAACTTCTCGTAACAAAAGAAAGTGATACCGCTTATTATGAGGAATTTCACGAAGGAATTAATATCATAAGAGGGAATAATAGTTCAGGGAAATCGACTATTTCAAACTTCATTTTTTTTGCTCTTGGAGGTGAATTTACAAATTGGCTACCGGAAGCAGCAAGTTGTAATTATGTATATGCAGAAGTTGAATTAAACGGAGTTACTCTTACCTTTAAGAGAGAAATTGAGGCAAAACAAATGAGACCAATGTCTATCTTTTTTGGTAAATTGGAAGATGGGTTAAAGTCAAACTACGAAGGTTGGCAAACATATCCTTATAAAAAATCATCAAACGCGGAAAGTTTTAGCCAAATAATATTTAAAGCATTAGATTTTCCTGAAGTCTCAACAGACAATCAAGAATCAATAACAGTTAATCAGATTTTAAGGTTAATATATATTGACCAGTTGAGTGCTTTGGATAGTTTAATGAGAAATGAGGACTTCGATTCTCCCTTAGTCAGAATTGCGATTGGAAATTTGTTACTTGGTACATACGACGATGACCTGCTAAGGCAGCAAATGATATTGAAACAAAAAGAGCGAGAATTATCCGAAATAAAAAAACAAATAGATGCAATCGAAGAAGTTTTCAACAATTCTCCTTTTGAATTTGATAAAGCAATAATAAAATCTTCATTAGACGAAAAGCAAGAACAACTAAAACGTGTTTTAAACACTCTAAAAGCACCTGATACGATCGCTGAATCTGTAAAGAAAAACGACGTAAGAAATGATATAAAGCAATTAAGAGACAATCTCATTCGGATTAAAAATGAATATGATACAACGTTAAGCATTATCGACAAAAATAAAATATCATTAGTTGATAGTTCTGATTTTATCGAAGTCCTACAATCTAAATTAGTCGCAATTAAAGAATCCTTAAACTCACAAGATATTTTAGGTGCTATTCCCCTCCAATATTGCCCCGTATGTTTGGAAAAACTGGATGATAACATAGAAGAAAATCATTGTAAGCTCTGCAAGCAAGAGGTAAAAGAGAATCCTGGAAAATCCAAACTTTTACGTATGCAGCTTGAGATTGAAATGCAAATAAAAGAATCTCAAAAAATTTTGAAAGCCAAAGAAAATAAAGTTCAAGAATTAGAGGCTTCTCTAAAAGAAATTTTACGTTCTTTGCTAAAAGCCCAAGCGGATTATGATGTTTATATAAATCAATCAAGAACAAGCCTTGAGACAAAGTTTGACCAATTATTAGAACAAAAGGGAATGCTAAATGCAGAGATCGATTTTTTAGGAAAACAAATACAGTTGATTGAGTCTTATGAGAATTATAAAAATGATCAATACTCGTTAAAGGCTCAAATTGATAGACTGAAAGAAGAAACAGGGCATTTGGCTAACCTTCAACGCAAGAAGAGTTCTACTGCATTCTCAAGAATACAATATTATGCTTTAGAGTTACTAAAAGGAGATGGAACATACGAAGAAAAATTCCAAAATGGACAATTCGTACAAATAGATTTTGGTAAAAATTCGTTTTTCCTCGATAGTAGAAATAGATTTTCTGCGAGCTCTATGGTATTACTAAAAAACTGTGTTCGGTTTGCTATATTTTTTGCATCATTGGAGTTAGATTATTTTAGGTACCCTAAATTTATATTATGTGATAATATTGAGGATAAGGGGATGGTTGAAGCTCGAAGTAAAAATTTTCAGCGAAACATTGTCCGTCTGATAAATTCAGGTGAATTTAAAGATAAAAAATTCCAAATTATTATGGCGACATCTATGATAGCTGAAGAGCTTGATGTCCCAAAATACACTGTCGGAGAAAAATATTCTAAAGGAAATAAAAGTTTAAAACTATCCTAAATGCAAGATTAGGATACTATATATTAATATATTTGCAAGAACAATTTAGCAACCAAGACAGTATAGAGCTGCAACAAAATTCGCGGCTCTAACTGTCTTTAGTCCTCCTCTTTCGGTATGAGGTGGAAAAGTTTCGGATCATTCTTTATCCGCTCCAGCTCGTCGGTAACGATTTGTTTCGTTTCCTCCTTGATGCGGTTGTAGTTAAACTGTATCTGTTCTTTCATTCGGTTTGTCCCGTTCTAATCCGTAAAATCAGTGATGACAGGAATAGACTGATAAACCTTTGTTTCGGCTGCAACCTTTGCATTATCCACTACAATCTCGCAGTGGAAAATTTTTTGCTCAATGCGTTCGTCGAAATTATCGGCCACAGCCCCGACAAACATTCCTTATGTAAGGTTGGAGATTTTCGATGCCGGTATCAGGCTGTCCATTTGTGTAGAGATGGAAGTCGTTTTATCGCTTCGGGTAATACTCATGCTCTGCCGTTTTTGAAGCACTTTTCCGAAACGTTCCGATAATGTTTTTGCCGTTTCACTGACCACTTGACCAGAGAAGATATTGCCGACTGTATTTTCAATAACCTTACTCTCTTTATCCCCATAATCGCGTCGCAACTGGCTGAAATCCTGAAAACCTAACAATACAGCAACCTTGTTGCTTCGAGCGGTGGCAATCAGATTATCCAATCCCTTGAAGAAAATAGTCGGTAACTCATCGATGATGACCGAACTTTTCAATCGACCCTTTTTATTGATAAGTTTTACAATCCGGCTATTGTACAGGCCTAATGCAGCCGAGTAAATATTCTGACGGTCGGGGTTGTTGCCGACAACTAAAATCTTCGGATCTTCCGGATTGTTGATGTCAAGGGTAAATTCGTCTCCGCTCATTACCCAATATAACTGGGGCGAAATCATTCGGGAGAGCGGGATTTTTGCACTGGCTATCTGTCCCATCAATTGATCTGCGGCGCCACCTAACCAAGCATCCATAAAAGGGCTCAAGTAGTTTTCCAGTTCGGGATAAGAAGTAAGGATGGGGAAAATGTCTTCATACCGCTTGTTCAGAAACTCAATGGCATGCGGAAAAGTGCAGAACTTACCATCCTGATAAATACGCAAAAACCAGATAATAGCAGCAAAAAGGATAATCGGACTCTCCACAAAGAAGTCGCCCTGCTTCTGCACCCAGTTCTTATTTAAGTTCAGCATAATAGTGTAACTCGATTCATAAGCATCGCTAATATCCTCCATAAACAAGGGGTTAATGGGATTGCAACGGTGCGAACGTGCCGGATCATCAAAGTTTATCACATAAAAAGTGGGGACTTTTTTGTATCCTGCCTGATGATTCAGCAAATGATTGTAGGCAATCATCGAAAGGTCAGGAAACTTAAAGTCGTACACGTACATCGAAAACCCTTTTTCAATCTGTTGTTTGATATACTGATTGACTACTGCATACGACTTTCCGCTGCCCGGAGTCCCTAACACAATACTGGCCCGAAACGGATTAACGACATTTATCCAGCCGCGCCATTGCTTTTTCCTGTACCAGAACTTGGTCGGCAGGTTTACGGAGTACTCATTTTGCAACAGCTTCGTTTCCTGCATAAAGCTCTCGTTTTCGATATTGAAAACATCGTCCATCAGGTTGTTTTTGAGCTGTCGGCTCATCCATAGTCCACCTGCCAACAGAAAAAGATAGCCTGATGCCGTTGTCGAGATGTATAACCCTGAAGTTGCTGTTGGTGTCAAAGGCAAATCGAGTATCCACCAGTTCATAAAAAAGAGGAGAAATCCGATGGTCAGAAACACGTAAATTTTCGGCCACGTAACCATTTCCTCTTTGACCCCCTTTGTCCCTAAGCAGGAAAGGGCAAGGAAAACAACGGCAAACAGCTTTGTATAAAGAATGTTGTCGAACAGTCCTGCTGTACGGTTGAAATTTAGTAGGATTTTATCCACGATTGTGATACTGATATTCCATTCCTTAATGGCATAATAGCAGAACCAATAGATATTTATCACGACGAACAGAATACTTATTGCTCGCATAAACTCCATCACTTTGGCAAGTCCTCTCAAATCGTCTTCTTGTTGCATTTTTTTATGATAATGAATGATATAAAAACGCAAAGATAGAGGCTGTCCCGAAAGGTTTATTCAAGTTTAATCAATATGGTAAAGTTTGGCTTAGATTTGGCAATATGTGGCATTATTAAGTATATAGAAGGATATAGTCTAACACCAAGAAGTAAAAAAGATAGAAACAATGATAATTCAAAAGAGGCAGTAGCTTTAAAGTTACTGCCTCTTTTGAAAATAATAGATTACAAACTATGCACTTGGCCATATACCTTCATAAGAAGCTCCACCATAGTTGATTTTTTCAGCACTAACTATAAAATTTATATACATACTATTAGAATCAATTGCATTGAAGTCTACGGTATGCTTAATTACATAGCCATTCTCCCAATCCAAAGTAATTAAAGTACCTTCTTCATGAGATTTGTTAAATGAGATTGTTCCAGTAGTAGGTTTATACTTACCATTGAGTAAACTTTCAAGGATATCAGATTTATCTGTTGCCTCAATAGTCACTTCAATTAGTGCATTAGAAGGATCGGAAGCTACTCGTCCCGACACGTCCACAGAACGACCTACACTGTAATTAAACTTTAAAACTTTTTGTGCTTCTCCGCCGTTAAATTTCAAAACGGCTCTTGAATTGTTGTCTGCCATAAGATTGTTGTTTTTTAATTTAATAATAAATAATAATGCAAATTTAATACAAATAATTTATTATTTCGATTAATGTCTCTAAAAATATACAAAATGTAGTATTTTTACGACTTCAATGCTCCCGATTTTTCGGCAAAAAAGGAGCGCCAGATAACCATTGATAATGAATATTTATATTGTTTTTCAGCAGTTTATATCCTTCAAGGGGTGTCAAAAACAAAGAAACCGAATCGATAATCGATTTTCCATTGAATAAACTATGGTTAGATAGAAAAAGAATGTTCGAACGAGGCTTTATTTTTCGCAAAGATTTTGCAATATAACCTTCGGATATTTGATACAGATAAAATTTATTCCCTCCTCGCTCAAAAGAACTGTCTATTTTTTGTACTTGGGAAGTAAAAATGACTAATTCACTTTTAGAATAAGCTTCTTTGTATGTATATATTGATTTAAGAGGAGTCGTTTTTACTTCTCCTTCAGAGAAAAGATCTACTGTATAACTCTCTCTTATGGTTATCAGAGATTTTTCCGACAGTCCTTCTTCACGTTGAGATGAAGAAGAACAACCCAAGATAAGAATACAACAAATAGATAAAAGGATTGTCTTACTTTTCATTGCATTAAAACACTAATAATATAAAGAAAACCCTTGTAAAACAGTTCTCATTGTTTGACAAAGGATTTCTTCGAATTTATAAGAATGTATTATTCTTGTGTGTATTCTGTATCCCATTCATTGCCATCATCTCCTTTATGTCCATCCAATTTAATGATAAAACTCTTGGCAGGGAAATATGGAGTAAGTCTTAAATCTAACCAGACTCTATCTTTTTGTTTACGATCCTGTTCGAAGCGTTCTATTTTAAACTTTTCAATCAATTTACCAGCACCTTTGATTCCATCAAGGAATTCAACAATTTGTTTCCTCAGGTCTTCTTCGGATTTGGCTGTCCAATTTTCAAAGGCTCTGCGATTTAAAAAATCCAGTAATACTTTTGTAACATAATCAAAAACACGAACAACCGAATACGTCTGCAATCCAATATTATCTCCTGTGAATAATGTTTTTGCCGAGAATGCCATTACTTTGCCGTATTCCCTTACCATAGGCACCAGACCCATTTTCTCTAATTGGGAAATTTCACTCTTTTTCAAATCGAAATGGACGGCATCAACTTCATTAATTCCACCATGTTTTTTCCCAGCAGACACTTGTGACATTAAAGTTTTATGAATTTTTCCTGCTAATGAAGTCGAAGGTGGCAAATACAAATCCTCCTCCTCATCAACATCTTTAGCCCGACCTCTACCCACAAGCCAATTACAGGTCATAATAACATTACTTCTATGCAGTTCACCACCTGTAAGGTTTGCAGCATGAAATAAATCCACTACATCATCCGATTTATCTAAATCTACAAAGTCCGTAACAAGCATTACTTTATTTTCATTACAGATTTTAGCCCATTTCTCTACAACCTTATTGGAACCTAAATAACCCGGAATGACAAGAATAGAATAATTATCTCTCAAATCCAGACGATCGTAATACATACTTAATTCAGAGGCGACATGGTTGATAAAGACAGGATTATTCAAGTCTGTAAGCTGCTCTAATGAAGCGTTCATAATACTTACATTGTCTACTTTATCCAACTCCGTATTTTTGTAAAACTGAGCAACGGTTCTATATGAAACCTCAAAATCTCTAGTTTGCTTAAGAGTATTCTTCAGATTTTTCTTTAATGTCTGAACTGCTCCTGTTGCTTTTTCTTTGCAGGAGTCTATCATTGCGTCTACCGATTCATTAGATTCTAAAAGAGCAATCCAAAGCTCTATTTTTTTGAGAAGTTCGGCTCTTTCGGGGGCTTTATTTTCATCTTTCAGGAAGATTTGTTTTCTTGCTTTACGTTCAGGGTTCATATTTGCTATGCCATCGATTACCGACTCTACAAAACTGAATCCTCCCATCTTTGCTAATGGATTAACCCTACCTTCCGACTGAGCAAGTTGTCCGCTTTGTGGCTGGGATGCCGCTTGTGTTTTCGTCATAGTCATAAATAGTAAAATTATCTTTTGTTATTTTCCAATTCTTCTGCAACCTCTCTGAGAGCGTGGATAAGAGCTTCCTTTGAAGCACTGTCCGAAAGCATATTACGCAATACTTTATTCGCTTTCAATTGACGCATAATGTTGTTATATTGCTCCTCTTCCAAACTCAGATTTTTTAGAAATGGGGAGTTTTCCACCAACTTTTTAGGTGTAAAATCTCCGATATTTTTAAATTTGAACTCTTCTTCCACACTGCCACCATCTTCTGTCTGATGTTGTATGGAAATAGACGGTTGAAAGTAACGAAACACATCTTCCACAGTTTTAAGACCTGTTACTATCTCCGGCGAGATAGCATCATCTGCTGTTAGTTTGCTAATAACAAGTGTTTTATTTTCCTGTATTTCTTGAATTGCTTCATTTGCATCAACTTTTTGTTCGTTGCCTCCAACGCCATAATTGAACATTGCCATATTTTTATCCTTGATTAGGTTAATACTATTACTATACTTCTTAATATCCTTATTATCATATTCTGTTTCATCTCTCTCAATAAGAACGGGCATACTTACAGGGCGTGTAGGAATAGGCTTTCTTATAAGGCGTATTAGATTCTGAATGAATGACATCTTAAAATATACCTTTAGAGATATAGACAATTAATAGTTTTTTCACGGAACAAAGGTAATATATTTATTGCAATTGCACAAATTTTTAATAATAAATATTTCTATTTACTATTATAGGACATATCAACTGTAACTGCCTGTATTTGGGTCGTAATATCTGTACCTATTGTAACATAAATCCGTCTCATTGTCAAAGTATTGTCCTTGATAACGGAAATTACAAAAACCCTTTTCGCCTTTTTCTTTACGGACTCTTCCGTAAATATCAAGCTCTCGTTCCCAAATTAGTTTTCCTTCGCTGTCTATTGCCTGTAAAGGCGTTCCTATATGGTCTGATATTATACTGTAAGTTTTACCGTTTACAAGCTTTGCCGTCGGGGTAAAGCCCTCGAATACCCACGTTGTTATTTCATCTTCCTGTTTGCCCTCCTTTTTTATTTCGTGTAACGGTACATTGCCGTCCCAAATATACAAAAATTCGCGGTTACCGTAGCTTTTGCCGATACGTCTGCCAAAAGCATCATACGTAAAGTTTATTTCTTTGCCGTCTGCACGTTTTATGCTTTTTAGACTGCCGTTAGCGTTCCATTCGTAACTGTAGCAATAGAGGACATTATTTCTTTTCTAATACATCTGTTAATTTTAACTTCCAATCTGTGTCCCATTTATTTTCAATTGCTTTTGAGTAATTCTTTATACGATAGTAATCATCAACGTCTTTATGGTAAAGAAAGCAATTATCAATACTACTAATTATCCATTTTAAAATCCCAATTTCCTTGACATTTAATTTATTGAATAAGACATAATTGATAAGTTCCTTTATTTTATCAGTATCAAAATATTGCTCTTCAAACAATTTATAACAAAAAGTATCTTCTACATCATCATCTTTATTTTTTATAATCAGACTATTGTCCTCGACACCCTGTTCTCTTTTTTGCTTTTTTAGTCTTTTTTTCATTTAAACTACCATCAAGATTTATTACCGCTTTTGATTTATTATTACTATTAAACACCTCATAATGGTATTTGTGAAAATTATCCAAATAAAAATAATCTCCTTTATTGTATTTAATTCCTTGTATAGTTGTTTTTTTATTAAATACATATATTTCTGCTCCTTGATATTTCTCACCAGTTCTCGAAATAGAACTTTCAGCCTCTTGTAAAAAATCAGTCTCTAACCCAAACACATCAACTTCCGTATTTACATTTTTTACGAAAGCGTACAATGTCGGATTATTTCCCGCCAACCCTATCGGGTCTTGGCTTATGTAAGCGCCTGTCTCTGAATTATACCACCTGTACCGGTTATAGTAAAGTCCTTTTAATTCAGCGTCTTCAATCTGTCCGGCTTGTCTAAACGGTATGAATGTCCGCTCTCCTTTTAGTTTTTTTAAGTCTGCCGTTAGCGCTCCATTCGTAACTTATGATATATATCTAATCCAATTCTGCTTTTGAGAAAAGACTTTGTATTAAAACATCATTTTCGCAAGTTTCTTTAAATGAGAGTATAAATGTTTTTAAAGCTGATTCATTTGATGAGTAAGCACAAAACATATCAGCTTCGGGGTCGAACCCAACAACATCCATTAATTCAGGTTTTCGTTCCTTTAAAAATACTTTTGCTAAGGAAACCCAATCATAACCGTTTCCCTCAAAACCTTCGTCTTCACGAGTTTCAAATAATTCAGCTTTGTAGTCTCCTACATATAAGCAAACGGAAAAGCTGTTTTCTTGTTCCCCCCATAAAAAAGGGGCGATTTTTTCTTTTAAATCTGTCATAAACTTATAATTATTCGGATTTAGCCCAACTTCTTATAGCAAATAATTCTTCAAAAAGAGTATCTGCATTTTCTTTGATACCGTTACGATATTTAGCAGGAATTTTTTTATGATTTCTTTCCCACCAAGCATCAAATGTTTCTTTTAATTTTTTACGATTGAGAAGATAAATACTGGAAGCTGCCGTAATTGGATATTTTTTACAAATTGTTATCAACATGTCAAGATTGACAAGTAAAATTTGACAACCATCATCTTGCCCTACAATCATTAAGCTTTCTTGTGCTTTTTTTACATTTTCCAAAGCATAATAAAAATAATCTAACGGAAAAAGGTCTGCTTTTGTATTGTCTTGCGGGGCTATACCCTTTACTTTGTGTTTAGTACTCATATATTTATTTTTTACTACATCCTGTTTTTTTAAATCCATTAACATCTTCCGGCTTATCAAGAAGTGAATATTCTCCACCCATTTTATCTGGGTCAAATGGTCTCTTTTCAATATCACGACCTCGATTTTTATTTCTTAAACCAGCTTCTTTTAATTGTTCAGCAATAGACTTTGTTCTATCAACATTTGAAGCTCTTAATTTTTCTCGAATTTTAATTGCTTCTATTGTTCGTGCTTGGTCATGATTCACATCTTTAGCAATTATCTGCATTTTTTCTCCTTGCTTTAAATCTAAATTTCCACCATCGATATGCTCATTACCTCTAAATACCGGTGAACGTTCTGTAATACCATAGTACTTAACATTACCTTTACTATCCACTATTTGATATACCCAGTCTAACCCAAAGATATCAACCCATGTATTAGAGTTGGATACAAAGCTATATAAATTCAATATTCCACCCGCTAACCCTATCGGGTCTTGGCTGATGTATATGCCTGTGCTTGGGTCGTAGTATCTGAACCTATTGTAACATAAATCTACCTCACTGTCAAAGTATTGCCCTTGATAACGGAAAGGACAAAAACCCTTTTCACCTTTTTCTTTACGTACTCTACCGTAAATATCAAGCTCTCGTTCCCAAATTAGTTTTCCTTCGCTGTCTATTGCCTGTAAAGGCGTTCCCAAGTAATCACTTATAATACTGTACGATTTACCGTTTACAAGCTTCGCCGTCGGGGTAAAGCCTTCGAACACCCACGTTGTTATTTCATCTTCCTGTTTGCCCTCCTTTTTTATTTCGTGTAACGTTACGTTGCCGTCCCAAATGTACAAAAATTCGCGGTTGCCGTAGTTTTTGCCGATACGCCTGCCAAAAGCATCATACGTAAAGTTTATTTCTTTGCCGTCTACACGTTTTACGCTTTTTAGGCTGCCGTTAGCGTTCCATTCGTAAGCCCACGAGCCTGACTGCCAAGAGGTATCAGGGCTTTTGCCGTGCCGTTGATAGGGGCTTTTGAGTATCAGATTGCCTTCGCAGTCGTAGTAATAATACCAACTCCGTTTTCCGTCGTGTTCAAGGCGACTGTTGTAATATATACGGTCGGTGAAGTCGGGGCTTTCGTACAGGTTGCCGAGCTTGTCGGCTGTACGCCATACTTCTTCTTTGCCGTTGTAAAGAAGAATAGACAGCAATAAAACTAAGATTTCAAAGAACTTTGATAACATTGTCTTGACAACATACTCTACGAATTATACCTTGTATCTTGAATTAATCTCGATTTTTATCTAATTCTTCTAAAAACAATGCGTCGTTATTTGATTCCCAAAAATCAATATTAATGATATCTAATCCGATAGTATTACAATATTCTAACAATATTTTTGAATTAAATCTTTCAGTTATTTTCTTTTTTTTGTAAAATAATTCATTTTCAAACCATAACTTACTACCCCTTTCAAAAAATATCCATTTTCCACTATCTTTTAAAGTCATTACTACCCGTTCTTGTCTTTGATAATCTCTATAAGTAAATGAATTTTTCCCTTCATCAGTATTAGATACAGAAAAAGTAATATGAGAAGATTTACCTTCTATAACTATCCGATTAGCCAATGTAATCCCTCCATCTTCCAGATTGGTAAACATTACTACATTATCTGGTTTATTAATAATTTTAGGAGTATAAAAAGCTGCTTTCCAAAGATGTCTTCCTCCTTTTAATGGAGTTTCTATGTAAAATAAATCGGTATTGAACTTATTTTTATACATAAGGTATTTATGTGTCAATATTTTTTCTCTATAAAGAGATGCTAAAATACTCTCTATTTCATTTATAGACAAATAAATATAACTAAAAGAAAAATAACGAAATTTTTTAACCATAATATTAAATTTATGTTGCAGAATATATATCTCCTTTATTATCAACCATATAATAAGAATTTACAGCATTGGGGTCATTCGCTGGTATTGTTTTTTGATGTTTTTGACTACCACTTACCGTAGTGTCATACTCAACATTATAATGAACCCCATCTAAATCATATTGAATGTCTGGTCTATTATTACCAACTTTATCACCATCAACATTAACCTGTTGCTGATTTTTTCTGATATTTACTACTCCTTCCGTTTCTTTCAATTCATTAATATGATTATCAATAGCATTATTATGTTCATCTCCTCCATGCTTCTTGGCGTCCCCTCCATTCGCACAAGCTAATCCAAACACATCAACCCAACTATTCGGGTCTTTCACATACCCATAAATTGTTGGATTACCGCCCGCTAACCCTATCGGGTCTTGTGATATATAAGCACCTGTCTCTTGACTGTAATAACGCTTGTAATTATATACTAATTCAGTTTCGGTATCAAGGTATTGACCTTGATACAACATTGGTACAAAGTTAGCAGTTTCTTTGGTTTCTTTTCTAACTTTTCCGTAAATATCAAGTTCGCGTTCCCAAACTTTTACGCCGTTGGTATCAATAGCACGAATAGGCGTACCTAAATGGTCTGATATTATGCTGTAAGATTTATCGCCCTGTATCTTAGCGACAGGTGTAAACCCTTGAAATACCCACGTAATGCGGTCGTTATCGGTTGTTTCTTTATAATCAAACTCTTTCCATTCGTGCAGAGGCACATTGCCGTCCCAGAGGAAGCGGGTGATTGTTTTTGATGTTTTTTTCTCTATTCTTCTGCCAAAGGCATCGTATTTAAAACTTACAACAGAACCGTCGGGGCGTTGTACTTCTTTGAGCATACCTCCTGCCGTCCAAAGGTATTGCCACGTTTTGCCGTTTACTATTTACATATTATCATTCAATTTATTGAAATATTTTTCTAACATTATAATGTTATCATATTTTTGAGTACGGTCTGTATAAGCAAACCATTTATCAGTTAAATCATCAAATAGCCGTTTTCCTAAATCTGTTAAATCGCTTTCTCTGATGACTACTTCAATTTTTAAATTACCTTGTTCATCAAAAGGGTTTTTCTGTAAGAGCCCTTTTTCATAACTAAATCGAAGCAAATTTCTACAACTGATTAGTATATTGTCCTTATCAATTTGCCTTATATATGCTCCCATAAGTGTTTTTACATTCAATAATACTGTATCTTTCATATTATTTTATCCGTATAATTTATACCCTCTTACCAAAGTTTGGAACTTTGACAAAGATTTTTGAACGTACGCCTAAACAAGTCATATGTAAATTCTGTCGTATTAATTTTTACAATATTTTTTTGTACTATTATTGAGTTTGCATTACTTGCTTTATTTTATTTATCCCTATTTTATAATTTTCCTCTGAAAAATCAGTATAGCTGATAGCATGAGCCCCACGAGCATAATTTATAATTTCGTCAATACGCTCTTCCATCTTATTCAATATACACAGTATTACACCTATATAAAAGGGATTACATACATTTCGGTAGATTCCTGTTGAACTATCAAATCTATCTAATAAATAGTTATAATCTTTTTGAAATCCATATATGATTGGCAATGCATATTTTTTTATATGAGAAACAATTTTTTCTGTTTGTTTGTCAATATCAGTTTCTAAATAAAAATTATATAAACCATCATCTAATTCACTATTTGGAACAAGATGATAATGTGTGTTAACATAAAATCGCTCCCTTCTAAATATTGGATGTTCCACAAGCAAAGTAGATTGTTGTAATATTTCATATATTGTTCCCGAATAAAGACTTAGTCCAAAATTTACAGCAAACTCTCCTTTTTTATGATGCGTAACAAAATCCGTTATGTTTATTACTACATGCATATTGTCAATACACCAAATATCCAAATTACCTTTTGTTACCCTTGTTTTTATAGTGTAATCAGGGAATTCTATTGTTTTTAATTTTATTTTTAATAATTGATAAAATATATTACGCCTATTTTCCATATAAACATGTATTTAGTATGGTTCATTATATTTCAAAACATGAAATGTAGCTGGAGAGACATCTCCTTTTTGTCCTACATTAGTTCTATTATTTGTATTTAATTCAAATTGCCCTTGTGTACCATTGTTTAAATTAAAACTTCCATTATTGGAATTAGTTGGTGTATTCATATTATAAACCCCTGTATTGGCCTGATTAGTTGTTAATCCTCCACTTCCATTTTTAGCCTCAAATACATGAATTTTATTATCAGGCCCTATGGTTACAAAATCTGCTCTTACATTTTGTCCATTGACTATCATTGTTACTTGCTCTCCTAATATGGTATAACCATTATTTTGAAGTTGTTGTCTTGCCGCATTTTCTCCAGCCTTTCCACTATCATGGCAAGCACTTAGTCCCAGCGGGTCAATCCAATTGTTCGGGTTGTGAACATACCCATACAATGTTGGGTTATTCCCCGCCAGCCCTATCGGGTCTTGGCTTATGTATGTGCCTGTCTCCGAATTATACCACCTATACCTGTTGTAGTAAAGTCCTTCTAATTCAGCGTCTTCTATCTGCCCGACTTGCCTGAACGGTATGAATGTCCGCTCTCCTTTTACATTTTTCAGCCTGCCGTATATGTCGTAATCGGCACTCCATACAAGTTCGCCGTTATCGTCTATCGCCTGTATGGGTTTGCCTATATGGTCGGTTACATCTTAAAATTTATTATATCGCCAAAATATTTATAAAATTTATCTATCTAATATACAATGGATTTTCAAAAGGCTCTTTGTAGAAATCAACTCCTTTTATTTTGTTTTTTTTACAATCTTTTACAAAATCTTCTCGTACAACAATATATTTTTCTACCATAAAAATATTTTCATTTATGATAAACCCTTTGTTTAAGTATATTTTTGTATAATCTTCCAATTCTTCATCAAAAACGGATAATTTTTTATCAATTATGTCTTTTTTTAACAAAAAAACAGGTACAAAGACTTCCGCTATTTTTTGCTCTGATTGAAAAATATATGCTTTGATAAATTGAATAGTATCAGAAGCGTATTTTTTTATAAGATTAGCAAATCTCTCACTGACCAGAGGCAGAGCATCACTTTTAAAATAATCATATTTTAAAAAAGATAGAGTTTTTACCTTTTCATTTAATGAAAATTTTAAAATAATAGACTCCGAATTAGGAATTCTGACATTTTCTTTAAATTCTAAATAATTAGGATTATTTTCCCAATCATATTTTAACCAATAGGAATTGGGATATTTTGAAGATACTATCCAAAAATAAAAAAAATCATCATTTACATTGTATTTTTCCATTTTGTAACATCTTTTTATATTTATCTATTTTCTTATCTATCTCATTCTTATAATCATCTTCTGTCCAAATCTTATTATTATTTTTATCATTATCAGCACGTCTTTTTATCTCATCTAAATCCGCTAAAACTTTTTCAGTGTATATCGGATGAGAACCATTATGTGTAGCCAAATTTGGATTAGCGTCTATACCTTTAATTTTGGGTAGGTATATTATATTATTTGCTTCGTGAATATTCATTCCTGAATTTTTTATAACAGGGTGCTCCTTTAATTGTTGAGGAATCACATGATGTTTTTGATAATTTGGAATACTACTCATCGTATTATATGTAAGTAATCCAAACACATCTACCCAACTGTTCGGGTCAAACACATACCCATAAATCGTAGGATTTCCGCCTGCCAATCCTATCGGGTCTTGACTTATATAACAACCTGTCTCCGAATTATACCACCTATACCTGTTGTAGTAAAGTCCCTCTAATTCAGAGGATTCAATTCCACTTCATAGATATTCAAAAACTAAATCTATAGAAATTACTTTTATTTAAAAAACTTTCTTACATCATTAGCTATGTTATTAGCTAATGAACGGGCACTTACACCATAATTATTTTTTAAGTCAGCATTTGCTCCCTTATCCATTAATTGGGTTATCATTTCACTATNTAAAACCGTATTTCCATTAATATCTTGTGCATTTATATCTGCATCTTTTTCTATTAGGTAATTAAAGGCTTCCAAATTTTGAGTGTTCACGGCTAAATGTAGAGCACTAAATCCAAACTGTTTATCCTTTTGTTTCTGGTTAATGTCTATTCCTCTTTTTATAAATAGATCAACTATTGATTTTGTGGATACTTCTTTATCTTTTTTAGTTTTTAAATAATAATGTAATATGGTATTACCAAATTTATCACATTCGTTAATTTGGTAATTTTTTAAAGCATTTTCTAATTTCTCCAAATCCCATTCTAAAAGAATTTTTTTTAGCTCATCTATGTGCATAATTTCAATCATTTAATGTTCACATCCTTTATATTTTCCTCCATCAGAAGAACTTTCTCTTTTATCTTCAAATCCTAAATTGGTTACATCATTATAATCTTNCCTCCATCAGAAGAACTTTCTCTTTTATCTTCAAATCCTAAATTGGTTACATCATTATAATCTTCGATGACTTGTTTTCTTGTTTTTGTTTGGTTTTCTGGTGCTTCTTGATACTCTCTCCAAGATTGATTTTGATGCCCAATAACCTCATTACCCGGTTCTATTATTTTTTGTGTCTTTACACTTATATATTTTCCATCCTCTGTTTTAGGATTATTTTCATATAAATATTCATATGTTTTTTTTCTCCATTTTGGGCGTCTTTGCAAATTTTTAGGTAATTTTTCTACTCTTTTCCCTCTTGTAAGTCCAAATATATCAACCCAAGCATTACTATCATGGACATAGCTATATAAGTTCAACCCACCTGCAATAGAAATCGGGTCTTGAGAGATATACATCCCCTCATCAGGCGAGTAATATCTAAATCGATTGTAGTAGAGTCCTGTCTCCTCGTCCTCATACTGCCCTTGATAGCGGAAAGGACAATCATTCAAAGAACGTCCTGCGAAGGTACGAATTTTTCCGTAGATGTCAAATTCCGCCTGCCAAGTTTTTATGCCTTCGGCATCATACATTTCCGCAGGTGTGCCGAGATAGTCGGTAATAATGCTGTACGCCTTATCGCCCACAAGTTTGGCCGCGGGGCGGAACGTGCCTTCGTCGAAGACCCATGTTATAACGTTTGCTTCTTTTGCCCCTTCCCTCCACTCGTGCAGCGGGGTGTTGCCGTCCCACGCGTAATACCAACGGCTGTCGTTGAAAACTCAACTGTCTAAACCGATGTAATAGACTGCTCCTTCCATCCGCTTTTTACCACTTCTGTAATAGTCTTTTATTTTTGTAATAGTACCTTCTTGTGAAAGGAGCCTGTAATAAACCATTTTATCTTTGGAAGTTTCATTCCATAAACTATCAAAATATATAGGAACTTGTTGTTGAGCGTATGCTAAATTTACTGAAAAGAACAGAATAAATATAGTTGCTATTTTTATGTTGAGATATTTTTTCATTTTGCTAAGTAAATGATTTAGTTGGTTACATAAGATGTTGCATTGCTTTTTCTTCCTGTTTTATACGTTTGAATAACAATACAAGATAGACAGGAAACAACACGCAAAAGGTTATGGATGCTTTACATAAAATAGCCATACCTATTAGTTCAGGAATGATATTGAGGAAATAGTTGGGATGCTTTACCCATTTGAACAGAAAAGAGGTATTTATTTTATGTTTAGGCAAGATGTATATTTTCAGTGTCCATATATTTCGCAACTGGTATATTACACAAAATAATATAATGTAAGCAAATAGCAGTAGCCCCAAACCTATTTGAGCGATGCCGTCAAACTGCCAATGGTTACCAATGTAGGCTTCGAAAAGGCATGAAAAATAAAATGCTATGTGTGCCAAAGTGATTAACATAGAATTTAACTTACCATGCTGAATACCACCTTGAGTTATAATCTTCTTTTCATTTTTGATAGAAATTGCCAATGACACAAGACGTAAGGCAAAAAAACTGCTAAAAATAGGAATAAGTATCTCCATTGTATATTATCAATTTTTGGTTCAAAAATATTTAAAAATTTGTTTTTCTAAAAAATTTGTGCAAAGTTAGATATAATTTTTAGGCATTAGTAAATTTGCATATAGCATATTATTTCTTTTAGCCAGCGATAGCTTTAAAGATAAAATCATCATTTCCAAACTCTTTGTATAATATTTTGTCTTTCGCCTAAATCTTGCTAAATAATGCCTAATCAGATTACTAAAACCTTCTATTGTAAAAATTTCTGACTTACTTTGATATAATTTTTTGCTCGGTATCATCTCTTTATAGGATTGCCAATGATCTGAAAACACAAACTCAATATCTTTATTTTCAATACTTTTCTACAACTTCATCCCTGTTTATGTGTTTCGGTCTTCCACCACGAAATCAACGAATTATTTACTGTCTCTATCAACAGCAATACAAACCCAACGATAGTTTTTTTATGCTGTACATAGCTATGTAATTTGTCTAATTCCACGGGTTTTACGGGATTTTCATTCCTAATTGCAGATAAAATTGTGTCCATATTTTCGAACCCAATTAATTATCGAAACATAACTTACTCCCAACAGCCGACCAATAGAACGGAAGCCTAAGCCCTCCAAATACATTGATAACGCAAATCTACGGCGCTTCTCTTTTTCAGCCTTTTCTTGATAAGCTACTGTAAAATTACAGCCACATCGTTTACACTTATAACGCTATTTACATTTGGAAAATCCGTTTTTTACACGATTTTCAGATTCTCATTGAGGATACATCTTTATCTTATTTTTTTGCAAAAATACAAAATATACATTATATTACCAAAGCCAAATATTAATTTTTTTCATTATTTATTTTTTAATTTAATAGTTAAATTATATTATGTTATTTTTTATCTTGCAAAGACTTACTAATATCTCCTATATTCTTACTAACTCCAAATTTTAATTACTACATTCACTTCCAACTATTGGATATATCGAAAACATGAATTATATAATTTATGACATTAACACAATTTGACTATTGAGTTATTATAAAATAGGATGTTTTATGCATTTTATAGTTGAATATAAATAAGTTGGAAAATATAATAAAATACTACACTGTTAAATTTTGTTCTGAATCATCAAACTTATATCTTGATTGAATCAATTAATAATTTTAAAATCTAAATATTTTTTTACTAAGTCAGCTTTTACAACCTGTATCTTTACATAGTCGCCTATTTGGTATTTTTTTTGGGTACGTCTGCCGATTATACAGTAATTTTTTTCGTCGTAAACATAAATATCATCTTCGAGGTCGCGGATATAAATCATTCCCTCGCATTTGTTTTCGTTTATCTCCACATAAACACCCCATGTGCTGATACCTGAAATAACACCATCATAGACTTTACCTATTTTGTCTGCCATAAACTCTATCTGTTTGTATTTTATAGATGCTCTTTCCGCTTGTGCGGCGAGCTGTTCCATGTCTGAGGAGTGTTTGCAGAGGCTGTCGTAGTCATTGTGGTCGGGATTGCAGTGTGTCTTGTCGGTATTGGTATATCGAGTCAATAGACGATGTACCATCATATCAGGGTATCGGCGAATAGGCGAGGTAAAGTGTGTGTAGTACTTCATTGCCAAGCCGTAATGACCGATATTTTTGGTAGAGTAGATAGCCTTTGCCATAGAGCGAATGGCAAGGGTCTCTATCATATTCTGCTCTTTTTTGCCCTCGATAGCATCGAGTAAGTGGTTTATAGACGACGACACAGAGGTTTTTTTGCCTTCGGTTTTTATCTTATATCCGAATTTTTTGATAAATGTGGCAAAGTTCGACAACTTTTCCGGGTTTGGCATGTCGTGGATACGATAGACAAACATTTTTGGCTTCTCCCTGTTTTTGGGCATACCGATGTGCTGTGCCACGTAGCGGTTTGCCAATAACATAAACTCCTCTATAAGCTTGTTGCTATCTTTCGACTCTTTGAAATAGACATCTATTGGCTTGCCGTTTTCGTCTATCTCGAAACGCACTTCGGAACGCTCAAAGGCTATAGCTCCCGATGCAAAACGACTCTCTCTCAGTTTTTTTGCTAAATCGTTGAGCAACAGTATTTCATCTGTAAAATCACCCTTACCCGTCTCTATTATCTCTTGTGCCTCCTCGTAGGTAAAGCGACGGTCGGACTTGATAACGGTACGAGCTATCTTGTAGTCGAGCACTTCGGCTTTGTCGTTGAGACGGAATATACAGGAGTAAGCCAGCTTTTCCTCGTTGGGGCGTAGCGAACAGATAAAGTTGCTGATATGTTCAGGTAGCATTGGCACTGTACGGTCGACTAGATATACCGATGTAGCACGACGAACTGCCTCTTTGTCTATCAGACTGCCTTCCTGAACAAAGTGGGTAACATCGGCAATGTGTACGCCTACTTCTATTGAGCCATCTTCCAACTTCCGCACCGAAAGAGCATCGTCAAAATCCTTGGCATCGCGAGGATCGATGGTAAAGGTGGTGATAGAACGGAAGTCGATACGGCGTTTTATCTCCTCTTTGTCGATTATGGCACATATTTTGTTAGCCTCATCTTCGAGTTCTTGCGGATAGGCGTATGGTAGCCCAAACTCCGCCAATATAGCATGCATCTCGGTGTTGTTATTGCCTGTATCGCCGAGTATATCTATTATTTCGCCTATCGGATTTTCGTACTTGTCGCCCCATACAGTGATGGCTGCGATACATTTCTGCCCGTTTTTTGCACGCTTGGTTTTGTCGGGCGGAATAATAATATTCATAGGCAACTGCTTGTTGTTGGTCTTCAGTACCGTAATGCCGTGTTTGATGTCTATGATACCGACAAAATGTTCGCGGGCACGTTTGATTATTTCGACCACTTCGCCCTCAAGCTCTTTTTTCTTGCGAAGCGGATAGAGCATTAACTTTACCTTGTCGCCGTGTAGTGCACGATTAAGTGAGCGTTCGGCAATAAAGATATTCTCACTGCTGTCGTCGGGTACGAGGTAGGTTTTGTGAGCTACACTCTGTCGGTCTATAGTGCCGGTGATGTAGCTTGCTTTGATATTGACGGCAAATTTACCTGTGATGGTCTGACGTAATATCTTCTGCTCGCACATATCGAAGAGCAAGTCGCTTACGAGATTTTTGTCCTCTTTTTTATTTATGCCTATTGCGTGCGATACCTGTCGGTAGTTATACGATTTGCTTGGGTTATTTTTATAGAAATCAGATATTTTGTTAATGATAATCTGAGTTTTGTTCTGTTTTTTTCTGCTCATTTTTTTATTTATATCCGGTTTCTAAATTCAGTTGTTTATGAAATATTGTTTAATATATTCTTACTTTATTCGATATTCAACGTATAAAATGGCATTTACCTTTACCATACCTTTGTTTACGGATAAAGATGGCTTAGCATGGGGCAATGCTTCGTAGCTTGCAAGTGTTTTTTCATATTGAATATCATTGTCTCCCATATTTGTGTTAGATGTTGTGGTCGAAATCTGTACATTACCTATTTTGATGACCTCTTTTTGGGTCTCTGTCAGACCTGTCAATAGCTTGTCAGCTAAGGCATTGGATTTGTTTAGAGCATTCAGATAAGCCTCGTTTCCCAAACTGTCTATTTTAGAGTGAGTGTAATTCAATCCGCTTATTTCGAGGTTTTTATCCTCCAAAAATTCGTTGTAAATCTCATCGAGTTTGTTAAGGTTTTTCACTGTTACATAAGTGGTTAGCGAACTGCGATAGCCCTCAAAAATTTGAGAGTTGTTACGCCAAGTATAGCTTTTGTAAGATCTTATAGATGTGGTTTTAATATCGTTTTGCTCAATTCCGAAAGCCAATAGTCTGTCTGTTAGTGTTTTAGATTTTTCGACCAAACATTTTTTCGACTCTGCAACCCTTGCATTCAAGCAATTGAGATCAATTGTGAATGTAGCCATATCGGGTAGGGTTTCGACCTCACCTTCTGACTTCAACATCATTGTTTTAAAATTACCATCTGTCCTTCTGCCTCCACAGCATACCAATAGGGTAGTTGCCATAAGCAGTACGGCTATTGATAAAATAGATTTTTTCATATCAATATATTGTTTTTGTTGATAAAATCATTTGTAATTTCTAAACCAGCTGTCGATTTTTAATCGTACAACGCCAAAGAGAGCTTCCGAGAATATACCTCCACTCATCTTAGATACGCCAAGCTCACGATTGACAAAGATAATTGGTACCTCCTTTATTTTGAACCCGTATTTGAAAGCAGTAAACTTCATCTCTATCTGGAAGGCATACCCTTTGAAACGGATGCGGTCGAGGTCGAACTTTTCGAGTACCCGACGTGTGTAGCATACAAAGCCGGCTGTAGTGTCTTTTACCTTTAGTCCTGTGATAATCCTCACATAGATAGAGGCAAAGTACGACATTAATATCCTGCCTATGGGCCAATTTACTACGCTCACCAGATTATTGACATAGCGAGAGCCTATTGCTACATCTGCTTCGCCGCTTGCACACGCGTCGTATAGGTTGAGTAGGTCTTTGGGTGGGTGAGAAAAGTCGGCATCCATCTCGAAAATGTATTGGTAGTGTCGCTCCAATGCCCAGCGAAAACCCGCTATATAGGCGGTACCAAGACCGAGCTTCCCACTGCGTTGCACCAAATGGAGCGTTTCGGGAAACTCGCCTTGTAGACGCTTCACTATATCGGCGGTGCCATCGGGCGAACCATCGTCGATAATGAGTATATCGAACTTGCGAGGTAGGTCGAACACAACGCGGATAATATTTTCGATATTCTCCTTCTCATTGTACGTGGGTATTATTATTATTGAATTGTTCATATTGTCAAATATTTATGGGTTAACGCTTGTTATGTGACAAAGTTATAAATTTATTTTCAAAAATCAATTGCTATTCTTCGTATTTTTTACGATTTCGGATAGCTTCTTCGAGCATACCAATGGTTTTTTTCATCGAAAAATAGCTCTCGCCGCCTGCTGCATTGAGGTGTCCGCCTCCTTTGAACTCCTCCGCCATTTTGTTGGCAGGAAACGAGCCTTGCGAACGAAATGAAATCTTTATCTTATCCTTGTCTTGACGTGCAAGTATCGAAATATCAATATCTTTTATCGAAAATGGCATATTTACAAAACCCTCGCTATCACCCATTTGGAAGTTGTACTGCTCGCATTCAGCTAAGGTAAGATATATGAGAGAGGCTCGCTGTTCGGGATAAATTTTCATCTTTTTCGACAGGCAATAGCCCATAAGCCTCATTCTATCAACCGAATATGTGCTAAATACCTTATTGAAAATTTCATCTTTGTTTATGCCTATTTTTAGTAACTCATTGATAATAAGGTATATTTCGGGACTTTGTGAGTTGAACGAGAAGTTGCCTGTGTCGGTCATCATACCGGTATAGATACATTCGGCTATGTTGAGGGTGATGGCTTGTAGCTCTCCCAGACGGTATATAAATCTGAATATCAGCTCCGAAGTAGATGAGATTTTTGGATACGATATACATACATCACACTCTATATCGGGTTCGGGGTGGTGGTCGATAAGTACTTTCGGCTTTTTCGATTCGGCAGCTGCGTTCTTGAGCCAATTGATACGGTTCAGAGTATTGAAGTCGAGGTAGAAAAGCATTTCGGCATCGGCAATGGTGCGTTCGGCTGCGGCATTGTCGTCGAGAGCTACCACTATGTGCTCACTGCCCGGCATCCATGCCAGAAATTCGGGAAACTTGTTAGGAACCACTATATTAACATCTTTATCCATACCTCGCAAAAACCAATATAAGCCCAACGACGAACCTAAGGCATCGCCGTCGGGAGAGATATGTGTTAGAATAGTTATCTTTTGTGAATTGTCAATCAGCTTTTTAGTTTTTATAATTTTGTCTTCGGCTATTATATTTGTTAGCATCTGTACTACTGTTTTTTTTTGATAAAATAAATAATGTTGTTTACTCCAATTCGCCTTTGCCCTGCCTTATAATCTCTATCTCTTCACCTGTACAATCGACTATTGTAGATGGTGTATGGCAGCCAAAACCGCCGTCGATAATCAAATCAACCATATCTTCGTACTTCTCTATTAGCAGTTCGGGGTCGGTCTCATACTCAGTAACATCGTCTGCCTCTATTACCGATGAGGTAAATATGGGATTGCCCAGCGTGCGAACTATCTCCAAAGCGATATTGTTGTTTGGCATACGTATGCCTATGGTTTTCTTGTCTTTAAGCACTGAAGGGAGATTTTTGCTACCGTTTAGGATAAATGTAAATGCACCGGGAAGGTTCTTCTTGAGCAACTTAAAAACATCGGTCGAAATCTTGGCATAATTGCTGATATTGCTAAGGTCTTGACATACTATTGCCATTCGCGATTTGTTGATATCCAGATGTTTAATCTTGCATATCCGCTCTATCGCCTTTTGATTGAATATGTTACACCCAAAGGCATAGACCGTATCGGTAGGGTATATTATCACTCCGCCGTTTTCGAGTACTTCAACAGCCTTGCGTATAAGTCTTTCGTTCGGATTCTGTTCGTAAATTTTGATATGCATAGCAATGCGTTTTTTTCTTTATATGAAAGTCGCTACAAAGATAATACTTTTTAGAATTTAGTAATTGATGAAATCAAAAAATGTAGGGATTTTTGTTTTTTGCACTAATGTCTTTATAATGTTTAATAACATTTTGATTCCTAACTTTTCATCAAATCGCTCATTATTCCGTCGGAGACGAATATACCTTGCTCGGTTAGGCGTAGATGGTCGGCGGTTATTTTTAGTGTGCCTCTGTTTAAATACTTTTCGGCACATCGAAGACAGTAGTCGGCTAACGAAGCCCCGAAGTCAGCTTTGAGGCGGTTGAGGTTGATACCTTTTGAGGTTCGTAACGACAGGAATACAAACTCGTTGTATTTGTCGGTATCACTCAATATCTCTTGCTCAGAGAAAGGCTCGCCCTGCTCTATTAAGTAGCAATATTTGGGTATGTTGGAAATATTCCAGCTACGCGAAGTGCCATTGTAGGAATGTGCCGAAGTGCCTATACCAAGATAGTGCTTGCCCGACCAATAGCCTGAATTGTGTCGCGAATGGTGTTCGGGTAGGGCAAAGTTCGACACCTCGTAATGTTCAAAGCCCGCCTCCGTAAGTTTTTGACGTAATGTAGTGAAAAACATCCAGCTATCATCGTCTGATACAGTAGCAAGCTTCTTGTTTTTTAACAATGAATATAGCTTTGTCCCCTCTTCGTAGGTTAGCGAGTAAGCCGAAATATGCCGAACGCCAAGTGATAGAAGGGTGTCAATGTCTTTTGTCCATTGTTTGAGAGTTTGCGATGGGAGCGAATATATCAGGTCTGCCGATATGTTGTTAAAGTCCGATGCTTGCAGGCGTTTGATACTCTCTTCTGCCTGTTGGCTGCTGTGACGGCGGTTGAGAAAAGAGAGTTGCTCGTCGTCGAAAGTCTGGATGCCCATGCTTATACGATTGAACGGAAAAAGTCGTAACGTATGCAAGAAATCCTCATCGATATCATCGGGGTTGCACTCAATAGTAACCTCTGTTTGTGGTGTTATTTCAAAATATCTGTTTATTTGACCAAAAATCTGCTCTAAATCGTCCTTTTGTAGCAACGAAGGCGTACCACCACCTAAATAGACGGAGCTTAATTTTTTACTGTTCAGATATTTGTGGCGAAGCTCAATTTCTCGGCATAAAGCGTTAATATATTTATCTTTATTATTTAACGAAACAGAGCTAAAAAAACTGCAATAGATACAGCGACTTTTGCAGAAAGGGATATGTATATAGAGCATTATTTTGACTATTACGGCGTTTTTAGTAATTTTGCACAAAAATACTAAAAAACTACGACACCAGATGCTGGTTTTTCCGAATGCAAAGATAAATATTGGATTAAATATAGTCGAAAAGCGAGATGATGGTTATCACAACATCGAAACGCTATTTTACCCTATCTATAGGCTCTACGATGCTCTCGAGGTGGTCGAGGCAAAAGAGTTGTCGCTTACGGTATCGGGCTACTCTATAGCCGATGGTATAGACGACAACCTAATTATCAAAGCCTATCGTCTGCTACAAAACGATTTCGGCTTGCCACCCGTAGCTTTTTACCTAAAAAAAGCCATTCCAATGGGTGCCGGACTTGGCGGAGGTTCTGCCGATGCTTCATTTACCCTCAAGGCGTTGAACGATATGTTCCGTTTGGGGCTTACCGAAAGGCAGCTTATGGATTATGCTCTGAAAATCGGTGCCGATTGTCCGTTTTTTATTACCAACCGTCCCTCTTATGCTCAAGGCAAAGGCGAAAGGCTCACTGTCAACGCATTAGACCTTACAGGCAAATATCTTTTGATGATAAAGCCCGATATTCATCTTAGCACAAAAGAGGCTTATGCGGGAGTAACTCCTCGCAAATCGGATATTAGCCTGCAAGAGAGTCTAAAACAGCCTATTTGCCAATGGCGTGATATGGTTATAAACCAATTTGAACAGAGTATATTCGCCCACTATACCGAACTAAAAACAATAAAGGATGAAATCTACCGTTTGGGAGCGGATTATGCGGCTATGTCCGGCTCTGGCTCTACTATATACGGTATTTTTGACCAAATGCCCGATGCCGATAAAATAGGTAGCCGTTATTATAAAAAAGTAGTACTTTTGTAGAAAATTATATTTCACTAAATGAAAATAGCTATTTTTGGAACCACTTACGATTCTCGCCACAATCAATCGTTGATAGATGTGGTCGATGTTTTGATAAAAAATGGTGTGGAGGTAATTTTCGAACAGTCATTTTTCGACTATGTACGTCCCAATGTGGCTCTGCCCGAAGTTAAAAACGCCCACACCGACGATATAGAAGTGGATATAGCCATTTCGTTCGGTGGCGACGGCACATTTTTGGCAACCTCGCATAAGTTGGCAAAAAAAAATATACCCATTCTTGGCATCAATGCGGGGCATCTTGGTTTTTTGGCTGATGTGTCGGCATCGGAGATAGAGGAGGTTTTGGTTGATGTCATCAATGGGCGTTACAACGTAGAGCCAAGAGTGATGTTGCAGATGAAACTATCCTCGCCTCTTGGTGCTATATACCTTGCACTTAACGAGATAGCCATACTCAGACAAGACACCTCATCGATGATAACGCTCGATGTGTATATTGACAGTGAGTTTGTAAACAGTTATAAATCTGACGGATTGCTGATATCCACTCCAACAGGTTCTACCGCATATTCGCTTAGCGTAGGTGGTCCGATAGTGTCACCCAAATCGGCAAACTTTATAGTGGTGCCTATGGCTCCGCACTCGCTTACAGTCCGTCCGCTCATCATCAACGATGACTGTAAGATAGGTGTACGTGTAAAATCGCGTTCGGGTAATTACCAAATAGCTGTTGACGGCTACTCTATACACTTGCCCGAAAGCACATCGGTGTTTATCGAAAAAGCCGAATATCAAATTAAAAGTATTCAGCCCCAAAATCATACGTTTTTCAAAACATTGCGTAATAAACTGATGTGGGGAGCCGATACAAGACTGTGAATATTTATATACAGATATTTTTATTCGGTTGCTCTCAATAAAATAAAATTTGTATAAGGAGGTAATATTTTTATTATTAATGGTTTGTGGCGTTTGAATATTAAATTATTCAATTTTTAACCCGGATTCCGCATTAGAAACAATGCAGATCATCGGGAATGTTGCAACATTTCATTGTAGCTGTGTCGCCCCAAACTAAAATAGAAGAAACCGTCATTTAAGTTTTGGGAAGCTACACGGAAAATAGTTAAGAATAAAAATATTTTCAACAAAGAGGGCTGAAGTCGATACGGGCAGAGCGTTTAAGTCGATACGGGCAGAGCGTTTAAGTCAAATTCTGCATTTAGTTATTTTTCTTAGTATAAAATCAATTTCAAATACACTTACAATATGTTGAGATATACGTTTTTAAATAATGTTTTTTTTGAAAAAATCTCTAACACTACACACTGGAAGAATATATGTATTGTAAGGTATTAATCAGATAGTTATAGCTTTTTTTTTCTATTGCGGAATCCGGGTTTAAAACAAAAAAAGAGAAGCCTCGGTGGATACATCTCTTTTTTTGTTTACTATAAGCCACAAGCCAACTGAGCTATTTCAGCCATTTATCCAACCAGCGGAAGAATGTACGTTGCCACAATATACCGTTTTGAGGTCTTAGTACCCAATGGTTTTCGTCGGGGAATATTAGTAGTTCTGCCGGTACTCCTCTCAATTTTGCTGCATTGAAAGCTGCCATGCCCTGTGAGGCAAGTATGCGATAATCCTTTTCTCCGTGTATAACGAGGATTGGTGTATCCCATTTATCTACAAAACGGTGAGGCGAATTTTGGTAACTGCGTTGTGCAATAGCATTGTTTTTTTCCCAATAGGCACCGCCCAAATCCCAATTTACAAACCACATCTCTTCTGTTTCGAGGTATTGTTGTTCGAAGTTGAACATACCATCGTGTGCTATAAAGGCTTTGAAACGTTTTTGGTGGTGTCCGGCAAGCCAGAATACCGAAAAACCACCGTAAGAGGCACCTACACAGCCAAGGTGGTCTTTATCTACATAGCTCTCTTTGCTTACATTGTCGATAGCGGCGAGATAGTCTTTCATATTCTGTCCGCCGTAGTCGCCACTGATTTGCTCAAGCCACTCTTGTCCGAATCCATATAGTCCGCGACGATTGGGAGCTACAACGATATAGCCGTTAGCAGCCATTATCTGGAAGTTCCAACGATAACTCCAAAACTGGCTAACAGGCGATTGAGGTCCTCCCTGACAATAGAGTAGAGTAGGATACTTCTTGGTGGGATCAAAATTGGGTGGGTATATTACCCATGCCAACATATCTTTGTTGTCGGTAGTCTTAATCCAGCGAGGTTTAACATCGGCTATGGTTAGCTGGTCGAGTATGTGTTTATTCTCGAATGTTATCTGTGTCTGCTCGCCTGTGTTTTTGTCGATAGAGTATAGTTCGTTTGGCATCTGCATCGAGTGGCGCGTGCCTATAAGACGGTCGCCCGCAAGCTGTACTGCTTCGTAGTCGTGTTGTCCTTTGGTAATGGGTGTAATAGTTTTAGCAGCTATATCGGCATTGTATATCTGTGCCTCGGCGTGCCAAACGCTTATGAGGTAGATATTCTTATCGTCTTTGCTCCATACGAAAGACTCTACGCTTTGGTCCCAACCGTCGGTAAAGTCGCGACGCTCATTGGTAGCCATATCCACTATTATAAGGCGGTTTTTGTCTGCCTCGTAGCCGTCGCGTTCCATCGAGAGGAAAGCGAGGTATTTACCGTCGTTCGAGAATTGAGGATTGACGTCGTAACCCATCATTCCTTCCGAGATATTACGAACTGTTTTACTTTGCTCTACGTTGTAGAGGTAGATGTCGGAATTGGTCGAGAGAGCGTATTCCAAGCCTGTTTTTTTGCGACAGGTATAGGCTATGTACTTGCCATCGGGGCTCCAAGCAAGTTGTTCTATGCCACCGAAAGGCTTCATCGGGCTTTCAAAAGGTTCGCCCTCAAGAAGGTCTTTTTCGTTGCTTATCTTTTTGCCGTCAAAATCGGCTACAAAAGGGTGAGGTACGGTTTCGACCCACTCGTCCCAATGTTTGTACATAAGGTCATCGACAATGATACCTGTGGTTTTTGGCAGGTCGGGATATATATCCACAGTGCGTTCGCCATATTTTACCTCAGCCACAAAGAGTATCTTTTTGCCATCGGGCGAATATATGAAGTCGTTGATACCACCTTGTCGGTCGGTAATTTGCACTCTGTTGCTGCCGTCGGGCGACATCTCCCAAATCTGCGACGAGCCGCTTTCGGACGATAGAAATGCTATTTTTGTGTCGTTTTTGACCCATTTGGCGGCATTCTCCGACTTAGCGGTTTTTGTTATCTGCGTATTCGACGAGCCATCCACGTTTATCACGAATAACTCGCGATTGCTCTTGTTCTCCTCGATGCTGTAATAGGCTACTCCATAGACTATTTTAGTGCCGTCACCCGACACTTGTGCATCGCTCATACGTCCCAATGCCCAAAGTACTTCGGGTGTCATCAAGCCGTTTTCCACTTTTATTTGAGACTTTTCGATGAGTTTGTCGTCTCCTTTGCTTGTAGCCTGTTTGTCTCCACAAGCTACCAATCCTAAGGCTAATGCCATGATAGATAAAATTTTTAGGGGTTTCATTTATTTGAAAAATTTATTATTAGACCTTAATTTATCAGTATGCTAAGTTACAAAAATATTTTTACTTATTTTCGAGATAATAATTAACAAATGCATTATAAAACAAATCTCCCATAAGTTGATAACCTCTACTTGTAAAGTGTATCTTATCCCTTTTGGCAAGACCCGCTTCTTGCCACTTACGCATCGAACGCAATCCGCCCATTATCTCAAATTGGTCGAATACTACACCTTTGTTTTCCAAAGCCAAACTGTACATTGCCTTTTGTACCTTTATAGCATTGGTATTTGGGGCATAACGCCTGCGTTTAAGTCTGCGATATGAGTCGTTGTTGGTTATAAATACAAAAACACAGTTTGGTGATGATTGCTTGATTTTTAGAATCAAAGAGTTGTAGTTATTTTTAAATGTATCTACATTAAAATCAAAAGGAACGGCATCGTTGATACCTATTCCAAATACCACCATGTCGGGTTTTATTGCATCAACCTCGTCTTGAAAGCGTTCACATCCAAGATAGGAATGAACAGCTGCTCCATTAACACCAATAGCGTGATATACGATACCGGGTTCGCTATTTTCTACAACAAAACCTGTAAGAACAAAATCGTGAACAACAGTATCCAGTTGTTGAAAATAGACATTGAATTTGTTGAAATTACCTCTCAATTCAAATGTATAATAGCTATTGCCTATATAATCATAGTTTGGATAAAAAACTCGTTTTGCCCCTGCCTCTGTCTTAATTACAGGCATCACAGCCCAATCGGCTCCATCTTTTACATAGCCAAACAATTTAATTGTCTGATGATAATTGTTTACTACGTTTTTTGTTGTGGGCAAATCTATTTTTATTTCGGCATCTACATCGTTGGTATATACGGCTATCCCTCCCAATCCGAGTTGAACGTTGTAAGTACGTTTTACGTTTCGTTCCGATTTCCACTTGCCTTTGTAAGATACAGAGTATGAGTAGGGATTGTTGGTGTGTGCCACACGATACGGGAACACAAATCCACGTGTGGTCGAAAATGCTTCATTATTTAGGTTAATTCTTATTTGGTCTGTAAGAATACCTGCTTGCACATGAGACCCTCCTATGTGTAGTATGTTGAGCTGACCTTGTCGTTTTTTGAGTAAAATATCGTATTTGGTAAAAAAGTTGTTTATTAATGTAGAGTCGCCTTTTTCGGGAACGATGAATTTGCTCTTGTTGTTATCTATAAAGTTATAATCGGGTATCTCTATTATTGAGGGTAGAGACTGAGACTGAGACGATATATTTTGAATAAATAATATCAAAATCAGGTTTAAATAAAACAATCTATTTGTATATCTCATTTTGTATTCATTTTATAAAATTGATAATAGTTATTAAGGCTCTCGTAAAACATTTCGGCTATTTTATCGGCACCTTTTGGAGTAAAGTGTATGTAGTCTGGAGCAGCTAAAGCCGGACTGTTTTTAACCCATTGAATCATAGAGTTTTCGCCTCCCATAACATCATACATATTCCAAAACCCGGCTCCATTGGATAAAGCCATATTTTTCATAGCTTCTACCAAGTCGGGGAGCAGTGGATATGTCTGCAAATTGCCGCGTACTTTTGTGCTCATATCTGCAGGACCTATCAATACAATCTTAGCATTTGGAATGACCTCACGAAAAAAACTTATCTGTTTTGCCAATATATTCATATAGTTTTCAATATTGCTTTTTGTAATAGAGGGCATCATATTGCCTCCAAACTCGAGCAGTATAAGCCTTACATTCAATTCTTTTGCCGTAGGAATTATTGTATTACGGTCTATTTGTGAAAAAAATGTTCCCGATGCTCCACGTATAGGTATGTTATCTACATTTACTCCATAAGAGCCATCGAGCGATACCGCCGATAGTTCTGCGATGCCGGATAGATTTATAGTGATACGTTTTACCGAATCGGGTATTCGCCAAGTAATTACGGAAGAAGATGACTTAGGCGATGCTATGTTTTGAGTTTTTGAATATTTGCCAGATACTAAAGTAGCTGATAAAGGTGTGGTGTTGGAGTTTATGAAGAGACGTACCACATTCCATCTTTTGACGTTCTCATGGGTACGGCTATAATTTTGCGAATTTATAAATATCGAACCGCTCCCTGAGAGCACTGCAAACTGCCCTAAAATGCCATATCTGTTTGAGGGAGCTTTATTTTTGTGCATTCCTGCAATTATAAACCGCTCCATTGCACCCGATGCACTTTGTCCGACAGAAGCAGATGGAATAGGCTGCATAACAGGTAACAAACCAGCTCCTATACCACCAAATCGCTCTTGCAGACGTTGACGTATATATGACGAAATGCGGTCTTCTTCTATCTGAGAGTCGCCATAATGTAGTATGTGAACTATGGCAGAGTCTGTTTTGCATCTATCCATATCAGCAAAAATAGAATCAAAAAAAGTGAAGTCGTTGTTAGGTAAATAGAAGCGAGCCGAATGTGTTGTAAAAAAATTATTATAAAAGCGTATAGAGTCTTTTCTTGCCTCTTCTTTTGCCGTATTTATAGAGTCGGCAATTGCTTTCATCTTAATACCTTCCTCTACAATTCTCATTTTTTCATTTACTGATACCGTCTTCTCGCGTTGTAGCACCTCTTCGAGGGTAGGAAAAAACAGACGTCTATTAAAAAACTTAATACCGTCTTGCGGGAAAAATAGGCAAACGGCATAAAGAGAGAGTATTATAAGAGATATAAATATTAACGTCTTGTACGATCTCATTGAAAAATCAAAATTTGTGCAAAGTTACTAAAATCTTTTCAGTCGTAAATGGTTATATATGGGATTTTTATTAACAATTTTAGGTATAAATATTATAACGAACAAAATCAACATAAAAAAGAGCAGTCAGTTTGACCACTCTTTTTATGTTGATGATAACTCTTTTTTGTTATTTGATAATTACTTTGCCTCTACGTTTTTCATTGGTGTTGTTGTTGGTAGATTCTATTATATATATACCTTTATTTAATCCTGTCAAATCTAACTCAGTTGTACTACTGCCGCTATATTCTTTGCTGAATACAATGTTGCCTGTAATACTATATACTCTTACTTTTATCGACGATGTTCCGTTTTGTGCATTTAACATCACTTTTCCGTCCGAAGGATTAGGATAAATTCCCAAAGTGCCTTTTGCAAGATCAACGTCATCTGTAACACCTCCATTATTAATAATACCTGTTATTATCAAAGAATATGGTTGTCCTTCGGTGTTTTGTAAACTGACAATCATATTACCCGATGAACTGTAGCTAACAATGCTTTTTTTCAAATTGTTCTTATGTGAAATTTCTATATGGTAGGTAGCATTTTCATTCGGTGTTGCTATAAATACTTGTTCTACGTTATCTATTTTGTTGTCGCCCGGTATAGCAGCGGCAGACGGATTGTCCGGATTTAATGTCCAAGGATAGAATGTTTCTCCATTATATTTCACTCTTACATCCAAATCGTTGACCAACATAGGAGTTCTATCGTTTAGTGTATTTGGATCTGCTAAATTTGTCGGGATAGGGTCTGCCCACGCTATAGTAACTTTCAATGGTTCTGAGCCTAATGCTTTGACACTAAGTGTATCAATAACCCCACTATTTAAAGTTCTCTCTTCTATTAAAGACTTTTTGCCATTATTGGATATAGCCTGGGCTGCGTTGTATGTGTTGAGCAATCCCCAACCACTTCTATAGTCGGGACCGGGAGCATTTCCGGCCTCATTAGCGGTAGCTATGGCTAATGCTTTTAGCGTAGCGGCTTTCATATGATTGCCATTAAGATTTTTGTAATGTTCTTGCAGTAGTAGCAAAGACCCCGTAACATTAGGAGCAGCCATAGATGTACCTCCGTAGGTAGCGTAAGAACTATTGCTATAAGATATTGGCGAATATATACCAACGCCTATACCTGTAATATCAGGTTTGATTCTACCATCATCAGTCGGACCAAATGAGCTAAAATCTGCCATAAGAACATCTGAAGGGCGTGAATATCCTCCGGTAATTTTTTGAGCTGCTCCCACAACCAATGTGTTTTTACTTAAAGTACCATAAGAAATACAGTCGAAGCCTAATGCTCCACCATTTTTTTGACGTTGTTTGTAAGATGTTTGCCAGACACCATTTTTACGTACGTAGTGTAAACCTCCAGGGCTAGGACCATCGCCTCTGGAATTGCCGGCTGCTAATACCATTAGATAGTAAGGCGAATTTAACGCCAAAGCATCCCACTTTTTGTCAAGTTTATCATATTTGCCAAATTTTTTATCTTCCGTTTCCGAATCATCTCCAACCCAGTGCCAACCTTCGTTGCCGGATATATTCGTGTATACAAAGCCACTTTCGTACCCATACGAATGATTGGATAGTAGTGCTCCATCTTTTACTACACTTGCCATTTCTTTCAAATCGTTATACCAGTCGTAAGCGTGTAATTGAGCTTTGTAAGCCATACCTCTGGCTCTTGTATCTACTCCGGTTGCTATCATAGTACCTGCTACATGGGTAGCGTGGTCGGATAATTTTTGTGAATAGTTCTTGTCTCCTTGAACAACACGATTGGTCAACTCTTTGTGGCTAATTAGCACACCTCCACCGTCCCACTCATAAACTCGCATACCCTCTCCTGTCAAATTAAACTCATTTGACTCAGGATATACTTTAATTGTAGATGTGCCATAAGCTGCCCCTCTGTTATATGTGAAATAATAAAGAGGTTCTCCGGTATCTTCTTTAAAACCGGTCAGTTGATACTTTACTCCATTGAATTCTCCCGAAAAAGGTATGTTCAATGCTTTTGCTTTTTGTTGCAACTGTTCAATAGAGAGAGTCTTTTTCTCAATATGAGCCTTAAACTCATTAAGAGCTTGAATATTCGAACGCTCTACTATATATTTAACTGCTTTGGCATCTTGTGCCGATACTGTTATTGAAAATACAAGCAGTAATAGTATAAGTAATTGTTTGTTAGAGATTAACGTTAATGTTTTATTCATGGTTATAAAATTTTATTATAAAAAAATACAAAACGCAAAATTACATTTTTTTTCTAAACAGTTAGTTTATTTACTATTTTTTTATTATTATCACCGTATAAAAAAATGTTAGAATGAAAAAATAGTTAGTTTATAGTTTATTTTCAACTGTTTGTGTTTGAGGTTGTTTTTTTTAAAATTAGTTAATTCTTGTCAAATAGGTGCATTAACTATATATAACTTACGATATTATAAAAATATGATACACTTTGGAGTACAGTATCACAGATTTTGAATTAATTGACTATATATAGGGATAATCGTTTGTAACGTGTAGGCGTATAACTAAAAAAGCGACCATTTTATAACAGTCGCTTTTTGTTATTACTTTTGAAACTTATTTTACGATTACTTTTTCTATAACATTGCCTGCTTTTATTATATATGTACCTGTCGGTAATAATACTCTTGTTTCCGAACCGGATGTTTCGATATTACGAACCAACTGACCTGAAATATTGTAAATCTGTATGTTTTGTAACGAAATGTTTTCATTAGCTTTTATATGAAGCATACCATCTACACTTTAATAGGATAAAATTTTCGATTTTTATATGAAATAGACGAAAAAAGCAGTAAATTTGCAAACTTTATTTAAAGTGTTATTTATTAAATATATGAATGTGCTTATTACAGGCTCTTATGGGCAGTTGGGTAGCGATATAAGGGCAATTTGCCAAGCCAAAAGCGATGGCAATTGTTTCTTTTTTACCGATGTCGATACTCTTGATATTTGCGACCGTACAGCAGTGGCACGCTTTGTCGACGCCAACAGTATTGATATAGTGGTAAATTGTGCCGCATATACGGCAGTTGATAAGGCAGAGAGCGATGCAGAGCTTTGTGGCAAAATCAACGTTGAGGCGGTGGCAAATCTTGTGAATGCAGCCCAAAAACGAAAAGCTAAGATAATACATGTCTCTACTGATTATGTGTTTGACGGACAAGTATATAAGCCTTATGTTGAGACCGACCGAATAAATCCGCAGAGTGTTTATGGCTCTACCAAAGCCGAAGGCGAATCGGTGTTGATGCGTGAATATGCAGAAAACTCTCTGATAATCAGAACCTCATGGTTGTATTCATCGTTCGGTAATAATTTTGTAAAAACGATGATAAGGCTCGGCAAAGACCGTGGTAATCTCTCCGTTGTATTCGACCAAGTAGGCACACCGACCAATGCTGCCGATCTGGCTCAGGCAATTATGACCGTAATAGCCTCCAACAGCTTTGTGCCAGGTATTTATCACTACTCAAACGAGGGTGTTTGTTCGTGGTACGACTTTGCCAAAGCGATATTTGACCTTACCTCGATAGATTGTCGCTTGTTGCCCATTGAGAGCAGCCAATATCCCACACCTGCAAAACGTCCGCACTACAGCGTGCTGAACAAAGGTAAAATAAAGCAGACCTACAACATCGCCATACCACATTGGAGCGATAGTCTTAGAGGTGTGATAGATACTTTGTGTAAGGCATAATCTATTGTTTTGCAAAAATATAAAATAAGAATAAATTAATAAACAATAATAAGATTTTAATATGGAAAAATTAGAAAAAACACGTATAGAGAGCGATTTGCTCGGTTCGCGTGAGGTACCACAAGAGGCTCTCTATGGAGTGCAGACTCTTAGAGCGATGGAAAATTTTCCTATCAGCAAATTCAAACTTAGCGAATACCCATTGTTTATCAAGGGTTTGGCTATAACCAAAATGGGTGCTGCTATGGCAAATCACAGGTTGGGACTGCTTACCGATGAGGTTGCCAACGCTATTATCAAGGCTTGTCAAGAGATAATCGACGGCAAACACCACTACCAATTCCCGATTGATATGATTCAGGGTGGTGCCGGTACAAGTACCAATATGAATGCCAATGAGGTAATAGCCAATCGTGCATTAGAGATAATGGGTTATCAAAGAGGCGATTACGCACATTGTTCTCCAAACGACCATGTAAACTGTTCGCAATCGACCAACGATGCCTATCCGACAGCTATCCATATCGGATTGTACGATACTTATTTAGCTTTTGTGCCTCATTTCGAAGAACTTATTCACTCATTTGAACGCAAAGCAGAGGAGTTTAAAAATGTGATAAAAATGGGACGTACACAGTGGCAAGATGCTGTGCCTATGACACTTGGTCAGACTTTTGGTGGCTTTGCAAGCATCCTTCGCAACGAACTTCCTCATCTTGAGGCTGCTGCCAACGAATTGCTCACTATCAATATGGGAGCTACCGCTATTGGTACAGGCATCTGCGCCGAACCGAAATATGCCGAGATGAGCACGGAGGCTATTGCCAAGATTACAGGCAATAAATATGTATTGGCAACCGACCTTGTGGGAGCTACATCCGATACTTCTTCGCTTGCAGGCTTCTCGTCGGCTCTTAGAATGATAGCCCTGAAAATGAATAAGATATGTAATGACCTTCGTCTTCTATCGTCAGGTCCTCGTTGTGGTCTGAACGAGATAAATCTGCCTCCAATGCAGCCCGGTTCGTCGATAATGCCGGGTAAAGTAAACCCTGTTATACCCGAAGTGATGAACCAGATAGCCTATAAGGTAATAGGCAACGACCTATGTGTGGCAATGTCGAGCGAAGCTGCTCAAATGGAGCTTAATCCGATGGAGCCCGTAATAGCACAGTGTTGTTTCGAGTCGGCAGAGATATTGATGAACGGTTTCGATACGCTTCGTATCCGTTGTATAGATGGTATCACAGCCAATGAAGAGGTATGCCGAACGCATGTTCACAACAGCGTTGGTATTATTACTGCCCTCAACCCTGTAATCGGTTACAAAAACTCTACCAAGATAGCCAAAGAGGCGATGGAGACAGGACGTCCGGTATATGACCTAATCCTCGAACACGATATACTTTCCAAAGAGGATTTGGATGTAATAATGAAACCCGAAAATATGATTAAACCGGTTAAACTCAATATTAAACCAAAGTATTGATTAGTTTTGAATTTTGAGTGCTGAGTCAATGGGGATAGTCGAGAGTGATTATCCCCATTTTTTACAAAAAAATCTCTAATTTTATTTATCAATACTATGGTAATAACGAAAAAACAGAGTAAATGCTACAGAAGACAGATAGAAAGATATACCTCTAAGCGGTGATAATAATCATATCCAAAATGATATAAATAATAACTATTAGTACCCTATATTTCATAATTGAAAAATATATTTGTGTAATACAATATCCTCATGGGTACAAAGCTATAAAAATGAATGTCTTTTTATAACTAATCTTGTTAAATTTTTTAATTGAATTTACTAAATTACGATATTATTTGTCGTAATATTTTGGTAGTTAGTTATTTGTACGTGTGAAATGATTATCGGTGAGCTTCCAAATGTTTATTGTAAGGGTTTTAGGCTGAAGCCAAAGTGAAAACAGATATTTTAGCATTGCTTTTGTTTTTGATAGCCTCGATACAAGCTATCATAGTAGAGCCTGTGGTAAGTACGTCGTCAACCAGCAGAATATGCTTATTGTCAAAAAGATTGCCGTTTTTCAGCTCAAATATGCCCTCTGTATTCTTCCAGCGTTCGTAAGTAGATTTGTTGGTTTGAGTGGGATTTTCGATTGTCCTGTATAGATTGTTGTGGTCAATAGGTATATTCGTAACCTCAGACAGCCCTTGTGCAATACAAAGACTTTGGTTGTATCCTCGTTGTTTCAACCTGTTGCGGTGCAGTGGAACAGGCACTATCAAATCCACACTATTGGCAAAATCACTACCTGCAATATCGGCAGCAGCATATTTACCCAATACCACACCTATCTCTTTTTGTCCTTTATACTTGAGTTTGCTTAACAGAAACTGTACATCGGAATGTTTGTTGTAATGCAAAAATGAACTTACTCTTTGTATATCGACCTTACCCCAAAACTTTTTTTCGAGAATATTGTCTCTTTCGAGATGATAATTGGTTTTGGGCAATTTGAGTAAACACCCGATACATATCAAATCTTCTCCTTTTAGCAAGTTGTTATTACAGCAAACACACAGGTTAGGGAAAATTAATGATATAAAATCGTCTAAAAACTCTTTTGCTTTTGTCTTGAAAGACATGTATCCAACTATTTGATGCCCGTATGTCCGAACCCACCCTCTCCGCGTTCAGTTTGGTCGAGTGTTTCTACCTCTTGCCAACTTGCTCTTACGTAAGGAGCTATTACCATTTGGCATATTCTCTCACCGTCTTCGACCACAAAGTCTTCTTGCGAAAGATTGACCAAAATAACACATACCTCCCCTCTGTAATCGGCATCTATAGTACCCGGAGAGTTTAAAACAGTTATGCCTTTTTTTATTGCCAAACCGCTTCGAGGACGTATTTGTGCCTCATAACCTTGCGGCAAAGATATAAAAATACCTGTTGGGATCAATACTCTTTCCATAGGTTTGAGCTTTATCGGTTTGTCAAGATTTGCTCTAAGATCCAACCCTGCCGATAGTTCGGTAGCATATTGAGGCAGCTTGTGATGCGATTTGTTGACTATTTTTATCTGCATTTTTATAAAAAAGGATATATTAAAAAAAATTTCGGCAAAATTAAGAATAATATTGTTAATACAAAAATAGAGGGCAACTCTTATGTAAGCTTACCCTCCAAATAAGTTTTTTATGGATTACTAATCAATCAATTTCGTCCGGACCATTATAGGGTACAAAATCGAGACCCGCACCGATATACATATAGCCCCCAATCTTAATCCTCCAAGAACGCAAAGTAAATTTATTGTCCTTTTCGGAATTACTATATACTTTACGGCTCGCGTCTCCGGTCATATTTGTCTCTACATATCCTTGCGAAGAAGCAAGCGTGAGGAATTTGGGGTTTATCGAAAAGGCATCTGTTCCCATAGGAGTGAATACATAATGGGCAGGAATAATAATCAAAGTAGATTTAATTAACTTATTGTTAGTATCGAATAGGTATCTTGTAATGAACATCTCGGTAAACTCGGTAGTTTCCTTTCTCTTACCATAGATATACTCTTTGCGACCTAAGTTGTCGGTGCGAATATCGCTAAGCGTATAACCTTTGCTTCCTTCTTTGGCTTGTATTACAGATAGCGAGGCGTTCCAATCCAATTCTGGATAAGGTATTGCTTCAAGTATCGGATTCACCACATTAAAGCACATTCCGGTTTTTAGAGGGTAGTTGGGTATTGTATCTAATATAGCATAAGCACTAACAGTTTTGAAAGGAGATTTATATGCCATCATATATCCATACAATATTTGACCGTCGGTAGTAAATCCTTTTGAAGCCATATAGTCTATGAACTGCCGACTTGTGAGCACATCTTTGGTTGTAAACATCTGAATTGCTTTCCCGGCAATATAGGCTACTTGTGGCAAAACCTCACTATTGGTCGAAAACATATAATACGCAAGCGAAGAGTCTTTTACCTCAATAGTATGTCCGAGAGAGGTTTCATATTCATATATTTTTTTCTCATCGTCAAACATTCTTAGATACGGCAAAAAATACTCTACGGATGTTATCTCAAAATCAGCTTTAGCCGAGTAATCCTTATAAGTAGCGGCTATAGAGCCTTTACCTACTTTTAATGCCTTTACCTTACCTGTTGAGTCAATACTTACTACGCCCTCAGGTAGTATTTGCCATTCGGCTTTTACTTCCTGACCATCAAGAGTGGCTTTCATAACAATAGAGTCACCATAAGCCAAAACAAATTTTGACGGTTCTACCTTAAAAACTTTTACCTTTGGTGTATTACTTTCATTACATGCGGCAAGATAGACTATTGCTATCACTAAAATAAGTGCCGAAAAGATGGTTTTAATTTGAATTTTCATAATATTGTTTTTGTGTTTGTTAAAATAATAATAATTAGTTGATAAACAAGATGTGTTTTTTGTGCAAACCAATTACTTAGATATAATAGAACTTTTACAAAGGTAAAAAAATATTTTTTATACCAATAGAAAATATAAAATACTCAATAAATTTTTTTGTTAATTTCAATGAGCGAGCCAATTTTCGGGATTTTCGTATGATGCGTTTTCGTTGAGAATATAAAAATTAAGTTCGGTGTTGTTATTCTTTTGTGCAATTTTACCTATTTTTTGACGAGATTTGAGTTTTTCGCCCTTTTTTACATAAAATAGAGATAATTGGGCATATACGGTAGAGTAAGAGCCGTGCGTTACCCATACTATGTATCCCGAACCGGGTTCGTACATTACCTCAAAAACTGTTCCTTCAAATACGGCTCTTGCCTCCATACCACTTGGAGTGAGTATATATATACCACTGTTGTTTTCTATCGTATTTGTAAGAGTATTGGTCTGTCTGCCAAATTTACGATGAATTTTGCCGCTTTCCACAGGCATCGGAAGGCTACCTTTATTTTTGGTAAAACTACCTGTAAGCAGCTTATCCTCTTTGTATTGCTTGTATTCTTTGTCGGTTATGATAGGTGTCGTGGATTCACTCTTGGCCGAACCTTTGGTTGTGTTAGTACTCTTTTTAGTACCTGTCTTTGAGGCTTTCTCTTTTTTATTTTGCTTGGACTCAGCCTTTTTTGCCATTTCGGCTTTTTTACGATTCTCTTCAGCTACTTTTTTGCGTATCAGTTCATTAAGGTTTTTCTGATGTTGTTGTTCCTCCTTTATGGTAGCAGTATATTCTCTCTCCTTTTGGTTGTAGTTTTTCAACAACCTATTTTGTTCCTCTTTCTTTTTATTTAATTTTTTGCTTTGTTGCTCCTTTTGATGTAGCGACTCCGACTTTTGAGTAACATAGTTGTGCAGTTGATTCTCTTTTTCCTCAATAGATTGAGTGAGATTTTTTATCTCCAGTACCTGTTCTTTCCTATAATTAGACATCTCCACCAAATATCTTGCTCTACGAAGCCCTTGACTAAAGTTTTTGGACGAGAATATAAAAAATATCGGCGAAAACTGTCTCTTGAATACATAATTGGTAGCAATCATCTTTGCATACTCTTGCTTGGTGATTTCGAGTCTTTGAGTCAGGCTTTTTTTTTCAGACATAAGGTTTGTAATATCGCGGTTGAGTCCCTCTATTTCCGAATTAATCGAAAAAATCAAGTTGTTGGTCTCTTTTATTGAGCGAGTAAGCAGATTAAGCTCTTTTTCTGTCCCTTTTCGCGATTTTTTAGTCTCATTCAGTAACTTTTGTGTTGCATTTAACTTTTGTTGTGCCTTTCTTTTTTGTGCTTCGAGCTCTTTTATCGATTGGGCATATATTCCATTGACAACTACAGATATGATTACTAATATAGTTAAAATCGTTCTTTTTAACATCTTTGCAAACTATTGTCTAAAATATTATATACTATTTGATTATGTGTCAAAATATTTGACTGCACTCTACTTTCGAATAACGATTGAAGTCAATACTGTTTGTTTCAAAAGCTTTGTTTATCTCTATCTTTTTTACATCTATTTTAAGTTCAAAATTGTCCTTCGGCAAATCTGTTTTTAGCTCTATTGTAGTGGGGAAGAGTATTTTATCTATTGCCTTAAACATTGAATAATCCACTTTCAGAGCATCTGTGGCAACGTCTTTTAGAATGGTAGAAGACAGCATATAGTCGGGCGAAATCTCAAATATATGTTTGTAGTTATTGAAGTTTTGTTTTGATGTAAGCAAAAATCTGTCTTCTAATTGTGTCGATGTGTAGGCTTCGTCTATGGTGGTAGTGTGGTCGAGGCTAAAAAGTTTGTTGGTCAATAGAGCTTCAATATCTTTGTAAGACACTTCGGTTTTGAGCATTTTAGAAAAATATTGATATGAGTTGTCGCAGTATTGGCGATTGAATTTGTCGAATATATAAAACCTCTCAGGAGTAAACCTCAGTCTAAACAACTCAATACCCAAGAGAGGAAAAACCGAAATGTTAATCTCTTTGTCTTTGATAATCTTTATAGTCATTTTTACCGAATAACTTTTCTCTTCGTTTTTGTATTTTGCCTCTGCGTCGGATATATTGAGATAGAGTATTTCGGAATTTGCTGTAGAGTGTTGTTTGACAATCTCTTTTACTGTCAAAGTACGAGTAGTGGGTGTGGTGGTATTGGTTGTCTTCATTAAGGTGTATTTTGTTCTGCAACTGCTTATAGCCAGTACAGCCAATAATAATATTATTATATGTGTCCGTTTCATAAAAAAAATTATTTTTAATTAGTTATTTTGCAAAGGTACAAAATTGTTTTGAGTTATTAATCTTAGTGTTAAGCAAATTATAAATTTTGAATAGTAGTTCATCTTTTCCTGAAATAGGCTAATCGCAAAATTAAAAACTTTTGTATATCTTTGCACCCTATTTAATCGAAACAAATTGTAATGTTGGAGTTTTTGCAAAATCCTGAAATACAGGGTATTATCATCGGAGGTCTTACTTTTTTGATAATAGGGGCGTTTCATCCTCTTGTTATCAAAGCCGAATATTACTTCGGTACAAAGATTTGGTGGGCATTTCTTGTTATGGGAATTATATTCTTGGGGCTTGCCTATCGGTCGGATACCGTATTTATGTCGGCAATATTGGCCATACTCGGTTTTAGCTCGCTATGGAGCATATTGGAGATAAAGGAACAAGCCAAAAGGGTGCGCAAAGGCTGGTTTCCCAAAAATCCCAAAAGGCATTACGATTTCGACGGCGACAAAGATAATTTATCAAAACAAAATAATAACCAACCGAAAAATGACTACACAAGAGCAGATTAAGGCGCTGTCCGATAGGAGAGAGGCGTTGAGGAGGTATCTTTGAGATTGACTCGAAGATAATACAACTCGAAGAGGAAGAGTTACGCACACAGGCTCCCGACTTTTGGAACAACCAAAAAGAGGCAGAGGAGCAGATGCGTAAAGTTAGAGGAATAAAGATGTGGCTCGATGCTTACCGACAGGTCGAAACATCGGTCGAGGAACTCTGCATAAGTTACGACTTCTACAAAGAGGATATGTTGTCGGAGCAGGAGCTCGACGAACAATATGCCAAGACACTAAGTTTTATCGAGGGCTTGGAACTCAAAAATATGTTACGCAACGAGGGAGATAAGTTCGGGGCTGTGCTCAAAATTGTTGCCGGAGCAGGTGGCACGGAGGCGCAGGATTGGGCGTCGATGTTGATGCGTATGTACCTGCGTTATTGTGAGGCAAATGGCTACAAAGCAGAGATAGTAAACTTGCTCGAAGGTGATGAGGCGGGTATCAAAAACGTTACTATTCAGATTGAGGGCGATTATGCATACGGCTATCTTAAAAGCGAAAACGGAGTGCACCGTTTGGTGCGTGTGTCGCCGTACAATGCTCAGGGTAAACGTATGACCTCGTTTTCGTCGGTCTTTGTAACTCCCCTTGTGGACGACAGTATCGAGATAGAGATAAACCCTGCCAACATATCGTGGGATACGTTCCGTTCGAGCGGTGCGGGTGGGCAAAATGTAAACAAGGTGGAGACAGGCGTAAGACTGCACTATAAGTTTATAAACCCCGTTACCGAGCAGCCCGACGAGATAGTGATAGAGAATACCGAAAGCCGTTCGCAGTTTGGCAACAAAGACAATGCTATGCGACTTTTAAAATCGCAACTTTATGAACTCGAACTCGAAAAACGCAATGCCGAGACGGCACGCGTTGAGGCAAGCAAAAAGAAGATAGAGTGGGGCAGTCAGATACGCTCTTATGTCTTCGACGACCGAAGAGTAAAAGACCACCGCACCAACTACCAGACATCGAATGTCAATGCTGTTATGGACGGCGACCTTGAGGCGTTTATAAAAGCCTATCTTATGGAGTTTGGCGGACAAGGCGTTGAGTGATAGATGATGAAATTAAATAAGAGTTTGAATGCAACACGGTGTTCAAACTCTTATGATTTTTTTCTTTAGATAAACTATATCGCTCTTTAGCTTATTTGGAGGTAAAAAGTAAGTCTGTACTCAAAGTTGATATATAACCATTCATAATTCATACTACACACTCCAAAGTTCAGTTTTGGGATGTTCTTTTTTCGAGTACATCATTTTCCCATTTATAAATACTATATCTATTTTGTTAATATCGGATATATTGTTTGAAACATCTCCGTCAATGATTAAAATATCGGCAAATTTACCTACTTCTATTGAACCAATTTCATTTTCTTTGGCAAATACTGAGGCTGAAGTAAAAGTTGAAGCTTTGATGGCATCTATATTGGACAATCCTGCCAAAGCTAACAATTCTATTTCTCGAATAGGGGTAGTGTGTAAAGAAAAACCAAGAGAAGAGTCTGTACCCATAGCAACTTTTCCTCCATTACGAATATACTCTTTTATGTTTTCCATTTGATAATAAAGGGTTTTCTTAAACTCTTTCTTAGAAAGTTTTACAAAGAAATCACCAACTGGTTTATCTTCACTACCATCTCTATATGCTTTAGTGAATATTCTCATATTTTCTTTTATTTTTTCGTTCACCGGGGGATGATAATTTTTAGAATATATCCACTCATTTTCCAATCCTTGAATAGTTAAGTCACACAAACTGACCGTTGGAACAAAAATAACATCTCTCTTTATCATCTCCTCTACATCTTTCTCATACATCTTACCATCAAATGCTGCATGGTGAATACTATCTACTCCACAACGTGCAGCTTGTGCATAGTCATCAATATAAGTGATATGAGCACAAACTTTTAATCCATAACTATGAGCTTCATTTGTAAGTGTTTGCAGTTGTTTGTCAGTCCAACATTTTTGTGGTTTATTGTCAAATGTTCGGGATACAACTGCAGTTTTTATAGCTGCTACTCCCTTTTTAAACAAACTTTTGACTGCTTTTTTTATATCTTCTTCTGTTTGGCATTCTTTTACAGAACCTAATTTGTAGTATTTTTTATTCATATATTCGGCAGGATAACCATCTTGACAAGTAAGAATCGTAATAGCATAGAACAGTTTAGGTTGCTCCCACGAAAGTTTTGGTATTATCCTAATGAAATCAGCCGAACCTAAATCCAGTACAGAAGTAACTCCTCCATAACATATTTGTCTAAGATTTTCTTTTATTTGTTTAATATTTAATCCTATTCCTATTCCCGATCCTCCATTATTTATTATGTGCTTATGAGAATCAATAATGCCAGGCATAACAGTTTTATTGAGAGCATCTACAACAATATGATGGTTGTCAAGATCTGAACTAATGGCAGTGTCAATAAAAGCTATCCTTTTATTTTTTACAAGTATTCTTGCATTATGAATAGCAGGACGTCCTGTTCCATCAATTAATGTACCACATTTAATTACAAAATCATTCATTTTTTTATATATTTTAAAATTCAACAATTACAATATTAACATACCGACCAATCGGTTTGTTTGTGGCGAAAAAAAAAATTAAGATTTTAACAACTTGTAAAATTCGAAATACATCATTTCTAGCTCATCAATGTTTAAAGTGCCATTAAATGAGTATTTTAGTCCTACGCTTTGGGGTAGTAGCACAAAATTATTTGCAATAAAGTCTATGTTTAAATCATTTTTAATCTCTTTGTTTGCAATAGATATTGCAATAATGCTCTTCCATTCGGACAGCTCTCGATGATTAATTAAATTAATTTTTTCTACAAATCCTTTGTAAAAATCACATGCATCATATACTAATTTAAAATAATAGAAATCGCTCAATGGTTCTGTAGTAATACTTTTTATATCATCGATTATTTTTCTTCGTTCTTTTATAGCATATATAATTGTGTCATACAAAGTAGTTTTATCCTCTTCTGATATTTTTGTAACAACAGAAAGAGCTGTTATTAAATATCTATCAACAACCTCTCTATAAATATCTTCTTTTGATTTAAAATAATGATATATGGCTCCACGAGAGGTATTTACAGCAGTTTGTATATGTGATATTGAGGTACCATTAAATCCCTTATTCAAAAATAACACAAATGCTTTTTGTATAATTAAATCTTTCATAACTTATGAAACCGACCAATCGGTTTGCAAAAGTAATAGTTTTTTTTGTATCTACAAAGTTTTCACAAAATTTTTATTCAATTGATATAAATAAATTAAGATAGAGAATGCAATTTTTTTCTCTTAAAATAATATTTACTATTGTCCGATAAACGCAGTGAATTTATTTACAATCATCACGATTTGATGTGATAAGTTCTATATTACGATACTAAATATAGATTCCCTCATAGTTTTTTGTATATTGTAGATTAGTCCCCAAAGTAGATTATATTACTTGCCTTTGGTACCAAGATACATTGTACATATACCAAACGAGAGTTTGCGAAAGCTCACGTTCTTGAACCCGTTTTTTCTCATAATATCAGCCATTTCGTTGTTTTGAGGGAAGGCAGATATTGATTTTGGCAGATAGCCATACGCCGCTTTGTTGTTTGCAAATAATTTGCCTAATATTGGTATTATGTTGGAGTAAATTTTATAACCTTGTTTTATCGGAAATTTGTCGGGAGTCGATAGTTCAAGTATCATCAATCGTCCGCCGGGACGTAGTACTCGCAACATTTGTTGCAGTCCAAGGTCGAGATTCTCGAAGTTACGTACCCCAAATGAAACTGTTATAGCATCGAAAGAGTTGCTCTCGATTGTTAGCGAACAGCACCTTTGTTTGTCGAAGTCGATTGTATCTTGTAGTCCGAGAGCAAGCACCTTTTTTTTGGCTACCTTCATCATATTTTCCGAAATATCTACACCCAATATTCTTTGCGGACGAAGTACTCGATAGGCTTCTATTGCCAGATCGCCTGTACCTGTGGCTATGTCAAGTACTGTTTGTGGTTTTAGGTCGCTCAATGCCTTGAGTCCGATGCGTCGCCAACGTTTATCGAGGTTCATCGACATAGTATGGTTTAGAGTGTCGTATTGAGGGGCTATCTCGTCGAACATCTTCGCAATCTGTGTGCTTTTCGACTTGTTGTTTTCGTCGAAAGGTAATACTGTTTCTACTTCGTACATAATCCAAATAAACGTTTTATTTTCGGACGGCAAAATTACAAAAAATTACAGAATAACATTCATTTTACATTGTAATGTCGGAGTACATTCTTCATTCACTTCTCCTATGGATTCGCCACTTTAATTCTGCCTAATAGAAGGAAAGCGACAAAGCTGCAGAGGGATTTTTATTATTCATTTTACATTAAATCCAAATTATGCTATAGAGATGTTTTTTTATTGATTATATATTGGAGAGAAATATCTCAAAACACACAAAAAAGGGGTTCTCTCTTATTATGTTTAAAACAGAACCCTCAAGTATCAAAAGACGTTTGTTCAACAAGCGAAATAGACCATCAATCCTGTAAGGATAATATAGCCTATGGCATAAGGAAGAGCACTGCGAAGTATCTCTCCGTCCTTTCCCTGCATATTGCACGAAGCCGTTGCAATGGCAATACTTTGGGGTGAAATAATCTTACCGCCTGTTGCTCCTGCCGTATTGGCACCGACCAACCAGTTGGGGTCGGGGTACGATAACTGCGATGCTACATTATGTTGCAATTTGCCAAACAAAATATTCGATGACGTGTCGCTACCGGTAACAAACGTACCTATGGCTCCGATCAAAGGTACAAACAACGGATAGTAAGCACCGGTAGCAGCCACAAGTACCGAGGCAATTACTCCAATCATTCCGGCATAGTTCATTACCGATGCAATGGAAACGAGGCTTATGATGGTAATGACCGTTTTGTTCAGATTTTTAACCGTTTTAGCCAGTACCACAAACAGTTTTTTCACCGAAATACCTTGTATCAGTCCCCCGATAAACGTACCAAGGAAAAGCATAAGCCCAGCATTCGATATCCAACCAAACGAAAAATATTTCCCTTCGGCATAGATAGGCAGATGAACATGACTGACAAGATGCGAGCGAAGGAACTCATTGACGGGCTTTACTAATGGTCCGCCGATAACAATAAAGAACAAAATTAGACCATAAACACTCCACGCCCGTAAAGCCCGCGACAAAGAGATACGCTCTTCACCTGCCGAAACTTTGTCGGGTCTCTCTCCTTCGGCAAACAGACGCGCATAGACAACGATTGCCAAAATAGCTGCCACACTTCCGAGTATGGCAGGCGTTTCTGCTCCCAAATATCGAGCACAGGCATATTGCACTACCAACGAAATACTACCTACCCATAGAGAAAGCAGTATATGTTTGACAATCTTCTTGGGCGAATGGTCTGTGAGTGTAAGTATAATGAACGGAATAAGTATCATCAGAGGCGATAGCTGTATTACCACCTTAGAGGCAATGTCGCAAACGGCTTCGGGTGTTGCACTACCCGAAAGAGCCACTTCATTGGCTAATGTGATTACCGGCACGCCTACGGCACCGAACCCCGTAGGCACACTATTGGCTATAAGCGATACCAAGGCACTGAAGCCCGGTTTGAAGCCCAGACCTATCAGGATAGCGGCAGGAATTGCCACAGCTGTTCCGAAACCTGCCATACCTTCCAAAAGTCCTCCAAAGCCCCATACTAGCAGAAGTACGATTATGCCTCTATCGTTTGTCAGTGAAGTGAACTGTTTTTTGATGACCTCTATATCTCCGCTTTCAAGCAGTGTGTTATAGCTGTAGATAGCCATCAAAATGATGATTAAGATAGGAAAAGTGGCTTTCAGAATACCCTCCACAAAAGCCCACAGAACTCCTGTATGTGTATAACTTTCGGGAGCAAATCCGAGTGTGGGTGCAGCCAGCAATGCTATCAGTAGTGTTGCTATAAGTGTAATGAATGCGCTTTTGTATCCGGCCATTTTTACACCAAGCATTAGAACAAACAGTAGCAAAATCGGAAAAACGGATAATAAAATGTTCATAATCTATTAATTTGATTTGGTTTATAAAGTTTTAATTAAAATTAAATAAGTAATACAGTAACCTGACGTGGACCATGTGCTCCCATCACGAGTGCCTGTTCTATATCGGCTGTCTTTGACGGACCGGACATAAAGCCTCTGAATTCTCCGGGATGTTCGTTAGGTACACGTTGGTAGGCATCGTGCATGGTATCGACAAGTTGATCTTTTGGAAGCAGCATCAGCAACGATTCCGAAATGAAGTATATTGAACGTTGCAGGTATTCTTGCTCAAAATATACCGATGCGTTTTCGCATACGCCGAAAATACCGCGACAAATTACTAAATCTGTGCCGTTTAGTTCGGTAGGTGTTTCGATATGGTCGGGATTATATGTTGCACACGTTACTTCCGGCAGGTTACACGCTATGCGTGAAGCATCGGGAAATATACGCCGTATGGCGTTGTCTATTGTCTCGCCCTCTCCGAGTATTTCTGCACGACCACCTACTGCGGCAGATATTTCAATAAACTGTTTTAGTTTATCGTGATAAACAATGTGAGAGATTTTCAATTCGGGACGCGGAAAATGTTCCTTAATATTTTCTCTCAAACTATGAATGATAAAATCTTTGCTGTTCATTTCGATACTCGTTTTTAGTTGTTTTTACTTTGATGATTTTTTTTCCACCACGACTCAAACGACTGTTTGGCAAATTGTGGCAGTTCTCTATCTTTACCCCAAGCGTTCAGTCTGTTGTAAAGCAGGAAACGTGGCATTTTGTTTATAATGGGAGCCATTTTCAGAGCAGAGTGGAATAGGTATGGGCGTTCCATTAGGAATTGCAACCCTTTGCTCATAAGCTTTTTCTCCGAACTGGCTTGCCCGAATACATCGAGTTTCTGTCGCCATACGTAAATTTGTTCGCCAAGGTCTATCATAGCAGGACAAACGTTGGAACACGACAAACATAGAGAACAAGCAGATACATTTCCGCTGTGTTTCTGTGGATTATGTAGCATTCCGAGGTTGATTCCGATTGGACCGGGTATGAAATACGAATAGGAGTATCCTCCACTACGACGATATACAGGACAAGTATTCATACATGCTCCGCAACGTATGCAGTTCATGCTCTTACGATGTTGAGGCATACCCAAGATCTTGCTACGCCCGTTATCCACAATTATAAAGTGCTGCTCACCTCCCTTGCGTGGACGTCCTATGTGTGAGGTGTATGTTGTGATGGGTTGCCCTGTGGCGGAACGTGCAAGTAGACGCGTGAATATAGCCAGAGACTCAAGGTCGGGGATTATCTTGTCAATCCCGAAAGCACTGATATTAAGTTTCTGGCATGATATACCCATATCTGCGTTTCCTTCGTTGGTGCAAACAATTACTTCACCTGTTGAGGCTACGGCAAAATTACCTCCCGTCATACCTGCATCGGCATTCAGAAAATCTTGACGAAGTGCCTTGCGTGCCTGATGTGTCAGATAGGTAGGGTCGGAATTTCCTTTTTCGCTGCCCAATTTCTCTTCAAACAATTTGCCGACAATCTCGCGTTTAATGTGGATAGCAGGCATCACTATATGGCTTGGATTGGCATTTAAAAGTTGAAGAATACGTTCGCCCAAATCGCTTTCGATAACTTCGTAACCTTTTTCTATCAGATATGGGTTTAGGTGACACTCTTCCGAAAGCATCGATTTGCTTTTGACCAGCTTGCGTACGCTATGGTCACGGAGAATTCTCTCAATGATGGTGCGATACTCTTCTGCGTCTTTGGCATAATGCACGTAACAACCGTTGGCTGTTGCATTTTTTTCGAACTCCTCAATTAACTCAGGCAGATGCGAGTTGCTGTACTGTTTAATATTCTGTGCGGCATTTCTGAGCTCTTCCCATTCGGGGATAGCGTGCGAAAGACGGTCGCGTTTTGTTCGAACCATATATAATGTTTTGTCGTGCCATTTGGCATTTGCTTTGTCGGATAAAAAGGCTTTGGCAGCCTTGGAATGTGTGGTACTCATAGTTGTGCGGATAAAATTTCTAAATAATGAATTGTACGAATAGGGAGGTGTTTGCGTTCAATAACGCCTTCCATGTGCATAAGACAGGAGCTATCGGCACCTGTTATATATTCTGCTCCAGTAGCCATGTGGTCTTTTACTTTGTCGTGTCCCATACAGGTTGACACTTCGGGCTCTTCCACGGCAAACATTCCACCGAAACCACAACACTCGTCTATGCGTTCAGGCTCTACTACCGTTATACCCGAAACTCTCTCCAGCAGTGAGCGAATCTTGTTGTAGTAAGGGATTGTCAACTCCGAAGCAGACGAGAGATGAAGCTCCCGCACGCCATGGCAGCTGTTGTGAAGACTCACCTTATGAGGAAAATGAGAAGCAAAATGTTCGGGTTTAACCACATCGTGAAGAAACTCGGTGATGTCGTAAATATGTTTGCTTGTTTCGCAGACGTGTTCACCGTGTTCGGAGAGAATGCGGGGGTGGTTTTCTTTGACGAAAGCTACACAACTTGCTGACGGACCTACAACATAGGTATAGTCTTTAAACAATTGCTCGAAGCGTTTTGCCAATGTCAGTGAATCTTTTTCAAATCCGGCATTAGCCATCGGCTGTCCGCAGCAGGTTTGCCCCAAGGGATAATCAACCTCTATTCCAAGACTTGTCAGCAGTTTGTAACATGCTACGCCGATGTGCGGATAGACGGCATTGATATAACAGGGAATAAATAATCCTACTTTCATAATAATGTGATTTTTTTGTTGTATTAGTAAATAATTGATAATAAACATATATTTCCACTCGAATACTCTTGAGTATTCGCTCCATTTCGACCAACAGTTTCAAAGCAGGTACAACCGGATTGATTTTGTAGGTCATAAAAGTGTGCTGTCCAAAAGTATCAGAGTCCAAAGATATAAATAATTTTGAATATTATATAAAACAAATAATTATTTGTATGTGTGGTAGGTAAAATTCATTGCACCCAATTATTGCAGGTTTAAAAAATTATTTATATCTTTGCTTAAAATTTTAAGTAAAAACTAATTAATTGAGCTAAAAAAATATATTAGAATGAATAATTTGTTAAGCAATTTGATTGATATTTTAGCAAACAGCCAACGTTATTTTATCAACTATATTCGCATTGCGATATTTATTGTTATGGCATGGATTGGGGGATTAAAGGCTTTTCAGTACGAAGCCGATGGCATAGTGCCGTTTGTGAGTAATAGCCCTTTTATGTCTTTTTTCTATAACAATTCGGGCAAAACCGTTCCAAACGATAAGGGCGAAATGGTAGCCGAATACACCTTGTACAAAAATCCGGAAGGCAAAATGGTAGCCAAAAATATCGAATGGCACAAGCAAAACGGCACTTATCCATTCTCTTACGCTTTAGGATCATTTATCTGTATAATCGGATTATTGACTTTGTTAGGTATTTGGTCTCCCAAAATTGGTGTTTTAGGCGGATTGCTTACCTTTGGTATGTCTATCGTAACCCTTTCGTTCCTAATCACTACCCCCGAAGTGTATGTGCCTAATTTGGGCGGAGATATGCCAACTCCTCAGTTTGGATTTCCGTACCTGTCGGGAGCCGGGCGATTGGTGCTCAAAGATATAATTATGTCGGCAGGAGGTCTTATTGTAGCTGCGGAGGCTGCCCAACGGCTATTGAAAAGACAATAATTGCCACAACTACACAGTATGATTAGAGGATAGGTGTTTAGAAAAATGGTATGGTACAGTTAGCTACTGACAACAAATATTTTTTTGATTAAACATACAAATAGAAAAGATTGTATCTCAATTTATTAAACACCTATCCTCTAATACAATATGAATTTTCCATATTTTTTGGCAAAGCGCTTTAGCTCAAATAGCTATAAGAACAAAACACGAAAAAAGTCGAGTGTCAAGATAGCCACATTCGGTATAGCTGTCGGACTTGCTGTGATGATATTGGCTATAAGCGTTGTAATCGGCTTTAAGCGTGAAGTCAGGGCACAGGTTGTAGGATTCGGTTCGCACATTCAGATATTTTCGTATAGTGGTAGCTCTTCGTTCGACCGCCAGCCAATTACGATAGATAGTATTACTATGTTGTCTGTCAAGGCAATACCTGCGGTAAGTAAGATAGAACCGATAGTAACCAAGCCGGGTATTATCAAAACTGATGATAGCTTCAAAGGTGTGGTTTTCAAAGGTGTAAAAGAGGATTACGATTGGAGTTTTTATAAAAAAAACCTTGTCGAAGGCTCCGTGTCGGATTTTGTACAAAATGAAAATCGAAACAATATTTTAATTTCGGATAAATTGGCTAAACAGCTTAATATTGGGCTTGGAGATGATATTTTTGCATATTTTTTCCAACAGCAGGTACGGGCACGCAAATTCCACATTACGGGTGTGTATGCTACCACCTTTTCGGAGTTCGACAAATTGTTTGTAATCTGTAATTCAGCCGTTATACAAGAGCTAAACCAATGGGATAGCACCAGGATAAGTTCGGTCGAAATAATGCTTTCCAACTTCGACCTTTTGGAGCAGACTACCAACGACATACAGTCGATAGTAGGTAATAAATTCGACAACAACCGCCTGATATACAATACTCAGTCAATCAAAGAGCTTTATCCTCAGATATTCAATTGGCTCGAAATGCTCAATATCAATGCCTATATAATCCTGATACTGATGATGGCAGTAGCAGGTTTTAATATGATTTCGGGGCTACTGATAATAATACTCGAAAAGACCCAAACTATTGGCATACTCAAAGCTTTAGGTATGAAAAACAGAGAGATACGTAAAGTATTTGTGCTAAATGCGATGTTTTTTGTTACTCGCGGTATGTTTTGGGGCAATCTTATAGGGTTGCTTGCGGTATTGTTACAAAACTATTTTCGCATAATACCTTTAAACCCCGAATATTATTATACAGACTCTGTGCCTGTAGCCATCAACCTTTGGCAGATAGCCCTGCTCAACGTAGCGGTATTCATATTGTCGATAGCTATAATGGTATTCTCATCGCAGATAATTACCAAAATATCGCCTGCCAAATCCATTAAATTTGAGTAAAAAACAAAATAGAAACAAGGATGTTGTTAATTTAAAATATATTTTATAATTTTGCACTATGAAATGTTATAAATGTCAATCAGAAGATAGCGTTAAAGCAGGTTTTACAGCTGGGAAACAA
>JRAN01000017.1 GCA_000768855.1 Porphyromonadaceae bacterium COT-184 OH4590 | reverse complement strand
CTGTAAAACCTGCTTTAACGCTATCTTCTGATTGACATTTATAACATTTCATAGTGCAAAATTATAAAATATATTTTAAATTAACAATGCCAAATTTTTAAATTAATTGCAAATTTTCCATTGTATATCCTGTTTTTCTTTATCCCAACCGACTTCAATACGGTCACCGCCCTTTATTTGCTCTGCGACTATCATTTTTGAGATAGGGCGTGTCAGTTGTGTTCGAATGACTCCCGTTATCTGCCTTGCCCCGTATTTGCTACTAAACCCCGTGATAGCCAGATTTTTCTTGGCTTCTTCGGAAATATCAAGTGTAATTCGTAATCTTTCCAATGATTTTACTAATGGTTGGAGCTGTATTTCCAATATCTTTTGAGCCATTATCTCCGAAATAGGAGCAAAGGGGATAATTTCGGTAATACGAGCCAGAAATTCGGGACGGAAATACCCTGACATCAGTTGCATCAGTTCGGAAGACGTCGGGATATGATGTTGTGTGAATTTCTCAATAATATCGGCACTACCTATGTTGGAAGTAAACATAATCAAGGCATTGCTGAAATCCCCTTCTTTACCCAACTTATCACTTATTTTCCCTTCATCCATAATTTGAAGAAAGACATCGAAGACCGAACTGTGGGCTTTCTCTATTTCATCAAACAGTACGACTGCATAAGGCTGTTGACGAATTTTATTGACCAACATACCACCTTCTTCATATCCTACATATCCTGGCGGTGCTCCATAAAGAAGTGCAGCCGAATGTTCTTCTTTAAACTCGGACATATCAAACCGAATCATCGCTTTCTCATCGTTAAACAGCAGTTCTGCCATAGCTTTGGCAAGCTCCGTTTTTCCCGTTCCTGTGGGACCTAAAAAGAAAAACGAACCTATCGGCTGTCCCTGTTTACCCAACCCGCTTCGATTTTCTACAATAGCATCGGCAAGTACTTTAAGTGCGTGATCCTGTCCGACTACCCGTTTAAGTAGATAAGACTCCATATTGAGTATTTTTTCTTTCTCGCCGGCTTGAATTTTTCCAATAGGAATACCCGTTTTAGCTGCCATTACAGCTGCCAACTCCAATTTACCTACTTTTTCGCATTTAACGGCTGCATATCCTTGCAGTTCGGCATATACGCTTTCAATAGATGTCTGTATATGTTCGACATCGTCTGATGAATCTATGGCGGGTTGTTCTTTTAATAATCCCCATAAGATGGGACTTATACGGTTTTGAAGCTGACCGTAGAGCCATTGGAGTTCGGATATTTTTTCTTCCGCATCGATATATGTCCGACCTACTGTAGCATCGTATTCTTGTTTCCAAAGCGTTAAGTCTTGCAATGAAAGTTCGTCCAACATTTTAATTGCCGACATTGTCCTGTCAAGCAGGTCGATAGCTGCATCAGGGAGTTTTTTACCTTTTGCATAACGTTTGGCAAGTCGTATACACTCGGCAACAGCATCTTTTTCAACCTCAATATTATGATATAACTGATAGTTTTCAAGCAAGGTCTCTATCATTTTTACACAGGTCTTCATATCCGGTTCCAATACGTGAAGCAACTCAAAACGTCTGTTAAATGCCTGTTCCGGTTCTATGACCTTACGATATTCTTCGAAAGTAGTAGCTCCTATAACTGTCAGTTCCCCTCTTGCCAATTCAGGTTTTAACAAATTGGCTACTCCCGCCATATTCCCTTTATTATCGACCATTGAATGAATTTCATCAATAAATAAAATGGCTTTATCTAACTTTTTACACTCATTGATAACCTTTTTCATTCGGTCTTCTATTTCGCCTTTATATGAAGTGCCAGCCATTAGCAGGCTTGTGTCGAGCTCAAGTAAAATAGCATTTCTCAAACTTAAAGGTACTCGCCCTTGTATGATTTCATTAGCAAACCCCTCTACAAGAGCCGTCTTACCTACGCCCGGTTCCCCTACGATGATGACATTCGGTTTACTTCTGCGGCATAAGACTTCTATTAAACTGCGTGTTTCTTTTTCTCGTCCGATAGTCTTGTCCAATACCCCGTTTCGTGCCTGTGCCGTTTTGTCTACACAGTATTGACTCAGTGTAGCATTCGGAGTATTTCCATCTGTATCAATCGAACTATCGGAAGATACAGCTGTAAGTTGCGATGAAAAGCCTCCTATATGATTCAGAATTTCGTGTTCACGCAGAGGAAGAGATTTCAACTGCTCGGACGAGAAAAACACATTCGGTTTTACCGATGCGGCAAGCAGGCATATCGGGGTAATCTCGTCCAACCCCAACTTTATCCTTATATCATCAGCTTCCTGCAACATAACTTCAACCCCATCCCCTTGAGATATTTCTGAAGGAGGCTGAGTAGTCGATGGATATTCTTCCATACGAACTTCCGCCCATTCATAAATGTATCCGGTATCTTTGCCCATACTCTGCAAAAACCCTGTCAAGTCGATATCTCTGTGCATTAGAGCCTGAAGGATATGCACTCCCCCATAAGTAGGGTTATAGTTCTCTCGGGCAATCCGTTTCGCTATATGAAAAAGGTCTTTTACCGTCTCGTTGGTTATTAAAACATTCATATTGATATTCTTATTTTTACTCTACTTTAGGAATATACTCTTCTCCAAGCCAGTAGAAATAATTCCCGTTATACTTAATTCTGACTTTCGGAGAAGTTTTGTTTGCATTCAGTTTTTCAGCCAATCCTTCGTATTGTCTGAAAAAATCCAATACCTTCTTATCTGGTATTAATTCGCTATTCTTCCATTCATACAAAGGTTTATTCATCATATTTTTTTTGTCAATATAAAAACCTGTCTGAAGTCCTATGATTTCAGACATTTTTCTATAATATATATCATTACTAGTTAGTCTTATGCCCGATAGATTGTATTTTTTTATGATATTAACAAACTTTCGAATGGCTCCTCTTTTATTCAGTTTCTTATTTGAACCTATTTCATCATATATTTTACAATAAAAATGAAGTAGTTGTTCATATTCATATTCGTTTAGAAGAATACCTGCTTCCGCAATATCGGGAGCTACCGACAAATACCCCTTTGGCATAAAAACATTCTCTTTATTTAGACAGCCGGAAGCGACGATTGTCGGAAGTTTATTACCTGAAAAAGGTATGTGTTCTTTATATATATCGGACAGTAAAGTATTATTTACTCCGATTGCTGAACGAAAATAAGCCGTCAGAGAGCTATCCGTATGTATATTATCCGCTGTCACCTGATATATAATGCTGTCTATAGCCGACTTTAAAACACTTACAGGCATTGTCTCCCCCTTTCTTGGGAAGATTACAAAACCCTGTGTCATACTTCTTTTCGGATAATCCAGATTATATATGCCATCGGCTCCCCGCGAAAGACTGTAATTATTATCGAACAATACATCTTGCGGGTTTACCATTCTTTGTTTCTTTATTTGGGCTATATCCTGAGCACTTTTAACTACTACCTTTTCTCCTAACAATACGAAGTCATTATACGCATCATTGTTTCCCGATTGTGTTTGGAAAAAGATGAGTTTAGCTTTTGTTCCGGTTACGGCATTTATAAGAATGTCTGTAGTATCTTCGTAAGAGCGGGTTGTCGTTCCTATAACGACAATTATATTTGTTTCATTATTGGCATTCTCCTTTTTTATCAATTTAGTAGCCATCAGCAATCCGTTTGCGACAGGTTGAGCGATATTCATATCTTCGCAACTCAATTGCTGTGCTTTATCTTCAAAAAAAGATATAATATTGCTATAATCTTCACTTAGCGGAAATGATATGTCCGTTAATCCACAGGAACTTTCTTTATATACAACTCCTCCTACTCTTACTCTCGAAAAATAGTCGGTATCGGGAAATTTTAACTGCAATTCCTGCAACAGAGATTTTATGACGGGAAGATAAGACCGATTGTTCTTACTGAAATCTACTGCAAAAACAATATTTAGTTTTTTGTTATCAGACAAAATTCGTCTATAGTCTTCATAAAAAACAGGATTACCAAGGACATTATAAACGCTGTTGTTTTTATAATCAAACGGATTGGTAAAATATTTAATATCCTTGGAGGAAGATTGTCGACTTACCGAAGTAGTAGGAAAAATATTTTCCATAGGTGTCCTGTCCTTTATTTCCGTAGACTTGAGGACAAGTTTATTTTCCGACTTATCTTTCCCTTTGACCCTAATCTCCGTTACGGAAGAATCATTCGGGTGTATTCGTATGGCTGTTCTTTCACCCCAGACGGTCAACATATTCTTACTTACCCATCCATAAGTGTTGTTTTTTATGCTATCGATTATTATAGCAGGAACATTCCCTATAAGAAACATCTCTTTATCGCGAGACATCTTGTATATATATACTATATCGCCTATAACAAACCTGCGAGGCGATTTTTCTGTGAAGTCGGGAGTTTTATACAAGATAACAGAATCGTTCTCTATATATCTACCTGAGTTACTAATCACATCAGGGTCGTTGATGGTCAAGGTGGCTTTTACGGCAAAACCTGTATACGTATTTTTCAAATTGTTATTCCATAACAACAAACGGTCTTTCGGTAACCATCCATAAACTTTTATTTTTTGTCGAAAAAACTTACCGTCATTGACAATATCGGGAGAATACTCTCCGACCTTGATCATTTTCTTTCTTTTTTTTATCACCATAAGCGGTTCCATAAAGCCTACTTCTTTATACAAAGCAATATCGTCTGTTTTGGTGGGATTGACCTTATTATGTGTTCTATCGGAAAAAACAATCCAAGGCTGTCTCTGTTTGGGGAAACCATTGTCAATCGCTTTACCGTCAATATACCCGTACTGCGAAGGGGAAGGAGTTTTGTATGCTACAGATGTGGCACAACGGCAAAACATAAAGATACCTATGATTAGATATATGATTTTTTTCATAATTAAATGATTGTAGTTAATTATATTAAGTATATTGAATTTCATCTATCGTTTTTCTTCTTCTTTTTGTATTACGCATATATACCTGATACGAAAGAATTCGTTTTATTGTAATAATCCATAAAATTGCCTATATACGATTACCCCCAATACTTTCATTTTTAGTTCGTATCTGTACTGTCAGGTTTACTATCAGTATTCTTCTTTTTCCGTGACTCCTCTATATAATCCTCCATTTCGTCCCTAACCCTGCTTACTCTGCCACTTTGACTAACATTCGCATTGTAAACTTTACCCGTTTTCATATCGACGGCTTTAGATTTACCGTTTTTACTGAAAACCCAGAACAAGCGGTCATTACCGGGCATTATCTCTATCATCAAATCCTTCTTGCTAAAACAGTAATAACGTAATACCTTACGCAATGCCTGTTTGTACGATACTTTATACCTCTTATCCATATCTTCGGTCTTTAACAAGTTGCCCGACTCGTCGAAATACTCCCAAATGCCTATCTTAAAGTCATCGCCAGGATAGTTTTTTTTACCTCGTTCTTTGATTATGCCACTCGGATAAAATTTTTTACGAAGTATATAATTTGAGGAGTAAACTGTTCTTAAATCTAAATATTCTCCATCACTGTTTCTAAACAAATCAATCTCTATTGTATCTTTTTTATTTAAATAATATTCATTATACTTTTTATTCTTTATTCTTTCGAACTCCTCTATATCAAAATACTCTACTTCACCTGTCTTATATTTCTTGGGCAGGTATTTGTTTGTAGTACAGCTTACTATCAGTAAACCGAAGATTATTATACAGATAATATTTTTCATAACTTTGTCTTCGATTTTAATTGTCGTTAGGAATTTGCCTCTTAACAGTGGTTTCCCATACTGCATACCATTGCCATTTGTAGGTAGATTTTAGCTTTGCTTCATCTCTCTTTTCTTTGGCATAGTCCATTACATTATCCGTCAAGTGCTTGGTTAAAAACGTATTTACTTTTATTGATGTCATCGTCTTTGACTTACGGAGTTGCTACTTCTTATGACTTATGGTAACTTTNTCCGTCAAGTGCTTGGTTAAAAACGTATTTACTTTTATTGATGTCATCGTCTTTGACTTACGGAGTTGCTACTTCTTATGACTTATGGTAACTTTTTTCACCTTTCCTGTTTGCATATTTACGGCTATGCTTTTGCCTTTCTTTGTAAAGACCCAAAACAAACCCTCGCTTACAAGAAACTTTTCTATAACCAAATTCTTCATACTAAAACCAAAATGACATGCTACCTTTCTAAATGCCTCCTTATAAGTCATATCATAGTCGCGGTCTTTGCCCTCTTTGTCTTCCACTCTTAATAGATTACCCTGCTCGTCAAAATACTCCCATTTGCCGATTTTAAAATTATCCGAACCATAATGATAATACTCCTTCCCTCGCTCTTTTATCACTCCATTGGGGTAGTACCTCTTAGTAAGCTTATAATTCTTTGGATATACAGTAATAGTTTCAAAAATATAATTTGTTCCTATTGCCTTTAAGATTTCAATTTGTCCATCTTCATAATAGTAAGTAGAATATTTTTCGTCTTTCTTTTTTTCAAATTCTTCAAAATTAAAATACTCTACTTCTCCTATTTTATATTGTTTAGGTAAGTAATCAAATGTTTTACAGCCTGTTAAAAACACGCCTGTAAATATATATAGCACTAACTTTTTCATCATTCACTCNTTTACAGCCTGTTAAAAACACGCCTGTAAATATATATAGCACTAACTTTTTCATCATTCACTCTCCTTTTTTAGTCCTCTATAAATATTTGTGTCATCAGCATAAGCTTTTACTGCATACCATTGCCATTTGTAGGTAGATTGCATATATTTCTCTTTCGACTCTTCCCCTTGAGGAGCATAATCCATGATGTTATCCGTCAAGTGCCTGGTTAAATGATATTTGCTTATATTTCGTTCATCTTCGAAAGTATGGTCTAATCCCCTCGCGTGTAAAGCCTCGTGGCTAAGCGTATGAGTATCTACTCCGTTTTGCATTATCAACGATAG
>JRAN01000016.1 GCA_000768855.1 Porphyromonadaceae bacterium COT-184 OH4590 | reverse complement strand
TGCTATTCAAAAAAGATGGAGATGCTAAAATTATCCATACTTTTGCTAATGCATCATCGCAACGGAAGTCTATATATACTTAGTTAGCAATTCCGAATATTTTAGTTATGGAGGGATTTTATGGAGTATTGATAAGAACTTTGAATATAGAAGAAGACCTTTTTGTTCAGATGAATATTTGTGTCCTGATTCTGTTGATTTAAACGAAAGGTATAAAGATAATGAAGGCAATATTATTTTGTATAAAAGAATAGTTGATGATTGGTACATAGAATTGCTATATGACAAATAATAAAGGTGATAATTATCCTTTATCACTCACTTTGGAGCATATATGATAGTAAGATTTTAGAACATCTAAAAAGGGACGAATAACAGCAAGTGAAATCAATGCATATTGGAAGTAATGTTAATCGGAATATTGATTGAGGTTATTTTGGGAATTATTAGCTATATAGTAGCTAATAAATTCTTTAAGAAAAACAAATGGATAGCATTCTCGCTAATTCTATGGGGAATTATTTTGGTAATACTTATTATATGTTCTTCTTTTCTTTTTGATAAATTATTAATACACTATAACTTTGAAAATTATGTGTTAGATATTGTGATGAATGCTATGATTGTTTTATATTTAGAACCAATACACCATATTTTATTTATTGTAGCAGTGCTCTGGCTTATTGTAAGGTGGTATAAAAATAGGACGAATAACAGGATTGGAAATTAAGGAAGCACTAAATCAATAGATAAACAATGCCGTCGTCAGAACTATATCAGTATTTAGTCATCCCTTAAAAACTCTCTTTAAGTGAGATTCGATTTTCAAATGGGCTCTCGCTTATTGTTTTGATAAGCAGCCAAAGAGCTCTCATGGC
>JRAN01000015.1 GCA_000768855.1 Porphyromonadaceae bacterium COT-184 OH4590 | reverse complement strand
CCTGCTCGTCAAAATACTCCCATTTGCCGATTTTAAAATTATCCGAACCATAATGATAATACTCTTTTCCTCGCTCTTTTATCACTCCATTGGGGTAGTACCTCTTAGTAAGCTTATAATTCTTTGGATATACAGTAATAGTTTCAAAAATATAATTTGGCTCTATTGATTTTAATATCTCTATTGTGTCTTTCTTCATTAGATAAAATTCATTAAATCTCTTGCTCTTATTTTTATAGAAATCTTCAAAGTCAAAATACTCAATTTGCCCTATTTTATATTGTTTAGGTAAGTAATCAAATGTTTTACAGCCTGTTAAAAACACGCCTGTAAATATATATAGCACTAACTTTTTCATCATTCACTCNTTTACAGCCTGTTAAAAACACGCCTGTAAATATATATAGCACTAACTTTTTCATCATTCACTCTCCTTTTTTAGTCCTCTATAAATATTTGTGTCATCGGCATAATTTTTTACTGCATCCCATTGCCATTTGTAGGTAGATTGCATATATTTCTCTTTCGACTCTTCCTCTTGAGGAGCATAATCCATGATGTTATCCGTCAAGTGCTTGGTTAAATGATATTTACTTATGTTTCGTTCATCTTCGAAAGTATGGTCTAATCCCCTCGCGTGTAAAGCCTCGTGGCTAAGCGTATGAGTATCTACTCCGTTTTGCATTATCAACGATAGNTTTCGTTCATCTTCGAAAGTATGGTCTAATCCCCTCGCGTGTAAAGCCTCGTGGCTAAGCGTATGAGTATCTACTCCGTTTTGCATTATCAACGATAGCCTTTCTTTCATTTTTGTATATCCCTTTGTATTTCCCCATTCTCCGGTACTAACATCATCATATCCTATTTTGTGATTGATAAAAAAGAAAACGATATTATAACTACTGTCGTATTCTACATCTTCAAATTTCGTATGAAAGGCATTTATTATTTCTCTAAAAACAGTATCTAAATAAAGTTTTTCATCAATCACTTTTTCTTTTCTACCCNATTCTACATCTTCAAATTTCGTATGAAAGGCATTTATTATTTCTCTAAAAACAGTATCTAAATAAAGTTTTTCATCAATCACTTTTTCTTTTCTACCCGACGTACTTTGTATAATATCACGCATATAGCTTCGCCATTCACCGCTACGGTCTGTCAAGTCCAGCTCCTGCACTACAGGCTCTACAATAGGACGTACAAAACAATGAGATAATGAACTATTTTCAAGGAGTTTTTGTATTTTCATTGCCTTAGTAGGGTCTTCTAATGCCTCCTTGTCTCCTTTTACCAAAGCTACATTCACCAACCGTACTTTTAGTTTATAGCGGTGGTTATCATCGTTGGGTACGACTCTAAGGCAGCCGACCTCTTCGTCTCCTTCG
>JRAN01000014.1 GCA_000768855.1 Porphyromonadaceae bacterium COT-184 OH4590 | reverse complement strand
AGTGCTATTCAAAAAAGATGGAGATGCTAAAATTATCCATACTTTTGCTAATGCATCATCGCAACGGAAGTCTATATATACTTAGTTAGCAATTCCGATACACGAAATAACACTCTTTATTCAATACGGTATTTTCAGCCCGAAGGGAAGGGTATGTTAATATTTCAAGGCAATACTCCAATGAAACCCAATAAGTTGTATGAATTAGACAGTGAAGTATTTAAACTGTTTTATGTTTCAGACAGTAAAGAATATCAAGCAATTGACCTATACCTTATCGACAATAATGGAAATACAGTCAAAAAAACACTTGGTTTTGAGCACCTTCCCACCGAGCCTAAACCTGAAATAGATAAATCATTTCGGCTTATTACCCTACCTGTTCAACCCAGAATAGTCAAAGGAGAGACGATAGAAATCAGGTGCAAAATAAAGAAAGCGGATAAAAACAATCAAGCATCGTATACTATACGATATTTTCAACCGGATGGAAAAGGTATTCTGCGAATGGATGACGGGACTATTTTCAAACCCAACGACCTGTATTCATTAGACAGAGAAACTTTTCGACTCTATTACACTTCTTTGTCTGAAGGACAACAAACAATAGATGTGTATATTGAAGATAGTTTTGAACAAGTAGTCCATAAAACTTTTTCTTGGCAAAATGCAATAACAAAAGATAGAGAGAAATTGTAACTTCGTTTATAACAGAACTTTAAATGTATTTCAAATTTCCTGAAAACGGATTCAAAAGTTACAAATCCAAAATATCAATTTCTGTATTTTACCTGATTGCGTCAGATATGTTTATAAGTTATCGACAATAAATATACTATTAGTTTATTTTGATTAAAATATTTCAACTATTCTTTGGGGGTCTGCTCAAATATCCATACCTTTGCATTCTGAATATAATTGACAAGATAAACTATGAGTATATTAAAAGAGAGTAAAATAAACCAATTGCTTTTTTTAGGGCAAAAGAATGGTCTATACTTTTCAAAATGGCTAAGTGAGCAAGGATATTCGCCTCAGCTACTCAAACGTTATCGGTCATCGGGATGGTTATCTGCCTTAGACCGAGGGGTAATGTATCGTGCAAGAGAGCCTCTCTCTGCATTTGGTGCCTTGCAGTCATACAACGTACAGATGAATAAAACTTTTCGTATCGCAGCCCATTCGGCATTGGAACTATGGAACTATAACCACTATGTACCAATGGGAAAGCCTGTATTGATGGTTGCTTCCGAAAAAGAGAGTACACCTCAATGGATGAGATTAGGGGTATTCGACAGGGAATTCAAAGTATTCAGCACAAAGGTATTTACGGTACCACAGGTAACGACTCTTTCCTATTGGGATTGGAATTTACTCGTATCTTCTCCGGAACAGGCTTTTATGGAATGCTTACTGCTTACTCCTCGTCATTACAGCTATATGGACTTGTTCTATATTATGGAACAATTAACGACTTTACGTCCTGATGTTGTACAATTACTGTTGGAAACAACAAAACACTATAGGCTGAAAAGACTCTTTCTCTATATGGCAGAAAAAGCGGGACATTATTGGTTTGAAGAAATAGACCTTACAGCAGTTGATATAGGGACTCACAAGTTACAATTAGCAAAGTCCGGGGCATATATTAGTAAATATAAGATGACTATTCCAAAAGAATTACACAATTATGAATAATAGACAATATAAGAGTCAAGTGGCATTATTGGTACGCATAATGCCATTGGTTTATCAAATGAAGGATTTTGCAGTTCACGGAGGAACGGCTATCAACTTATTTCATCAGAATATGCCTCGCTATTCGATTGACATAGATTTGACATACCTTCCTATAGAACCTCGCAATAAGAGTTTGGAAAACATCAATCGACATTTGCATAAGTTGAAGGTGAGTATCGAACGGGCAATCCCCGAAATTAGGATAATTCATAAGCCTGATGTATGGAAGTTACAATGCTCATATGCAGGTGCAATGGTCAAGATAGAAGTAAATGGTACGAAGCGAGGTGTCCTTGGAGATATCGAAATCTTAGAACTCTGTCAAAGGGCGAAGGAGGAGTTCCAAGCCAATTGTAAGGCACGAATAGTCCCTTACTCACAACTCTATGGAGGTAAGATAGCTGCTGCACTCAGTAGACAACACCCACGTGACATTTTCGATTGTAAATATATGAAAGAGACTACATTTGAAAGGATAAAAAATGGATTGATATTGTGTTTATTAGGCAGTGACAAGCCGATTATCGAATCACTATGTCCTAATGAAGTGAATCAAAAGAAATACTTAACAATCAATTTTTGGGGATGACAGATATCCCTTTTTCTTACTCTGACTACAGGATTGCTCGACAAGATATAATCAGAATGGTAAATGCTTGTTTGAATAAGGATGATAAAACTTTTCTGTTATCCTTCGAGCAAGGTACGCCTATTTGGAATTATTGTTCTGCCGGCAATTTGAGTTCCTTTCCTTCCGTACAATGGAAACTGCAAAATATCATCAAGCTAAAAGAGCAAAATCCTAAAAAGTTTCAGATAGGCATCGAAAAACTTTCTACTTATTTTGATGAAGGATATTCCATTGAATGAACAACAATTAAATCACTTTATTTCAAAACAATAAACATTAGTGGCTTTTTGTTACTTTTTCTCCCCCGATGATTTAACAAGGTCACGGAAAAAGTAACAGGCGGGAATTTTCCGCCTGTCTGTTATTTGCATATCAATTAGATTTGCGTTTGTACATCATAAAATTCGTTATAATCGCTACATTCTTTTTATCGGAATAGATACCTGAACATCCATATTCCTCACATATTGAATAGAATTGTTTTTCCGTACAATGAATCTCTAAAGCCGTCTTGTCAAAATCACAAATACTTACTCGATATTTTGAGGACAAGATATTTTGGATAGCTATTGCTATCTGTTCTCTATATTCTCTTCGTTTATTTATTTCTGTTTTTCTCATATCAATTCTCTTCTTTGATTTGTTTTTATATTGTCTATATATCAACCCATTAATCCGTTTTTATCAGGTGAGGGGGGAGGCATATACGTACTCCTCCATTTACCTTACTATAATATTCTCTAATACCGACCGTTTTACTCCGAAGTTTCCTATCGAACAATAGTTATCCGTCCTGTCCGTATTTCCGAATGCATACCGAACTCCCAATCGATTTCTTCATCGGGTAATGTACTGTGAATATTGCTGCCCATTACCAAACCGCAATCTTCTATTACCTTACGCCGTGCTTCATCCTGACTTTCAGCAGTCACTTCAAAAACTCCCGAAAAGATATATCGGGTACATACTTTATAAACTCGCTTTTTTTTCATAATTTCAAAATTCTACTATTAATAATCTGTGATTTATTGGTTTTCTATTAGATAATCTACGGTGTGTAAGCCAAAAATGATGAGCTCCGTAACCATAAGCAAAAAACTTTTCAAGTTCCGTTTTTGATGCAATGTATTTGATTGCCTGCCTCAATTCCGTTTCATTGGTCGATAAGGTTATGGCGTTTATAACCCGAACAAGAATATACGGTATACGGTCATCCCAACTATAAATGATACCTTCTATTTTCAGTTCCATATTTTTACGTATTTTATAAGTTATACATTATACCACCATTCGCTGACGAATTTGTTTCATATTTCGATGGACAAGATTGATTATTCGGTCGTGGTATTCCGTGTTTCGATTGCATAATCCTCTACATTGTATTACTTTCATTGTTTCTAATGAAACCTCTATCGTCTCTAATCGTTTCCCGCTTATGGTAGCCGAAAGGATAAGGGAGTTAGGTTTGAGATGATATTCATTGGCAAATACGCAATGGTGTAAGACATTACCTTCTTCCAAATATTCCTGTACACTCTCTAAAACACGGATATTAATCGTACCGTCAGTAAAAGCTATTCCGAAAAACTTAGCTTTCATTCCTATGAAGCGTTGCTCCTGTTCCATCGCCTTCCGTTTCTTTTGTTCCTGTTCTTCCTTTTCTCGCTGTTTGAGAATTTCCGTATGTCTGCGATTATGTTCGGCTTTGAGGTCGATGGGACATACATACTTCGGGCTGTTGGTATCCTTGCCTAATATCGTAAGCATATTTACATAATCGCACCACATAGAGCCGTCTTTTATCGTATAATGATTACGTATACAGATACGAATGGAAGCCCAATAATGGTCGAGAGTAGTACAATTTGTTCTAATAAAGTACCTTAGAAGTCCGTATTGCCCTGCTTTTAGTAAAGTCTCTATACGGTTGTTGGTCAATATCGAATGGAATAGTTGAAATGGAGTATTATCGTGATATACTCCTTTAAAACCATTCCTTTTAATTTCAGGTAATATCCGATAATAAGGATAAATTTTTGTCGGCATAATGTCGTACAATGCTCTTTCTGGACGAATCTCCAAATCGCTGTTAAATATCCATTTATCTTGAAAATAATTCATTGGACGAAGAAGGGCTAAGGTTTCGTATTTCCCCTGTGGGTTAATCCAACGCTGTACCACTTCCCGACAAAAGAAATGGGCTTGTTGACTTTCTTTCTTGTATACATTCAAATAAAAGAAACGTAATACCTGATACCCTTTGAATGTGGTAACGATACAGAAATATTCCGACTGTTTAAATACCCGTTGTCTTGTTCTTTTTATCTCTAACTTCGTCTTACAACAAGGACAAACGACAATATTGGCTGTGTATGATTTATCTGTCCATTTATGTCCACACTCTAAGCAAGTGAATACCCCCTTTGAGTTTTTCTTTGCAATGTGGTCAAAGCAATATCGACGAGCCCATTGCTCCTGTTTTGAGGTAATGGATGGTAGTTGTTTACTTAATTCCATCACCTGCTTTTGAAATCTATTCTTTGGTTTCATCGTCTTTCCTCCTTATATTATTCATAACAAAATACTTATCTGTCCTTGCGCCAAAAATCTAAATCTCAAATAGAGAGGGTTGGGAAACGCTTTTTGTTATATCCGTTTTCTTCAGTCGTGCATTACGACTCTGTATCTTGGCGAGTTCATCACGCTGATACTGCTCGACGGCTTTTTGTCGTGCTTTCGCCTTCTCCTCCTCCGTGAGTTCGATGGTGTGGTTTACCACCACCTTACAGGAACTGGACTTGCCTATCTCAATGTTGTCTTCATCATAGTAGTGGATTGCCATAGAGTAGATTTCTTCATCTGAAAATCCTGAGCAACCGCTCTTCCGTACTGTATTCAAAATATATTGGATACAGTCGTCAATGTTTTTTTCTGGCTTGGAATATCGGAAAGAGAATAACACATCGGCTTCTGCCTTCCTGTCCAAATAAGTCTTGATTACTTCTTTAAAATGTTCTGTCCCTTTCATTGGTCTATGATTTTTATTAGTTTACTATATAATTCTCCATTTAATAGAAATTCTGAATTGTTTTCTAAGCAATCATCTTCAAAAGCTTCTTCACTAACCATATACGCCATATCATCCTTGCAAGCATTAAAAAAATTATCCAAACATTTATTCATAAGTCCATATAATGTGGTATTATCGGGTGCTTTCATAAAATCGTATAGAGGTCTCAATATCTCATAGTCCATATAATAGCCTGTCAGTACGCAGTCATCGGTAACGAATACACGGCTGTTTCGCTTCTTCTTGTAACTTCTATTCCAAATAGTTTTAGGAACAAACAGGTATGTCCAATAATTATTGACAAGGTATTTAAGCAACCTTATGCCTTTAAGGTTGTCCTCTTTTTTACTATAATATGAAGTGAAACGGTAATAATATGAATCAGTATCATAACTCCATTTATTTGCCTTGATATTAAATATTTGCTCAAATTGCTCCAACGTTTTCCGATTTTCATAATCCCAGATATAGTTGAATTGATTTAACCAATGATTATAAGCATTTTCCTTAGCTTCTACCGTCAATTCGTGAATTTGGTATACATTAAATGTTATTGTTTCTTTTCTCATTGTTATTACGTGATTTTTTTACATTATCTATTATACTTTCTCCCCGTTCTCCAAAAACTTCAATCGTCGGATTTCCGTTATTGTCATCAACGGAAAGACTTTCAGCAGTATCAAACAAAGTTTCTCCATACGTAATACAAACTTTGTCGTCATCTTCAAACCTCATTACATCTTCTCCTTGCCACGCCATAATAACAGACAAGGCTTGTTCGTAATCTCCCGCTTTTATCTCAAAATGAGTTCGTTCCCAACAGGTAACCTTTCGGTCTTGATAAAAATTGAATCTATCCATATTTTTAAATAATTGTTTTCAAACAACTTGTGTTCTGTTATACATCTTATTAATTAAAAGTCAAACAATTGACTGTTTCTTGTTTTTTCAATTTGGGAAATACTCCCCAAAACCTTATTACCCATAAGTAAAACCCCCGAACCACAAAATCCATTTTTACAACCGTTTTTATGCTGGTTGGAAGGTAGGAAAATTGTTGTTTTCTTTTTTTTGCTATACTTCTCATAATTTCTGACTTTTTTTTTATGCCGTATGCGGAGCCGGTGAGGTTTCATTGTGTTTCAGATGCAACGAGAAAGTAGTGTTTAGCCAATGTCAAGCTTTTTGTGATAAAATACGCTCGCACGAAGAATGAGAGAAAGAGGAAGATTTCTCACAAAACCCTTGAGGCTTGAGCTTGCAGAGGCGTTAAGAACACGGAAGTACTTTCGCATCTGAACACAATATACCGAACCGCTTTCCGTAACTAAAAGAGAAGTGTAGCAAAAAGAAAATCAGAGAGTAACTGCAAATTGTTTTTATGTACATAAAAAATCTCACCTCTTACGAGTTTAGAGGTGAGATTTTTTACTTCAATATTTAAGTTTACTATCTGTCGGTAAAGACAGTAATATTATCAGTTCAGTGAAGTTATTACAGGCTCTTTCATATTGTTATCCCAGATAATTACAGAAGCATACCTTTGATTGTATTCTCTGTTCATATACCCTGAGAAACCTTTTAAAACCCATTCCCGAAAGGCTTTTGCTTCAAGAGAAGATATTCTGAAACCGACAAGGATAAGAACATCAAGATTATAAAACCTCTGTTCTTTTCTCTTTCCTTCATTATAAAAAACATTGATACGGGAAACTTGGTTTTCCGTCAACAGACCAGCATTGAATATAGACCTAAGGCAGCTCTCTATTGTTTTGGTATATACATTGAAAAGTGTTGCCATCTGCCATTGAGATAGCCAAACAGTCCCATTGACAAGTTTGGCTTTAACTGTAAATTCACCTCTGTCATTCTCCTTTATACTTATATATTCCTGTTCCATTTCTTCAGTCTTTAGAGTGTCGTATCTTACTCAGATGCTCTATGTGTAAAAATTACACCTTAAAGAAGCATTTGATTTTCTTGTAATCTAATGATTAAACCATTATTTTTTCAAATGTACTTGTCCATACGGATGACTTTTCCTCTTCCGAAAGACTGTACCACATCATAGATATTCGTTTGACCCGCTCAGGGTCCTCAGATAAAGTGGAAGGCAAATGAAACAATGCCATTTTCTCTCCAAGGGAAAGACATTCAAAGTATCTATCAAGAACAGACTGAGATTTTACACGCTTCCTTTCGAGTTTTTCTGCAAACAAAGCCATATCATTACTAACTTTGACATCCGTAATCCTTGCATAAATTTGGGTTGTTTTAATATTTGTATGTCCCAACATCTTAGATACGCTTTCGATAGGAACGCCTTGCGTAAGCGTAAGTGTTGCAAATGTGTGCCTCGCCATATGAAAGGTCAAATCTTTATTTATTCCACAGACAGTACCGATTTCTTTAAGGTATTCGTTCATCTTTTGGTTTGTCATCACAGGAAGCACTTTATCATCAGGCAATTTCCCCGAATATTTAGCAATCAACTGTTTGGGTATATCAAGTAACGGGACATGATAACTTATTCCTGTTTTTTCACGTTTGCCCATTATCCATAAACCGTCGTCAAAAGAAGTACGGATGTCGGTTGTTCGTAAGTTCTTAACGTCTATATAAGCAAGACCCGTATAACAACTGAAAATGAATATATCTCTGACACGTTCCAAACGTTCCGATACAAACTGTTTATTCATAATTACATCTACTTCCTCTTGCGTCAGATAATCGCGATCGGTTTTCTTAAACTTTATCTTGAAGTTCACAAACGGGTCAATATGTATCCAGCCGTTGTTCTTTGCCAAAAGAATAATCGTGCGAAAACGCTGTAGAAATTTTGCAGTGGTATTTTCGTTACATTTACACGAAGTCATCAGGTAAATCTCAAAGTTATGAAGGAACATATGATTCACTTCTTTCAGGGATATATCCGAAACATTGTAATATTCTCTGATAAATCCTGCCATACGTTTACGGGCTATCTCATATTTCTGAAGGGTAGCCGGAGACTTACTTATTCCAACCAATTTTTCTATGCCTTCATTATGACGACGAAAAAGCTCAAGTACCGTTTGATGCTTAATTTCAATGCCTAAGAAAAGATTTTTTATACGCTCGGAGTTTACATTATTCTCTTTAGTCAGCAGATTGTGATAAACATTGTAAAGACCCGTCTTAATCTCATTCAAAAAAGAATTGATTTCCATCGCTTCTTTAGTTCTACCGATAGCTGCTGCAGCTTTCGCATCCCACCTAACAGGATTGATGTTCAGCTTGGTGTTGAAATGACTCGCTTGCCCATCGACTGTGATACGGCACATTATCGGAGCTGTGCCGTCTGCTCTCTGTTTGTCTCTTTTCACATAGAAAAGAATACGGAATGTACTTTTCATAAACTCATTTTTTTTGTGTTACAAAATTAATATCAACCATCTTAAAATGAGTTTTATGCAGACTGCCAAATCCGGACAATCATACGCCTTTTTACGACAAACCGTACCCCCTTGTCTCTCCCTTGCCGTACCCCATATCCATTTTTGAAACAAGGGGTACGGTTTAGAGCTATCATGTTGTCTTTTTCTGACTTTTTCCTGTCTTTCTCATAAGACAAGATTAAGCCAAGCCCTTCAAATTCACTGAACTTGAAGGGCTTGGCTTAATCTTGTCTTCTTTTGACTTAACCTTCCAGCGGAAGGAGGGGAACAGCAACCTTTCTATTTAATCAACTCTTTATCAATACTATATATTCTTATTCTTTTTAGAAGGGTACTGTTAAGACACCATCTCAGTAACATAGTGGCTATTCTCGGAGCAATATCTCAGAGATTACCTTACTTCTCTCGAAGTGTAAAATGGTGCAATCCTTGTGTAAGTTTAGCAATACATAATTCTTTGACAATCACATAAAACAATGATTGCTAAAGAGTTATTAGTGGAGAATAAGGGACTCGAACCCTTGACCCCCTGCGTGCAAGGCAGGTGCTCTAAGCCAACTGAGCTAATCCCCCGTCGTTTGTTATGTAGTCCCAG
>JRAN01000013.1 GCA_000768855.1 Porphyromonadaceae bacterium COT-184 OH4590 | reverse complement strand
TTTATTTGATAAATTACGCTCGTCGGTCAGATAGGATAAAGATATATCAATCAGCCTATCCACCAAATCCTTTCTTTCAACATAAAGAGCATATTCAAAAACGCCTTTTAAATGGTCTATCCACTCATCGTTGCTATGTCCATAAGTCCAAAAAACGGCTGTCCTCTCAAAGTATTTCCAACACTCATTATTTCCTTGAAACAACAGATTTTTTGCTTTTATATGAGTACAGTATGGAATGCCTGACAAAGTTATCCAAACCGTATTTATATATTTTTTAAGATTCACATCTCTAGCGAAAAAATGATATTCATCAGTAAAGAAAGAGTTGCTTTCTTCGATATCTAAAAGCTGATTATATTTATAAAATTTTATTGCCTTTTCTATCTTCTTTTTCATCACTTACATTGTAATCTTATTGAACGTTTGTCAATGTTTATTTGAAGTAATTCGGAACACAAACATATCCATACAGAGTAGGATTACCGCCCGCCAGCCCTATCGGGTCTTGTGATATATAAGTTCCTGTGTCAGGCGAGTAGTATCTAAACCTATTGTAACATAAATCTACCTCACTGTCAAAGTATTGACCTTGAAACCTGAAAAGACAATCACCTCAAAGAACACGTATTGCGAAATTACAATTTTTTCCGATAAAAAGTCGTTTTTTAGATACAAAAAAACAGCAAAAGGCAAGGAATATATCTTTGCCTGTACGCTTGTGCTTCAAAATTTATTACTGTTTATAGTTTATTACAGATATAACTCCCGATTTGGAGCATTACCCGATTTAAAATTTGCAAGCAAAAGTTTGATGATTATTTTCATCACTATATTCTGACTTCCAATAATGAGTATCATTAATTTTGACATAAGTAGGAAATGTTAATATGCCTTCCATTGCCTATGACCCGCAAGCAGAAACCTCTTTTAGCATCTTCGTATCCATGATGATTTTGATTAACTCCTCTAATATTATTATCAATCCTGCATCCACATATGTGTAATTTTACTTCTAATTGGAGTAGCTGTTTTCTGATTAGGATTATATTAATGCTTCATCAATGTAGGTAGAACAGCTTTGAAAGATAAAATTTTCCAATTCCAACAATATATCCCAGTTATTTCCCGTAATATGAATACTGTAAACCGTTCCATTTTCTGATATTTCAATACTGCAATTGTCTAAACTATTACTCTGCCAATTATGGACTTGGATATTTTTTGAAAAGTGACCAGAAATAAAAAGAACCACTGTTGTATAGTCTATTCCCCATTTTCCCCACTTATCAGGAGAAAATGCAGGTTCCTGATTTGTATAAATGAAAATTTCTATTTTATTTTCAAAATAAAAGTTCATGCGTCCTATTTTTATATCAGACAATCCGTCAGGGAATATTTTTTTTAAAAAAGTATTATTATCAATAATATCAATTATATTCTTCATGTTTATTTAGAAATTATAATGTCCATATGTGCTTTCAACATATCCTGTTTGTGTATTATTTATTGGTCTAACATTAAAATGAGGTTCAGCTCCATGACCAGAAGTTGCTTTTGTATGTCCTAAACTATGCTCCTTAATTACTATAGTTTCACTTTTAGTATTTTTAAAGACATAATTTCTTGTGTAAACTATTTTTCCATCTTTACCAATAATTTTATTTCCTCCTCCATCTAACAAAGGTTCTCTATATACATTAATAGGTTGTTGGTTCATTGGAATATCTGCATCTCTTTTTGCTTGTCTGAAGGTATCTCTTCTACTTACCCCATTATATGATGTTTTCTTACATCTTAACCCTAAAGTATCTGTTTCGATATTAGGATCACAAACATATCCATACAGAGTAGGATTACCGCCCGCCAACCCTATCGGGTCTTGGCTTATATACGTTCCTGAATCTGGCGAGTAGTACCTAAAGCGGTTATACGCTAAACCTGTCTCCTAATCATAATACTGTCCTTGGCAACCCGAACTTTGATACATTACCGATTCCCCCTATAATGATACATTTTCCCATTTCTTTTTCCATGAAGAATATCTTTTTTTAGAGTCTATAAGCCATTTGCCTCTATTTTTTATAAAAATATAAACAAATCTCTCATCCATAGGGTCTTCTCGGAATGTGTAAACAAATACTTTTTGGGAGTTTTTTTCATCATTTTCCAGTCTTTCTATTTTCTCTTTATTAAAGTCATAATGATAAAAATCTTCACCCCCATAAGAAATCGTATTGGGTTTTCCATTTTTTCTATCCTTTGTTGTACAAAAAACATCAAAAACGCCTATTAATTCATCTTTTTTCTTTAAAAATTTTTCCTCTGCTGTTAATTCAACATTTTGAGCAATTAAATTACACTTTTTCTCCCATTCATTCATTTCTATCAAAAATGAACGAAAAAGCTCTTCTATCTCTAACTTATCTTTTTGATTCATAGGTATATTTAATGAAAATTATCAAATTTTGCTTCAAGCTTTTTGCCATTCGGTGCTTCAGCTGTATAAGTAACTTTTGTTGGTCTTGTTCCTCCATTAGCATATTCAAAATTCAACTGAACATTTGCACTTCCATGAATATCAATAAAATCAGCAACTCTTCCTTCAAATTGAGCAAATTCCCCTCTATTCACATGGAAATCTTGAGGGAATACATTTTTCTTACCTCCAGAACCTCCAAGTTGTTTACCAATCATATGTCCTGCATCATCGTCAGCATGCCCTAAACTTCTTGCATATGCTCTTGAAGATTCATTAGTATTAGTTCCTTTTCCCAAATTCTTCCTTGTAATTGTTGCACTTGCTGTTAAAACCTCCCCATTTACCCCTTTTGTAACTACTGGTATAATGGCCAGCCCCAATAAATCTACCCAACTATTAACATCCCAGACATAAGCATAAAGATTATCTTCCCCTGATGCTAATCTAATCGGGTCTTGGCTTATATACGTTCCTGTTTCTGGCGAGTAATATCTAAATCTATTATAATAAAGTCCTGTCTCCTCGTCCTCATACTGCCCTTGATAGCGGAACGGGATAATTACCTCAAAGAACGCATATTGCGAAATTACAATTTTTTCTCTAAAAAAGTTGTTTTTAGTTCCAAAAACAGCAAAAGGCAAGGAAAATATCTCTGCCTTTACACTTAATCTTTAAAGTTGTTTTTTGATAATCAGACGATTATTCCGATAACTCCCAATTCAGAGTATTACCCAGAAAAAGAGGGCAAAAAACCGACAAAAACAGGCAGAAAAGCCCCCGAAAAGAGAAACTTTCTTGCCGAAAAAGTCATTTTTCAGTAGCAAAATCCCAAAAACACCCGCCGACGTTCCGCCAAAGGCAGAAGAAAGAAAGCAGAAAAAAACGCCTTGATTGAGGCGGGTTTGTGAATTATATAATTTCACCCATTTCTAAGAATGCCACATTTTCATAATTGTTGTTTTCACAAAACTCTTTTACTCGTTCTGTACACAATAAAAAACCGGAGTTTGTAAGGGTAAAGAAGTCAAAATCGCCGATTACATCTGAACTGAAAAATAATCCTTTTCCTTGCTCTCTTGGAATAACTAAATTTCCTCTTAATTCGGCAACTCCTATTATTTCTTCTATCCCCCGTTCACTCCTTACTATCGTACTTTGAGGAAGACAATCGAAACTTATCGGACTAAAAAAAGCGGTTAAGGGAATAGTTTCTTTGGGTAACCATTTTAAACGCTTGATGTTTTTTGCGTTTAACTCTTTCTCTGTTTTATTGTATCTCAATTCTACATTTTTCAGCTCTTTAAAATTTTCTATTAATGTTTCAAATACTGCTGTTTTACAAACATTTATTGCACCACAAGATACAAAGTCGCCTATTTTATCGCCTCCACTGCACCAATCGTCCCACCAAACATCTAATACATCTACTTCCTTAATGTTTTGTTTATTACTTGGTCGAAGAATGGCAAAGCCGTCTTTTCCTATGTAGCTCGTTATATTATATATTTTCATTTTTTACACTTCGGCTTATATTTATCTATTCCAAATTCTTTTGTTAATTTATCCCTTATATTCAATATATCGTCTTTTGTCCATTTGCTTTTATCAGGCATTTTAATTTCTAACTTCTGCAGTTCTTCTGCCCATCGTTTGTTGTAATCACCACCCACTCTATTCCTCTTGTGTAATGCAATATGTTCATCGGCAGGAATACTCCAACGATTTGGATTACCTGCTCTTCCCTTTATATCAGGGTCGTTTACCAAATGTTCTGGTAACATTGCAGGTTTTCCACTTCTTGGATTATATACCTCTCTTGGAATCGTGTGGTGTAAATGTGTAGCAGATAATCCAAAAATATCCAACCAACTGTTTGGGTCGTGAACATAAGCATAAACATTTAACCCACCCGCAATAGAAATGGGGTCTTGGCTTATATACGTTCCTGAATCTGGTGAGTAGTACCTAAATCTATTCCTGTCTCCTCGTCCTCATACTGCCTTTGATAGCGGAAAGGACAATCTCACCTCAAAGAACGCATATTGCGAAATAGTATTGCTAATTAAATATATATATGTATCTTTGTGCAAAAAAAATATGAATTGCCCCAAGTGTTTATGTGAAGAAAGTGTCAGATCTGGCATAATAAA
>JRAN01000012.1 GCA_000768855.1 Porphyromonadaceae bacterium COT-184 OH4590 | reverse complement strand
GTGGAGAATAAGGGACTCGAACCCTTGACCCCCTGCGTGCAAGGCAGGTGCTCTAAGCCAACTGAGCTAATCCCCCGTCGTTTGTTATGTAGTCCCAGGCAGAGTTGAACTGCCGACCTCCACATTATCAGTGTGGCGCTCTAACCAACTGAGCTATAGGACTAGGTTATCTAAAATAAAAAAACTATTAGATGCCAGACCAAAAAAGTCCTATCTCTAATAGTCTTATAGCTCCTTATAGCGTTATTAAAACAACTCGTAGTATAAGAAAGTAAATACTCCCTATCTATTAATACATCATCGCATCTCTCTAAAAAGGAGGTGTTCCAGCCGCACCTTCCGGTACGGCTACCTTGTTACGACTTAGCCCCAGTCATCGGTTTTACCCTAGGACGCTCCTTACGGTCACGTACTTCAGGTCCCCCCAACTCCCATGGCTTGACGGGCGGTGTGTACAAGGCCCGGGAACGTATTCACCGCGCCATGGCTGATGCGCGATTACTAGCGAATCCAGCTTCATGGAGTCGAGTTGCAGACTCCAATCCGAACTGAGAAGGGTTTTAGGGGATTAGCATCACCTCGCAGTGTAGCAACCCTCTGTACCCCCCATTGTAACACGTGTGTCGCCCCGGACGTAAGGGCCGTGCTGATTTGACGTCATCCCCACCTTCCTCTCACCTTACGGTGGCAGTCCCAATAGAGTCCCCATCTAACTGCTGGCAACTATTGGCAAGGGTTGCGCTCGTTATGGCACTTAAGCCGACACCTCACGGCACGAGCTGACGACAACCATGCAGCACCTACACAGATGCCCCGAAGGGAAAGCAAATCTCTTCGCCTGTCATCTGCATTTCAAGCCCGGGTAAGGTTCCTCGCGTATCATCGAATTAAACCACATGTTCCTCCGCTTGTGCGGGCCCCCGTCAATTCCTTTGAGTTTCATTCTTGCGAACGTACTCCCCAGGTGGATTACTTATCGCTTTCGCTTAGCCACTAACAGTATATCGCTAACAGCTAGTAATCATCGTTTACTGCGTGGACTACCAGGGTATCTAATCCTGTTTGATCCCCACGCTTTCGTGCATGAGCGTCAGTTGTATTATAGTAAGCTGCCTTCGCAATCGGGGTTCTGTGTTATATCTATGCATTTCACCGCTACACAACACATTCCGCCTACCTCTTTTACACTCAAGTACCACAGTTTCAAAGGCAATTTTAATGTTAAGCACCAAGATTTCACCCCTGACTTGTAATACCGCCTGCGCACCCTTTAAACCCAATAAATCCGGATAACGCTTGCATCCTCCGTATTACCGCGGCTGCTGGCACGGAGTTAGCCGATGCTTATTCGTACAGTACTTGCAAAACCCTACTCGTAGAACCTTTTACCCCTGTACAAAAGAAGTTTACAACCCATAAGGCTGTCTTCCTTCACGCGACTTGGCTGGTTCAGGCTCTCGCCCATTGACCAATATTCCTCACTGCTGCCTCCCGTAGGAGTCTGGTCCGTGTCTCAGTACCAGTGTGGGGGACCTTCCTCTCAGAACCCCTAAGGATCGTAGCCTTGGTAAGCCGTTACCTTACCAACTAGCTAATCCTACGCATACCCATCTCTAATCGATAAATCTTTAAAAATATCCAGATGCCTAAATATCTTACTATGAGGTATTAGTCCGAATTTCTCCAGGTTATCCCTCTATTAAAGGTAGGTTGTATACGTGTTACGCACCCGTGCGCCGGTCGCCACCAAACTATTGCTAATTCGTGATGCCCCTCGACTTGCATGTGTTAAGCCTGTCGCTAGCGTTCATCCTGAGCCAGGATCAAACTCTTCATTGTTAATTATCCATTCGTGATTCAAAAAAAACCACTCGCTCTGATGTACTCTAATCTATTGTTTAATTAGTATTGACGGGAAGTCTTTTTTATGTCTTACTAAACTAACAAGAGCCAAGTAAAACTCCTTCCTTATACTACATTTTTGTTGTTTCAATATCTCAATGATCTTCTTCTCTATTAAAAACCTTTCAGTATTTAAGAAAAATATCCCGATTAAATCAAAATCTCCAACGATTCGCTCAAAATCGGATTGCAAAAGTACTACTTTTTTCTGAATTACCAAAACTTTTTGCAAAAAAATTTAACCCAAATTATAAAAAAACATACAAAACACTATAAATCAATATGAAAAAANAAGTACTACTTTTTTCTGAATTACCAAAACTTTTTGCAAAAAAATTTAACCCAAATTATAAAAAAACATACAAAACACTATAAATCAATATGAAAAAATGGAGTTCAAAAGCATTTTTTAATCTCAAGACAGGTCTCAAAATGGTATAAAAAGAAAAAAAACAGCAGACATTACAAAAATGCCTGCTGTTTTCGTATAAAAATCGCTAAAGTTAGCCGTTGATTTCGTCAATAATTTCTTGAATTTGGTCTTGGCAACCTCCGCAAACCGTTCCGGCAGATGTCTCTTCACCTACCTCCTCAACAGTTTTCAGTCCTTTAGCTTTTATGGCATCTTCTATCTCTCCTCGAGTAATGCCCATACAATTACAAATTTGCTCGTCTCTACTCATTTTTTAATAATTTTTTATCGGTTTTTTTTATATAAAATTTATTTAATCTTTTTTATAGTAGCGTTATGTACTATATTTTTCGGCATATCTGCCGCAGTCGTTGATAGATGGTCGGCTACAAAAGCCACTACATACATTTTCGAAATATCTGTGGCAAACTTTCCTATCTTTTCCGGAATAGTGTATTTGTATTGTTTTGAGTAATCGCCTGTGGTTATACCGAGAGGTTCGCCCCAAGCACCTCCTTTGGACAACACTCCTCGCAAAGCATTGCGGTGAGCATAATTATTACCTCCACCAGCTTGTTTAGCAACTATACTGTCTTGAACAAGATATACATTAAGTCTTGCATTAGGAAAATCTTTGAGCAACTTACCCGAAACATTTACTTTAAGCTCTTTGGAAGAATCACTGTAAGTGGTTTTTAAAGAGATAAGCACCGAATTTTCCATTGCCAATTGTTTGTCAATCATAGCTTTAGTAAGATAACCCGGGTGAAAAAGAATACCCGCCTCACCTATACCGGGTGTCCTATTAACCATAAACGCTGGTATGCCCGTTACTTTATAGGCGTTTGCCAATATAGCACTTTCAGATATGGCAAAATTATCATCAATATGGTGGCAAACAAGTATTGCCTGACCAAATTCGAAATTTTTTATAACCCTTTGTATGTTTTTCATTCCCTGGTAACAAGGTCCACACCAATCGGCTGTAAAATCTTCTAATAAAACGCCTCTTTTGCTCTCAACACTATTTTCTATAACGGTTACATTACAGGTAGCAGTCATACCTCCATCTGCTGTTTTAACCGTAACCTTAGCATTTCCTGGAGCTACTCCCACAACAGTACCATTATCCACTGTAGCAATCTCAGGATTAGAAGACGCCCATGTTACATCTTTATTCGATGCATTGCTTGGAGACACAGTAGCTACAATTGTAAAATTCTCACCGACAGCAATAGACTTCTCTTGTATGTCAATTGCGACACCGGTTACCGCTACATTTGTTGGTTGGTTAGGCTTACAAGAATATAAGACAGTCATCGCAACAAACGATAAAACTAAACTTAATTTAAATGACTTTTTCATAAATTTTGGTTTTTTTTATTATTATTAAATAAGATTACTTTATTTTTTTTTCTATAGCGTTATGTACTATATTTTTCGGCATATCTTCCGCAGTTGTTGACAGATGGTCGGCTACAAAAGCCACTACATACATTTTCGAAATATCTGTGGCAAACTTTCCTATCTTTTCCGGAATAGTGTATGTATAATCTTTAGAATAATCTCCTTTGGTTACACCAAGTTGATCGCCCCAAACACCATCTTGAGATAAAACTTTTCGCAAAGCATTGCGGTGAGCATAATTATTACCTCCACCGGCTTGCCTAGCAATTATACTGTCTTGAACAAGATATACATTAAGTCTTGCATCAGGAAAATCTTTAAGCAACTTACCAGAAACATTTACTTTAAGCTCTTTGGAAGAATCACTGTAAGTGGTTTTTAAAGAGATAATCACCGAATTTTCCATTGCCAATTGTTTGTCAATCATAGTTTTAGTAAGACTGCTCGGGTGAAAAAGAATGTTCGACCCACTTACACCAGCTGTCCTATTAACCATAAATGAGGGTATGCCCCTTACTTTATAAGCATTAGCCAAGATTTCACTTTCAGATATGGCAAAATCATCATCAATATGGTGGCAAACAAGTATTGCCTTACCAAATTCGAAATCTTTTATAACCTTTTGTATATTTTTCATTCCCACATAACAAGGTCCGCACCAATCGGCTGTAAAATCTTCTAACAAAATTCCTCTTTCATTTTTAATAGTATCTCCACTATCATTACCTCCACCATTAACCGGTTCGTTTCCCGGTTTACAACCATACAAAACAACTGCCAAAACAGTCAGCATCATCAAAAATTTAAATGACTTTTTCATAAATTTTGAACTTTTTTTTAAAATTATCAATAATAACTATTTTATTTTACTTTTTTAATAACAGTATTGTGTACTATATTATTTTTCATTTCAGTATTAGAGTGATGTTCTGCAACAAATGCCACAACATACATTTTATTCAATTCTGTAGCAAATTTACCTATTTTATCAGGTATGGTATAAGTATAAGTCTTCGAAAACCTTCCGACTGTTATACCAAGTTGGTCGCCCCAAACACCATCTTGAGATAAAACTTTTCGTAGAGCATAGCGGTGAGCATAATTACTGCCTCCACCATTTTGGTAAGCAATTATACTGTCTTGAACAAGATATACATTAAGTCTGGCTTTAGGAAGCTCTGAAAGTAAATTACCTGCTACTTCTATTTTAAGTTCTTTGGAAGATTCGTTGTAAGAAGTTTTCATACCTATATGTACAGAAGTCTGGGCTTCCAACTGTTTTTTTATTATTGCAAAAGTAAGGTCTAAAGGGTTAAAGGTAAAAGTACCATATACTTTGGTTCTATTAATCATACAGGAAGGAATATGGGTTACTTTATAAGCTTTAGCCAAGGCTACACTTTCTATTATTTGATTTTTATTAAAATTATCATTCAAATGATGACAAACAAGCATTACCCTATCGTCGTCAAAGCTTTTCAACAATATCTGTATGTTTTTCATTCCCTGATAACAAGGTCCGCACCAGTCTGCAGTAAAATCCTCTATAATAACACCTTTATTAGTTAAAAGAGTAATATCGCTACCTTTCTCTTCAACTGTTACTCGGCATGTTGCCGTTTTGTTACCATCTACTGTAGTAACAGTAATAGTAGCAGTACCTGCTTTAATAGCCTTTACTTTACCATTAGCATCTACAGAAGCAACATCGGAAGCATCGGATTGCCATTTAACCTCCTTATTTGTAGCATTACTTGGCTCTACAGTAGCCACAATAGTAAACTCTTCGCCTACACCAAGTGTTCGCGTAGTAGGAGCAACTGTAACACCTGTTACATTAGTCGCTGTTTCACTAACAGTGATTACACAAGAAGCAGTTTTACTTCCATCTACTGTAGTAACTGTGACAGTGGCAGTACCTGCCTTAATAGCCTTTACTTTACCGTTATCATCTACAGAAGCAACGTCGGAAGCATCGGATTGCCATTTAACCTCCTTATTTGTAGCATTACTTGGCTCTACAGTAGCTTTAATAGTAAAATCCTCTCCTACAATAAGAGTTTTTGTAGTTGGACTAACTGTAACCTTTTGTACTGCTATTTTTTCGGGTTTATTTGTTTCTTTACAAGAAACGGCAAAAATCATTAATGCAAATGTTATCAGCAGTTTAAAACTCAAAATCTTTTTCATAATTTCTAAAAGTTGATTTTTATTTATTTTGTGCACATTAAATTTCTCACTTTATTTTCTTTTTAATCACATTGTGAACAATATTCTTGGGCAGATCGGCACTGCTGTTTGAATGATACTCCGTAATAAATGCTACTATATACATTTTAGATATATCTGTGGCAAATTTTCCTATCTTATCGGGCATTCGATATGTATAGGTTTTCGAAAATCTTCCAATCGATACACCAAGCCGGTCGCCCCAAAGACCGGAAGTGGACAACACGGCTCTTAAAGCATTGTTATGAATATAATTGTTGCCTCCACCGCCACTTTGAGGTGATATAATACCATCTTGGAGAAGGTAAACATTGAGTCTCGCTTTTGGATAGCTTTGCAACAAATTGCCAACAATCTCTATTTTAATCTCTTTAGTACTTTCATTGTAAGAGGTCTTAGCACCAAGATGTACTGTAGCAGGCATTGCCAACTGTTTGTCAATTGCACTGGATTTAAGATTTAGTGGTGGGAAAACAATACTCGAACCATAAACTGATTTAGTTCTATCAACCATACAAGAAGGTATCCCTTTTACACCATAGGTTTGATATAAAGTATCGCTTGCAGCAATTACAAAATTATCGCCTCTAACATGATGACAAACAAGTATGACCCTATCATTATAATTTCGCATAATATCATGAAGATGATTAAGAGCAGGGTAACAATATTTACACCAGTGTGCCGTAAACTCCTCTATAATGACGGATTTTTTTGTTATAAGAGGTATATTCTCTTCAACCGTTACTACACACGTTGCACTTTTAGCCCCATCAACAGTTGTAGCCGTAATAGTGGCTTGCCCCGCTTTTTTGGCAGTTACTTTACCTGTTGCGTCCACTGTGGCAATATCCGACCGACTCGATTGCCATCTAACAGATTTATTATTGGCTGTACTTGGCTCTATTACTGCTTTTATAGTAAACTCTTCACCTTCAAGAAGTGTTTTGGTAGTGGGCTCCACTTTTACACCTGTTACATTAATGACAGTCTCACTAACTGTTATTAGACAAGTAGCTGTCTTGGCACCATCAACAGTTGTAGCTGTAATAGTAGTTCGTCCTACTTTTTTTGCGATTACTTTACCAACAGAATCTACAGAAGCGATATCAGCTGCACTCGATTGCCATTTAACCGCCTGATTATTAGCTGTGCTCGGTTCTATTGTGGCTACAATGAGAAATTCCTCACCAACAAGAAGTGTCTTGGTAGTAGGCTCCAACTTTATACCTGTTACGCTGACAACTGTATCACTGACAGTTAGCAGGCACGTAGCAGTCTTGGCTCCGTCAACAGTTGTAGCCGTAATGGTGGCTTTCCCCGCTTTTTTGGCGGTTACTTTACCTGTAGCATCTACTGTAGCAATATCCAAAGTACTCGACTGCCACTTAACCGATTTATTGGTGGCTGTAGTAGGTTCTATTGCTGCTACAATAGTAAAATTTTCGCCAACAAGAAGAGTTTTTGTAGTAGGGACGAGTTTAATATCGGTTACTTCTATCTCTTTTTTACAGGAAGATAAACATGAAGCAACTATCAATGCTATAAGCAAACTTATATTAAAAATTTTTCCTACAGAGTTCATTTTCTCATATAAATAATTTATGAATGGCAAAGATAATTAAAAAACTTAATATTCGCTACTTTTTTTAAGATATTTATCAAAATTTTTTATAACTTCAAGCCCTTTGATTACAATATCGTTTTGAGTATTTATAACCTTATAAAAATCACCTGTTTCATACAGATTACGCGCCATAATAGCTTTTATTTGAAGCAAAATCAATTGTTTGGATTGCTCCACCTGCTCATCTTTTACCTCTATTTTAGCTTCCTTGGCAGCTGCTATCAGTTTATTAAAAAAAGAGTGCGGTATTTGATAGTTTTTATCATATTCCTCAAAAGTAGCATATTGTTTTTTTATATTTTTTTCTGCCTCTTCTGTAAAGTTCAATACCTCTTGATTGAAAATACCTTTGGCAACAATATTTCTATAAAAATCTGTAACCTTTGTGGTATCAAGAGGTACAAATACATCAGGCATAATACCACCCCCACCATATACAGTTCTTCCATATATGAGAGTTTTATATTTTAACGAGTCGGGAAAAGATATACTGTCTGTATTTTGCAACTCTCCATGTTTCTTTCTCTCCAAAAGTTCTTTTTGGTATTTATCTACTCCGCCACTATAAGGTTTCTGAATATTACGGCCACTTGGTGTGTAATACCTCGCAATAGTAAGACGTATTTCGGAGCCATCGGCAAGATTCAAAGGGCGCTGTACCAATCCCTTACCAAATGAACGACGACCTACTACAACAGCTCTATCCCAATCTTGCAATGCACCTGCCACTATCTCTGAAGCAGATGCCGAATACTCATCAACAAGTACTACTACATTGCCATGAAAATCATTATCTGTTTTGGAGTAAAAACTCTGTTTTTTATGATTAATACCTTGTGTATAAACAATCTCTTTATTTTTAGTCAAAAATTCGTCTATAATATTTACTGCCGCATCCATAAGACCTCCTCCATTAGACTGTAAGTCGATTATGAGCGATGTTATCCCTTCTTTTTTTAATTTTTCAAATGCATCTTTAAACTCTTTGAATGTAGTAAGCGAAAAGTTACTTATATTGATATAACCTACATCAGGAGCTATTTTATATGCTGCCTCAACAGAATATAGCGGGATTTTATCACGAGTAATAACAAAATCTATTGGCGACTTAATTCCTTTGCGAATAATACTTACGTTTACCTTGGTACCTCTTTTACCTCTTAATTTCTCCATTATATCACTTGTCTGCATTTTTATGCCTGCTATATTTACTCCATCTACGGCTATTATTTTATCGCCCATAAGTACACCTACCCTTTCGGCAGGACAATTGCGTAATGGATTTACTACTAACAAGGTATCTTTTTGCATTTGAAATTGAATACCTATACCATCAAAACTTCCCTTCAAAGGCTCACTGGCACGCTGCACCTCTTTGGCAGGAATATAGACCGAATGAGGATCTAAATTTTCAAGCATACCATTAATAGCATACTCAATAAGTTTAATATCGTTTACGGTATCGACATAAAACTCTTTGATAGCATAAATAGTTTGGTTCAACTTATAATACTGTTCCTTAGATATAGGTATTTGGGCATATAAAGCATTACTCAAAACCAATAATAAAGCCAATAATAAAAATGTAATCTTTTGTTTTTTACTCATATTTTTCAGACTAAAAATTTTTGCAAAAATAAAAATTTTTATTTAATAATTTTATAAAATCATACGCAGTACAATTATTAAAAACAGAACCTTTATATTTTTTGTATTATAAACAACTATTTATGAGAAAAGAAAAAACATATTATCTTTGCAAAAAAAATTGACAATATTTCAAATGCAACAATCAGAACGATTATTTTTATATAAACCAAGTTTAAAAAAGATAATAATAGATATAGCTGCTTGGGTATTTACTGTCATTGTAATGTTAATTTGGCGAATATCGGCAGAAAAAGCCTCCATATTAAACTATGTATATGTGTCCGTATATATACTTACCTATTGGCTTATAGTGGCTTACTGCTTTCAGCGATACAGACCACGCAATACATACAATTGTATAAATGAATTGATAATAGTACTTATAGTATCTGCAATAGTATATATAACTATATATTTAGGAGCAAAATATGTAGTTATATTTCAGAATATATCAATATACGTTATAACATCGATGGTTATCACAATGCTTGTTGTTAACGATATGATTATTCTCATATATCAGTTTTATCGTTATGCTACCAATATGGACGAAGACCTCCCACAAGTAGAGCCTCGTATAGAAGCAGATGTAATCAAACAACCCAAACAGATAGGAGACAATGAACTGGAAGATATTAGAAGTGAGATAGCAGCTTATACCGATCGAGAATCATTAGATTTTATAGAAAAAAACATAGAACTAAATTCGTCAAACACAAAGGTTTTTGCCTCCACAACACTATTCAATTTCAATACAATAAGGCAATATCGTTATAGTACGCTGGTAAATTTAGCAAAACTCAATTCTATACGTGGCATCAATCTGTTTTTCAATAAAGTAAATGAAAAACTACCCGACAATGGATTGTGGTGTATATGTTATGAGTCTATCGAACAACTTAGAGAGAGGATAAACACAAAATATCCACCTGTAATAAGGCAAGTAATGCAGGTATTATACTTTTTTACCAAAAGAGTTTTACCCAAGATAGTCCTAACAAGCCGACTATATTTCGATATAACAAAAGGTAAAAACCGATACTTTTCGCATACTGAGATACTCGGCAGGCTATATTACTGTGGTTTTGAGGTGGTAAGTGAGTGCAAAACCTCAAATTTAAATTGGGTGGTGGCACGACGAAAATCTATGCCACAATACCTTGTACATAAACGCTATGGCATAATTATAAAATTGCCACGTGTATGCAAAAACAAAGAGATACGCCCTATCTACAAAATGCGTACCATGTACCCTTATGCAGAATATATCCAAAGCTATCTCTACCAGAAAGCGGGTACAGATGATATAGGTAAAATCAAAAATGACATGCGTATAACTGGCTGGGGGCGTGTATTTCGCAAATTCTGGATAGACGAACTGCCAATGATATGGAATCTTGTCAAGGGCGATCTCAAACTCGTTGGGGTACGTCCTCTGAGCATGGCTAATTTCAGCACATATCCGCAATATCTACAAGACAAACGAACCAAAGTAAAACCGGGTTTGATACCTCCTATGTATTACGACCTCCCTAAGAGCGATAAGGAGTTTTACGACTCGGAAGAGCAATACATAGACCAATACCTTAAATCACCCATAAAAACAGACATTAGGTATTTTTTCAGAGCTATCTATAATATATTGATAAAAAAAGCGAGAAGTCATTAAAAACATCTTTCTACAATTATCAGATTGTGAATTATTTGTAAAAAAATACGTAATTTTTTGCATTTTTTCTTATCATTATTATTGTTATTTTGAAAAATTGTATTACCTTTGCAGTCCGATTTGAAAAGATAATTAGTTTATAAGTTTTTTCATAGAGGCCCATTCGTCTATCGGTTAGGACGCCAGATTTTCATTCTGGAAAGAGGGGTTCGATTCCCCTATGGGCTACAATATTTTAACGATAAAAATTTTTTTTATAAAAAATGGCAAATCATAAATCATCTATAAAAAGAATTCGTCAGATTCAGAAAAGAAAATTGCATAACAAATATTATGCAAAAACCGCTCGTAACGCTGTGAGAAAGCTTAGAGCCACTACCGAAAAAGCCGTTGCTGTCGAATTTTTACCTAAAGTATCTGCAATGTTGGACAAACTTGCTAAACGTAATATTATACACAAGAATAAAGCAAGTAACCTCAAATCGAAGCTGGCTAAACACGTTAATAAATTAGGATAATTTTAAATTTTTCATATTTGTTATATATGCAAGAGGCTATTCTATAGTAATAGTCTCTTTTTTTGTTTGTAAGTTTCCTTGATAGATAGCAACAATATCTTAAAAACATATTTATTGGGTAGGAATGTTACAAACACTATTCACTTCTTCCGTTTTTCTCTCCTAAGTACTCGCTCTATTGCGGGACGTACCTCTTTTTTGTAGTGGAAGAAAAACATTTTTTGGTCTGACTTCTCTTTTGAACTACGTGCTACAAACACCTTCTCCATAGTGTAAGGGTCGATGCCTGTATGGTATATCTCGGTGGCAAGAGTCAAAGGCGTAGGCGTAAAGTCCTGCACCTGCTCGAGGCGGAAGTTGAGTTTCTTGGTCTCCTCCATAACTCCCCACATATCTTCGACCGTACAATATGGAAGGCTTGATATAAAATATGGTATAATTTGCTGATTTAATGCGTATTGATTATTAATTCGCTCAAATATTCTATTGAAGCGGACAAAGGTATCGAAAGGTGGTTTACGTATCGCTTGCAACACACGTGGCGATGTGTGTTCGGGTGCTACCTTTAGCCTACCCGATACATGATGCCGAATCAACTCCTCAGTATAATGCTTCAATCCCTCGTCTATTTCGGAGTTGCCTGTAGTGTGCAGGAGCATATCGTAACGTACTCCGCTACTGATGAAGCTCTTTTTAATACCTTTGATGGCATCGACTTTACGGTATAGGTTGAGCAACGGGCGATGGTCGATATTTAGATTTTTGCACACATTGGGAAATATACACGATGGACGCGGACAACGCTTACATAGGTCAAAGTTTTTGCCTTTGAGCCTGTACATATTTGCCGATGGACCACCTAAATCACTTATATAGCCTTTGAAGTCGGGCAGTTGTATCACTTTTTTGACCTCCTCCAGTATGCTACGCTCCGAACGAGAGACCACGAATTTGCCCTGATGTGCCGAAATGGTACAAAAGGAGCAACCGCCAAAACAACCTCTATGTGTATTTATCGAGTATTTTATCATATCGTAGGCAGCTATGGTTTTGCCCTGATACTTAGGGTGTGGCAGTCGCATAAAAGGAAGCTCATAGACGCTGTCGAGTTCTTCGGTGGTCATCGGTTCGTTAGGCGGATTTATCACCACAAAACGTTTGCCTGTGGGTTGCACCAACGTTGAGGCAGTAAACTTATTCGACTGCTCCTCGAATATCCGAAAGTTTTTTGCCGACTTGCGGCGGTCGCCTTTGCACTCTTCATACGAAAACAGTTTTATAACATCATCTTTTTCGGGCATTTCATCAGCAATATATCCAACCTGTGGCAAAGCCCTACACTCCTCCACTCCACCGCCGTTACGAAATATATCTACAATATGTCGAATTGTAACTTCGCCCATTCCATAGACCAAAATATCAGCTTTGGAGCTATCGAGTATAGAGGGCTGTATACAGTCGTCCCAGTAGTCGTAGTGCGATATGCGACGGAGCGATGCCTCTATACCTCCTATTATTACGGGCGTTTGCGGATAAAGTTTTTTTAGAATATTGCTATAGACGATAGTGGTGTTGTCTGGACGAAAACCTGTCTTATTGTCGGGTGTATATGCATCGTTGCTACGAAGGCGTTTGTTGGCAGTATAGTGATTGACTTTGGAATCCATACATCCAGCTGAAATAGCAAAAAACATATTGGGTTTGCCAAATTTTTTGAAGTCGCGAAGGTCGTCTCTCCAATTGGGTTGTGGCACTATAGCAACACGCACACCCTCATCCTCTATAACACGCCCGATGACAGCGCTGCCAAAAGCAGGATGATCAACATAAGCATCGCCAGAGAACAAGACCACATCAACGGAATCCCATCCGCGAAGCAACATCTCTTTTTTAGTCGTTGGCAACCAATCTGTTAATGAATATTTTTGCATCTTTAGTTTATGAAGTAGCCTAACTACAACGCAAGCATAGGTAAATATTAATTTTCAGACAACAAAAGTAGTAAAAAAATCGACACATAGAACCTTATCAATTTGAGGGTATTACTTAGTCGATTTACTTATTGGAAAAGGTGCTACAAAAACAAAAGTTTTTTAGTAACTTTGTGCGTTTTTTCAGAGCCATAGTACGACTCTCTTGTGAAATACAATATTATACTTGGACAATTCAATTGTTTGCCGTGTTTTAAATATTTTGAAATAAAAAAACTCTAAAAAATAATAAGAAATAATGAAAAAAGTATTAGTATCTATTCTAACTATTTGTTTAACAGCTATTAACAATCAGGCTCAAGATTTGACAACAACGAACAATAGCAATTCTATCAGCTGTGAAACCACAAAAGAGTATGCCCATTTTACATTTAAAAACGAGAATGCAATACGCAACACTCTACTACCTACAAATCAGATTATTACACAGCAAAAAAATGATTATTCGGCAGCTGCATCGCCTGCAAATTACGGCGTAAGAGAGTCTTATCCTCGTTTTAGATTTGCCGCTGACATCGGTTGGCAGTATAGAACACCAAAGGCTGCCCCAAATTTAGCTCCCGAATTGAAAAATCATTTAAATAAAATGCGTCCCGGATTTCATTACGATGCTCAAATAGGATTTTTCTTCAGAGAATTTATGGGAGTTGAGGCCATTTTCTCTCAACAAAGATTTGGTAACACAAGCGAAAAAATCACCTTAATCGATGCATACGGATATCGTATCGGGTCCGGCACAATGAGCGAAAGAATGTTGTTCAACTATTATGGAGCGAACTATATGATTAGACTTTTTGATAGTAAGAAAAAAAACTGTTGGCTATTCTCTGTAGGATTTGGTTATATGAGCATTGACGATAGGTTTATTTTCAATAATATAGACAACATCAGACAAAAGGGAGGCACATTAGGTTCTAACATATCAATAGGCTACGATATAGGTCTTTCAAGCGGTTTGGCACTTGGTTTCAAAGCCTCGCTAATGGGTGGCACTATACGAAATGTTACACGAATAGTAAATGGTATAACCACATACTACGACCTACCAGAAGGTACTGCCGAAGGGCTTGGCACAATAAAGCTATCTGTTGGACTACGGTTTAACAAATAAAAGCAAGATAAGAGAGATTATTTGAAAAAACATTAGATTATCATAACTCTCTTTTACTAAATGTAATCCAACAAAAGCAACATATTGATGACCAAAGGTTTATACCTCATTATAAGGCACGAACGCCTAACCGATAATGTGTATCGGTTAGTTGTAGAGGGCGATACATCGTCTATTCTACGCTCAGGACAGTTTGTAAATATCGAAATCGAAAGATTCTATCTTCGTCGTCCTATCTCGATAAGTGACTATGACGGCAACACTATATCGCTCATATACAAAGTAGTAGGCGAAGGTACGGAGGCTCTTACACACTACAAAGAGGGCAGAGAGATTGACTTGCTTGTGGGGCTGGGTAACGGTTTCGACACCGATACCGTATGCCACAAACCTCTTGTAATAGGTGGCGGAGTAGGTATTCCACCACTGCTCAAGCTCACAAAAGAGCTTATCACAAAGGACAAACAACCGACTGTGATAATATGTTTCAATACCAAAGATGAGATATTTCTATACAACGAATTCAAGTCGCTCGGTGTCGATGTGTTAGTAACAACAGTAGATGGCTCTTACGGAGTAAAGGGTTTCTATTCCGATGCTATCAAGGAGAGTGGCATCAAGTACGACTACTACTATACTTGCGGACCGTTGGCGATGTTGAAAGACATACACTCTACGCTCTCGGTACAAGGGCAAATTAGTTTCGAAGAACGTATGGGATGTGGTTTTGGTGGCTGTATGGGATGCTCACACAAAACAAAAAGTGGTTACAAACGTGTCTGTACCGATACCATTATAAACTCCGACGAGGTATTATTCGATTAATCAAAAAAACTTAGGCACAATGAACATAAAAACAGAGTTATGCGGGCTACCACTTGACAACCCTATAATCCCCGCAAGCGGCACATTCGGCTTTGGGCAGGAGTACAAAGACTTCTACGATCTCAACATACTCGGCTCTATCTCGATAAAAGGCACCACTCGTGAGGCTCGTTTTGGCAACCCAACACCACGTATAGCCGAGTGCAAGGCAGGTATGCTCAACGCTGTGGGGTTGCAAAATCCGGGGGTTAAGGCTGTTGTCGACATAGAACTACCCGAACTAAAAAAGATATACTTAAAGCCTATAGTAGCTAATGTATGTGGCTTTTCGCTTGACGAATACGTCGAGGTGGCACAACTTATGAGCGAGGTCGAAAATGTCGGCTGGATAGAGCTAAACGTGAGTTGTCCGAACGTAAAACACGGAGGAATGTCGTTTGGTACCGACGCATGTTGTGCTGCTGAGGTAACGAGTGCAGTCAAGGCGGTATCGAAAAAACCTGTTATCGTGAAGCTTTCTCCCAATGTTACGGACATCACAGAGATAGCCCTTGCCTGCCAAGAGGCAGGTGCCGACGGGCTTTGCCTTATCAACACATTGCTCGGCATGAGACTCGATTTGAAAAACCGTAAACCTCTATTGGCAAACGTTACGGGTGGTTTTTCGGGCGACGCTGTCTTCCCTATAGCCCTAAGAATGATTTACCAAACCGCCAAAGTGTGCAAAATACCGATAATTGGCTGTGGCGGAGTAAGTACAGCACGCGACGTTATCGAGATGATGATGGCAGGCGCCTCAGCCGTACAAGTAGGTTCGGCAAATCTGATAAATCCATTCGCAAGCAAAGAGATAATAGAGGCTATGCCTAAAGAGATGAAAAAACTTGGAATCCAAAACTTAACAGATATTATCGGAGTGGCATTATAAGATACAATAGTATAGCAAACTAAAAATAAGGCACATACAAATTTTATATTTTATATTAAAGGAGTTATTTTGTCAAATGAAATGCAAAATAATACTATTACGGTAGTTACTAACCTTTCCTATGGTAGAGCGACATCACAGAAAAGGGCGGATAAATCGAATAACCATATAGGTTATAAAGGATTTATTGAAAAAGATTACTATCTACTGCCACAAGATTGGTTTTATACAGCTATTGAAATAACAACATCGAATGGGTATCAATTATCACCGATATTTTATACCGGTTTGGGTACAGGTGCCGGTGTAAGCTATGGATATAACCGAAACCTATATATCCCTATTTTTACAAATCTAAGAGTAACACCTCTAAACAAACGCCACGCCCCTTTCGGCGATATAAAAACAGGAGTTTATCCGGGTTTTACAAACGCTATTTTTATAAACAATAGCAGGGTATAGATTATAAATGGGTAAGCGAGGCGGATTTAATACCGGTTTTGGATATAGAATAGAGATATTTGAAAATGATATTATACACTATGTAAGTTTCAACATAGGATTTGACTGGTAGAATCATTATATAAAAACGCCACCTACAATAATGGGCAACTTTAAAAAGGTTCGCCCATTTATTTATTCAAAATTGCATTTAGTAATAAAAAATCACGACTCTTCAAATGTCTTTTTTACCGGCTTATCCGTTTGGTTTATACAGGGATAAAAGCCCTTTTTCCGTGGAGTATCTTGAGGGATAATATAAGCCATTGTATGCCGTTCGATACGGGTTTCTTATTGGGCTCTCGCTAAGTCTCCTTGCCTACCACGCCGTTTTGCTCGGCAAACTTAACTATCTGAGGATATAAGTTTTGCTGTTCGAGATAACTTTGTAGCTCATTAAATGTCTTGTACTGTTTTAGCTCAACCCTATTTCGGTCTGTATAGTTGAGGGCAAAGTGGTATGTGAGCCCTTTGTTGCTATATTAGTAAAATATTTGGTTGCACCGACGGTGTCTGATGGCACAATAGATATTACCACCGACCATGCACCACATTCATTCGAAGAAAAGTCGAGAAAGACTTGCTAATAGTGCTTTTGAATAGTAGGTTATAAACAAACAACGGACAATAACCTCACAAAACTTCTTGTCGAAAGGCAAAGCTATTCATTTTAAAGATTGGAATGTTTTGGAATAAAGTAGAAACAACTTTTGTAGATGGTAAAAAAGTAATATAAATTATTTTAACAATCAGCATATAATAATAAATTAATATAAAATGTATTTTCAACAATTGATGCCTGCTTTAACAGAAATATCTTGTAAAATTTTGATTATGATTGCAATAGGATTAACATTATTTTTTTTTGGCAATCAAAAAACAGTATAAAAACACTCCGTTTTTACAAATAGGTTTTGAAGCTATATTGGTTAATATACCTTTTTCGGCCATATTAACTAAAAGTTAAATAATAGGTACTTTGAATGTATTTTTCAATGCAGGTATAGTTACTGAAATTTTTCCATATAAGAAAGAGGAAGAAAAATAACATATCAAAGAATATATTTTATAATAAGTTTAATCATGTATAAAAAAAGTAGAGAGTAATAAAACAGCTCTCTACTTTTGGACGTTATAATCAATTATAATCAAATTTAATAAATTTAATAAGAATAAATACTATGCTCTTCAATGATTTATATTAAAACATATATACGGTATTCTTAAAAAGATTAAGGTTGAATCTAGTTAGGTGCTGTTTTAAATGGTATCAATTTCACCTCAGTAGTTAATCCATTTTTAAATCCTGCTATAATGATATAATAATCATGATTAGGTCTCCTCGGATTTAAAGTTTCTCTTGTTATATGAGTATTACCATTATAAATCTGAGTATTAGTATTGTTATCTAGAAGATCGAAAATCATATAATCCATAGCGGGCACTCCTAATGTATCAGTTTTATTGACAAACTGGTCAACATAACGTTTCCTATCACAAAGGATTATATAAGGGTCATTATTGGTTGTAGTAATATTAGCGTCAACTCCATCTTTATATATTTGATTCATGGTGAAATTAAATTGATTATCAGAAGGAGTCGGTTTTTTTGTATGTAAGTTCATAACTTGAGTAGCAGTAGTTTGATTTCCTGTAGTCTTATCAATTCCATAATAATAAACATAATAATCATGGTCCCAATATAACATTTTTTTGTTTAAATTGTCACGGCTATGAAAAGTTTTCTCACCACTATATACTCTTTCAGCCATAACATCTTTCCAATCATTCCCGTTATTTTCTGCTAAAAATTTCCACCACTTTACATCCATATCATAAAGACCATTTACTCCTCCCCATTTTTTTTCTGCCAAATATTTACTTATCATATCCACATAATAAAAAGATTCTCCATTGGAAGGTGTTACTTTAACTGAGCACTCGATGCCATCATTAGATACTTCTTCAATCTTGAATGTTAAGCCGACAACCTGTTTGGCAAGTTCTACTTTAAATTTTTCATCTGTTGTACCAACTTTATTTTCTTTTGTTGGAGTTTTTGCCTCATACTCCTTCAACGAAGCATCTGTCGGAATTACCATATCTAGCAACTCCTTATCGGTATAACTTTTGTTTTTATCCGACTGAAAAGAATAATCTTTTACATTTGCTCCTTCAAATACAAAGGTAACTGTTACCTTCACTTTTGTAGGAGTAGGAGTAGGTTTATTCGGTTCTTTACAACCTACCAACATTGTCATTACAAATAAAATTGCAATAAAACTTAAAACATTTTTTTTCTGTTGATTTTTCATTTTTTCAATTTATTGTTTGGTTTATGTTTATACAAAATATAGACTGCAAAGTTAATATTTTTATTTTAAATAACAACCCTCTAATTAATAATTTATATATAAAACAATAAGGCTTGATATTTTTGGTGTTTTCTTAAAGCTAATATAACATTAGTTCAACCTAAGCAAGCATCAATCTTTGAGCTATTAATAAACTTTTAATAAAGGTTTATTGATGATTTTTTTCTAAAAAAAGAATAAGCCTCCAAAGTCTATAATCTGTTTGTAATAAGGTTTTCAAAACATCGATGACGAGTGTGTTTTATCTTACAGATGTTTTTTAGCTCGTCATTAATGGTTTCAATAAGAATACGTTTTTAGAAGTATAATTTTATCGCACATAAGCATCAGAGTGTTATTAATGTTCTTTTTAATTTTGGTTACCGGATGTATCCTATCAAATAAAAAACTGTTCGCACAAGTCTTTGGAGACATAGCATTTATCGTTGATTAAGTATTGTAATCGCTTCGCTTTGAGATAAAGTAAACTTATGTTTTCATTTCAGCTTTTTGCCCTCTTCAAGGGTGTGGTCTTTGATTAATTTTTTCAAATTATTTGTTAAACTCATCGATAATGAAATAAATTTCTGTAATTTTATACTCCGGAGTCATAATAGGTTTGTTTTAGTATTACTATATGTTTAAGCAAGTTTGGCTTCAAGATTTAACCGATAGAAAATACCTTCTATAAAATGGGTACCCCCTTTCAAAGTTACCCATTTTATAATTCAAAATTCATCAATCAAAACTCATAACTCACTTAATGCTTTTTTTACCGCCATGTCTGTTTGATTAATATACGGGTAAAAACCCTTTTCATCGAGAATATTACGGATAATATAAGCAATTGTCTGACGTTCGATATGTTTTTTTGACTTGGCTCGCTCTACCTCTTTGCCAATAATACCATTCTGTTCTGCAAACTTCACTATCTGTGGATATAAATTTTGTCGTTCGAGATAGCTTTGCAGTTCATTTAATGTTTTATAATGTTTTAGCTCTGCTCTATTTCGATCAGTGTAGTTAAGAGCAAATCGGTATGTAATCCCTTTGTTGGCTATACTAGTAAAATATTTAGTTGCCCCAACGGTGTCGGAAGGCACAAAGAAATCGGGCATAATACCACCACCACCATAGACAATCCTGCCACCTTTGGTATGATATACCTCGCTTGTATTCTCCTTAATACTGTCACGTGAATAGAACTCACCATGATTAAAACGATTGATTAAATCCATTTCGTAATCAGCTATATTACCCTTTGAATATGGTTTTTGTATCGACCTACCTGATGGAGTATAGTATTTGGCTACTGTTAAGCGTATTTCAGATTTGTCTTTGAGGCGTATAGGTTTTTGCACCAGCCCTTTACCAAAAGAGCGACGACCTACTATCACGCCACGGTCGTTGTCCTGAATAGCACCTGCAAATATCTCCGATGCCGATCCCGAAAACTCGTCTATTAGCACGGCTAACTTCATATTCTGAAACGAGCCCGTACCATCGGCATAGCTATCTACGCGTTTTTGATGAGCCCCCTGAATATAGACTATCAAATCACCCTTCGCCAAAAACTCGTTGAGCATATCGACTGCCGCTCCAAGGTAACCGCCGACATTGCCTCTAAGGTCGATTATAAGCGAATTGGCACCCTGCCTGCGAAGACTTGTAAGAGCATTTAGAAACTCCTTATAGGTAGTCTCGCCAAACTTATTTACCGAGACATAGCCTACATTGGTAGTTATCATATAGCTTATATCAATACTGTTTATCGGCACTTCGCCGCGTGTAACGGTATATTGTGTAATATCTTCCGAGCCTCGACGCACTATACCGAGTTTTATCTTGGTATTATTATCACCACGAAGTGTGCTTATTACCTTTTCGTTTGTGATTTTTTTACCTACAAAAAGCGAGTCATTAACCGTTACTATTCTGTCCCCTGCAAGTAAACCGACCTTTTCGGATGGTCCGCCGGGTATAACATTGATAATGTAAACAGTATCATTTTGGAGGTTAAACTGCACGCCAATACCGAAAAAACTGCCCGATAGTTCTTCGTTTACCATCTGCAAATCTTTTGCAGGAATGTATGCCGAATGAGGGTCGAGTTGTGCGATAATTTCGGGTATCACCTGCTCTACCAAGCTATCGGCAACAACTGTATCAACATAGAATTTTTCTATAATATTGACAACGTCGGTCAGTTTGTCGTTCGATTTTATTATATCGCTAAAGGTAGATACCAACTGCTCTTGAACATCTCTTTTTGCATAAAAATTGCCTATGATTACACCCAACGCAATGCCTATTGTCGCTATCAATGGTATAAATGCTTTTTTCATAATATTGATGAATATGTTTTTTTTGTAAAAAATGATTGTCTGTCTATTGAATTGTTAATCTACCTGACAAAATACTATCTCGATATTTGCTCTTTTTAGCAGGTCGATACCGTCCATTATTCGATATTCCTCGCCATATACCACGCGTTTGATACCGGCTTGTATAATGAGTTTGGAACACTCCATACACGGTGATGCTGTAACGTATAACGTTGCTCCCTCGCTCGAATTGTTGGAGCGGGCTATCTTCGAAATAGCATTTGCCTCGGCATGCAAAACATAAGGCTTTGAATTGTTTTGCTCATCTTCACAGTTGTTTTCAAAACCCGATGGCGTACCGTTGTATCCGTCGGATATTATCATTTTGTCCTTTACCAGCAATGCTCCTACTTTGCGTCTTTGGCAATAGGAATTTTCTGCCCATATACGTGCCATACGCATATAACGTTCATCGAGAAGTTGCTGTTTGGTTTTATTTTTTATCATACTATAATTTATTTATTTTCAGATGATTATATCTCTCTCAACATCTGTATTTCTTCCGCCCAAATAGTATCATCAGGTGTTTCGAGGATAAGAGGTATGCCGTCGAAACGGCTGTCTTGCATTATCCATTTGAATGTATCAATTCCCAAAGATCCCTTGCCAAGCGAATCGTGGCGGTCAACTCGTGAGCCGAGCTCTTTTTTGGCATCATTCAGATGCATACCACATAAATAGTCGAAACCAACAACATTGGCAAACTCTTCGAAACTCTTTTCGAACCCCTCCCGTGTATGCAAATCGTATCCACCTACAAAAGCATGGCAAGTATCGATACACACGCCAATACGTTCTTTATCATCTACTTGCTCGATGATTTGGGCCAAGTGTTCGAACCGATAACCTACATTAGAGCCTTGTCCGGCGGTGTTTTCTATCACCGCCACCACATCTTTAGTTTTGTCGATAGCAATATTTATCGACTCGGCAATCACTTTTATACATTCGCTTTCGCTCATTTTGTTCAGGTGCGAACCCGGATGAAAGTTGAGATACTTCAGACCAAGCTGTTGACATCTTTCCATTTCATCTATAAAGGCGTTTCGTGACTTTGCAAGCCCATCCTCATCTGGTGAACCAAGGTTTATAAGATAACTATCGTGTGGTAAAATCTGTTGAGCTGTGTAGCCAAACTTTTCACAATTTTCCTTAAACTTAGCAATGCTCTTCTCCGTCAGAGGCGCAGCTATCCATTGGCGTTGGTTTTTGGTAAAAAGAGCAAAGGCGGTTGCCCCTATGTTTCGGGCATTAACAGGAGCATTTTCAACTCCACCGCTCGCACTTACGTGTGCCCCAATATATTTCATATGTTTAATTCTTTTTTATTAATAAATATCAATATTCGCCTCGAAAAACCTCAACGGCATTACCTTTCATAGTTACAGAACAGTCTGAATTACAGGTTATAAATAGCTCGCCACCAAGGAGTTCGACAACTATTTCGGTATCCGCAGGCACCAGTCCGTTGCGAACGGCTGCCGCCACCGACGCACAAGCACCCGTACCACAGGCTAATGTCTCGCCACTCCCCCGTTCCCACACTCGCATCTTTATACGGTTTTTACGAATAATCTCGATAAACTCGGTATTTACTCTTTCCGGAAAAAGATGATGATGCTCTATCTGCTTTCCATAACGCTCCACATCAAAATCCGCAACATTATCGACAAATATCACGCAGTGCGGATTGCCCATTGAAAGGACTGTAGCGTTGAATATGCTTTCGGATGTCGTTAGCGGAGAGTTGATAAACTCGTCTGCTTCGCATAAGAATGGTACGTTTTTAGCGTTAAAATCAGCTGTGCCCATATCGACACTTGCAAAAGTTACTTTGCTCTGCTCAACGGTCAGATTAAGCCTTTTTACTCCGCTTAATGTCTCTATCTCAATTGTTTGGCTCGACGAGTCGATGTTTTCAAAAAAATATTTGCCCACACATCGAATAGCATTACCGCACATTTTGCCTTCAGAACCATCAGCATTGAACATACGCATACGGCAATCGGCTACATCAGAAGGCATTATAAGTACAAGCCCATCAGAGCCTACTCCAAAATGTCGGTCGCTGATAGCTATAGCCAACTTTTCAGGCATGTCTACCGTCTGCCGAAAACAATCGACAAAAACATAGTCGTTGCCGACTCCGTGCATTTTTACAAACTTCATAATATCTATTTTACAGTCTCAATGAGTTATTCGGCCATATTGTGGAAAACGTTTTGCACATCTTCGTCTTCTTCGATTTTTTCTATCAACTTATTTACCTGTTCTTGTTGTTCGATTGTAAGTTGTTTTTGTTCGTTAGGAATACGCACAAACTCCACTTTTGTTATTTCAAACTCATTCTCTTCGAGGTATTTTTGAATGTTGGAGTTTTGGGTAAATTCGCCATAGAGCACCACTTCTCCCTCATCTTCTACTACTTCATCTACGCCATAATCAATTAGTTCAAGTTCAAGGTCTTCCAACGACACACTATCTTTTTTGTGAATGTAAAACACACATTTGTGGTCGAACAAAAACTCCAAGCTACCCGAAGTACCGAGCGAACCGCCGAATTTATTGAAATACGAACGGATATTGGCTACCGTGCGAGTAGTGTTATCGGTGGCTGTTTCCACAAAGATAGCCACACCAAACGGAGCATAGCCCTCATAATTGACCTCCTTGTAATCGGAAAAATCCTTGTCAGTGGCTTTTTTTATGGCTCTCTCGATATTATCTTTAGGCATATTCTCTTTGCGAGCAGTCTGTATCAATACCCTAAGACGAGGGTTGTTTTCGGGATGTGGACCGGCTTGTTTTACGGCAATAGTTATCTCTTTGCCAAGTTTGGTAAATACGCGAGCCATATTGCCCCAACGTTTAAATTTTCTCTCTTTACGAAATTCAAATGCTCTTCCCATATGGTTTTATTCTTTTATTTTTTTTGATTTATAATTATTTATGTTTATTTCCAACAAAAGGCGAAGTTACTATTTTTTGTTGAATTTTTTAATACACAACACCAATAATTATATATTTAGGTATATTGAATAAGAATAGCAAAAAGACACACAATCGCCTGCACAAACCCAATAGATAATAATCTGCAAAAAAATCATCAAACGATATTTTTTTATCTTATAAATTTCATTTTCATCAAAAAAACAACCTATGTAATACAACCAAAACTAAAAAGACTTAGATTGATTTATTAAAGCAAATAAAATTTTTATCTCTGACATACCCGATTAAATCTACTATTTGAAGTTTTTTAACTATTATTATTAGACAAACTTGTGCCTCTTTGTCAAAAAATAAGTATCTTTGCAACAATTTTTCGGTAAAATTTCCGTTTTAACAATTGGATTAATATATAACAACTATTTTTGTAATACAAACAAAATGAATCATAAAAGAATATTATTAGCATTAGCGGTATTATTGATAACAGCTAATACCGTATTTTCACAGACAGATTACAAATGGACTAAATATTATATGGAGGCAGGTCTTTTGGGTGGAGGAAGTTACTACTTAGGCGATGCAAATGAAACTCCATTTAAATATATGTTGCCAACAGGCGGTCTATTCTTGAAATATAAATTCAATGGACATTGGGAAATAAAGTTGCAAGCTACTTTGGGACAAGCCGGAATAGGCGAATTTGATGGGAAAATGCGAAAAACTTCATTTACAGATTTAGCATTTATAACCGAGTTTAACTTCTTCAACTATGCATCGATGCGATTGGAGCCGGGTACATCGAGAGTTTCGCCATATATTTTCGGTGGATTGGGTCTATCAAGTTTCAACCAAGTAGCTGCTCCAATAGTACCCTTCGGAATCGGTGTCAAGTGGTATTTTGCCAATAGGCTTAATCTCGGTATGTATTGGAGTACTCAAAAGACTCTTGGTAACGATAAATTCGATTTGATAGACAATCCGCTTGGGATACGAACAAATTTGTGGTTAAACAACGACTGGTATTCTACGATAGCAGTCTATTTATCTATCAATTTCTGGAAAATTTGTCCTGCTTGTATTGACGGAAGTGTCAAGGTAAAAAAACGTCGTCGTTAAAAGCGATTTATAAGTTTTATATAGAATAGTACTAAAAATATTCCGATTTCAGTGTATAATCGAGAAATAAATATCAAGGAGGTTCCCAAACATATTGCAATAGTTATGGACGGGAATGGAAGATGGGCAAAACGACAGGGTTTTGACCGTATTTTTGGGCATACCAATGGTATAAATACAGTACGTCAAATAACAGAGGCATCGGTAGAGATAGGATTAAAATATCTAACATTATATACTTTTTCGACAGAAAACTGGAACAGACCTCAGGAAGAGATACACGGCATAATGAACCTGCTCGTGGAAAACATTGAAAAAGAGACAGATTCTTTTCGCAAAAACAATGTAAGACTACTTGCAATAGGCGACTTGTGGCGACTGCCCGACGATGTACGAATAAAATTGCAAAGATGCATAGCCGATACAAGTAAAAATACAGGACTATCGTTGGTATTGGCGTTGAGTTATTCGTCACGCTGGGAGATAACAAATGCAGTAAAAGATATAGTGGAATCAATAAATAAAGGTACTCTTAGGCAAGAGGATATTACCGAAAAGACTATCTCGGAATATCTTACTACACAAAATATGCCTGACCCCGATATAGTGATTCGTACCGGAGGCGACATCAGAATATCCAATTTCCTTTTGTGGCAGTCGGCTTATTCTGAGTTTTTTTTCACGAAAACATATTGGCCAGAGTTTACAAAAGATGAATTTTTCGAGATAATATATGAGTTTCAAAATCGCGAACGCAGATTTGGCAAAACAAGCGAACAGATCAAATCAACCAAGAATTAAAAAATCAATCGAATTAATGATTATTAAGAGATTTCGACATACAATATTGCTTTCCATACTATTGTTATTGAATTCAATAACAATTTTTGCTCAAAACAACCATAACACAATAAGTTATGACGCTGTAAAAGATTATACCATAGCCAATATTGAAGTAACAGGCGATTTTACATACGAAAAATATATTATCATAGGCTTTTCGGGGCTATCGGTAGGCGAAAAAATATCTGTACCGGGCAAAGAGATTTCCGGAGCTATCAAAAGATTCTGGCGACAAGGATATTTTTCTGATGTACAAATATTTGCCGACAAAATAGAGAATGACAGTATTTGGTTGAACATATACCTAAAACAACGCCCTAAAATCAAAGAGATTAAATACAGTGGCGTAAAAACCTCCGAAAAAGAGGATATAGAAAAAAAAATCGGGGTAAAGCCAAATGATGTACTTACTGCCGATTTGATAGATAGGATAAAAGTGCATATCAAAAACTATTTTTCGGAAAAAGGATTTGATAACTCCGAAGTGTTAGTGATAAATCGACCTGATACCGACAAGGGATTCGTTAATCTTGATATTGAAGTAGATAAAAAACAGAAAATAAAGGTTCGCAATATAATTGCGACAGGCAACAATTACCTGTCTATTACCAAAATAGACAACGCTATGAAAAAAACCAATCGTCCGACATTGCTGAACTTTTTCAAAAGTAAAAAATTCATAAAATCGTCATACGAGGAGGACAAACAACTAATAATAGATAAATATAACGAAGTCGGATACAGAGACGCTAAGCTACTCAAAGACAGCATTGTGGCTATCGACTCTACCCATGTAGATATTTATCTCACCATTGACGAAGGTAAAAAATACTATTTCGGTAATATGGACTGGAGTGGTAATACTTTATATCCTTCAGAGGTACTGAATGCCTATCTAAATATCCAGAAAGGAGATGTATTTAACCAAAAGCAGCTTGACAAACGCCTCAATGGCGACGAAGATGCCGTAATGTCACTCTATAAAGACAACGGATATCTGTTTTCGCAAGTAGATCCTGTAGAATCGAGCATCGAAGGTGATACAATTAATTTCGAGTTTCGCCTATATGAGGGTAAACCTGCCCAAATCGACAAGGTAGTAATTAGTGGCAACGACCGTGTATATGAGCATGTTATAAGACGCGAATTGCGTACTCGCCCCGGAGAGGTTTATTCGCAAAACAACCTAATACGTTCTTTAAGAGATTTGGCACAACTCCAACTATTCAACGAAGAGAAGCTATATCAAGGCGATTTGATTCAACCCGATATTGAGAACGGAACGGTAGATATAGTATACAATCTCGAGTCGAAATCATCCGACCAGTTTGAGTTTTCGGCAGGTATATCGCCACAAGGACCAATACTATCTGTTGGTGTAAAATTCACAAACTTTGCGATACAAAACCTGTTTAGACCTTCTATGTACCGTATAGTACCTCAAGGAGAAGGACAAACATTAAACATAAAAGTACAGGCTAATGGTAAATATTACCAAAATTACAGCATATCGTTCCTCGAACCGTGGTTGGGCGGCAAACGTCCCAACTCCCTTTCGGCAAGCATATATTATGCCATACAGACAGGTTTGAGCGAACGCTACAGAAACGCTCTTAATAGGAATCTACACCAATATTATGGTTACTACGGCAACGGACTAACAAACTCAGGCTATACGCAGGAATACGACTCGGGTACAAGAATGCTTACTTTGGGCGGTGCATTAGGTATAGGTACAAGACTTAAGTGGCCAGACGATTACTTTTCGCTCTACACAGAGTTGTCTTTTCAGCACTATAGGCTGAGAAATTGGTATGACTATTACTTTGGTTTCAAAACAGGTATATCAAACAACTTGGCATTAGGTATAACTCTACAACGCAACTCAATAGACAATCCTATTTTTACACGCAAAGGCTCTGTCTTTACTTTATCCGTGAGTGCTACTCCACCATATTCGCTTTTCTCCGGATTAGACTATAGCAAGCTAAGTGCCGAAGATACTCGACGTTGGATAGAGTATCACAAATGGAAGTTTTCGGCAAAGATGTTTTCGCCTCTTACCAAAAACGAAAAACTTATCTTGATGACACGTGTAGAATACGGATTTGTAGGGTATTATAACAGATACAAACGTTCTCCTTTCGAAAAATTTTATGTAGGAGGAGACGGAATGAGCGGATTCTCGTCGCCCGGAACAGAGACGATAGGTCTGAGAGGATATACCTCTGGTTCGCTGACTCCATTCGACCCAATCACAAGGATGTCTAATGGTAATATTTATACCCGATTAACTATGGAATTACGCTACCCTATTTTGCTACAACAGACTACCGTTGTATGGGCATTGGCTTTTGTCGAAGGCGGTAACAGTTGGAGCGATTTCAAAGACTTCAATCCTTTCAACATCAAGCGTTCGGCAGGTGTGGGTGTCAGAGTTTTCTTGCCAATGTTTGGTCTTTTAGGTATCGACTGGGGATATGGATTTGATGTTCCTTACGGATATGACCGTAGAAGTGGTAGTCAATTTACATTCGTGCTCGGACAGGAGTTCTAATAGAATGGTATGAAAACCTCTGTGGATTAAACCAAAATATTTTTTTATAATCAAATAAAGAAAATTTAAAAAAAGATATTATTATGAAAAAGACATTATTAATCTTACTTGTAACAGTAGCAGGAATATTGGGAGCAAATGCTCAACAAAAAGCAGTTGTAGTAGTGGATATGGAATATATTCTAAAAGCCATTCCTCGATACGAAGCAGCCAACGACCAACTAAGTCAGCTATCGACAAAATGGCAAAAAGAGATAGAAGCCAAACAGACAGAGGTACAAACCTTGTACAAAAACTATCAGACAGAACTTGTGTTTCTTACCCCGGAGATGAAAAAGCAACGTGAAAACGAGATAATTACCAAAGAAAGAGAAGTAAACGAGTTGAAGAAACAGTATTTTGGAGCCGAAGGTGAGATGTTCAAAAGACGTAATGCTCTTATAAAACCTATACAGGAAGAGATATACAACGCTATACAAGAGTTGAGCAACACAAAGAAATATGAGTTGATTTTGGACAAAAACTCAAATGTAGGTATTATCTTTGCTTCGCCAAAACTCGATATAAGCGATGAGGTATTATCTCAAATGGGATATTCGAAATAAATATTATCCAATCGCATAACAAAAAGAATATTAATTAACTAAATAATAATTTTATAAAGAAATGAAAAAAGTTTTATTACCGTTATTGGTGTTAGTAATGCCTCTTATGGTTTTTTCGCAAGATTTGAAAGTGGGATACATCGATGCCGAACAAATAATGATGGCAATGCCTGAAATAGCTGATATCGAGAAACAAATGTCGGAATACAATGCTCAAAATACAAAGTACTTGCAGGAGATGGAAGCCGAAATACAAAAAGAAGAGGCAAAGTACAAAGAGATGGAGGCAACAGCTACTGCCACTATGAAAGCCGACCAAGAGGCAAAAATACAAACTCTTTATCAACGCTATCAGACCACAGTACGCACTATACAACAAGATGCCCAACAGAAACAGGCAAGCCTTTTGAAACCTGTTCAAGAGCGTGTCGTAAAAGCTATAGAGAGTGTCGGTAGCAAAAACAACTACTTGTTTATTTTAGACAAAAACACAATGATTTACAAATCGGCAAAAACTGTCGATGTTACAGCCCTCGTAAAAAAAGAGTTAAATATAAAATAACTAATTCCAATAAGGAAATAAAAAGGTACTTTGGAAAAAACTTCAAAGTACTTTTTTGTATAAAAAATCACTAACAAAATGTATTTTTCGTACGATATAATAGACCAAAGAGCAAAACAATCGCCCAATGATATAGCCGTAAAATGGCACACAGGAGATGGATACATTCTCGAAATATCAAATGCCGACCTGCATCATCACAGCGACGTTACAGCATATTACCTTCGCCGAATGGGTGTAAGCAATGGGAGTGTGGTAGCTCTTTATGGTTTGGAAAATATCTTTGAGTTTGCCACAGTACTGACGGCACTCAATAAACTATGTGCCATACCGATGTTTGATTTGCACCAAAAGCCAATAGAACGTTGTAATCAAATGCAGGTATATGCTATCATTGCCGAAAGCAAATCGTCGGTAATCGGCACTATCGACAGCAATTTAGATAAGCTAAACACTCTGGAAATCAAAATTTCGGTAGGCTTTCCCTATCCTCAAAACTGGTTTGACCTCCATACAGGGACTCGGCTTGCAAGTATATTTAAGCCGGCTTGTAATTTGCCCAAAGAATACACATCGCTTATAGTATATGATGATAAGCCTATATTATACAACGAAACTTATCCCTTTACAACTGATAACAATTGCCTTTGGGATAAGTTTTTTCAGACTATGCGGACAAACAGTATATTTGAGTTTTAAAACCGCAATTGATAAACAAATATTACCAATGCATAATATTAATTTCGTCTGCCGATGAAGATATAAATATAATACATCAATGTAGCCAGCGAACTAAGCGCTGCCACCACATAGGTATAAGCTGCAGCATTTAGAGCCGACTCTGCCATTGGCTGTTGCTGATTGTCGGTAATACCCTCGGAACGCAACCATACCAAAGCTCGCTTTGAGGCATTAATCTCTACCGGAAGAGTAATAAAACTAAAAAGCGTTGTCATAGCAAAAAGTATTATACCTGCAAGCATTAGTTGCGGAAAGGTATTGATTACCAACATACCGCCCAAAAGTATCCACATTACATATTTCGACGAAAAACTAACTACCGGCACAAGAGCCGAACGCATTTTTAAGGGAGCATACGCCTTGGCATGCTGCACAGCGTGTCCGCATTCGTGAGCAGCTACGGCAGCGGCAGCTACAGAATTAGAAGCAAAAACAGTATCACTAAGATTTACTGTCTTGTTCATCGGATTGTAGTGGTCGGTAAGATTGCCACCGGTATGAACTACCTCTACATCGTCAATACCGTTATCTCTCAACATTTTGCGTGCTACTTCAGCCCCTGTCATATTGCTATTCAACCGTATGTTAGAATACTTTTTCATTCTGCTGTTAAACAACATAGATATCAACCAGCTAACAAGGGCAGTACCTATAAATAAAATCCAATACATGTTCATTTGTTTATATTATTTTTAAAAAAATTAAATTCATTTTATACTTAACAAAAATCCTGCCACCAATACAAACACTGACAAAATTAATGTTTTTATTCATTGATTGTTCTCCTTACATTTTTTGCAAATACCATAAAGATACAAAGTATGGTTAAATGTAGAGAATGCGTTAGACTTTCTCAACGATATAGACCGACTGAGCTTTGAGTCCGCAAAGGCTTTCACTGTATTACATTTTACACAAACACGGTAATAATAGTTGGTTGCCTTCCCTATCGGCAATTTTTCATACTTTATATTATTTGTATTGAAGTTATGACGAATTATCAGATTGCACTCCTGCAATAGATTGAGAGTACTATAGATAGTAGCCAAACTTATATGCATCTCTTGATTAATTTGCTCATAAAGAGTTTGCGCATCGAAAAAAGAGGATATGGTGTATATTTTATCCAGGATAAAAACTCTTTCGGAGGTTTGTCTCATTTTTTTCTGTTTTATAAATAAGTTGAACCTCTCTATTGCAACCTTCTTTTCGTCTTCTATGTTTTTCATCTGTTTTTCGAGAAAAATCTTGAACCTAAATTTATTATTTTTCATATGCTCCCAAATCTGGTTTGATATCGGCAAAACGACTTTTGCCACGTAAATCGAATGGATAATTGTTAGCAACCCTACGATTGGCTTTGTCTTTAGCGTATGAGTTGTCCGATAATTGGAAATTGAAGTAGCCTCTCTCTTTGAGTTTGCCAAAGTCGGGCGAAGTCTGCTCGAATATTTTACCCTCAACATCTTTAGTCCATAAAATATTGTGTAACTGGGGGCGAGTAAGTTCGGGCGATTTTATCAAACAATTGCTAAGAAAAACATTAAAAGATATGTCCAAAGTGTCGCTCAGCTCTATTTCGTTCTGTCGATTACCATATATGATACTATTTTCGACCACTGTCGAGGTGATAGGAAAGGCTGTCACTACGTCGTTTACTTTTATGAAATTGGCTATCTTCAAAGCAGGTTCGTCACTTGTATTACCTACCATAAAAGCTGCGGGCATATAGTTGGCAATGGTGGTGTGTGCCACCTTGAGCTTTCCGCCTCGTTGGGCAATAGCCGAACTGCCACAGTTGGAAATTTCGGAATTGACCACCTCCAAGCTACCAAACTGCGATAGTATACCGTTGCCTCCTATAGAGTGAAAAATGGAGTTTTCCACCTTGAGCCTTACAGGAATGGAAGCTCTGCCGAGCAGTACAACGCCGTTGGTTGCTCCAACTATATCGGTGTTGTTCAAAACATTATCGCCCATTTGCGAAATCAAGTATATACTACCCCACTGTGACGGCAAAAATGAATAGGGAATATCGGTGTATGCCAAATCAAACCTGTCGCAGCGTATCGAAACACGTCGGTCGGTGGTGCCGTTGGCAACCAGATTGCCCTCCACCACTATACAGGTATTCTCCAAAGCGAGTGTGCCTGAGGCGGTCGAAAGCACGATATTGTCGCCTTTGTGTATATATATACGCGTACCGGCTTCGAGAGTAAGCCGCCTGCCTTGCGGTACGTGCAGAAAACCAAAGATAAGATACGGCTTATCGGCGGTAAATGTTTCATCTGTCGTAATAGAGTGATTTCTAAGTATCACGGCATCCTGTCCGTAGGCTTCGAGCACTACGCGTTGCCGTTGGCTGTTAGCATCAAATATAAGATTTTCAGCCGTATATACAGGGTTATCGGTTGAGTTTTTCTTTAAAGTTGTCTCCACAAAAACAAAAATACTGTCTTGTGCTCCAACCACGATATTTTCTAACGACTTGCCCGCTCCCGAATGATATCCGTCGGCATTGAACCTAAAATTGGTATTAGCTCCATTTTCTAACCATATCCGATTGATATTGATAGCCTTATTGTGTCTATTATAGACCTTTAGCTGCAGTGTTATAGATGGAATGGTAGAAAATATAGTATCAAACCGCAAGGTGTCGGTCGAAAACTCCAATCTGTCGTTTGGATTGGTAGTGAACTTTTCATTATCACACGAAACGCCTACCACCAACCCAATACAAATTGCTATTGTAAGAAAAAACTCTTTTATATGCATAAAAACTTAATTCATAAAACTTTCGAGCTCTGCAACCCCTTTTTGAAGCGGTTTACCAAGCACACGACAACCGTCATTGGTTATCACTATATCATCTTCGATACGGATACCGCCAAAATTGTAGTATTCCGCAAGTTTATCATAGTTGATAAATTCTTTGTGTCTGCCCTCTGCCTTCCATTGCTCAATAAGGTTTGGAATAAAGTATATACCCGGCTCAACAGTAAGCACGTGTCCCACTTTGGTGTATTTGCCAAAACGGAGCGAGCGGTGACCGAAGATAGTGCTACGCTGCACCACATCATCGTAACCAACGTTGTTTTCGCCTAATCCTTCCATATCGTGAACGTCCATACCCAAAGCGTGTCCCAATCCGTGTGGCATAAAGAGCGAGGTAGCCCCCACACGCACAGCATCGTCTGCATTACCTTTCATCAAACCGGCAGCAATCAAGCCCTCTGCCAACGTACGGCAAGCGAAGAAATGGACATCTTGCCATTTGATATTCGGTCTTGCCATAGCAATACTATCTACATTGGCTTTAAGCACTATTTCGTAAATCTCTTTCTGCTTTGGAGTAAATTTGCCTGACACAGGTAAAGCACGTGTATAGTCGGAGCAGTAGCCGCTTTCGGACTCAGCTCCCATATCCACGAGCAGTATTCTGCCTTCGGTGAGTGTGCCATGATGGAATGGGTTGTGAAGTGTCTGTCCATCTTGCGACAATATTATTGGGAACGAATTGCCCGTACCATAAGAGAGCGAGATACCCTCGGCAAGCCCTGCCAAATACTGCTCTGTAACACCTGCCTTGGCATTTTTCATAACAGCCTGATGCATCATCACACCAACATCGCAAACCTTGTCAAGTTCAACTACCTCGTCAGCAGATTTAATCAAACGAAGCTCTACCACTGCCTTTATAAGTTCCAATGAAGCCCCGGTATTGACCATATCTACAGGTTTGTCAAGAAGCGAGGCAAGGTTAATAATCACATCATGGCGATATGGAGGCAGATAGTGTATGCGGCGACCCTGTTTTAGAGCTGTCGCTATAAAAGTCTCAAAATCTGCTATAGTACGAGTGTCGGTAATACCACTCTCCTTGCCTAGTGCAGCAATAGTTGGCTGGTCTCCCATCCAGATAATATCATCTATAGTAAAGTCGTTACCAAAGAGTATATCCACTCCGCCGTCAATATCAACCACTCCAAAAACTCCGTCTCTGCACTTCGAGAAGAAGTAGCGGAAAGTACTGTCTTGACGATAGCGATAAACATTTGAAGAATAGTTCATTGGTGCCTCATTATTGGCAGGAAACACGATGATACCACCACTGTTTTTCATAGAATCTCTCAAAGCATTACGCCTTTCGATAAAAGTATTTGCATTAATCATATCTACTAATTTATTTTGTTTTTGCAAAGATAGGCAAAATTTTTGAGTGATGAATTATGTGTTCGGATTTACTTGTAGGCATAACAATTATTTTGTGTTTTTATTGTTACCATACTTTGATTAATTTTCTATAAAAAAAACACAAATCACATTGCACCACAAACGACAAATTCATATACCTATAGATATAAACCAAGTCTCAAACACTATCGAGATTTTTTCGATAACATCTTAATATCAACACGATACCAGCCACAATAAAAGGGATACTAAGCATTTGCCCCATATTAAGCGGTAATGTGTTGAGAAAATTTTCTTGATTCTCTTTTAAAAACTCTATAAAAAAACGAAACGAAGCCACTCCTACAAATGCAACACCCATATAAAAACCCTTCTCGTATTTTGTAAAACCATTTTTTTTATAAACCAACCACAAAACACCGAATAGCACAAAGTACCATAATGCCTCATACAAAGCTGCCGGATGACGCGGTATGTTATCTACATTTGTAAAAATAAATGCTAAGGGTATATTGGTCGCTTTGCCTAATATCTCCGAATTCATAAGGTTGCCCAAACGGATAAATGCTCCTGTAAGCGGCGTAGCTATGGCAAATACATCACAAATACTAAGATATGCTACACCATTACGTTTGGCAAAAATCAGTAAAGCTATCATCAGCCCCACTACCCCACCGTGCGAGGCAAAGCCCCAAAAACCACTAAAAACAATCGTTTCGTCTATCTTCTTAACAGGCAAAAAAATCTCTATCCAATTAACGCAATAGTAGTAGGGGTCGTAAAAGAGACAATGAAAAAGCCTTGCTCCTACTATTATACCAACAAAAGCATAAAAAAGATAACTTTGCGATGTTTGGTATCCACTCATAAGCCGAATAACGACTATGCCACCCATAAGTAAGCCAAGAGCAAAAAACAATCCGTAGAGATGTATCGAAAGTGAACCCAACTGCAAATCGGGAGACACACGCCAAACGATGTACAATATATTGTCAGTCATTAATCGCTAAAACTCTCTGCCCTCGAATAGAGAGATAGCCTTTCTCCAATCTTCTGAAATCGGTTTAGATATTTGAGCCGATTGGTCAAACCCAACCATAATGGTTTTGCAGATACACCTTATACTATCCGATTTGGTATCTACTATACGCTGCATTAGTGTAAAACTTTTATTGCCGATAGACGAAACTGCAGTCTGTACCTCTATTTCGTCAGATAAAAAAACGGGCGACAAAAAATCTACCTCTGCATGAACCACTACTATATCAATATCCTTTGTATCAATATGTTTGCCTCTTACAGCCTTGAAATACTCTGTTTTGCCCAAATCATAAAACGAAAAATAGACAGAATTGTTGATATGCCCCAAAGCATCTGTATCGTTAAAACGCAGTTGTACAGGCACTTTATGATTATAAATATTCTCCATTGTTAACTTCTTTATTTAAATAATTCTTCGATAGGTTTGCCAATAGTGCCACTCGGCATCTGTACCTTGATGAGAGCTGCTATAGTAGGAGCTATATCAGTGATATACACCTGACGCATAGACTCTCCACGCGGAATACCTTTGCCATAAAAGATAAGCGGAATGTGCGAATCGTAAGGATTCCAAGACCCGTGTGTAGAGCCTCGCCAAGATGAACGACTGTAATAATGAGGTTTTAGTATTATCTGTATCTCACCCGAACGTTCTCTGTTATATCCATTTATTATACTCTCTTTGACTACATTAGGTATAGACGCTTGGCTTGCCTTTGAATTATCTACTGCATAAGCCACACTCGGCATACCCTCAAAAAATTCGATACACGATTTTATGATTTTTCCCTTTTCGGTGTCGTTTTTTATTACAGAATAATTGAAATTAACCTGATAGTTGTCCAAAGAGATAACTATATCTTTTTTACCATATATTTTGTCCAAATACATATTTAAACTATCACACACACCTCTATAATCCCAAGTAGCTGCATCTATTTTATTATCTGCGAGAAAACGGACATTATGAGCTACTCCGTGGTCGGCTGTAAGAAATATCAGATATTGGTCTTTACCCACATAACTCTCTACAAAATCTATAAGCGAAGCTATTTCGGTATCGAGACGAAGGTATATATCCTCTGTTTTTATGGAATTGGGCGAATAGCGATGCCCCACATAGTCCGTAGCCGAAAAACTTACCGTCAAAAAATCGGTTATATGGTCATTACCAAGATTATAGTTGCGAATAGCCAACTTAGCAAAATCGCAAGTGATTGTATTGCCCCAAGGCGAATCTTTCAACAAACCATAATTGTACTCTTTGCCATCAAAAATTTTCTGGTAGTTGATAGGAAACTTTATAGATGCCTTATCCGAATAAGATGCTTCATAATCATTGTCTTCCGCATTACTTTGAGTATAGGTATGTATGGGATATAGAGTATTCCAAGTTTTTTTGATATATTTTTGTATCTCTCCCGATTTGTTGTATCTATCAACCCAACCGGGTAAAGCATCCATATACCAGGACGAAGTAATCCAATTGCCTGTATTTTCGTCAAGCCAAAATGCCGCATCGGCACAATGACCGGCAGGGAAAACACTACCTCTGTCTTTGAGCGAAATACCCACCACCTTAGACCTAAAATTCGTAGCAAATTTCAACTCGTCGGTAATAGTAGTCGATTGCAGATTTTTGGGAGATACTTGCCCCGCTTTGATATTATCCGTACCTACAGGTCGCACGCTGTCGTCTATTGTGGCTACAACGGATTGCCCTGTCTTTTGTACTATGAAACTATTACCTGCAATACCATGAATACTCGGCACCGAACCGGTATAAATAGACGCATGTCCGATAGCTGTATAAGTAGGGATGTAGTTAATCATCGTATTTTGGCAGTTGAAGCCGTCTTTCATCAATCGCTTAAATCCATTATCCGAATAACGTTCGTAATAGCGGTACAAAAAATCCCAACGCATCTGGTCAACAACAATACCAACTACCAGTTTTGGACGGTCTTGGGAATAAGTTTCGAACGAAAATATCAAAAACAACACTAAGATAATATTGTGTGTCAAGAATCTACATCTCTGCATAATAAACAGTTAATTTGTTGCCTCAATAATTAATTTTTTAAAGTTTAATCTTATCTCTATCTGTTTTTTACAAATAAAAATCGGGGCAAAATTAGAAATAAATTTTGATTTACGCAAACGACAGCAAATATCACGCATTAGAGCAAATCATAACACCGCTTAAACACTAAACTCAATTACTCCGCATTTACAGAATAATCGAGTTTAGTATTAAGCATATGAAATTATGCAAGATGACTCTTTACTAAAAGTTATCCCGAACTCCTTTGCTTATTGTACTATTATTTTTTACGTAGCCTATCCTGTGCCTATTATAATAATATATGCCTTTAGGGGTATCTATCTGTGCTTTGCTCACAGACAAATTAACAGTATGAACAACCTGACCGGAAATGTTATATACTACCAAAGTGTCGCTTATATATTTGTTGGTATTTATATGTAACACACTATTATCTGCATACACATTTATACCTATTTCTGCTATAGTGGTATTCATACCTTCTCCTTTTGGTGTTATTATTATCGGTTCGGTTACCTTTACTCCATCTTTCTCTATACATCTGTTGTTAAAAATTACTTCTACCGGTTCCCAGATAACGCTGTTTATAAGAGTAAATTTTGATATATCGAATATATAGCCCGAAGTTCCTGTTGCCGTTACAATAGAGCTTTCTATATTCAAAGAAGTTATTTTATTTAATTAATAAGTTACTCCCTATAATTAGACGATTTCACACAAAAAATCTGTTTATTATTCGAAAAACCATAAGGACCATATAACAATGCCAAATCTTGGCAGAGGTATTTAATAAATTTTGAGATATAACAAGTAATACTCGATTTATAACGTAAAACACTCTGTTTCTTTCCCTTATTAATCTTATATTTCTTCCATTGCGAATATCAGAAATTATTTGTACTTTTGCGAAATTTTTCAAGAGGCTTAATCATATTCTTTGTAGTACAATTTTATGAGGGATTTATTGGTAAAAATAGCATTAAAATTGGGTATATATAAGCAACTCGTTGAGATAAACACTGCATACTCTGCCCGAAAAAAGTCCAAATCGTTTCATAAATATGGATTAGAAACTTTGATACAGGCAGATAAGGCTTTTCGTCTCATCAATGTAAAAATGTTTCTATGCTTTGGCACATTGCTTGGGGCTTACAGAGAGAAGAATTTTATTGATCACGATTGCGATTTGGATGTGGGTGTTTTTGCAAACCAACGCCCCGACAATCTTGATGAGATAATGGAAAAATTCGGTTTTAGGCACAAACGTCAATTTTACGTTAAGCAAACAGGCATTATTACCGAAGACCAATATGAGTATAAAGGGGTACAGATAGATATTTTTTACTATTTCGAAAAAGATAATGGCGATGTTTATTGTTATGGAGCGCGTCGCCATGAGTATAAAGAGTGGAAAGAGGCAAATCGTACAGACGGCTTCCCTTCGGTGTTGTGGAGATGTCCGGCGACTACTTTTTCCGAACAGGAATTTTTGGGGCACAAGTTTTTTATGCCTGACAATATAAAAAATTGGCTTACAAGCCTATATGGAGCGACCTATATGACCCCAATCAAAAATTGGACAGACAAAGACTCAAAGACCGATATAATATATCATACCGAAAGACTTTACAGAAGATACTATTTAAAATAATTCACTAAATAAAACAAAAAAAATTACTCGCTATGGCATTTACTAACAATGTTATGATTGTTCGCCACAAATTGCTGGCAGATCTGGTAAAACTTTGGAAAGAGGGACAGCTCGTAGAGAAAATAGACAGACTCCCTATCGAACTTACGCCGAAAAAATCCAAACACATGGGACGTTGCTGTATTCACAAAGAGAGAGCTGTGTGGAAATACAAGTCGTTGCCTCTGCTTGGGCTGGATATGTCTGACGAACACGATGAACTGACCACTCTCTCGCAATATGCTCGTCAAGCCCTCGACCGCAGGAAGATTACCAAAGAGAATATCCTGTGTGTTATCGATGATGCTTGTTCTGCCTGTGTAAGTATCAACTATGAAGTTACCAACCTATGTAAGGGTTGTGTTGCTCGTAGTTGTTCGACCAACTGCCCAAAGAATGCCGTCCATTTTCAGAAAAACGGACAAGCAATGATCGACCACGACACATGTATAAGTTGTGGTATATGCCATCAGAGTTGTCCATACCATGCTATCGTTTACATACCCGTTCCTTGTGAGGAAGCATGTCCTGTAAAGGCTATCAGTAAAGACGAATATGGCATAGAGCATATAGACGAGAGCAAATGTATATACTGCGGCAAGTGCATCAATGCCTGTCCCTTCGGTGCTATATTCGAAATATCGCAGGTGTTTGATATACTCGAAGGTATCCGTAGAGGAGAAAAGACCGTTGCTATTATTGCTCCCTCAATACTTGGACAGTTCAAAACCACAATAGAGCAGGTTTATGGAGCTTGCAAAGAGATTGGTTTTGCAGACGTGATAGAGGTAGCCGAAGGTGCTATGATGACTATCAGCAACGAAGCCCACGAACTCATCGAAAAGCTCGATGAGGGTCAATCGTTTATGACCACATCTTGCTGCCCTTCGTATATCGAACTTACCGAAAAACACATTCCCAATATAAAACCATATGTATCGCATACGGGGTCGCCTATGTACTATGCAGCCCGCATTGCAAAAAAGAAACATCCCGATGCCAAAATAGTGTTTATCGGGCCTTGCGTTGCAAAGCGAAGAGAAGTACAAAAAGACGAGGCTGTCGATATGATTATAACATTCGAGGAGATGGGGTCAATATTTGCAGGCTTCGGCATAAGTCTTGAGCAAGCCCCCGAATACCGCGTAGAGACTGTGTCGGTTCGCGAGGCACACGCTTTTGCATATTCCGGTGGCGTGGCAGGTGCCGTAAAATCGTATCTGAAAGCCGATAGTTCCAAAGTGCAGGATATACACGTGGCGGATATTAACAAAAAGAATATAGGGCTGCTAAGAGCTTGTGCCAAGTCGGGCAAGGCGAATGGCAACTTTATCGAAGTGATGGCATGTGCAGGAGGATGTATAACAGGACCTTGTACCTATAACGACAGCACTTCGGGTCGCCGACAGTTAGACAAGGAGTTGCTAAAACAGACTTTGACTTATGAACAGCTTGATTACTAAGTTAAGAAATGAAAGAACTCTTCTCCAAGAAGAGTTCTCTTTTCTTTTAGACAATAGCCACAACAGACAACTACTCGACGAAATCAACCAACAGGCACGCGAAGTAAGCCAACACCAATTCGGCAACAAGATTTACATACGCGGATTGATAGAGATAAGCAACTGCTGTAAAAACGATTGTCTATATTGTGGTATTCGCAAAAGCAACCGCAATGTGGAGCGTTACAGACTCACGACAGCGAGTATAATCGAATGTTGTCGTGAGGGTTATGCTCTCGGTTTTCGTACCTTTGTGTTACAGGGTGGCGAAGAGACGACAGCCATAAACGATAATAATTTGGTGGACACCGTCAGACAAATACGACAGGAGTTTTCCGGCTGCGCCATTACTCTATCGCTTGGAGAGAAGTCTGCAGAGGTTTATCAACAACTCTACGATGCCGGAGCCAACCGCTACCTGTTACGCCACGAGACAAGCAACGAGGAACATTACCAAAGGCTACACCCTGCGACAATGTCGCACAGCAATCGACTTGAATGCCTTAGAATACTCAAAGAGATTGGTTTTCAGACAGGTACGGGTATAATGGTAGGTTCGCCTTTTCAGACTATCGACAATCTGGTTGAGGATATTCGTTTTATAGAAAAACTGCAACCTCAGATGATAGGTATCGGTCCCTTTTTGCCTCATTGCGACACCCCTTTTGCTCAATACCCTCCGGGCAAAATGGAACTTACATTGATGTTGCTCTCAATATTCCGCCTAATGCACCCGAAAGCCCTGATACCTTCGACAACGGCATTGGCAACACTTGCCCCCGACGGTAGACTAAGAGGAGTACTCGCCGGAGCCAATGTGGTAATGCCCAATCTATCTCCACAAGCGGACAGAAAAAAGTATTCGCTATACAATAATAAAGCAGCACTCGGAGCAGAATCAGCAGAGGGGCTGCAACTGCTTGCCGAACAATTGGCATCAATAGGTTACAAAATATCGTTCGAGCGTGGTGACTTTGAAGATTAACAAGCTGACTATAAACAACTTCATCTAATTAAAAAAAACAGAAAATAACCCACAAAAAAGATGAAGAACAATCTAATGCCATTCCTCATCTTTTTGTGGTTACAATTCAGTTAAAATATTTCAACAATTAAACGCTGAAACAGATCATCTTTATTCCTTAACTACTCTTGCCATCTTTCCATCGGCATTTACAATATATACACCTACGGGCAGATCCGCTACATTTATGCTGTTTGCATCAGTAACGTGAATTACTTCCTGACCGTGTATGTTATATATTCTTATACTGTTTGCAGGCTTATCCGATGTTAGATACAGTATATCACTGACAGGATTGGGGTATACAGACAGAGCAACCGAAGTACTTTTTACTTCCGCTATACCTGTGCCTCCAGTTACAGTAAGATCAACACCATCATTACCACCAAACATTTTAACTAAAAATCTGTAAGTTTTCCCTGCTTCGAATACGAAATCGTCTGCACGACTCTTACCTGTTCCTTTATCGTTAACTATCCATATTCTTTTACCTTTCTCCGGTGCTGCTATTACATAGTCGTAGGTACCGGCAGGTATCTTGATAGAAACCTCTCCATCTACAACCATATGCGTAGGAGTACAAGACGGGTCTGCATCGGCAGGAATCTTATATTCGAACTCTTTGAACAGATCACTCGGGACATTACAGTCATTGGTCAAAGGACCTTGTTCCGGAATAATAGTCCCAAATGTATTGTGGTTTTTGTCGAGTAACATTTGATACCCCGAACCATCTTTCCATACATCATGGGCTTCAAGAATAATAGTTACATCTCCTTGTGCGTTTGCGAATCCGCACACCATTACTGCGCCACAAATGGCAACAATCGCTTTTCTTAAATTCTTTTTCATATTATTATAAAATTTTTGAGTTAAACAATACATATTATATTAATTAATTTTCACATTTATACTCGGGACAAAGATAATAAAAAAAAATTTAATATTCAAAATATATATATTTTTTTTATAAAAAAAATTGAGATCGGTAATTTTTCATAGACTATCCGAATATAAATATCTGCTATTATAACAATTTTATTTTTTATTTAGCAATCTCACTATGTATCAAAACCTTTTTTCCTTACTCAAACATGGTAAAATCCATTTTTTATTCTATCTTTGTTCACGATATTAGTAAGTATCTTATAAATTTGACAAACATTATAATATTTTTTATTGATTTTGTCAGAAATACTTGTAATTGACAATTAAATTATTTATAAACACGTGGACTTATATTCACAAAAAATCTATTTTTTTACGGTGATTGCCTTATTGGCAGCAACAGGGTGGAATGCCAATAAGGCACAGACAGCTACAATTTATATGTAGCAGGGACACAGGCTACATCAACTAATGCTTCGAACATTACAGAAAGCGGTATTACGGGAACTGTCAGTTACGACAACAATACTAAAACGCTTACTTTGAATGATGTAAAAATTACTCCCGCCAAAGGAACACCCGTTATATTAGTAATTGTTATAATAATCAATCTTGTTGCTAAAAATCGACATCGTAATTCACAAATTGATTAGATACGCAGTAAAAAGATATAAAAACGCTCCTTAATTGGGGCGTTTTTTGGTTTAGAAAGAACATAACTTATAAGATTTCAAGATTAAAGGAATAAAATTGCGTTCTTTTTTCTTTTAAAATTTGTCTATTCAAAAAAACATATTACCTTTGCAATAAATATAACAATAGTTATATAATATATGTTATAAAATAATATTATGCCTAAAACAACGACAATAACGAAAGAAATTATCATTGAAACTTCCTTTGAAATGGTTCGAAAAGAAGGGGTTGCGGTGCTTTCTGCCCGAAACATTGCCAAAAAAATCGGTTGTTCCACACAGCCCATTTATTGGACATACAAAAATATGGACGACCTCAAAGCCGAAGTCTGCCAAAAAGCTCTTATTCACTTACAAAACACAATGTTGGGCTATTCAAAAACAGGAAACTCTTTCCTTGATTTAGGATTGGGATATGTGCAAATGGCTCATACAGAACCTACTTTATTTAAGGCTTTCTATATGGACAACATTATGAATATAAAACTTACAGACATTTTTCCGGAAAGTCAGCAAATAGTAAACATAATGAAAAATTCAGAAGAATACCGACAATTATCCGACGAAGGCGTAAAGAACATTATCGCTAAATCGTGGATGTTGGCTCACGGTATAGCTTCACTGGTAGCCACAGGGCTATTTGTCTATGACGAAGAAAAAGTAAAACAGATTTTAGAATAATCCAAATTTTAATAAAATATTGTAAAAAATGAGACAAAAATTGAATTTAATTACATTGGGGGTTCGTGATTTTGAAAAATCGTTGAACTTTTACGAAAATTTAGGCTGGAAAAAGTCTGTACAGAGCTTAGATGAATACGCTTTGTTTCCGCTCGAAGGCATTGTTTTGGGGTTGCATCCCTTAAAAGATTTAGAAGAAGACACTACTTTGCCCTATGAAAGTTCCTCATTTTCAGGACTAACGATTTCGTTCAATGCAAAATCGGAAGAAGAGGTAGATGAAGTATTACAGAAAGTAGCTCAGTTGGGGGCAACCATCGTAAAACCTGCTCAAAAAGTGTATTGGGGCGGATATAGTGGCTATTTCAAAGATTTGGACGGCTACCTGTTTGAAGTTGCCTACAATCCTTATTGGGAATTTGATGAAAATGATAATTTGGTTTTGTGATGATTTGCTTCTTGGTATATTTAATAAAGAATAGCTATAATTCTGTCGTAATTTAAGATTTTTATAATTCGTGAAATTTATGGTACTAAATACATTAAAATCAAATAGAATTTTCATCATTAGTGGTTGGTTGCTGATAGTTGGTTTTTGCTTATTGGCTGTATCATTGCTGATAGTGGCACTAACTTTGCCAATGCCGTCGGCAGATGCTGTTGGTGTTAAAAATTGGGTAACACAAAATCTGTTATGGTTGCAGGTGGCAGATGAGTTGCTTGCTTTTGCCACACCTGTAATTTTGACTGCTACCCTGTTACTTTACGGACGAATTAAGAAACAACAACCTATCAATAGCAGTTTGGCTATGATGATTACTATTACTTTGACTATTGGCACAACTACTGGGGTTGTTTTGCCTTTAGGACGCTTGGTTTATCCAGTCAACGGCTTACCGACTGTTACTGGTGAAATGGCTGTGATGACCGCCAGTCAAGTTTTTGCTGGCATTCATTGGTTGATGCTGATATTGGCTCTATTTATCCTTATTTTTTCACGTATCATTAGTTCGTCTTTGGTTACAGCATTGGCTATCGCAGCTGTGCCTTTACAGATTGTTGGAACATATTATGCTTCTGAAATTTTTATTCCATTGGCTTTGGTAGCAATTATTAGTTTATTGCTATGGGGAATTGCTTCGGGAATTTATCTAATAAAGAAAAAGTAAAACAGATTTTAGAATAATTAAAATTTACAGATATGAATAATTTACAAATACTTGATTTTAACAAAGTAAAAGCGTTTGAAACTCGCTTAGACGATGTGATGGAGTTCATTGATACCGAACTTCTTAAACAAAAACTCGCAGAAGTGGAATCGGATTTTAACAAAAAACCAACCGAATTCAATAAGATTCGATTGGGAATTATTTACCACGAAGTTGCTCTCAACTTGGGATTTTTTTCCAAAGAATTTAAAGGATTTGCACAAAAGAGTTATGATATTTTGAACGAATTTGTTGAGAAAACCCAGCCTGAATTACAGCCATTTATCCTATCGTATCGGGCTTCTGCATTGTCGCTTGTGGCTTCCGAAAAAATGAAATTGGGGCTTATCGGCAAATCTTTTCAGCTATTTGACCAAGCCATACAACAATATGGAAAAATTCACTATCTGCCTGAATTTATGCGTGGTAGCGTAGCAGAAAACTTGCCATTCTTTTATTTTACAAAAAGAAAACTTGCAAAGAAAGATTTTCAGTCTATTATAGACAAAAACGCTGAAAACCCGAATTTTGCGAACTGGAAAGTGATGAGTTTCGTCTATTGGGCTTGGGCAAAACAACATCAAGGCAAAAGGCATAGAACACAGGCACTTAGCTATTTAGATAAAGCCATTGCCTTAGACCCTCACTATGAAGCAGGACGAAAACGCAGTGAAAAACTGAAAAACAAGCTTTTAAAGAAATAAAAATATATAAAATACCTTTATCTGTTGATTTACTTTTAGAATAATTCAATTTTAACAATATGAACACCAAATCAAAAACTTTCAGAAATGTTGCTCTATTCAGCTTGGTGGCTATCACTTGCGGTTGGGTGGGTGTAGGGGTGGATAAGTTACTTGGTCAGCCTTCCAATTTGGAATCTCTTGGGGCGTTGATTTTTATCGCATCACCGCTTTTGTGTATGCTTTTGCTTCGCCTCTTCGGTGGAGATGGCTGGAAAGACATTCCCCTGAAACCGAATTTCAAGCAAAACGCCCGTTGGTATTTATTTGCCTTTGCAGTTTATCCGGTGGTTATCGGTATAACGCTTTGCATAGGGCAAATGCTGGGTTGGGCAGATGTGGGCAAGTTTAGTTTTACAGCCTATTTGCCGATATTGGCAATCGCTTTTCTGCCCGAACTTATCAAAAATATCTTTGAAGAATCAGTTTGGAGAGGCTATCTCACCCTAAAAATGGAGCAACTTACCAAAAACGAATGGTTGATTTATCTGGTGGTAGCGTTGGTTTGGCAGACTTGGCACGCTCCTTATTATCTGGTGTTTTTGGAAGACGGCTATCTGTCACAATTCTTTCCTTATGGCGGATTTTGGCTTTTCGTTTACGGCTTTGTGGTGGTCGGCATTTGGACGATTATGTACACTGAAGTCTTTTTCCTTTCGCGTTCACTGTGGGTGGTCATTTTGATGCACACGATGGAAGACGCTCTCAACCCGCTAATTTCCGAAGGATTCGCAACAATTCCACCCGACAAAACGCTACTCATTTCGCCAACATTTGGAGCAGTTCCATTATTGATATATCTGTGTATCGGATTGTATTTGAGAAAAATACGAAAAAGAAAGAATTAAATGATTTTAAATGAATTAATTATAAAACTAAAATTTCAGCAATATGAACACAAACAAAAAAACATCCATATGCGATAATTGTTGGGACAAAATTTTCCCGAAAAGTGATAAAGTAGAACATAAAAAAGTAACGTTCAGAAATCGCTACGGCATAGCTCTTGTCGGCGATTTGTACTTTCCGAAAAACAGCGAGAACACGAAACTTGCAGCTCTTGCCGTTTGCGGTGGATTCGGAGCGGTAAAGGAGCAAGCCTCCGGATTTTACGCCCAGATGATGGCGGAAAGAGGTTTTGTAACCTTGGCTTTTGACCCTTCTTATACAGGCGAAAGCGGTGGCGAACCTCGCAATGTAGCCTCACCCGACATCAATACCGAAGACTTTTCGGCTGCGGTCGATTGCTTGGGGCTTCAACCCTTTGTGGACAGAGAAAAAATAGGGCTTATTGGCATCTGCGGTTGGGGCGGATTTGCCCTGAACGCTACGGCTATCGACACGCGAATAAAGGCGGTGGCGACGATGGTAATGTACGATATGTCTCGCGTCTTTAGCAAAGGATATTTCGACAGTAACACACCCGAAATGCGTCTGGAAATGAAGCGTTCGCTCAATGCGCTTCGTTGGACGGATGCCGAAACGGGAATGCCTGCTCCTGGCTATCCGATGCCAGACGCTCCTTCCGATAAAGTTCCTCAGTTCCTGAACGATTATATCGAGTTTTATAAAACTCCGAGAGGTTTCCACGAGCGTTCGGTTTCCAATCAGGTTTGGACAGCCACTACACTGCTTTCGTTTCTAAATTTTCCATTGCTGTCGTATGCTCACGAAATAGATGTCCCGACCCTTATCGTTGCGGGAGAAAACGCCCATTCCCGCTATATGAGCGAAGATGCCTACCAATCCGTAGGAAGCGAAAATAAGGAACTGCTTATCATTTCCAATGCCCGCCATACGGACTTTTACGACAATCAGGCAGGAGTAATTCCGTTTGATAAGCTGGAAACATTTTTTAAGAAGAATTTATAGCAGTCCAAAAATTATAAAAGACATAAATCCTTAATATTCCCCTTCCCCTGTAGATACGCAATTCATTGCGTATCTACACACACGCCATAACTCATAATCCGTAACTCATGATTCATATTTTTTAATCCTCTGCGCAATAAAAAAAACAACATCATCGCCCACAATTAAATAAGGAATAAAATACATTGTTCCTTATTTGTGAAATCTTGAAAAACATAGAAAAATTTCTAACTTTGCGAAAAAGCATCTTGAATGGTGGCTACAAAATATCAAATCATTAAACCCAACGCATTTTTACGGAAATATATAGAGTATTTTTGGGTAGCGGAGACCGATGAATATTTTCGGTATTTTTCGCCTGCATCCACGCTTACCGATTTGGTTTTCTTTTGTGAAGGGACAGTGAAAAACACTCAAAACCGGGAAGAATTATCCGAAAGTGGAATGATTTTCGGTCAAAAAATTGTATTTGATAATTATGAGGCTGTTTTTCCCAAAGCCAAACTTTTTGGGGTTCGGGTGCGTCCGTCTGTCTTTCTGTTGACTCACAACATCCCTGCAACTGCATTGAGTGGACAACGCATCTCTTTGCAGGATTTGTTTGGTTATGAGGGCAAACTACTTACAGAAAAAATGCTCAATTCCAAAACATTGACTGAAGCTGTAAGCCTTTTTTTAAACTTTTTGATGCAAAAAGCAACGGATTTGCCTCTGAAATATCAATCTGTTGAAAAATGGCTATCAAAAACCAATTTCCTAAGCCCCGATATTTCTACTAAAGATATTTGCCTTTCTCAACGGCAATTTGAGCGAAATTTTAAGGAGTTTACTGGTTTTTCCTTGCGGAAATATATCAAAATCAAACGATTTGAACAAGTATTTCGATATTTACAACATACTAAAAATAAAGAAAACCTTACCGAAATCGCCTACCGATTCGGCTACTACGACCAGGCGCATTTCAATCGAAATTTCAAGGAGTTTACGAACCTTTCGCCTTTGCAATTATTTCAGAAAATCTAAAAAGTCGTTTCGGTACAATCCAATTTTGCAGATAATATGCAATTTTGCAAAAAAATAAAAATATAATTAGTTTTTGTATATTCGTATTTTAGAAGCTGTTGTAAGAAAATCGACATCACTAAATTAAATAACAAAATAGATAATTTCAATTATGGAAAGAAAAGAAATTCCTCATTACAACAAGGTAAATCCTTTCGTAATTATAAAAGGAGGTGCTGCCAAGTTTATAGACTTTGTTGAAAAGGTATTTGATGGGAAGGAGAATAAACAAGTAAGAACTCCTGATAGAGATGGGACACTGATTCACGCAGAAATCCAAATTGGAGATTCAATGATTCTATTGGCTGACTCAAAAGGAAACTGGCCTTTTACACCTGCATTTCTGCAAATTTATGTTGATAATGCACAACAAATTCTCGAAAAAGCCAAAGCAGAAAAAGCAGAAATTATTACAGAATTGAGCGACTTTTACAATGGGCTAAAATTAGCGAGATTAAAAGACCCATTTGGTAACATTTGGTGGCTATATGAAAAAGTTGCAGATAAACTTTCTGAGAATAAATCTAATACTGATTGGCATAATAGTAAGCCAAGCGATATCTATACGACATTAATGAATGCGATGAAGAATCTAAAATAAAACAGCGAGCCGCTATATGCGGTATAGCCAGCAAGAATCTCAAAGGAATGAGGAGTCCTTCTTTTGTATCAATTTTTCGTTAAAACAATAACAGGCGACAATCTGACTCAATTTGCCTTACAATATGATTATTATGATCGAGCTTATTTCAATCGAGCTTTTAAAGAGTTTACGAACCTTTCGCCTTTGCAATTATTTCAGAAAATCTAAAATGTCGTTTCGGTACAATTTCAGCACACAAATTCGGGGTAGCTTTGCCTCAATTTTTAATTTACAGAAAAATGACTGAAAAAGTAAATGTACCGCAAGGAAGCCACATCGTAAACGCCCTCATTTCAACACAAGATACCCGTGCTTTAATTTCGTTTTTAGAGAAAGTTTTTGATGCTCAAGAAGATAAAAACGCATTGGCAATCAGCCAATCTGACGGAAAGATTTTCAATAGCAGTGTAACGATTGGCGATACTACGATGATTATTTTCGACCGAAAAAAAGGATGGAAACATACGCCTTCACTACTCCAAGTCTATGTGAATGATATAGATAGAAAACTCGCAACCGCCGAATCACTCGGAGCGACTGTTGTTACCCAGCCTACCGATTTTTATGGAGGGAAATTAGCTCGCTTCATCGACCCGCAAGGCAATTTATGGTGGCTTTTTGAGTTGTCGGAGTACGACGAATCTGATTGGATTTCAGAAGAAACTACCGAAGAAACCGATGCTGTATGGATATTAGAACCTGATTCGGATATGACTTACATACACGATTCACTTGTTGAAGCAATGAAAAAACTCAATGACTTTCAATAATTCTAAAGTATTACAATTATGGCACAATCAAAGAACAACATCGTAACCCACGGATTGAGTGGAAAAGTGGGAGATATTTTAGTCTTCTCCCAACTAAACGGGAAAACCATTGTTTCCAAAGCTCCCAAAAAACGCAAAGGAGAAGATTCCGAAAAGCAAAAACAACAACAAGCCAAGTTCCAACAGGCGGTACTCTACGGAAAGGCTGTCCTTGCAGACGACAATCAAAAGACACTTTACGAAACCACAGGCAAAAAAGCCTACAACGTAGCTGTTGCCGACCTGCTCAATGCGCCTAAAATCGAGAGTATCAATGTCTCAAACTACAAAGGCAATGCAGGAGACACGATTATTATTCGAGCCACAGACGATTTTAAGGTCGTTTCCGTAAAGGTAATTATCCAAAATGCAGATGGTTCGTTGGTTGAGGAGGGCGAAGCCGTTTTACAAGGCATCGATTGGATTTATACCGCCACCACACAAAATCCCGACCTCTCAGGAGATAAAATAATCATTCAGGCTTCCGATATTCCTGCTAATGTCACAGAAAAAACAGAAATTTTAAAATAATTGATTTTTAATTTTAAATGTCACACCAAGAGAAATCGAACTGCTTATTGATTATCACAGAAAATTTGAACTATGGTTTGTCACACTGAGCGAAGTCGAAGTGTGATTGATTACTACAAAAAAAAATCATCATAAATAAACGAAGAAAAAACATAAACCAATTGCCCAAACAAAACATCATATTCAATCACCCAATTATACATTTCTGGCTTTGCCGTACAAGGTAATTTTTTTAATACCCGAAATAGATTTTTGTCTTTTTCCGGTAGTTGTTGCATTTTTGATAATTGATTCTACCTAATGCCCAATAGCCAAACATTAATCAATACCTCCAAACTATTTGCTATCTTTGCAAAATATTTGATAATATCTCAAAAGTTTATTTTGCCGAAAAACATAAGTTTTTTAAGATAAGATTTTTATAATATGCCATATATAGCAAATTCATCAAAGGCGGAGGAGTTTATCTCACCTCAAGAGATATTGGATACTCTCCAATATGCCGGTGAGAACAAAAACAATCTTCCACTCATAGAGACGATACTCGAAAAAGCCGATAAATGTAAAGGTCTCAACCACCGTGAAGCTGCCGTACTCTTAGAGTGCGATGACAAAGCCGTCATAGAGCAGATATACGGTTTAGCCAAAAAGATAAAGTACAAACTCTATGGCAGGCGAATAGTGATGTTTGCTCCGTTGTACTTGTCGAACTACTGCGTAAATGGCTGTGTTTATTGCCCTTATCATGCCAAAAACAAAAACATTGCCCGTCGCAAACTAACACAGGATGAGATACGAAAAGAGGTGATAGCCCTGCAAGATATGGGACATAAACGCCTCGCTTTGGAAGCAGGTGAACACCCGTTACATTCGCCGATAGATTATATTTTAGAGTCGATTGACACTATTTACAGCATAAAGCACAAAAATGGAGCTATACGAAGGGTCAATGTAAATATTGCCGCTACCACGGTAGATAACTATAAAAAGCTAAACGATGCAGGTATAGGCACTTACATACTTTTCCAAGAAACCTATCACAAGGAGAGCTACGAGACTCTACACCCTTACGGACCTAAAAGCAACTACACCTACCACACCGAAGCTATCGACCGAGCAATGGAGGCAGGTATCGACGACACTGGTATAGGTGTGCTTTTCGGGCTCAACAACTACCGATATGATTTTGTCGGACTGCTTATGCACGCCGAACACCTCGAAGCACGTTTTGGTGTGGGACCGCACACTATAAGCGTTCCTCGTATCTGCCCGGCCGACAGTATCGACACCAACGATTTCGACAACTCCATTTCTGACGATGTGTTTGGCAAAATAGTAGCTATCATTAGAATATCAGCACCCTATGCAGGAATGATTATATCCACTCGCGAATCGGAGGAATCACGTCGTAAGGTGCTAGAACTTGGTGTATCGCAGCTTAGCGGCGGCTCACGTACAAGTGTCGGCGGATATTCCGAAGGAGCTAAGGATACGAGCCAATCGGCACAATTCGACATTAGCGACACCCGCACACTCGACGAGATAGTGCATTGGTTACTCAGACTAGGGCATATACCGAGTTTTTGCACAGCCTGTTACCGCGAAGGGCGCACCGGTGACCGCTTTATGGCACTTGTCAAATCAGGTAAGATAGCTGACTGTTGCGGTCCAAACGCTTTGATGACACTCAAAGAGTACCTCGAAGACTACGGCACAGAGGCTACCATCAAAGCAGGTTTACGTCTTATCGACGAGGAGCTAACCTCTATTCCAAGCGAAAAGATAAGGCTCATAACAAAGCGTAACCTCAATTCGATAAGCGAAGGCAAACGAGACTTTAGATTTTAAGTTAGTTTTTTAACTATCAATTAACAAACTGTTTTTAACAAAAAAAATGAGTATGACCAACACCCCAAATGCCAATAGGCTGCACATAGCGATATTGGGACGTACCAACAGCGGTAAATCGTCGCTTATAAACGCTATCACTGGGCAAGATACCTCTGTTGTATCCGACATCAAAGGCACTACTACCGACGTTGTATACAAGGCAATGGAGATACCAAAAGTTGGGGCGACACTATTGATAGATACTCCCGGATTCGATGACCATACTATTCTGGGCAAAAAGCGTATAGAACAAACAATCAAAGCAATAGAGAAAACCGATATAGCCATACTCATCTGCGGTAGCTCGTCCGAACAGTCCGACCTGTCGGCAGAAGAAGAGTGGTTTGCAATACTCAAAGAGCGAAAAATACCCATAATATTAGTTATCAATAAAACCGATATACAACCCCCAACCGCTCAACTCTTGGCAAGACTGCAAGAGCTATTCGGGCAACTCCCAATAGAGGTTAGTGCTTTGCAAAAGAGCGGTATAGATGCCATTCATCAAGCTATCTTGGAGATACTTCCTGAAGATTTTGGGCAACAGAGCATCACAGGCGACCTCGTAAGCAAGGGCGATGTGGTAATGCTCGTAATGCCACAAGACGCACAAGCACCCAAAGGGCGACTGATATTGCCTCAGGTACAGACCACACGCGAACTGCTCGACAAAGGTTGTGTTATAATCAGCTGTACCCCCGACCAAATGGCAACATCGCTCACATCTCTAAGGAGTGCTCCCAAGCTTATTATCACCGACTCGCAAGCATTCAAGGCAGTATATGAACTGAAACCAGCCGAGAGCCGCTTGACATCTTTTTCGGTGCTATTTGCAGGCTACAAAGGCGACATCAACTATTTTGTCCGTAGTGCCGAAGCCATTGAGAGTCTTACCGAACAATCGAGGGTACTTATAGCCGAAGCTTGTACTCATGCTCCGGCGACAGAAGACATTGGCAGAGTGAAGATACCCTACCTTTTACGCAAAAAAGTGGGGCAAGGTATCACTATCGACGTGGTAGCAGGTAAAGACTTTCCCGACGATCTTTCACAGTACGACATGGTAATACATTGTGGTGCCTGTATGTTCAACCGCAAATATGTTCTCAGCCGTATCGACAAAGCCAAACAACAATCGGTGCCCGTTACCAACTACGGCGTAGCTATGGCTCAACTCAACGGCATATTGTCTAAAATAGAGATATATAGAGACTTATAGCTTATTACTGCTGTCTAAAATTGTGATTTTACCCAACTTTAAATCAGTTTCGGTTTGTGGTATCCGTTAGTTATTCTCTCGTAGCATATCAGGACGCAATCGTTTGGTACGTTCCAATGCTTGCTCATACTCCCAGTCCCTAATTTTTGCCTCATTGCCCGACAACAATATCTCAGGCACCTTCCATCCGTTGTATTCGGCAGGGCGAGTATAGATTGGTGGGGCAAGCAGCCCATCTTGAAACGAATCTGTAAGAGCCGACTGTTCGTCGCCCAAAGCACCGGGAAGAAGCCTTACAATAGCATCGGTTACTATTGCCGCAGGCAACTCCCCTCCCGTAATCACATAGTTGCCAATTGATATTTCTCTATCAATAAGGTGTTGTCGTATACGATAATCTACACCCTTGTAATGTCCGCATAGGATTATAATATTTTCTTTTAGCGAGAGAGTATTTGCTATTTTTTGGTCGAATAGGTCGCCATCGGGCGACATAAAAATCACTTCATCGTAGAGGCGTTCTCTTTTTAGCTCTTCAATAGCGAGAAATATAGGCTCTATCTGCATTACCATACCTGCCGAAAAACCAAAAGCATAGTCATCTACTCTAAAATGCCTTTTATCCTTCGACCATTTACGAATATTATGTACCACTATCTCAACCAAACCTTTATCCTTAGCTCGCTTTATTATTGAGTTGTTCAAAGGACTATCTAGCAGTTCGGGCAATAGCGTAAGTATGTCTATTCTCATAATACAATCAAATACAGATTACTCCAAAGCGATACACTATATATTGATAAAAACAATTGCCAAATAGATTCATTTCACTCTGTTTAGTAGAATATCAAATACAATCAATAACTTTTGGCAAACAAAACACGTCCGGCACTCGGTTTGCCTGTTACCATACATTTGCCCGGCTCCTCTTTGCGGTCAAGAGGAATACAGCGGATAGTAGCTTTGGTCTCAGCTTTGATACGCTCTTCCGTCTCGGGTGTACCATCCCAATGAGCAGAGAGGAAACCGCCTTTTTCTATCTCTTGCTTAAACTCATCGTAACTGTCAACATTGCGAGTAACAGAGGCTCTAAAATCGAATGCCTTTTGGTATATGTTGGCCTGTATTTCGTCGAGAAGATTAACTATATGGTTTTCAACACCATCAAAAGCAATAGTCTGTTTCTCTAACTTATCGCGACGGAATATCTCTACTGTGCCATTCTCTAAGTCGCGTCCGCCCATAGCCAAACGCACAGGTACACCTTTTAACTCATATTCGGCAAACTTCCAACCCGGTTTTTTGTTGTCAGAGTCGTCGAACTTAACACTAATATTCATCGCCTTTAATTTTTCGACAAGTTGATGTACCTTTTCGGATATCGATACAAGTTGCTCTTCTCCTTTGTAAATAGGTATTATTACAACCTGTATAGGTGCGAGTTTAGGAGGCAATACCAACCCGTTGTTATCAGAGTGCGCCATTATAAGAGCGCCCATAAGGCGTGTCGATACACCCCATGAAGTAGCCCAGACATATTCGAGTTTGTTCTCTTTGTTTACAAATTGTACGTCAAATGCTTTGGCAAAATTCTGTCCCAGAAAATGCGATGTGCCAGCCTGCAAAGCCTTTCCGTCTTGCATCATAGCCTCAATACAGAAAGTCTCCAAAGCCCCTGCAAATCGCTCATTAGCCGACTTAATACCTTTTACTACAGGCACAGCCATATAGTCTTCTGCAAAATCGGAATAGACATTGAGCATACGAACAGCCTCTTCCATAGCCTCTTCTTGTGTAGCGTGAGCCGTGTGTCCTTCTTGCCAAAGAAATTCGGCTGTACGTAAAAACAGGCGTGTACGCATCTCCCAACGCACCACATTAGCCCACTGATTGACAAGTATAGGAAGGTCACGATACGACTGTATCCAGTTTTTGTAAGTACTCCAGATGATTGTCTCCGAAGTAGGACGCACTATAAGCTCCTCTTCGAGTTTGGCGGCGGGGTCAACAACCACGCCTTTGCCGTCGGGCGAATTTTTGAGACGATAGTGAGTTACCACAGCACACTCCTTGGCAAAACCTTCGACATGATCGGCTTCACGACTAAGATACGACTTCGGTATAAACAGAGGGAAATATGCATTGACATGTCCCGTGTCTTTGAACATCTTATCGAGCTGAGCCTGCATCTTTTCCCAAATAGCATACCCGTAGGGTTTTATCACCATACAGCCACGTACCGCCGAATTTTCGGCTAAGTCGGCTTTTACTACCAAATCGTTGTACCACTGAGAGTAATTCTCCTCCGAAGCGGTAAGTTCTTTCAATTCTATCGCCATATCTGTATTAATAATATATTTTTTTTACATAAAAACATAAAAAAGATTACAAAGTTACATTTTTTTTACTAATTATTGATTCGATAATTAATACAACAAACCGCAAACGCGTAATATTGATAAACAACATTAACTAATAATTATTTGGTATGTACAGTAATTTGTGGAAATGGGAAATTTATACCATTTTCATTAAACATCTCATAGATTTTTTTATTAACAGAATAGTACAAAGTCCAATAATCTTCTGTTTTTACCCAGCACCTAAGCAACACCTTTACAGAAGAGTCGTCAAGACTATTAAGTTCTATTTGATAAGGCGGATTATCAAGGATAGTCGGTTCTGAATACACTATGTTGGTAAGCACTCTTCGTACCTTTTCAATATCTTCGCCATAATCGACCCCAACAACCCAATCTATACGTCGAGTGAGTTGAAGATTGTAATTTATCATTGTAGCACTACCCATTGTGCCATTAGGTATATATATAACTTTGTTGTCTGTTGTAGTAAGGATAGTATGAAATATTTGAATAGCACTTACAGTGCCACTGAAATCATTTACCTCGATAAAATCACCGACTTTATAAGGACGAAATACCAAAAGTAATATTCCGTTAGCAAAATTTTGCATAGTACCACTCAATGCAAGCCCTACTCCAAAACCTGTAGCAGCTATAAGCCCCATAATCGAGGATGTCTTTACTCCCAGAATACCTATAATAACTATAAACAGGGCTATCTGTAAAGAGATTTTTAAGATATTCAAAATGAATTTGTTGACAGTCTCATCAATATTACGACGATGCATTACATTTTTGACCACCTTTAACAAGAATTTGATGGCAAATTTACCAACATAATAAACCGCTATAGCTATAACAATGTTTTTTGCCAAATCTATTCCGCTATTGACTATAGAGTCGAGTATTTTATCTATTTTTTCGGTAATATTCATATTTTTAGTCTGTTTTCGTATTTAATTAATAATTAAAAAGGATAACCAATAGCAAACTGCAATGCTACAAGATTGTCGATTCTATTGCCTGCCCCTCCTCCATATCTGCTACTCAAAGCCCAACGCTCCGACTCTGTCGAATATCGCGGGTCGTATAGTTTAAAGCCCAAATCAAATCTTATCAGAAAATAATCAAAATCGAATCGAAGTCCCCAACCATAATTCAAAGCAATATCTTTTAGAAACTTATGATTAGCAAAAGAGAACACTCCCCCCCTCTGTTCGCCATAACTTTTGATAGTCCATATATTACCGGCATCTATGAAAAATGCTCCTTCGATTACCCAAAAAAGTTTGAATCTTGCCTCTGCATTTAGTTCTATCTTTATATCTCCATTCTGCGACAGATAGCTGTTGGTCGTCGAATAAAAATTGCCAGGTCCCAAAGTTCGAGCATTCCAACCTCTCATCGAATTGGATCCTCCGGCAAAAAATCTCTCTTCGAAAGGTAATATATCGGCATTTCCATAAGGAAATCCAAGACCAAACATAGCATGATAAACTATTCTAAATTTGTTGGAAACAGACATATTGTACGAATAGTCGAAATCGCCTTTTACAAACTGCGAAAATGGAGTATTAAACACACGATACCGACCATTGATAGGAGTTCGACTAAACGCCACATTGGCGAGGTAAAAGACATTACCGCCGACCGAGAGTCTGCCCCTAAAAGAGTAATAGTCGCGAAGAGGCGACGCTATACGTCGATTGGTAGTAGAATAGTTAAAAACCGTCTTCAACACCAAATGGTCTTCAAAGGTTGGTCGCAAATTAGGATTGTTTAGTAAAAAGTCTGCAGACACGTCTTTGACCTTTATGTAAGAAAAATCTGCAATATCAAAACCAAATTGCGAACGATTCCTTTGCCACTGATAACCTAACGAAGTATTAAAAATAGAACGTTTGAAATCCGGATGGGTCTGAAATGTATAATTAACCGAAAATTTAGTAGTTGCTCCGTGTCGCAACCTAAAATCTTCTTTAAAATATGGTACAAGCAACTTTGGTATAACAAGTGAAATATCTCCACCGGCAGTAACCGAGTGCTTGTATCCTTCGTTAAACTTTCGATATAGGTCGTAAGCTACACGAGTATCGACCCTGAATGTTTCGGCATTATGGAAAAGATTTCTATCGACAAACCCCAAACTTGTAGCCGCACCAACTGTTGCACCCGAATTGGTGTTGCTCTCCACGCCCAACGAATAGCTGTATTTTTCGGCAGGATATATATATATATTACAATCCAACATATCGCTCTCTTTTTCGGTAAAACCGACATTTACATATTTTACGGCAGCAATAGAGTTGAAGTTGGCTGTAGTTCTATTGGCTACTACTTCATTGTAAAGCTGATTTTTCTTTAAGAATACTTTATTGGCAAGAAATGTAGGATGAAAAATTCTTCTTTTGCTGTTGTAAATAACGATATAATCATTGAAATGCAATGTGTCGGGCGACAATTCGGATTGGTCTAAGTCTTCGAAACAATAAATGGTGATATTGTCTATGCGTTTTTTTGTAAATATCTTCTCAACGATATCAGAGTCTCTGTACTGCTTTTGGATAACGAGCTTAAGATCTACATTATCGGTCAAATGTACGGTATCGGCTACAAAAGAGAATATCTCTTTTTGTACATTGTAATAGCCTTGCTGTCTGAAAATGTGGGTTATATTTTCTCGCAATTCATTAAGTCTATCGACATCAAAATCCTGCCCGGTCAATGAGTTGATNCTGAAAATGTGGGTTATATTTTCTCGCAATTCATTAAGTCTATCGACATCAAAATCCTGCCCGGTCAATGAGTTGATGGTATAATTTTGGTTTAAAATACTTATTGCAGAGTCGTTTTCTATATCAAACGAAAAATATCTTATCTTGTACAAACTTCCGCTTTGGAGTGTATAAAAAAGTTTTGTCTTTTTTCTCTTGGTAATATAGTGCGATGCAGCTTGAGCATCAAGGTATCCTCTGTTTTTCAATGCCTGTTGCAACGATAGTTGAGTATCATAAATAAGGTTGGTGTCTAAGATAACAGGCGGTTCGCCTATTCGCTGGAGAAATCTATTAAAAAATTTAGTCGTATCACGTCCCGACATAGAGTACATTCCCAACTTAAACGGAATTACTCCAAGTATGTAAGAATTAGGCTTTTGCAGAACATACGAATGTAGTTCTGTATTACTAACTTTTGTATTATTATCTTTAAATTTTATACTCTTCAACAACGATTCGTTTTGAGGTACATATTTAGTTAAACTACAAGAGAATAAACCAAGAGTAAAAACTATAATTAATATTATTCTAAATCTCACCAATCAAACATTAAAAAAACAGTACAAAATTACATTTTTTTGTATAAAAAAATACATTGACAGCAAATTATTATTGCTTTGAGCATATTACACAAAATCATAATTTATCAAATGATTATCATCTAAACGCTGTATTAACCGCTCTACAAAAACCTGTTTACAGCTAAGGGTAAAAGTACAACTTGATGCCTGTTGTTGATTGATAATTTTCAGTTCAAAATCCTTTACCATACGCATTACAAAATTTAAATTGTCGTACCCAAAGTTGATCCTAACAATCTTTTCTATGGCAATCTCCTCTATCTGTGCACTGTCTATTGCATCAGACGCAGCCGTCTTATAAGCATTTATCAATCCTGAAGTACCTAATAATGTGCCTCCGAAATACCTCACTACCACTATCAATATATTAGTAAGTTCTTTTGAGTTAATTTGTCCAAGTATAGGTTTGCCTGCTGTCCCCGAAGGCTCTCCGTCGTCATTTGCTCTAAACACATCTCGCTCACAACCAAGTACATATGCATAGCATACGTGGCGAGCATCAAAAAACTCTTTACGCTTATCCTTTACTCGATTCAAAGCCTCTTCTACAGTATTCACAGGCAAAGCAAAGGCAATAAACTTACTGCCCTTATCCTTAAAAATAGCCTCCGACTCATTTTTTATGGTAAAAAAACTATTCATTAAAAACAATTACAATAGATAATTATTTTACGAAAAACAAAATTAATAAAAAAACATATTTAATAATTACAAAAAATATAGTACCCTTGCACTCAAATTTTATCAATTTGTGGGATAATGGTAGCACATAAGTTTCTGACACGATTGCTTTATAGCAACTGTGTCAGTTTTGTGTCAAATATAAACAAAAAGTATCTTACTCGCATTCATTAATAATATAATCGAATATTTTCAAATCACTCTTTTTTTTAACCGAAAGACCAATTAGCATACTGCTCTTTGATAGATAAAAACATATCAATCAAAAATCGTTTTCATTGCAGCTCATTCTGCCGGTATATTCTATTAATAACTAATATGATAACTCTGGTTTTAGAAATTACAAAATTTCTAAATAAATGATTTTTTTAAAATTTTTCATCTACAAAAAATCATAATTTTAAAAAAAAAGATTAATTTTGTACGAAATTAATCTTTACAACTTGATATAACTAAATTATTATATAATTTCTAAAATTTAATTACGATATGAAAAGATTTTTATTTTTTACGCTTATCACATTTGTGATATTCTCTGCAAGTAATGTTACTGCTCAAACAGATTACGGATTAGTAATAGGCGGTATTTATGTAACACCTGAAAATGCTGCAAATATTACAGGTGAAGGGATAACTGGCACCGTTAGTTATGACAACGCTACAAAAACATTATTGTTAAATAATGCTGTTATAACTACAAAACTACAAGGCATTGACAACAAAGACATTAAGGGGCTTACTATCAAATTAGTAGGTGTAAATGTTATTGATGCGACAAAAGCAGGTATTACAATCCATCAATCTACTACTATCAATGGCAATGGTTTAATTGTTATAAAAAGTAAAGAAGATTGTGGTATATATTTAAGGAATGAATTAAATCTAATCGTAGCAGGTGGGTGTAAAATAGAGGCAATAGGTCAATGGGGACTTAGTGGCATTAATGGCAAAAACAACGAATGGCTTACAGTAGACAATTCTACATTATCTGTTACAGGTTCAAAAGGATCTTTATTAGACCTACAAATTCTTGAAATGAAAGGAGGATGTGTCATAACAGAACCTGAAGGAGCTGTTTTCAATGAGACATCGAAACGCGTAGAAAAAAACGGAGAAATTGTTACAAGTAAAGTAACAATATCACCTAATAACACAAATATAAATAATGTAGTAAAAGACAATGTACTAAACATATATATATCCGACAATATACTACATATAAATACAGAAAACTATTTAAACAAAAACTTAAAAGTTTATAACACTTCCGGTACAATCATTAATAATATTGTTATATCATCTCCAGAAACTAATGTATCTTTACCGCAAGGTTTATATATAGTATGTATTGATAATATATGTCAAAAAGTAATCATTAAATAATCAAACTTAAATTAATCATAAAAATAAAATAGAGGTATTAATACCTCTATTTTATTTTTAAACAAATACTCTTTAAATTAAAACTACTATCTGATACCTTATATGAAACCGAAACATACAATAATAGTTACTAAATATGTACGGTATCGTCTACAAAAGAGAATATCTCTTTTTGCACATTGTAATAGCCTTGCTGTCTGAAAATGTGGGTTATATTTTCTCGCAATTCATTAAGTCTATCGACATCAAAATCCTGCCCGGTCAATGAGTTGATNCTGAAAATGTGGGTTATATTTTCTCGCAATTCATTAAGTCTATCGACATCAAAATCCTGCCCGGTCAATGAGTTGATGGTATAATTTTGGTTTAAAATGTTTATTTCAGAATAGTTTTATATATCAAACGAAAAATATCTTATCTTGTACAAACTTACGCTTTGGAGCGTATAAAAAAGTTTTGTCTTTTTTCTCTTGGTGATATAGTGCGATGCAGCATGAGCATCGAAAAAACTCTTTACGCTTATCCTTTACTCGATTTAAAACCTCTTATACAGTATTCACAGGCAAAGCAAAGACAATAAACTTGCTACCCTTATCCTTATAAAATGGCTTATACAACTCATTTTTTTACAATAAAAAAGCTATTCATTAAAAACAATTACAATAAATAATTATTTTACGAAAAACAAAATTAATTAAAAAACATATTTAATAATTACAAAAAATATTGTACCTTTGTACTCAAATTTGATTGCCTTGTAGTGTAATGGTAGCACATCAGTTTCTGGCACTGCTTGTCTGGGTTCGAGTCCTGGCAAGGCAACATATCGGATAAAAACAGACACGGCTATTTTTATTAACCGTGTCTGTTTTGTATCAAATCTTTTACACTTCGGTTTACTACAATAGACAAAGACGTAAAGAAAACGTCTGATTTTCAGAAGCCTACGGCATCTTGTAACCAAACCAATCGTCTATTGCAAAATAAAAAGCGACCGTGATAGTCGCTTTCGAGTGTTTATTACTTATATTCCGGCTATTGTTAAGAACCTTTTTTGACAGCAACACGTGTCGATTGCTTAGGAGCTGCCGATTTGGTAGAAACCTTTTTAGTCGCTTTGGGGACAATTGCCTTAGGTTTCTCTACTTTTTCGACCTTCTTCACCTCTTTTTCGGTTTCTTTGGCTTCGTCCGCATTTTCGGCACTCTCAGGCTCAATTTCAAAATCGGTGATTTTATTGTCAATCAATAAATTGTACCAATTAATAAATTTTTTAATATCGTTTGGATAAATTCTATCTCTGTCGAAATCGGGGAAAATTTGTACAAAATACTCCTGCAACGCTACATTGTTTTTAATATCGACGGTAATTTTCTCTCCTTTTGAGAGTTCAAAAGCAGTTTTAAAAAGTTCATTCAATTTCTTCTCTTCTGTATTACCATACATAACTATATCTCTAAGCAATGAGACTTTTTCGTTCTGATACGAAGGCATTCTTTTGCCATCAATCAACGACTCTACAATTATGTAGTTTTTGGAATGAGAAATCAATTTATAAAGTCCGGGTTTTCCCCCTATTGATAAAACGTCTTTAAACATAATTTTTTATATCTGTTTTAAAAAAAATGAGTGGCAAATTTAATACTTTTTTAATAAACTCAAATATTGATTTTATATTTTTATTTGGAATTGTCAAATATATGTCGATACTCAGACGCAATAACCTTAACAATCAACTACTTACACCAAACCACATATCAAAATTTACATTTTTTTTATTTTACTATAAATATTATTTGGCTAAAAAAAACAATAGGCACACCCAATATCTCAATACAATTGGAACCTATTGTTTAGCACTAAGTGAATGATTTATTAAACCAACTTACGATATTTAATGCGTTTTGGTTCTTGATAGCCGTCGCGTTGCAGTTTATGGGCTTCGTACTCCGAATACGTGCCCTCGAAGTAAAACACTTTGGAGTCGCCCTCAAAGGCAAGTATATGCGTACAAATTCTATCCAAAAACCAGCGATCGTGCGATATTACCACAGCACAGCCAGCAAAAGCATTCAAACCCTCCTCCAAAGCTCTTAAAGTATTAACGTCAATATCGTTGGTAGGTTCGTCGAGCAATAGCACGTTTGCCTCCGACTTGAGCGTTAGGGCGAGATGCAGGCGGTTGCGTTCTCCTCCCGAAAGCACTCCGCAGAGTTTCTCTTGGTCGGCTCCGGTGAAGTTAAAACGCGAAAGGTATGCACGGGCGTTTATCTCTCTACCTGCCACACGTATAAACTCTGTGCCTCCCGAAACCACCTGAAAGATAGTTTTTTGTGGGTCAATATCTTTGTGCATCTGGTCAACATAACCGATTTTAACTGTTTCGCCTACCTCAAACGAACCCTTATCGATACTCTCCATACCCATTATCATACGGAAGAGTGTCGTTTTACCCGCACCGTTGGGACCGATTATACCTACTATACCATTAGGTGGAAGAGTAAAATTGAGGTTATCAAAAAGCAACCTGTCGCCAAACGATTTGGCTACTCCATTTGCCTCTATTACTTTGTTTCCCAAACGAGGACCATTAGGAATAAATATTTCAAGTTTCTCCTCACGTGCCTTTTGATCTTCGTTGAGGAGTTGGTCGTAGGCGTTTAGACGGGCTTTACCCTTGGCACGACGTGCAGTAGGTGCCATTCGTACCCATTCGAGCTCGCGTTCGAGTGTCTTACGACGTTTGCTCTCTTGCTTCTCTTCCATTGCCATACGGGCAGTTTTCTGTTCGAGCCAACCCGAATAGTTACCCTTCCATGGAATACCCTCACCGCGGTCGAGCTCCAATATCCAACCTGCAACGTGGTCGAGGAAGTAACGGTCGTGAGTAATAGCAATTACCGTTCCCTGATACTGTTGCAAGTGCTGTTCGAGCCAGTCTATACTCTCAGCATCTAGGTGGTTGGTAGGCTCATCGAGCAGTAGTATATCGGGCTGTTGGAGTAGCAGGCGACAGAGAGCCACACGGCGACGCTCCCCTCCCGACAGATTTTTTACTATAGCATCTTCGTCGGGGCAACGCAGAGCGTCCATAGCCTTTTCAAGCTTGGTATCAATATTCCACGCATCGCAAGCATCTAGGCGGTCTTGTACTTCGGCTTGTCTGGCGAGCAGTTTGTCGAAATCGGCATTCTCGTCGGCAAAAGCGGCGTTTATCTCCTCAAACTCTTTTAGTAGTGCCATAGTCTCGGCTACGCCCTCTTGCACAATTTCTTTTACCGTCTTCTCCTCGTCGAACTTAGGCTCCTGCTCGAGGTAACCCACCGAATAGCCGGGCGAGAATACCACTTCGCCCTCAAAACTCTTTTCGACACCTGCTATAATCTTCAAAAGGGTCGATTTACCCGACCCATTGAGACCTATGATACCTATTTTTGCTCCGTAAAAGAACGATAGATATATGTTTTTTAAAACTTGTTTATTGGGGGTAAATGACTTAGAGACATTTACCATCGAAAAAATTACTTTCTTATCGTCTGACATTTATAATAAATTTTATATATTGTAAAAATTTCGACAAAATTACTCATAAATTTTTATTTAGGCAATTTATCATGAGTTTGTATATGACTATATTGAGGTCATTAACAAAAATAATGAAAAGGTTACTCGGTCGAACCTTAAAAAGTATCATTTTAACTACTATTTTGGGAAAAATTCAAACTCAACGATGATATTGCAATCGATAAAAGTTGTTTTCTCAACAGGCAAAAATGATTTCAGGTTATTCATCATCCTTTCGAAGTTAAAAGCAGTTGTGGCAAGAAGTATCACATTGATACTGTAGCAAAAAAACAACGATTATCCTGATTCTCATCAAAACAATATAAACTTTATTGACAATGCATAGTATTTATATTTATTACTATTGCAGCAATCTACTGGTTCTGGAATAAAATAAGATTCTCTATTTATAATTTCGTTTTTGTGTTGATAAAATGTTTCAATAAAGCAGATAATTCTTTGATAAAAAGTGATTTACAAAGAGAAAAACATAAGTTAATACAAGTTTTATTTCACAAATAGTATAAAAAAACCTGCAGATACAAACAATATCTTTCAATTATATTATTATTAATCACAATATTATACATTTTTAAACATACAAAGATTTATGAATAATTATATATTATTATTGTTTTATAAATAATTTTTTCTAATTTTGCTTTTATAAAAATCAATAATACTAACAAATATTAAAAAAAATTTTTTATGAAAAAAATCTTTCTATTTACATTAATGGTCTTTATGGTAACTTTATGGAGTACCTTAAGGGCACAGGAGAATTATAAGTTGTATATTGCTGGTATACAAGTAACATCTGAAAATGCATATAATGTCACAGGAAATGGTATCACTGGTTCTGTAAGTTATGATGCTAATATTCAAACTTTAACTCTCGATGGAGTTAAAATAGATGCTCCCAATGGCAGTAATGCTATTAACAACACCGGCATTAGAGGTTTGATTATTAAACTAATAGGCAACAATACTGTTAATGCAGTAGGTAGTAATGCAGGAATTAAATTAAATGGAAACACTGCTATAGTCGGTAATGGTTCGTTAGTATCGGTAAGTAATGACAACTGTGGTATTCTTATAGAACCTAATACTACACTTTCAATAAATAATAAAGCCATTGTAGAGGCTAAAGGCAACTATGGTATTACCGGTAAAGATGGAACAAAAAATGAAAAACTAATGATAGAAGATGCTATTGTGAAAGCAGTAGGCAAATCAGGGTCTATAGTTGATATTAAGGATTTGATATTAGATGACTGTACTATAACAGAACCTCAAGGAGCTGAATTTAATCAAACTACGCATGCTGTAGAAAAAGATGGAAGCAAAGTAAAAACAGAAATCATAATAAAAAAAGTTTCGGTATTGTCAAAATACAAACTTTATGTAGCGGGAATACAGGTAACTTCTGAAAATACACATAATATTACAGGAACAGGTATAACAGGGTCTGTAAGTTATGATGAGGTTAAGCAAATTTTAACACTTGACAATGTTACTATTAATGCAGATAATAAGCAAGGTATTCTTAATGAGGGTATTGATAATTTAACAATAAAGCTCATTAATAATAGTAAAATCACTACTAATCATTCAGGTATTACTGTAAAAAAGAACACAACTATTGAAGGAAATGGTTCACTAATGATAAACAGTGATATTTCTGCTATCTATATTCGTGGTGATAAAACTACTCTTTCCATAAAAAATGGTTGTACATTAGACTTAAAAGGTAAATGGGGTATTTCCGGCAGAACAGGTAAAAATGGAGAAGCTCTTACTGTAAGTAATTCTACATTAAAAGTTGTTGGTACGAATGGCTCCATTTCGGACTTGACGGCTCTTATGCTTATTGATTGTGTAATTGAAAAGCCAAAAGGGGCCAAATTTAATGGCGAAACTCGCTGTGTAGAATTGAATGGAAATAAAGTAAAAACAGAAATAATTATAAAACCGGATAATTCGTCTGTTATCACTTACGGTATTAAAATATCAGGAACAGAAGTAACATCAAATAACGCATCCAACATTACCGGAACAGGTATTACCGGTTCAGTAAGCTATGACAATGTTTCCAAGGTACTTACTTTGAATAATGCATCTATTACTGCACCAAGCGGGGAAAATGGAATTTGGAATAGAGAAGTGACTGATTTAAAGATAAATTTGATAGGCAACAATAGTATTAATGCTCCAACTTATAGTGGTATTTTTTTAAATAACAATACTGTTATCAATGGAAATGGTTCGCTTACTGTGACAGCTAATGACTATATCGGTATATTCATTGGTTCCAAAACAGAATTAACAGTTAAGGATGGCTGTACAATAAAAGTAAATGGTAAATGGGGAATATCAGGAAGCAATGGTACAAATGGAGAAAAATTAATCATTAACAATGCTACGATAAAGTCCACCGGCAGTAGTGGCTCTATAGTAGATTTAGTTGACCTTGTACTTGTTGATTGTGTTATTCAGCAACCAAAAGGAGCTATATTTAATAATACATTACATTGTGTAGAATTAAACGGAGAAAAAGTAAAAACAGAAGTAATTATAATACCTCAAAAAGAAACCGGATTAATCTCCACACATAAAGATAAAGTGATAAGTGTATGGAGCAATAATGGAATGCTCAACATCCGTACAAATGATAATGTTTCGTTGCAAAACATACAGATATACAGTATTTCAGGACAACTTATTCATAATATAAATACTCTTTCATCGGAGATTTCCGTATCTTTACCTTCAGGCACATACATGATAAAAGTTGCTAATACTGTTGAAAAGACAATAGTGAAATAACAAACTTCATACGTATAAAAACAAAACGACTATCAATAAAAAAAGGTAGTCGTTTTGTTTTTAATATATAATATACTTTTGCATAAACCTGGATTCCGCGATAGAAAAAAACAGCTATAACTATCCGATTAATACTTTACAATCCATATGTTTTTCTAATGCGTAGTGTTAGAGTTTTTTTCAAAAAAAAACATTGTTTAAAAACATATATATCAACATATTATAAGTGTATTTAAAATTGATTTTATACTAAGAAAAATGGAATTGCTAACTAAGTATATATAGACTTCCGTTGCGATGATGCATTAGCAAAAGTATGGATAATTTTAGCATCTCCATCTTTTTTGAATAGCACTTTGTTTTCCTTCTCATTCTTGCCAGGAAATGTCGAAATAAACTGTTATACCCTTCAACTGTAAATGTTTCAGCTTTTGACTGAATATGCTTTTCTTTCGGAATAATACTTTCATGTGGCTTCCAGTAATCACTTGCTATACTATCCATCTGATGGTGTTTTATCGTTTCCCAAAATTCTTTTGCTGTTTCGTTGCTTCTGTCACCAATAAAGAAGTTGATGAATCTTTTCCCATATCNACTATCCATCTGATGGTGTTTTATCGTTTCCCAAAATTCTTTTGCTGTTTCGTTGCTTCTGTCACCAATAAAGAAGTTGATGAATCTTTTCCCATATCTATCAATAGCAATCCAGACCCCAACAGAAGTTTTTTTTGATCCAATATAAGAATGCATTTCATCCAATTCAACCATCTCTATATCTTGATTCTGCGAGCTAAGTTCTTGAACTTTGTGACCAAAATCCCGTATCCAATTAAGGACGGAAACGTTGCTGACACCTAAAATACGACCGATCGATCGAAACCCTAATCCTTCAAGATATAGATGAAGCGCTTGCTTTTTCATTGACTTCGGCTTCGCAGTTGACTTCATTTCTACGGTATAATTACATCCGCAATTCTTGCATTTGTATCGCTGCTTTTCTTTTATTATGCCAGATCTGACACTTTCTTCACATAAACACTTGGGGCAATTCATATTTTTTTTGCACAAAGATACATTTATTATGCCAGATCTGACACTTTCTTCACATAAACACTTGGGGCAATTCATATTTTTTTGCACAAAGATACATATATATATTTAATTAGCAATACCAGAAAAATAACTCAATGCAGAATTTGGGTTAATAGCAATTTCTTGATAATCCATCTTTGCAATATAAAAAGGTTGCCTTACAATATATTAGGTAACCTTTTTTATTAAAATCCCACTAAAAGCCTTTCACTCAAAGTCTCTTTCGAGGATAGTGTAAATATAAATTGTACTATCATTCATCTTTGTAGGAATATAGTATTGGTAATAATATGGATTTTTTTTGTCCATAAAATTAGCAGTCGTATCTTGTGTATGGTATCGCTTTACAAATACGTTGTCAAGATATACATCTATATATTTTGTATCGTCAATAAAAAAATTATCAATAATTTTAGGGTCTATCAAAGCTCTAAAAGAAGGTGAACTCTCACCAGGTCTCAGCGTAAAAGAGGGATACGAAGCGTATTCGGGATTACGATAATAAAACTTCATCAAAACCTCTTTGTCTGTCCCATTTTTTATCTTAAAATACCTGTAATACAATTCTCTTTTACAAGAGACACTGATAATAACTACTATTATCCAAAAGATATATTTATTTAGCTTTTTCATAAGTTTCAAACAGTTTATCGATTTTATTATGAATATCAGTATTATTGCGTAATGCTTTTACATTACGTTTTAAATCTTTGAGATTAAATGTAATTCTCAATATACCTCGTAACTCAGATAAAGAAAATCCTGTTACATTATCATTAGGATACTCTTTATCATCTTCTTGACTATATTGATTATAATCATCTACCAAATCTATAAATATTGGTGTATAGTTTTTGGAGTATCCCTCAGCTACTTTTTGGTTTCTTTTATTTATAGCCCACCACTGCTCATTACTTCTATAATTATTAAGGTTTTCACCAAGCTTTTTATATGTATAATTGGTTACAAGACACTCTACTGCTCTTGCCCAACTTTCGGTAATCATTGGAGATACAAAAATATCGCTTATAGGACCAAGATCCATATCTACTACGTGAAACGAATGTGTTAATTCATGTATGGCAGTAGCAAAAATTTGATACGACTCATAATACTCATTTTTTTCTCTTTGTGTGTAAATTGCTATTTGCGAAATCCAACTTTAACCAAAAACAATAGGATTGTTGTAGCCAGCAGCATTTCTGTTAGCCACATTATGGACAGATATTTTTAATTTGCTACTGCCTCTAAATATCCAATTCCGATTTCGATTAGTTGATTCCAAATTATCTCCATAAAACATTATATAACTAGCCCTTTGAACATGTGCATAAGCTTTACTTAATGGGTCATTTATATCCAAATGCCAATCGGATGTCCAGCCCATTCCTCCATTATATACGGCAAGCCAAAACAAACCGTCTCTAATAGCCCAACAGTCCGATTGCCATTCGAGGAACCAATCTACTTTTTTCCTTTTTTTAGATATTGTAGCCACACCCTCTTCATTCGTTACGGCATATTGCCAACTAAACCAATATCTTGCCACTACAAGTGCGCCAGGTACAGGAAGATAATCTACCTGTATAGTCGTCATAGACACGTATCACTGCTCTGGGATACCAAGCTGCTTTTTGCGTTACAGACTCATCACTATTCTGAAGGGTATTATCCGAAACAATATAATCATCATTGCCTGTTAGTTTCAACGACATATTTTCGAGCTGTTCCCAGTCTGCCAGAAATTGCGACTGCGAACCTTGTATTTTATGTATTATTTCGCCGTCATTATACTCAGGTGTAGGTAAATAAAGTTCATCAATCACCTCATAACCACTTATATACGGACTGTAACCAACAGGCACTCTCGTATATAGCCAAGTAAATTGACTACCTTTCAAGGTTGGGTCTTTATACACTGTACCCTCGGTCAGTTCGCAGTCGAGAGGAAAAGGGAAAAGTCTAAGAGTAGTGTCATTGTAGAGTTTTTCGAGTTCTACCGTATCTTTGGGCAAAAACCGAACATAAAGGTGTGTCGCCTCTATGTTCATCGGAGCACTCATTTTACCTTCACTCTGAAGCTCTGCATACGCTTTTCTCATATTTGATACCGAATATGGATTTTCCAACTTCCTAATCTGCCGAATAACCTTTGTGTTACTATCTTCATTGTTGGTCTCAGCAACAGGTCGATTGTTGTATTCACACGAGGCGAATAAAATCGCTAAAAAAGCAAAAAAACTAAGAATTTTCTTCATTTTTAATATTTTTATTAATTTTACATTATAATCGAAACAAAATGATTTTTAAATTCTAGTTACAAAATTATAATAAAAATATAAATAAAACAATACATAAATGCTGGTATTGTTAATATAAAAATGCTATATGATGGTATAATTAAACGAATTTACAACCTTATCAATTTTCAATATATAATTAATTATCTTAAAAATAATAGGCTACCTCATTACAAGTAGCCTATTGGGGGCAAACAAAAATAATTTTACTTGTTACTTGGCATAGCTTACTGAGCGAGTTTCGCGTATAACAGTAATCTTAACCTGTCCGGGATAGGTCATTGTGTCTTGTATCTTTTTGGCTATATCATACGATAGCTTTCCTATTGCCGCATCGTCGATTTTATCAGCACCTACTATCACACGAAGTTCGCGTCCTGCCTGTATGGCGTAGGTCTTGACCACACCTTCGTGGCTCATAGCGAGGTTTTCTAAGTCGTTCAGACGTTTGATATAAGCCTCTATTATTTCACGACGAGCACCCGGGCGAGCACCTGAAATAGCATCGCACACCTGTACTATAGGGGCAAGCAATGAGGTCATCTCCACCTCGTCGTGGTGGGCTCCGATAGCATTACATACATCGGGTTTCTCTTTGTACTTCTCTGCAAGATTCATACCAAATACAGCGTGTGGCAGTTCGGGTTGGTCGTCGGGTACTTTTCCTATATCGTGGAGCAGTCCGGCACGTTTGGCTTTCTGCGGATTAAGACCAAGTTCGGCAGCCATTACAGCACATAGGTTAGCTACCTCACGTGAGTGTTGCAGTAGGTTCTGCCCATACGACGAACGATATTTCATCTTACCCACAAGACGGATAAGTTCGGGGTGCAGTCCGTGAATACCAAGGTCTATAGCGGTACGTTTGCCCACCTCTGCTATCTCCTCCTCTATCTGTTTGCGTGTTTTGGCTACTACCTCCTCGATACGAGCAGGGTGTATCCTACCGTCGGTAACAAGCTGATGGAGCGATAGACGAGCCACTTCGCGACGTACAGGGTCGAAGCCCGAAAGCACTATAGCCTCCGGCGTATCGTCAACTATAAACTCAACACCTGTGGCAGCCTCCAAGGCACGTATATTGCGCCCCTCGCGACCTATAATCCGCCCTTTTATCTCATCGGAGTCGATGTGAAACACAGTGATGGAGTTTTCGATGGCTGTTTCGGTAGCAACTCGTTGGATAGTCTGTATCACAATACGTTTAGCCTCTTTGGTGGCAGTCATCTTAGCCTCCTCCATCATCTCGGTAACGTAGGCCATAGCATCGGTTTTCGCCTCATCTCTGATACTCTCTATAAGCTGTGCTTTTGCCTGCTCTACCGACAAACCGGAAATCTGGGAAAGTTTCTCCACTTCTTGTACTTTTAGCTTTTCCAACTCTTTTTTCTTGTTTTCGACCAAAACTATCTGATTGTTAAGATTGTCTCTTACAGCATCAAGTTTTTTAGTCTCATTGGCAAGTTCCTGATTTTTCTGATTAAGTTCCTGATACTTCTGTTTAATATTTTGCTCTTTCTGGTTATGCTGGTTCTCTATTTGACGGAACTTTTTATTCCGTTCGGCAACCTCTTTTTCATATTCTGCTTTGAGGTTGATATACTTCTCTTTTACCTCAAGCAGCTGGGCTTTTTTGAGATTTTCTGCCTCCTCTCTGGCACTCTTCAGTATCGAATTACCCTTGCTCTTGATTATCATATAGTTCACTAAAAAACCTATTCCAACACCACAAATCAGAGTAATCGCTACCACCACAAATAATATTATACTCATTTTTTAAAATTCTTTGTTGTTTAAATTAAATTTATTATTCCTTTTATCTATATTTAGTTGTTTTACAAACAAATAAACCGCAAACAAACATTATTGATTTGTGTCTGTTTACGGGAGTTGATATTTGTTTTATTATATTCCTTTGTCTTATAAAAAACCCTCTAACTCTCTAATCTCCTCAGAGTTATCTATTGAGTTTATATATCTAAGAAAACACACAGTTATATCATAACCAGCCATAGCAACAATAGCGTTACGAGTACTATCTGTATATTTTTTTTCGTAATACTCTACTTTTTGTTTAAATATGTGTTCCGCAATGCGATAAAATTCCTCTTGCGAACCTATTATTTCGAGCGGAAATACATTACCTGCAACTTTTACAGATATATTTTGCTTTTCTATATTTTCCATCGAAATATCTATATTTTAATCATTAAGCATTTCCAAACATTTATCAATCTCCGCAATCATATTGGTCAATCGACGATAGGCTCTCTGCTTGTCTTCTTCAGAATGACCAAAAGCCTTTGCCAACTTCAACCTCTCATAATCACTAAGTAAATCCTGATACTTTTCCCTTACAATCGACAACTCGGATAACTCCTCTCTCAGACTTCTGTTTTGCTCTTCAAGTTGCCTTATTTTTTCTTTGGCACGCTCTATTATTTGTCGAGATTCGTTTATCATAATCTACTTTTTTGCAAAATTACTATTTTTATTTCAATTATCCTCTATTTATTGGGATTAAAATAAAAAAATGAGGCTACCAATCTTAGTAGTAGCCTCTTATATTTAATAAATAGGGTATAATATCAAAACGGCAAATCGCTGTCGTCAGGAGCATCGTATTCGTATTGACTCGATGACGGAGCCGAATTATTGTTCATTGGAGTATCTTCCGTAGTAGAAGTGTTTGGGCGATTGAGAAGCTCCAAATTATCGACGGCAATCTCTGTAACATAGCGTTTTATTCCGCTTTTATCTTCATAAGAACGACTTGTTATCTTACCTTCTATAAACAACTTGCTACCTTTGCGAACATATTTCTCCACAACCTCTGCCAAACCTCGCCAAACTACAATATTGTGCCATTCGGTACGTTCGGGTACTACCGTACCATCAGTACGAGTGAAACCTCTATCGGTAGTAGCAAGCGTAAAAGATGCTTTACGAGAATTAGAATCAAAATAATGTACTTCCGGATCCTTACCTACATTTCCAATTAAAAATACTTTGTTGAGAGCCATAATTTTTTTAAAAATCTTAATAAATAAATATTTATTTCTAATAAATTGTAAAGTTACACTTTATTTTTGAAAATACAACTATTTTTAGCTAAAACATTATAATTTTTTTAGCTCATTTGATTGAAATTATTTTTTTTGATAATAAAAAAACTAACTAATATTATCCCTGTATAGCCTCAGTATTAATATATCTATTGAGCAGGTGAACAATCTCATCGTTGTCTTTTGATACTATTTTTACTGTTGCATTATCCACGTCTATAGATGTACTCTCTACTACCGACAAAACAAAATACGCTATATCTTCATTTTTATTTACCTCAAATACATTTGCCAACAACAAACTTTTGTCTTTGACAACAATCACAAACATCTGTTTATCTGTGATTTTTATAAATATATTTTCTCCTACATTTTTACCTGCACAATCAAACAACGACCACAATACATTAGCGGTCGTTATAGCCTTGCCTCTATTATCTGCAATACCTACTACACCGTAGTAATCAAATGTTTTAGAAACAATATCTGCTCGCCTTTGCAAGCTCTTTTTGACTGGCAGATATTGAGTCGCATTATTCGCATCGAACAAAGATATTGGAATAAATGCAAATCGGTTCATAACAACAAATTAGCCCCTATCTTATTTTTGACAGGATTGGCATAAATATTAAGAAAAATTTCTCTAAGTTCGTCTTTGTCTCCCTGTATAATGCCTAACCCTTTATCCATATATCGAATAAAATCCTCTTTATCTTGATTTGTGTATCGGTCGGCAAATCTATTTATTTTTTCCAACAAATCGAATGCTATATAATTTATTTTAAATAATTTATAACCTGCATATATGCGAGCATCAATTATTGCAGCAAGCTCCTTAAATTTATCTTTGTGAGCTAAAGAGTCGCATTTTTGAAGTTCTTCAATAGAGATAGCAGGGCAAATAGTGTAGTTTATATCGCCTTTAAACTGCATTATACCGGCAACGATACTGTTTAAATCCTCATTGTCGGTTTTTATATAGGTTTGTCTGCGTGATATATATATTTCGCGTGTTTTTAGGAAATCGCACGGTTCATACTCATAGGAGACTGCTATTGGAACAATATTCATCTCCGCCAAATTATCCATAAACTCTTTGGAGCTGCCCATTGCCAACATTTTAAGTACTGCTACCTGTGTTTTGTCGTTTCCGTCTTTGGTGCGTCCGCTGCGTTGTGCTATCCAGGTCGATTCTTTCTTATGTGTTATAGCATATCGCATATAGTCCGATACATTTTGGGAGTTTATAAAAATCTCTTTTGCCGTACCGCCGCGTATAATTTTAAACATTTTATTCACCTTTCCTATATCTACCACTATTTGCGGCTTCATCAGGTTACTACCAAAAGTTATCTCCGATGTTTTTATTTTGTTAGCCACAAATATGGTTTGCAGTATTGCCGAATCGAGTACTATATCACGATGATTGGATATATAGGTATAGCTTTTGTTTGGGTCTATGTGGTTTATGCCACTGTAAGACAGACCGGTTGCAGTGTATTTGACTATATTACATATAGCCTTGTCCATTATTTGTGTCTGGAAGTCATATACACTTCCAATTTGTTTGAATTTCTCCACTAAGCAGAGATAATCCTCTTCGGGAAAAACAAATTTTACTATTGGTTCAAATAAAGTGTCTGAGGCAATTCTTACAACTGCCTCAGGAACTTCACTATCATAATACGGACGATAATCGTCCAGAATAAACTGTTCTATCAAAGCCCTATATTAAGGTTTTTTGTAATTAATGGTAAAGGTTAATTTATTGTTTTTATCGTCTTTAGGGTATAAAGTGTATTTAACTTTATTACCTTCTGTACCTTCCGGAGTACCGTGAAAATCAAGAGGATTATCACCAGTATTTAGAGTAAATTCAAATGTTTGTGTTTCTTCTCCATTTCCGGGGATACAATTCATTCCGCTACAAATTTGGTCTGATGTTCCTTTTTTTCTTACTACGTCGATATTTAATTTTATTGTCTTCGATGTATTTATCTTGCCATGAAATCCTAAGTCGTCAGGAAATTCAGCCTCCAATGGCTTGTTGGCAATTAATTCATCTCCGTCTTTTATCACTTTATTGTCTAACTTCAATTCGAATTTTACCTTTCCATTATCTGGTTTGTTTCCGTTGCCATTTTTACAAGCTACCCATAGCAGCGAAACAGCTGCCAATAATACTAAACTGATTTTTTTCATTCTTTTTGGATTTTTTATTGTGTTATTAAATTAATTTTAATTTTTAAGGATTTAAGAAATTTTTGCTTTGCCAGCAGTTATTATCTCTTTCGTCGCAGCGTTGATAACTAAACCCACCACCGAGCAGTTTTCGAGCTTCCATTTGTTTTCTTTAGTCTCATATATAATGCTTTTTTCGGACATACCCGCAGGGCTTACCGAGAAATTTTCACCCCATAGTCCATTTATAGCCGTACGTAGTACATGGTTGTGCGTATAGTCGTTTCTTGGATTACCACCATCATTTTGGTAGCCTACTATACCGTCTTCGATAAGCCACAGTATGAGTGCCGTATTATCCGAGACAGCAGATTTTGTTGTTATCTTGGAGGTAATCTCTATCTTGCGTGTAGGGTTGTCGCCTTCTTTGATTATGCTTGCATTTAGTGATACTTCTATCGGTACATCAAGCGTAATACGTTGTAATACCGCACTATTCCACAGGGTGTAGTCAATAATAGGTTGATTATTGTAGTTTGCAAAATCTACCATACCCGATGGCAATACTATTTTCGATATATCACCAAAAGCTTTATAGTATTCGGTTGCTTCCGGACATTTGAGGTCAAAAGAGGAGTGATGATTGAAACTACAATCGGGATACATAGCTACTCCTATTATTTTGTCGCCGACTTGTTCGTGCATCGATTTTATATTATCGGCAGCTTTGGGACAATTGGTACAGTCTACTCCGGTAAAATCTACCACAACGACGGGTTTTTTGAATGCCGAACTATCCGTATTAGTAGTTCTTTTGCCTGCGGGTATTTCATCACATGCCAACAGTATGATAGTGGCAAGTACTGTTATAAATATATTTGTTTTATTCATATTATTTACTTATTATATTTTGATTAGAAAGTCATATTGTACGAAATCTGTATTCCTTTGAAAGCCGGTACATATCTACACACTCCTCCCGAACAGTTATAGCCTGCTCGTGTACGTCCATAAGCTACCTGCAATCTGTGAGCTCCGAGATTGTACGTAACTCCTATATTGTAGTAATTCAACTTAGTGGAACCGATATTGTACATATTTTGACCGAATACCATAAGATTACCGAATAGTGATGCTTCTACGAGGGCAAATACCCAATCCCCCTGATTGGTTCTTTCTATGGGTTTTCTATAGGTAGATGCCGTGGGATCATTTGTTCCGCTGTATGGGCTTGCTAAGAGGTATTGTAATTCATAACGAAGTCCGAAGTTGTCGGAAAATTGATTTTTCCCTTCCAATACCAATATATGTGAAGAAACTATATCTTCCGGTTCGCTAACTATTACCCTTGGATTATATTGCTGGAATAAATATGTGGCGTTGAGCGAAAATAATTTTGAGAATTTTTTGATAAATTCCACATTTATGTCTGTATAATAAGTCTCTCCAAATCCGAAGAATGGGGCGGTATATCCGTCACTGCCCTTGATGTCGTATTTGGGGTTCGGGTCTCCGCTTATAAGAGGTTCGTCGCCTTCCAAATCTGTGATATAACTCTTTTTAAGCCCTGATACGTATGAAGCATTTAGTTTGAATGTAGTACCGTATTTACCTCCCATAGACGTACCTTTTTTGAAGGTATATCCAAAACTGCCCTGTAATGCCCACTCACCCATAGGTTGTGTGGCATAAGGACGGAGGGCTGCCAGAGCGTATGTGTGTGTCTGAGTAAATGCAGGCAGATGGTTAATGAAGGCCGTACTACCGCGTTGTGTTCTGATACTACGGTAACCCATATTATCACTACGTTTTATTTGTAGCATGGCACTAAGCCCTTTACGTGAGTATGTACCCGACAGCAAAAGAGCCGAGCCTTTTTTGTAGATATAGTTGTTGTCTGCACTTGGGTCGTTAGATTTTAGAGCATACTCGGCAAGTAGTCCGAAATCGCCTTTCTGTACTTGAAGGCGTAAATCTCCTGCTGCAACATTTTCAGGTATGTTAAGTTTTTCGGTAAGAGTACGATAAATGTCTTCCTTAGGTTGGTATTTGCTTACGAAAGATGCTCCGAGCATAACATTCCAATTATTATCTTGCAGATATTTAATCCATTCATTTATATTTAACTCAAGGTCGCTGCCCCAGACGGCTCCTTGCGTAAAGTCAAATCCCCATGCATTATTTTCACCGTAGTTGAAGTATATACGCTGAAATCCACCAAGCAACTTGAAACGTATGCCTTTATAGGGCTGTAAAAACAACCTTGCCCCACGTAAAGAATTATCTATGCCGAGAGCACGCTCTTCGTATGTGCGAAATATCAGACCACTGCCAAATTGGTCATAGAAGTTACCCAAGGTCAGGCTGTTATTTTTGAATTTTCCGGTAACATATAAATTTGGAATACCTGCTCCGGCAAACTCTTTTTCGAAGCCCGGCAGAGGTTTGTTGAGTAATTCCAATCTTGCACCGGCGTCAACGTATTCACTGCCAAAATTAAGATTTAAATACGTATTCGACAGAAATTTATCGTTTACAACTCCCGTACCGATAACACTATCTGCCTGAGGGAACAGCATATCGCTCTGAATACTGCCCGACAAATAGGGTCCTTCTTGTGCAAGCCCCCTTTTACAAACGGCTGTAGCCAAAAATGCTGTCAGCACATAAGCAATAACCTTGAAGTTTAATTTCATCGTTATTCTTATTTATTTTTTTGATTAATCAATTCTCTAACTTTCTCTATCAAATGCGATTCCGAGCCATCGGTATATCCATTACGAGAATCAACTATTTTACCATTGCCATCTACTATAAATACGGCAGGGATCATAGTTACCCCCAATGCACGCTTAAAATCGCCGTTTGGGTCGAGCAGTACCTCATACTCCCATTCGTTTTGGTCAACCAAAGGTTTTACTTTGTGTATGTTCTGAGCCTCGTCAATAGAAACGGCATATAGTTTTACACCCGTCTCTTTTTGCCATTCTTCATAAACTTCGGCAATGGCTTTCAATTCTCTCTGACAAGGCTTGCACCATAGAGCAAAAAAGCTAATAATAAATGGGTTACCATCATTGCTGAGTTTTTCTGTTGAAACTGTTTTACCGTCAAGAGTTTTAAGAGTTACTTTTGGTAACTGGGCAAATGTTGTTGCCGAAACTAAGGCTACTATAGCCGCTAATAATGCTTTTTTCATACTAATATTACTATTTTTTAGGTTGCAAATATAATGCTTTTTTTATAATCTCAATACTATTGACTAATATTATTAGTAAAAGTTAAATTTTATTTCTCTTTTTTTCGTTTTCCTCTGTTTTTGTAGCCTCTTTGTTTTGGGTAGCATTATTGTTACCATCATTATTATTTGAGCCTTTTTTCTTTTTCCTGTACTTGGCTATTAGCGACCTTATAGAGTTGAAACTCTCTTGATACACAAGCCCAAGACCTTGAGTATAAGGAGAATCTTTGAAATCCTGAATACTATTGGTGCGATTATATACCTTAGCAGCAAGCCTACCTGATTGGTCTAATCGATATTCCAACTCAAAGTCGAGAATCGCATTATTCCAGCCTCTTGTAGCAGTTTGATTGTTACCTAAAGGCTCTTCTTCTCTATAACCCAAATTGCTATTTATAACTATTCTATCGTTGGGAGTATAGTTTATATTTACGCCGTATTCATTATTGCGAGTTCCGGCGGTCTGGTCTTGGTCGAGCTTTATATTGAGTCCGATAGTGAACTTGTCTGAGAGTTGAGCAAGCATACTATTAAGTTGATTGCCAAGTGTAGCGGCAAAAATCGAAATCACATCGCCAGATGTTGAATTGACCTGTCCTGTTGTTTGCCCTGTATTAGGATTATAAAACCTATTGAATGCCAACAGATAAATAATCTGGCGGTTCATCATCTCATCTGTATTAATGAGATTTTTCAAGGCTCTGCGGACATCGTCGTTAGAGCCGGGCAACTCTATATCAAATGATATATCTGGACGAGTAAGGTTTCCCGTCAGGTTTAACACACAGTTGACCGGAATACTGCCACTACCTCGTGATACGATTGATTTGTCGAAAAGCCCTTTAATTGATGCCTTCGTTTGATAAATAGCTCTAAGGTTGATTATCGGATTTTGCGGGTCACCATTCCACAACAAAGTAGAGCCTGCCAAGATACGAAACTCTCTCTCTATTACTTGCTGAAAAACAAACCTATACTTACCCTCGGTAAGGGTATAAGTACCATACATATTGAAGTCTTCGGTTTGACTATTATAAACCACAGTAAGGATACCGTCGCCCGATGCCTTTATCATATCGCCCGCTCTTTCGTCTATAAGTAACTGTACTTGAGCATTTGGTGTTACATTTAAGTTGAGGTTTATATTGGTGTTTATTTCCGTATCCGTATTTTTTAATTGGGACTTTGGTCTAACTGCTTGTGGTATAGAGTCTGCACCGACAAAAGAGATAAAGTTGCTTGACGTAAAAGCAGTAACATTGCTTAATGGTATAAATATTCGTGTATTAGGCTCTGTAGTGGCATTGTATGTAATATTTGTAACAAAATCCGTACCGCTTATAGAACCAAATCCTGTTGCATAGGCTTGTCCATAAAGCGGAATGTCATTACCTCTTCTTTTATTAAACATAAGAGTATTGTTACCACTGACATCTATTTTATACTTAATATCTTTGTTTAAATACTTATGAGACACATAGCCGTTTACTTTACCATAATTACCATATTGGTCTCTCACATCGATATTACGAAACAAAACAGAGTCTCGTGTAAGAGTGATTGTATCACTAAAAAAGAATTCTGCCCCCAAAATATCTACTTTTAGTTTGCCATTTTGTACAGCAGCCTTAGTCTCCACTATTGCTTGCTCTTTTTTAAAATTAGCGGCAACCTTCACTTTGCCTGTGCCGTAACCATCTACTTCTGCAAAAATATTATTGATAAATCTTTTTACAAATTGAAGACGTTGATTTTTAGCATCTCCATAAAGAATCAATGAATCGATGCCGGGGTAATATTGTCCGTGTAGCTTGAATATGGAGTTGGTACTGTCGGTGGAGAGTATTCCCTTGAAATCAATACTTTTAGTATTATGATTAAAATAAGAATTGGCTTCGAGATGTCCCACCGTATAGTCATTAAAAATCAAATCATCTGACTGTACATTAATCTCCAAATTGGGCGTGTCGAAAACTTTGGATATATCTGCTCTTCCCGTTACTATACCTCCAAACGAAACCGCCGATTTTTCAGGTAAAAAAGAAGATATAAAACCCATATCTATCTTTTCAAGATGTATAAAAATACGGTCTTCGGGCAATTTGGAGGCAACACCGTTTATCTTTATACTCTGACTGTCTCCCTCTATGGCAAAATGATCGACTTTCAGAGTATTAAAATCGGTAAAGATCGACGATTTATAAACATCAAGTATTTTATTTTTAATAACTATCTGGGTCGGCAAAAAATCGACATTCATATTCAATTTATTATTAATGTCTTTCGAAAACTTGGTATGTGTAAAAATTTCGCCTGCTATTACGTTGTTTTCATTAAAATTCTTCCACGCCAAAAGAAGGTTTACCACATCGTTTTCAAAATCGGAATTGAAAGCCACCAACAAAGAGTCTTTTTTCATCTGCACGCAAGATAGAGCCATAATTCTCAACTTATTATCATCGTTATAACAATTTAGCCTTGTAGAATTGACCTCGAGAATACCATTAGTAATCTGAGGCACTTCCAACTCAAAATTAAACATCTGTATATCACCATTATAAAAACCCGATATTGTGCTTTGTTTGGTAGTAGTCCATGGGATTTCGAGTATGCTGCACAGGTCTTTGAGAGGCTCTATCTCTACATAAAAACCGAGACTGTTTCGTTGAGCAAAATCATGCTTCTCAATAAAATTACTATCTGTCTTTTTTAGAACAGGTATATAGTTTTGCACCATATCTACAATATCTGCCGGCAATTTTGCAAACGAATATTGACCCGAAATATAGCCATTTACAATATCCGACTCAATAACTGTTATCAAAGAGTCGTTTTGGCTTTTGGACGATATATAGAGTTTATTAATCTTATAACTACGATTATTGCTAATAGATATTGAGTCTAAAAGAATGTTACCGTTTATATTATCTATTTTATCCCCCGTAAAATCGGCTCTGATATTGAAATTAAGTTCAAGATTGGGATAATCTTTTATCAAACTGAGTTTATATGGTTTAAAGTCTTTTACCGTTGCGTCAAAAAAGAATGCTTTATTTTGTTTATTACTCAAATCAACAAGTCCGTGAAAGTTAAGTTTGCCGTTTTCATCATCTATTGATGCGTATCCCTCAAATTTGTTTCTTGCTACCTGTCCGTTTAGTTCTACATTATTGTAAGTATAGCCTTGATACACCAATGTTTTTATCTTTGCATTCAAATCACTCTCCAAAGGTATATTTTTACCTACCTTTATTTTTGCATAAGTATCTATCACTATACTGCTCAATCCGCTTTCGGACGGCATTATTTGGGCAAGATTCAACCCCAACGTATTGATTCGTCCCTCCAATAGGAAGTTTTTAAAGTTATTATCGGATTTTATATCCAGATTAGTCTCTACATCGCCTATCTCTGTCGATAGTTTGCCAAACACCTTAATATCATTTAGATACCCTGCCACCTTACCACTATAAGCGAATTTATTAAGTTTTACAAATTCTTTGGGGAATAGATACGGTTTTCTGTTGATATTGGCTATCAAATCCTGTATGGCGGGCATAGAACCGTATAAACTGATTATATTCGACAATATATATGTTTTTGCAATATTGGGAAGCCCTATAAGTCGCACATTACCGACAAATCCCATTTGTGAGTCATAACTTAGCCTGAGTGTCTCAAGCGAAATATCTTCGATACGCCCAGAACCGGAGATTTGTGCCGAAACCATATAATCCAACCCTGACAACGAGCTATCGAAACAGTCTAAGTCTTTCACATTGACTCTTGCATCTAAATTTTTTAGAGCCAACTCTATTTTGCCTATATCGGGTTTTGCCTTTTGCAATTCGCTGTAGTTGACAAACACAGAGTCGATGGTTAGCTGTGAATTAGGCAGATTTAGCTTGGTATTTTGCACCACACAGGTAGAGTCGGTCAATAAAAATGCTGTTTGAAGACTCTTCAACCTAAAGCCCGACTGCTCTTCGAAGCTAAAATTTTTTATTTTCCCTTTATAATAATTTTTATCAATCTTATATAATACAAATCGACCATTTATATTGCCAACTCGTATATTTTTACTATCAAAAATCTCTCTTGTTTTTTCGTTGGAAGCACTCAAATCAACAAAAGAGAATTTGCCATTTATAAGCTGAATGTCATTTATTTGAAACACAAAGAACCAATCCTTATCTCCACTGTCGGACTTGGTGGTAAATATATTTTTCAGGATGTCAATATTGCTCACTCCCAAAGTATCAATCACCAAATTTACAAAAGCTTTATCTATTACAATCTCGTTAATGAGTATTTTCTTTTTGAAAAACTTTATCGGCGAAAAGCGTAAAGATATTTCATCAGCAAAAATAAGGGTATCTCTGTTTAAATCCTCTATATACAATTCACTTATAGACAACGAATTGAACAGCTTAAAACGAACTTTACCCACCGAAACAGGGGTTCCTGTTTTATCCGACATCTCCGTAATAATCTTGTCTGCTATAAATTTCTGTACGGGGGCAAGATTAATCAACACTGAAGGCAATACTAAAAATATTAGTATTATTACAAAAACAATGATGGTACTTTGTTTTATTTTTCTTGCCATACAATCCCTATAGTATAAACTCACAAAATTATATCTTTTTTGGAACAAAAGCAATATCTCAATTCATTTTCGGTTGAGATGAGTTATTTTTTTAGCAAATCGTTGATTATTAACATCAAATCGAAAAACACATATTTAGAATTAGTATTTTGGTCTATATGTGATTCTGCCAGAGCAAACTCATTCATCAATTGTTCGATATTGCGTTCGTTGACAAAACGGGCAAATTTTTGTGCAAAATCTAACTCTTCTCTGTTCATATATACCAAATTCGACACATTTAGATTGTATATAAAATTTTCACGTAACTCTCGTTGCGAATTTTGAAGAAAAGCTATCTGCGATGTCCTACCCAGCGATGTGAGTTGGTCGAGTAACGGTATCCACTGTTCGATAAATGTAGTTTCGTTCATATTCCAACATCCACGCATTAAATCCATAAAAAGTCGGAAGTAATAGGTACGAGTATCGTTGTCGGCTATCTCATGATATAGCCTATTGATACTTCCACGAGCGTTTTTTATATAAAATTCGGCATTTTCATCGTACAATCCTCTTTTACGTAACTCATCTCGCAAATATTCATCATCTATCGGAGGGAAAAACACTTGCTGCACTCTCGAACGTATGGTGGCAATTATATTTTCTATGTTGTCGGAAATAAGTATAAAAAGCGTCTGTCCCTGAGGCTCTTCAAGCACTTTTAATACTTTGTTGGCACAGGCTTCGTGCATCTGTTCGGCACACCATATAATCATTATCTTGTACGCAGACTCAAAAGCTTTTAGGTTTAGTTTTCGGATAATCTCTTCTCCCTCACGCGTATAGATTATCGGCTTTTTCTCTTCCTGCAAAGCCTCTTGCCAATCTTGTAACGATAGATAAGGCTCTTCGAGCACCTTATCGCGAAACTGCGGAAGAAAGTCGTCGCATACAGAGCCATCGTTGCCCGACGATTTTTTGGTTATAATAGGAAACACAAAATGTAAATCGGGGTGCGATAGTTTTGCATATTTTTTGCACGAGACACACTCGCCGCACGAGTCGTTGTCAAGCGGATTTTCACAACATATATATTGAGCATAAGCCAAAGCCATAGGCAAACATCCTACACCCGTATTGCCGTAAAAAAGTTGTGCGTGTGCTACCCTTCCATCTTTGACACTACGTATTAAGCGAGTTTTTATCTCGTTTTGTCCTATAATATCTCTAAAAAACACTTAAAATAAACACGAAAAATAATACAAAGATAACAAATAGTTTTGAGTCGATATATTAAATAGTTTTAATTCGCTACATACAAATATATTGCAAGCCGCAAATATTTTTATCAATTATTTTTTTGTCAATAAATCATCATTACAAAACAAAAAATGAATATGGCAATCGTTTTTCTATATGTGTTAAAATGCCCTCGTACCGGCACATCCGAATCGACCAACGATTGACAACTTTTATTCCTTTATAGTTAATCCAATCGACTTTTGACTTACAAAACTCAAAACGTAATAGAATCTATCTCTTCTGCGGTCAATTGAATATTTGGTTCGTTTTTTTAATAAATATAGTCTTAAACCATATTATGTATCGACTCAAACTCTTTGATTAACTCGTCATATTCAGCGATTCCGTTTTTAGTGGTATACTATACGAAATTTCTTTCTCTATTACCCATTGGGGCTGAGTATCTGTCCATTAATTCATTCTTATCAATCATTGGTTGTATATTTACTCGTTCCAACGTGTCATAGTCTTGTGTACATCGGTAATTGGCATAAGTCCCGCCTTTTGGACTACCTTTTGACCTATCTGTTGTGTGAGGAAAAAGCTAAAACCTCGTGGTAGCCCCTCTCGTGTCTCCGAAAGCAAGATATAGAGCGGACGCCAAAACGGATAGTTGCCGTTGTATAGGTCGCCTGCATACGGCAGGTAGCTGTTGTCAAGGGTTGCCTTTGCCTCTTTCGATACTCGTATCAGTCTTACTTTGCGTTCGTTTTCGGCGTATTGACGTGAGTTGAGGTTACCCATAAGGTTCATACCCACTATACCTATATTGTTGGGGTCTGAGGCTATTTTGTCGAAAATATCTTCGCCCTCGTTGAGTTGAAAAAAACGTTTGGATACATCTTGCGAACCTCTTGTGATAGAGTCGGATATGTATCTCATAATACCATTCTGTTCACCGGCAAAAAATATCTTGATCGAATCGAGTGGCGACGAGGGGTTAATCTCTCGCCAAGTATTGATTTTGCCCATTATAATAGCCTCAATCTGTTTCACAGTGGCAATACTGTCGGGATTTTGGCGGTTGATAACAAAAGCTATGCCCTCATATCCAAACGGATATGTCCGCACTATACGTGTAGGGGGCAGTAGGCTTAGTTCACGAGTGTCGAGCCGGCGACCGACTATAGCAAGCTTTACCGAATCGTTTATTATATAGTCGATTGTTTGTTTTTCGTTAAAATATTGAGGAAACACAAACGCCTCCGGGAAGTGCAAAGAAAACACGTCGAGCTCCGCCTCAACAATACAACGCATATCTTCGTCGGCTGCTATACGAATAACTCCGGAAACCAATGTGTCTGTTGCATCATCTTCTTGTTTCTGCTTGCATCCCGCTACTGTAGAGGCAAGGAGTAAGAATAGAAATATTTTTTTATACATAATAATCTAAAAAATGTATGTGTTGTAAGCGACTGCAAAGATAGGAAAAAGTTTTGAGTTTTTGAATTTGTCGGTAGTTGGCTTACTTTTGTTCTGCTTGTTTTACGTCTATTACTTTTATGCCAATTTCATCTTCCAATCGTTTTTGTAAAATTGTGCTGTTTAGGATTATACCTTCGGGCGATGTTGGATTGACGGTTACGGCTATCAGATTGGTTTTTCGAAGTACCATAATTTTTCCTCCCATCTTTTGAAATATATGATATTTGTCGTCGGAAATAAATATGGTCGAAAAATCTTTTGCAACAATGGTAGAGTCTTTTGCAATATTTTTTTCGATTAGAAAATCTATCAATTTGTTCGATAATATACCAAACACAAAGATAGTTCGGTTTTGACGCATTTTTTCTAGATTTCCCTTAGATATATTGCTAATAGTAAGAGCAGAAAGCATATCCAAGTCGTGTAGTTCATTATCTATAAGGCAGTAAACGCCCTTCAATTCTACATCACCATTGATTGATATTGTACTGTTGGAGTCTATAAACTTGATATTGGAACTATCGAATGTTGCTAATCCTATAAGTGTACAAACGAACTTGGTTTTTCTCACAAGAGTCTCTATATTGGACGAATATGCTGCTCCTGTAGCCAAAATCATAGCTTCTGTTATGGCGGGCGAAGCCAAACTCATTCGCGACAAAGCGCCATCAACTATTGTAATATCCGTTCCAAATCTGACATTGTTTTCGATAGTTTTTTTTAAAGTATGTGTATCGGCTGCTCCCGACAACAATATTTTACCATTACTCACAGCTTTAGCAGTTACCAAACGCCCCAAAATAGTGTGCTCTCTTGATATATCAAGTATCTCTGCCGAAAAACGTTTTTTTAAGAAATATTGTTCGGCAGTAGTAAAAATCATCTCGCGATAAATCATTATTTCGGGCTTCGATGTATTGGTAACAGCATCTACTGTCTCACCATCTATGCCTATAGAGGTGATAGCTACTCGTTTAGAACTGTTTTTTATGTTTTTGAGTACATAGTTTAATGTTTCGGTCTTACCTGTATTCTTTTCCAAACCAACGATAGACAGGCTTTTATAGGGTAATATTTTATCTACTAACTGCATAATTTTATCTTCTACAATTCTTTACTCTCTTCCTGTATTGCCCTATCTATGATTGCCTGAGACAACTGTTTGGAAGCATTTGCTCCGAGATTTTTTAAGTTTTCGGCTTGACCTATTATTGTACCTGCATTGTATGTCCCATTAGTATTGCGTTTTACCAACTGATTCATAGCATCTTGGTATGTATCTTTGGCTGCTTCGAGGCTTCTGCCTACTTTTGTCATATTATCGACAAATCCTACGAATTTATCGTATAGCTGCCCCCCCAATTTAGCAATCTCAAAGGCATTTCTTCGCTGATTTTCCTGTGTCCATATAAAAGATACGGTACGCAAACTTGCCAAAAGAGTGGTGGTAGAAACCAATATAATATTCTTCTTAAAAGCATAGTCAAAGAGTGAATTATCCTTTTGTAGAGCAGCAAACAGAGCAGACTCAAAAGCAAAATACATAAAGACAAAATCGGGCGTATTGGTAAGATTTTGGTAGTTTTTTTTACTCAAAATATCGATATGTCTCTTTATATCTCTTATATGTTCGTTGAAAAAATAGTTTTTGTCCTCTTCCAATTCGGCATTGAAATACCTTTCATAATTGACTAGCGATACCTTACTGTCAATAATATAGTTTTTGTTTTGCGGAAGATTTATTATGTAGTCGGGTATTACTCTTTCTCCCTCATGATTGGCAAATGAGGACTGTTTTTGATAATGAATACCCTGCTCAAGTCCTGATTTCTCGAGTATCTGCTCAAGTTGCATCTCGCCCCAATTCCCTTGAAGTTTTTTATCGCCTTTTAGAGCAAGTGTAAGTTTTTGAGCATCATCGCTCATCTGCCTGTTGATATTAATAATCTGTTCGAGCTCCTTTTTTAGAGCTGCTTTTTCACGGGTTTCGTTACTGTATGTTTCGTCGATTTTTTTCTCAAACTTGTTTATATTCTCTTTTAACGGATTCAGTATGTTTTGGAGTCTTTCTTCATTCAACTGCGAAAACTTCCGGCTTTTTTCTTCAAATATCTCATTTGCAAGCAGTTTAAACTCTCTATTGAACTCCTCCCTAAGACGAACCACTTCATCTTTTTGTAAAGAAAGTTTCTCTTCGCTGTTATCTATATCGCTTTTTAGACGTTCTCGTTCTTTTATCAACTCCGTAATCTGTACGGATTTTAAATTAATATCTTCTTTCAATAAAGTATTTTCGGAATATAGAGTTTTTATATTTTTGTTAAGAAAAATATATACCAAAACCGCTATAACTGCACCAAATAAAAATCCCGCAAGAATATATGTTATCGACATATTGTATTGTTTGTTTTTATGAAAAAATATAATGTTCGGAATACAAAATTATAACAATTTATCTATTTACACTCAGGTTCAACATTAACTATCCTATCGTCGTTTTCTAACACTCTAATACGCACTTTTACAGTCTCTCTTGGCAATAGTGACTCTATGTTTTCTGCCCACTCGATAAGGCAAATATTGCCGTCGGCAAAATACTCCTCTATACCGATATTTAGGGCATCTTGTAAGGTTTCGAGGCGGTAGCAGTCGAAGTGATACACTATGCTGTTGCCTTCTGCTTCGTACTCGTTGACAATGGCAAAGGTAGGGCTTGTAATCGGCTCCACCACACCCAAAGCACGGCATATAGCAGTTATAAAGGTGGTTTTGCCTGCTCCCATTTCACCATAGAAGGCAAATATCTTGGCATTGCCGATATTATCTACAAACTCTTTGGCGACTTCGTCTATATTGTTTAGGGTTATTATGTATTGCATAATCAGCTACTTATTAATGGGTTTTCTCCTTTTTCTCTTGTCGCTCGTAGGCATCAACTATACTCTGCACAAGGTAATGACGGACAATGTCGTTTTTGTCGAACTCAATGGCAGCTATCCCCCTAATGTCTTTGAGTGTAGCCAAAGCATCGACAAGTCCCGACTTTTGTTGCGGAGGCAAGTCTATCTGGGTAATGTCGCCTGTAATTATCATCTTGGTATTCAACCCCATACGAGTAAGAAACATTTTTATTTGATGTGTTGTGGTGTTTTGAGCTTCGTCGAGTATTACCACCGCATCGTTGAGAGTTCGCCCACGCATAAAGGCAAGTGGAGCTATCTGTATGATGCCTGTTTCGATATGCGACTTGAGTTTTTCGGCAGGTAGCATATCGAGTAGTGCATCGTAGAGCGGTTGCAGGTACGGGTCGATTTTCTCTTTCATATCTCCGGGCAAGAAACCGAGCTTTTCGCCCGCCTCTACCGCAGGACGAGAGAGTATTATTCGCCTTACCTCTTTGTTTTTCAACGCCTTTACTGCCAATGATATAGCCGTGTAGGTTTTGCCGCTACCCGCCGGACCGATAGCAAAAAGCAGGTCGTTGTCGTCAAACTTCTCGACCAAAAGTTTTTGGTTTTTGGTACGTGCCACTATCGACTTGCCACCGATACCATACAAAATAAGGTTGTCGGCTCTGTCTTCGTCTATGTGGCTGCCGTCGATAAGCTCCAATATCTTCTTTTCGTTCAGTAGGTTATGCTCTCCGCAATAGTGTTGCAGTTTATCAACAACCTGCTCGAAACGAGCAATCTCTGCAGTCATTCCTTGTATCTTTATGATGTTGTTGCGGGCAACCATCTTCAACTTAGGAAATAGGTTTTTCAACAGTCGCATATTGGCATTGTTTACCCCGTAAAACACCACCAAATCGACATTTTCGTTAAGTTCTATTATCTTTTCTTGCATAGGGACAAAGATAATACTTTTTGGGGATTTAGAAATGAAATAGACCCAAAGGATTATTACATCGCAAAAAAATACCTATACAAAACTTAGAGTTAGAACTCAAAACTATTTACTACCTTTGCATTAAAAAGCATTATTTATATCATAATGAATAATACAAAAAAAGTATTGTTGTCTATGAGTGGCGGCATAGATTCTACGGTTGCTGCCATTTTATTGTTGCGTCAGGGTTACGATGTTGTAGGAGTGACATATCGCACATGGGACAGTGTATCTCAAGGATGTTTTGAAAAAGAGAAAGGGTGTTGTACCATCAATGCTATTATGGAAGCAAAAAAGATGGCTCAACAAATGGGGTTTCCTCATCATTTCCTTGATATAAGACAAGAGTTTAGAGACAGTGTTATCAAAAACTTTATAGACGAATATCTCGCAGGGCGAACACCCAATCCTTGTGTTGTCTGTAACGCAGAGATAAAATGGGGCGAAGTACTGAAACTTGCCGACCGTTTGGGTTGTGATTATATAGCTACCGGACATTATGCACAGATTCAGAAAATCGACGAAAAATATTACCTCAAAAAAGGTGTTGATACTCACAAAGATCAAACATATTTTTTGTGGCGTCTGCCTCAAAGTGTGTTGAAACGTACTCTTTTTCCATTAGGAGAGCTTACCAAACAGGAGGTGCGTAAGATAGCCTTTGATGCAGGGTACGAAAAACTGTCTCGAAAGGCAGAAAGCCAAGAAATATGCTTTATACCCGATAACGATTACAGAGAGTTTCTCAGAAAGGAGGCTCCCAAATACCATACCATCTGCAAAGAGGGTAATTTTGTCGATACTTCGGGTAAGGTTTTGGGGCAACACAAAGGCTATCCGAACTATACCGTAGGGCAACGCAAAGGACTTGGCATAGCGCTTGGGCATCCTGTGTTTGTATCTAAAATTAATCCCAATACCAACGAAATAGTATTAGCAGATAGAGAACATTTGCTCACAAAAACAGTAATCGCCTCCGACTGTATTTTTGTTGATAGAGATAGTTTGCACAATGGTATTGAGGTAGAGGCACGCATACGTTACAAAAGTCCTGCAACGAAAGCAACCATTTCCTTTGACGACAATATTGACAAAAACAGAGTAAATGTTATCTTCAAAGATGATGTTTGGGCTGTTGCTTCGGGGCAATCTATTGTTTTTTATAAAAATGATTTAATAGTTGGCGGAGGAGTAATAGAGTGATTAACAACCTAATTTTCAACCACATATATATAACACAAATATGTGATAGATAATTTATATCGCAAAAATAAAAATATTTTTTTGTAATATGAAAAAATATTGTAACTTTGCATTCCTAAAAAATTGGAAATAAAGTATATTTATATAACTTTATAATTTATAATGTAAAAAAGATATTGTGTAACTATTAAAAAAATACAAAAAAATGACAAAAGCAGATATTGTAAATGAAGTTAGCAGAAAAACAGGCATCTCAAGAGACGAAGTTTTGAAGACTTTGGAGGCTTTTATGGAGACTGTAAAAGGTTCATTAGGCAAAGGCGAAAATGTTTATCTGAGAACATTTGGCAGTTTTATCGTAAAACAACGTGCAGCCAAAACAGCTCGTAACATTACAAAAAACACAACTATCAAGATTCCTGCTCATAAAATTCCTTCTTTCAAACCATCGAAAGAATTCTCCGGAATGGTAAGAAAATTGAAATGATAGAGTTTTAACCAAATTTATTAGTTTTAGTATTATGCCAAGTGGAAAAAAAAGAAAAAGACACAAGATGTCGACTCATAAACGCAAAAAAAGATTGAGAAAAGACAGACATAAGAAAAAGAAATGATATCTTATTATTATTTGAATTAAGATAAAAAAACAAATTTAGAGAACAAAACTGTTTAAAACTTTAAATTTGTTTTTTTATTAAATTAAGATTATAGATAATTATTAATTTAATCAGTTTGATTTTATGAAAGAATTAATAATAGATGCGAATAATGAAAGTGTATCAATAGCCCTTTTGGAAAACAAAAAGCTTTCGGAGTATGCTAAAGACGACCTAAAGCAGAGTTATGAGGTAGGCAATATATATCTTGGAAAGGTAAAAAAAATTATGTCGGGACTCAACGCCGCTTTTATAGATATCGGTGGTGGCAAAGAGGCTTTTATACATTATCACGATTTGGGGGAAAATTTCCCATCTATTAATAATTTTGTGCAGAAGATAATCAATGACAGGAAGCGAATGCCAAAATTTGAGAAGCTTCCACCTTTGGTCAAAGACGGACAAATCCGTTCTGCACTTAGTGCTGGTCAATATATATTGGTTCAAGTAACAAAAGAGCCCATATCCACAAAAGGGGCAAGGCTTTCGGGCGAAATATCCATTGCCGGCAGATTTATGGTTATGATGCCTTGCAACGACAACAAGACCTCGGTATCTTCCAAAATAAACAACAGAGAAGAGAAAGTACGCCTACGGCAGCTTATACACAGCATAAAACCAAACGATTATGGGCTCATAATCCGTACTATTGCCGAGGGCAAAAAAGTTGCCGAACTCGATAACGAGATGAAGATACTCAAATCTCGTTGGGAAAAGACAATAGAGAATCTTAGAAAAAGTAAAAGTGTAGGGCTTTTGTCTCAAGAAAATAGCAGAGTAGTCTCTATCGTTCGCGATTTTGTTGATAGCGATTACGAGCAGATACACGTAAACAACCCGGAAACCTTCGAAGAAATCAAGGAGTATGTTCAGTTGATTGCTCCCGAACATGCCGATATAGTAAGCCTGTATAAAGGCGAATTGCCTATATTCGACCACTTTGGTGTTACCAGACAGATAAAAATATCATTTGGTCGCATAGTACCATTCAAACGAGGTGCTTACCTTACTATAGACCACACAGAGGCAATGTTTGTTATAGATGTCAATAGTGGTACTCGTGTGAGAGCAAGCCAAAATCCCGAAGACAATGCCTTGGAAGTCAACCTAATGGCTGCCGAAGAGATTGTCAGACAGCTAAAACTCCGTGATATCGGAGGCATTATTGTAATAGATTTTATTGATATGGACAACAAATCGAATATGAATAAAGTCTATGAGCGTATGGTTGAACTTATGAAAAACGACAGAGCCAAACACAATATACTACCTCTTAGCAAGTTTTGTGTCATGGAGATAACTCGTCAAAGAATTCGCCCTACTATTGCGATAAATACGGACGAAACTTGTCCTACCTGCTTTGGTACAGGCAAATCCAGACCATCTATATTGTTTACCGCACAACTCGAAGATAAAATCGACAAGATAGTTAATGTCTTGAAAATAAAAAACTTCACTATTTGTGTTCATCCCTATATCGAAGCATATCTTACCAAAGGTCTGATTTGTGAAAAAATGAAATGGAAAATGAAGTATTCTTGGGGGATGCGTCTATTGCCAATGGAAGAACTTGGATTTTTACAATATAAATTTCTCGACAAAAACAAAGAAACCATAGAGCTTGATGTAGCCGAATAGAGGCAATTAATACTCTTTTTTGATTGATAAAACTAAATAATTGATGACAAATTTAGTAATAGATATAGGCAATACAAGAACTAAAGTAGCAGTTTTTGAAAACAATCAGATGATTGATTTTTTTGCAGCAGAGCTTGTTACCTTACCTCTACTCAAAGATTTTTTAAGGAAATACAGTATCGATAACTCTATCATATCTTCGGTCTCTTTTAGTAAACGCGAGATAGTCTATTATCTCGAAAACAACAGTAATTTCATAGAGTTTAACGCACAGACCTACAAGGGGCTAAAAATCAACTACGAAACACATCAAACATTGGGTAAAGACCGCATTGCATCAGCCATTGGTGCTATTGAAGTAATGCCAAACAGCAACCTTTTGGTAATCGATATAGGTTCGTGCATTACTTTCGACCTTATTACCAAAGACTCTACTTTTCACGGTGGTAATATAGCTCCGGGCTATTATATGAGACTCAAGGCTATGCACGACTACACGGCAAAACTCCCAATCGTAACACAACAAATTCCCAAAGAACTTATAGGGAAAAACACAAAAGAAGCCGTGCTTTTCGGGGCATATTGGGGAATAGTTTTCGAAATAAACTCATTTGCCGAGTATCTAAGAGAGAAGTATCCAGACATTAAGGTTATTCTTACCGGAGGCGATGCTCATTATTTTGAAAATTCAATAAAACAATGTACCTTTGCAAATTCAAATTTGGTGCTTATTGGGCTTAATAAAGTTATTGAGTCCATAATCAATTAAGAACCGGCACTGTTGCCTAATTTTATAGGTAATATTGGAATAAATAATATTTATACTTTTGGCAAAGAAAATTAGTTATATAAGATGATAAATAGAAAAATTGTAGCTACCTTATTGGTTTTAGTAATATCTGTGGTTGTTGTCGCTCAAAATAGTACCAATTCTCCTTACACACGATTTGGTTATGGAAAACTTGTTGATGCGGGTTTTGCCAGAACTAATGCAATGGGAGGTATTGGATTTGGTTTTAGGCAAAAAAACACAATTAACATAATAAATCCGGCGTCTTATAGTGCTATCGACTCTACATCGTTTCTGTTTGAGTTTGGATTTTCGGCGACGGCATCGAGATTTGCCTCAAGTACAGCTAATAGTACAAAGTTAACAGGGAATATCGACTTTTTTGCAATGCAGTTTCCCATTACCAAGTGGATGGGGATGAGTGCCGGTATAGTACCATACTCTTTTGTGGGTTACAATTTTAATACAAAAGATTCTACAATTATACCATCTAACAACGACACTGTTTTTAGGATTAACAATCAGTCTTTTGGAGGCAACGGAGGTATTTCGCAAGTATATCTCGGAATGTCGTTTAATTTATTAAAAAGCCTATCGCTCGGTATTAACGGCTACTATATGTTTGGCAATATTTTTAACACACGCTATATAGAACAAACTTTTTCGGACAATAGAGCCAACTACTCAACCTATTCTACTACTCTTCTTAGGGTCAATAGCTTTAATACCCGTTTTGGATTACAGTACACTCAGCCATTGAGAGACAAAAGAGATGTGCTGACAGTGGGAGCTATCTATGAGTTTCAGCATAAACTCGGTTCTCGATATGTGGTTGAAACTTTTGGTGTTGATACTGTAATAGATACGTTAAAAAATGTATTTGAACTTCCCAATACCTACGGATTAGGATTTACTTATACCTTGGATAATAGATGGATGTTTGGTCTTGATGTTTTGTATCAACAGTTTTCTAAGGCAAGTTTCCATAATGAGACTAATCTTTTGAGAGATAAGCTAAAAGTCTCCGCCGGACTTGAGTTTGTCAATAAACCGAATGGAAATAGATACATAGACCGTATAGCATGGCGTGTGGGAAGCAAATATTCTACCTCTTATGCCAGAGTTAACAATCATAGCTTAAGCGATTATGCCATTAGTTTGGGAGTAGGCTTTCCTTTTCGTACCAACAAAAGTATGCTCAACCTACACCTCGAATATGGCGGATTTGGAACTACAAAAAATAATTTATTGCAAGAAAATTATTTGAAATTGGGTATCAACCTGACATTAAACGAAATGTGGTTTTATAAGTTGTTACTTAAATAAAAGTTGAATATATTTTTAGTATAAAAAAAAATTTTTTAGAAATAAACGAAGTAAGGTTAAATAATATTATATGTCAAAGCAAAAAACATTAAAAACTGAATTTAAAATAGAAGGCAAAGGTCTTCATACGGGCAAAAGTGTTACACTTGTAGCCAAGCCGGCCGAAGAGAACTTTGGTATCGTGTTTGCAAGAGTAGATTTGCCATCTTCTCCTCAAATTCCTGCATTAGCAGAGTTTGTTAGCAATACCGAAAGAGGTACCGTGCTAAAAAAAGGCGAAGCCACAGTATCTACTACCGAACACTGTTTGTCTGCTTTTTATGCTTTGGGTATCGACAACTGTCTCATAGAGATAGACGGTCCGGAAATACCTATTTTGGAGGGAAGTGCCAAAATTTTTGTCGAAAAAATAAAAGAAGTAGGCTATGTAAAGCAGAATGCAGAAAAAAACTACTATTCCGTTACACAAAAAATGGTGTTTTACTCCGAAGACAAACAATCTTCTATCACGCTTTTGCCCGACAATGAGTTTTCTGTTCAGGTAATGATTGATTACGATTCGCCTGTGTTGAACAACCAGTATGCAATACTTGAATCTATGGAAGAGTATGATAGCGAGATAGCACCATGTCGTACTTTTGTTTTTGTTCGCGAATTGGAGCTGTTGCTTAAAAATAACCTTATAAAAGGTGGCGACCTCGACAATGCAATAGTAATCTATGATAAGCAAGTGCCTCAAGACGAGATACAACGCATAGCCGACCTTATGGGACAACCTTGTCCCGATACGGATAAATTGGGTTATATCAATACCGATTTGCGCTTCGACAATGAACCTGCTCGTCACAAACTTATGGACCTTATAGGCGACTTCTCTCTTATAGGTCGTCCTTTTAAGGGCAGAATTATAGCACGACGTCCCGGACATTCTGTTAATACTGCATTTGCAAGTCAGATACGCAAAGAGATACGCAAACATGATGTGTTTGTGCCGGCTGTCAACCTAAGTGCCGAAAGTGTAATGGATATCAATAGAATAAAAGAACTATTGCCGCATCGCTACCCTTTCTTATTAGTTGATAAGGTTGTAGAGTTGGGCGAAAGCCATATTGTTGCGGTCAAAAACGTAACCTACAACGAGATGCAGTTTATAGGACATTTCCCCGATGAGCCCGTTATGCCCGGAGTATTACAAGTGGAAGCTATGGCACAAGCTATGGGACTGTATATACTGAATCAAGTTGAAAACCCCAAAGAGTATTCTACATATTTCCTCAAAATAGACAATGTAAAATTCCGTAAAAAAGTAATACCAGGCGATATAATGGTAATGAAAGTAAGTCTTACTTCGCCTATTAGTAGAGGCTTGGCATCAATAAAAGGATATGTTTTTGTTAATGATACTATAGCTACTGAGGCAGATATGGTAGCTCAGATTGTAAAAAATAAATAAGATAATAGCATCTTGTTGAAAAAATTTTTTTTGATTGCAACATTTTGGTATTTTTTATAGTCTTATTATTTTAAGCTAAAGTATAAAATTTAATATAAATCAATGATAAGCGAATTGAGTATAATACACCCGTCCGCTAATATAGGCGAGAACGTAACTATAGAGGCATTCGTTACTATAGGCGAAAATGTAGAGATAGGAGATAATACTATTATTATGTCCGGAGCCAAGATAGTGAAAAACACTAAGATAGGCAAGAATAATAAAATATATCATTCTGCAGTAATAGGTGGCGACCCGCAAGATTTGAAGTTTAAGGGAGAAGAGACTTTTCTCGAAATAGGCGACAATAATATGTTTCGCGAGTTTACCACTATCAACAGGGGCACAGCATCTCGCCAAAAAACCGTAATAGGCAACAACTGTCTGATAATGGCTTATTGCCACGTTGCTCACGACTGTGTATTGGGTAATAATATTATTACATCTAATGCAGTACAGCTCGCAGGAGAAGTCGAAGTTGACGATTTTGCCATAATAAGTGGTGGTGTTTTGGTACACCAATTTTCGAAAATAGGAAAACACGTAATATTACAAGGAGGTGCTTTGGTAAACAAAGATATACCACCTTATATAATGGCAGCACGTTTTCCTATAGCTTATACAGGGGTGAATACAGTAGGATTGAATCGCAGAGGCTTCACAGAGCCGCAGATAGACGAAATCAAAAACATATACCGTATTCTTTTTCATTCGGATTTGATAATATCAAAAGCTGTGGAAAAAATAGAAACCGAGTGTGCAAAGACTGAGATAAGAGACGAGATATTGCAGTTCATCAAGCTTTCCGACAGAGGTATATTGAAAGGGACTTCTTGCTGTAGCTCCAAAGAGTAAAAGCGAAAACTAACAAATACAAAAAAGAGGCTTCTCAATCAGCCTCTTTTTTAACGTTTCGATACAAAAAATTCTCATTACTTTCTTATACCTAATTCTTTAATAATCTTACGATAACGTTCGATATCTTTGGCTTTCATATAATCCAATAGACGACGACGTTTACCAACAAGCATCTTCAAAGAACGTTCTGTACTATAATCCTTTTTATTTGCCTTTAAGTGTTCGGTCAAATGGCTAATACGGGCGGAAAATAGCGCCACTTGGCTCTCTGCCGAGCCGGTGTCGGTATTAGACTTTCCGTATTTGCTAAAGATTTCTTTTTTCTTTTCCGCAGTTAAATACATAAAATATAGTTTTTTTAAAAATTTTGAATGCAAAGGTAATGCTTTTTTCTGAATTTACAAAATAATGAATAGTCTAAATTACACAGATAACTACTATTTTATTGGCTCTTGCTCTTGCTTAAAGTAGTTGCAAAAAATTAGGGAAATACCCAAACAGTACTCCCCTAACACCAAATTAAATAACTAATAACTTAAAAATTTTAATCAAGTCCACCTACATCCAATATTTCAAATCCCTGACTGTCACCATTCGATTGTTGGTTGCGTTTGCGATTTTTTTGATTCATATTTCCAAAAGCATAAGTAACAGAGAGAGTTATCTCACGTGTGCTGCGTCGCATTTTGGCTAATTGAGTGAAGTTTTCGCCTTCTTTGAATATTGTTATACCTCTGGAATTGAGAATATCTCTTGCATTAAGATTGAATGTAAAGTTACCTACGGTTTTACGTATTCCACCATCTAAAGCAAAATTTCCTTCCATTTTGCCTTGTGCCACAACTCTCGGAGCGTTGTAAGCTCCTGTGAGTTGAAGTATAAAACCCTTGGGCAACATTGCCTGAGCCATCATACGAACATTCCACGAGAAGTCCTCTTGCGGATTGCCTATAACATGATAACCAATGCCCGGCACCTCGTAGTCAAAACTATCGAGATGGTAGTAAAACAGATTTACCGTTGTGGTAAGATTTAAAAATTTAGCGATGTTGTTCTTTACAACTATCTCTGTACCTGCCGACATAGTCGATGCCACGTTTTCGCTTGTATTGTACAGCACATCTTGGTCGAGGTACGATATACGCTGTATCACATCGATGGTATTTCGGAAATAGCCGGAGAACGAAAGTATATGGCTTCTCCACGTTTTTATATAGTTTAGCTCCAATGCGTTAGAATATTCCGGAGTAAGACTTGGATTGCCAAAACGTATATTTCTGGAGTCGGAGATGTTTTTGAAAGGATTAAGCTGCCAACCATTAGGACGCGATATGCGGCGTGTATAGTTGAGTTGAAGTTGGTTTGTCTCCTGCCACCCGTAGTTAAGGAAAAGTGACGGAAAGATGTCAAAATAGTCGTTGTCTATCGACTTATATCCTCTGGATACCATCTGTGTATAAGTGTGTTCGCCTCGTACCCCTGCTTGGTAGTTGAAATTGCCAAATGCACCCGAATAGGTAACGTAAAGAGCATTTACCAAACGTTTATAGAGATAGTCGTTGCTAAGTAGAGGGTTTATAACCATATTATCAGCTGTGGTACCTGTGTATGTGTCGGAGGGCGAACGCTCGTTACTTGCCGAACCGCTGTAGCCTGCCTCCAATTTATGGTTGTCGGCAAGTACGTTGGTATAATCGGCTTTGAAATTAATAGAGCGGTTTATCATATCAGCCTCCTGTCGTTCGTGGGTGGTGTATGTGGAGTCTATTACATTATCGGCATCGAAGTCGTAGTTACCATTTTCTATATAATACGAGTTGCGTCCCATACTCCATTGGTTGTAGTCGGCAGTAAGGTCTAAAGTCTGCCTCTTGTCGAATGTACGTTTGTAACCGAGCGTAATATTGCCTCCCAAAATCTTGTTGTTGCCATCGGTATTGCGTTCGCTATTGAATATTAACTTGGAGTTAGACGACTGATTTACAGCAGTATTATTATTCTGTCGACCTAACATTCCAAAGGTCGATAACAAAAACTCATCTTTGGCACTTGGGCGGTATGTGCCACCAATACGGGTAAATAGATGGTTTCCCCTGCCGTCCGATTTGGTCAATGATTGGAGCAAACCAATGCGAGAGCCTGATGCGGTCATTTTGCGGTCAAGGTCGATACTCGATTCGTTGTGTCGGTTTAAATAACCGATAGAGCCAAATAGGTCGAGTTTGTCGGAGCTATAATTGATATTGGCATTGAGGTTATAGCTAAGCATGTTGCTTATGCCTGCCATTACAGAGCCGTAGTATCCCGCTTGTCGCCTCTGTTTTAGTATAATATTGATAATGCCGGCAGTTCCCTCTGGGCTGTGCTTAGATGATGGATTGGTAATAATCTCGACACGTTCGATAGTCTCGGCAGGTATCTGTTCAAGTATTTGCGATTGGTTTTCGGTATTGAGTCCGGCAGGTTTTCCGTTAATCCATATAACGACACTCTCGGAGCCTCGCAGTGCGATAGAGCCCTCTGTGGTAACCTCCACCGATGGTATGTTTTGTAAAATATCCGATACCGATGCGCCTGCGGTAATAGCACTTGCCGATATATCAAACACTTTTTTGTCGAGCTCGAAACGCATCTGCGACTTCATAGATTCTACCGACACTTCACCGAGTGTAACGTTATTCGACAGTTCAAAATCGAGTGTCATCACATCGTGAGTACCGTGATTAACTATGAATTTGGTATATTCTGCATAGCCTGCATACGAAACCGTAACAGACAATGTGTCTTTTGGAAGACCCGATACAGAGTAATGTCCCTGTAAGTCGGCTGTGGCTCCGTCGAAAAAGTTGCTGTTTTTTGCTTTTATTGATACGGATGCTGCCCCAATAGATTCTTTTGTTTCGGCATCGGTGACAGTTCCCTTAATAGTAGTCTGCCCATAAATAATTGATGTAGCAGCCACCAGCAGGAGTAGCAACAAATTTGCTTTCTTCATGCTTTATAAATACTATTTTGTAACTAAAATGAATGTAATAGTTAAGACGAAAAAAAACAAAAAAGTTTAATATATCGGTATAGATAAGTGGATAATAAAAACACAGCCAACAAATTATGCTATTGTTGGCTGTGTTTTTATAAAATAATGTAATAATAAATTTATTGTGAAATAACCAAACGGAATCCCAAATAATTTTTTGTGTTGGTAGGATACTGGCTGTACCTGCGAGCCGACCTACACATAACAGCTCCACTAAACCAACTTCCACCTCTTATCACACGAAACTCTCCCGAAGCAGGACCTTTAGGGTCTGTATCTGGGCTATTGGTATAATACTCCTCTTCGTACCAGTCGCTGCACCATTCCCATACATTTCCGTGCATATCGTATAGCCCCCAAGCGTTTGGCTCAAAAGTACCTGCATCTGTAGTACATTCTCTGTACATTCCTTTTGGATAATCTGCATAAGGGTATTGCCCATCGTAGTTTGCTTGGTCGGTAGTTATATTTTTACCCGTATTAAATACAGTTTCGGTGCCTGCACGACAAGCATATTCCCACTCTGCTTCGGTCGGCAAGCGATAAGTTTTGCCCGTTTGTTTGTTTAGTTTTGTTATAAACTCTTGTGCTTTGTTCCACGACACATTTTCTACCGGTCTATTATCGCCTTTAAAGTTACTTGGATTGTTGTCAATACCCATTACAGCTTTCCATTGAGCTTGAGTTACTTCATATTTACCCATAAAAAAACCGCTTACAGTTACCTCGTGTTGAGTCTCTTCGTCTTCATTTCTGCCGACTTCCGTATCGGGGCTTCCCATTTTGAATTTACCCGCAGGTATTGATACAAATTCAAATTTTACTCCGTTCAATTCGAAGTCTATGCTTGTAGGAGGTGTTGGTTTGTTCACTGTTACTTTGCAAGTAGCTGTTTTACCTCCGTCTTCTGTCGTTACGGTAATAGTTGCCATACCATCTTTGAGAGCCTTAATTTTACCTTCGACTTGTACTTCTACTACTGCCTTATCGCTACTTGTCCAAGATACAGATTTGTTGGCAGCGTCCATTGGCATTACCTGACTATGTAATACGCTGCTGTCTCCTACACTAAGTGTGAGTTCTGTATGAGAGATAGTTACACCGGTTACTCGTACCACTTTGTCTTGTGGTGTCTCTTTACAACCTATTAGAAATATTGCAGACGCAAATGTTGCAATAATAACCTTGTTTAAAAATTTTGTTCTCATTACAATTGGATTTTTAGTATTTTTATTTTATGGTGTATAATATAGCTAAATATTTGGTTTGATTTGCCAACCGATATTACACAAATAACAAACTTTATAAATCTGAGCAAAGTTAATACTTTTTGGGAAATTACCAACCCATTTCAAATAAAAATTATTTAAGTTAAAGATTATTCGAGCCAACGAACGTATTTATAACAAATTGATTATCGTAAACATACTTTTTCTTTCAAAACAAAATATGCTTATTGTAGTATTTTTTTGTAAATTTGCCGACTAATTTACAAGACATACAAATATCATCAATATTGATGTATTCAACTTTTATTAAAAAAATTCAAACACAATAAAATAATATGAAAGTTCATCAAATCTCATCAAAACATTTATCAATCGACGATGTAAAACGTATTGTATACGAGGGTTACAAGATAGCACTTAGTGCCGAAGCTCAAAAACGCATACAGGATTGTAGAGATTACCTCGACAACAAGATGGAGACACAAAAAGAGCCTATATACGGTGTTACCACAGGTTTTGGTTCGTTGTGTAATATATCGGTTGGCAAAGAGGAACTCTCCGAACTGCAAAAAAACCTCGTTATGTCGCATGCTTGCGGTACGGGTGAAAGAGTGCCTTTGGATGTGGTAAAGATAATATTACTACTCAAAATTCAGTCATTATCGTATGGTTATTCGGGGGTACAGCTTGAAACAGTCGAAAAGCTCATCTATATGTTCAACGAAAATATCTTGCCTGTAGTCTATCAACAAGGTTCGCTTGGTGCCTCAGGTGATTTGGCTCCATTAGCTCACTTGAGCCTGCCTCTGCTCAACTTGGGTGAGGTGTATATTAATGGAGAGATATGCAATGCGGGTGAATTAATGGAGCAACGTGGACTCAAGCCAATTACTCTTAAGTCGAAAGAAGGTTTGGCTCTGCTCAACGGCACTCAGTTTATGAGTGGATACGCGGTTTGGTGTATGATTGGTGCCGAAAAAATTTCGGAGGCAGCAGATATAATAGGGGCTTTATCACTCGAAGGATTCGACGGCAGAATAGAACCTTTCAACGAAGCAGTACATATTATACGTCCACACAAAGGACAACTACAGACAGCTGTACGTATAAGCGAATTGCTAAAAGGTAGCGAAATAATCAATCGTAAAAAAATACATGTACAAGACCCATACTCTTTCCGTTGTATGCCACAGGTTCATGGAGCATCAAAAGATACTATCGAATATGTAAAAAGCGTTATTACCACAGAGATAAATTCGGCAACAGACAACCCAAATGTTATACCGGAAAAAGATTTGATAGTATCTGCCGGCAACTTCCATGGGCAACCGTTGGCTCTGGTGATGGACTTTTTGGCTATTGCCATAGCTGAACTCGGTTCTATATCAGGGCAACGCACATATCAATTGATAAGTGGTAAACGAGAGTTGCCTCCATTTTTGGTAGCAAATCCGGGATTGAATTCTGGTTTTATGATACCTCAATACACTGCAGCGTCTATTGTGAGTCAGAGTAAGCAACTATGTACTCCGGCAAGTGTTGATTCTATCGAAAGTTCACAAGGACAAGAAGACCATGTCTCTATGGGCGCTAATGCAGCAACCAAACTTTACAAAGTGGTAGAAAATACATTTAGAGTGCTTGGTATAGAGTTGTTTAATGCTGCTCAAGCGTTAGATTTCAGACGTCCACTCAAGACATCTGCTCCATTAGAACAGTTGTATACAGAATATCGCAAACATGTACCATTCATTGAAAACGATGCGGTAATGTATCCACTAATAGCTCAATCGGTAGAGTTCGTAAAAGCGATGTAATTGATTTTGACAACAAAAAGTGGTTTCAACCGATTTGTTGAAACCACTTTTTGTTTGCTATCTCTACTTTGACAAGATTTCTTCTAACAACAAAGTGGCATTTAGATTTTTTGATACACCTCTTTGGATTTTATATGCATAATCAATAGAATCGGTTATATTAATTTCAAAACAATAATTATGAAACAAATCCGGTTTTTCATCTTCTAATTTGGCTAATTCTAAATCGTGAGTAGCGATAAGACCTGTAACGGGTAACTCTATCATCTTTGTTAAAAACATTATCGACCCCTTTAACTTATCCTTGGAGTTAGTTCCTTTTAGAATTTCGTCAAGTATTATCAGAGTATGAGGTTGTTGCTTGACAAATCCGATAAGTTGTTCGATACGAATCAATTCGGCATTGAAGTAGGATATGCCCGATGATAAATTGTCTGTATTCCTCATATTGCTGAATAACTGAAATAGGGAGCATTTGAAATTTGAGGCACAGACTTTCATTCCATTTACTGCCATCAAGTAATTAATACCCGCACATCTGAGGAAAGTACTTTTTCCTGCCATATTTGCACCGGTAATTATCACAAAGTTTGATTTGTAAATATTAAAGTCATTAGTAACCAATTTGTCTGTGCTTATAAACGGATGCCCCATCTCTTTGGCTTCAATCAAAAGAGAATTATCGTTTACTATTTCGGGCATAGAGTAGTTGGGCTTATTGTAGATGTAATTTGCCAATGATATACGTGCCTCAAATTCGGCTAAAGCATCAATCCACAACTGTAATTGCCCTGCATAGGTCTGCTTCCATTTCGCATAACTCCTGAGTAGAAAAATATCGCTGAGGTAGAGTGCATTTAAAAGAATTAGTATGTACACATTGGCTCTTTGATCGAAACGTTCTAAAATGGAAGCTAATTTGTCCAACGCTTTCAACGAGTTATATGAAGAAAAGAGAATCTCTTTAAGCAAAATATTGTCTTTGGCTTTAAAATTTTCCTTCTCGATTAATGCCAACATCTGTGAATATCTCCTCAAGTTTTTATACAACTTACCTGCTTCGGAAGCATGCTTGTTTGTTTTGCCAAAATATATTGTTGGTATGAATAACTGAATAATAAACAAAAGTATAGGTATCACAAATGGTAGATAACCCAGACAAGCAAAGAGTAATGTAAATACTGTAACGGCAATAGAGGAAAAAATAAGCCATAATGCTATGTCTGAGGTCAGAAATGTATTGACTTGAGCACTGTCTATGTATAAATGATTTTTGTTGGATAGAGAGTAAAATCTTTTGCCAATTGCTAAGAAATGAAATCGAAATTCGGCAGCCTCTGCAAGTTCGGACAATGCTTCCTGTCTTGTTCTTATAGTATCTTCCGACTTTGGGATATTAGTCAATTTTTGAGCTAAACAGACTCTTCCCTCGTAAGTGGTTGTTCTGTTTATCCTGTGATATAACGAATTTTCTCCAAAAATATCCAAATCATACGAAAATTCATGTTTTTTGTTCACAAACATCTCCCCATTATAAAATGGACTGAAATCGTTTTGCAGAAAACATATCTCATTCTGATAGACACTGTTTAGGTCGGTGTAGAAAGCAAAGTCATTGCAATATTTGGCATCTCTGTTTTGTATAAAAATAAATATCATCAACATAAAAAATGAGAGTCCAAAAAAATAGACCATTCCGCTATCCACTCTGAATGCAATAATAAAAAACACTACTAACAATGCAAATGTAATGAGCTTTAGTATCGGCATTATACGTATCACGCTTTTTAGCTTTGTCAGCAAAATATTGTTTTTCTCTATTTTTTTGTTATAAAAATCTATATTCATAATTCAATTTATATGTATAATAATCGTGTGTTCGGTTTGTATGAGTTATATTTTTTACTCATAACACATAATAAATTTGTTAATCTCTATAAAATTCAAATTTTCTATTTTTGCTATCCCCAAGCAGGCAGTCGAACTTATAGAAAAACAACTTTCCTAATAATAATTTATTCGTGATGATAAGGCAAATTATCAATAATTGAAAATGCTCTATATAGTTGTTCGGCAAAAATAACTCTTATAATTTGATGCGAAAAAGTCATTTTCGATAAAGACAGTTTTTGATTGGCTCTATCATACATCTCTGCCGAAAAACCGTAAGCTCCTCCTATTACAAAAACCATATTTTTGATATTCATCTGATGTTTGTCTATCCACGCCGAAAACTCCAAAGATGTAAAACTTTTACCTTTTTCATCCAGCAATATCACATAATCGTCGCTCCTTATATGTTTCAATATTTCTTTACACTCCTCTATTTTCTGAATATCTACAGGGTATTTTTTCTTCGGATTAGGTATGGTCTTTACAGTAATGCTACATCTTTTTATACGTTTGATATAGTCTGAAGTAAGAGTTTCTATCTCATCTACAACAGTTTTACCTATCCAAATAATAGTTATCTTCATCGTAATAACTCAAAAAACTCATTTAAACTTACACCCTTCACAGTTCGATTTGTTCGACATTGAAGTGAATATACGTCTGGCAATATACATAAGGCACAGTAGTATTGCAAAGCTCACAATAGCCTCTTGAACTATTCCGCAGGTTATTGTATTGTAAGCGACAAATGCCACTATCCATGCCAATAGAGTGGTATAGCCAACCACAAAGAGAGCCCACCACCATGAGCCTGTTTCGTTACGTATGGTTACCACCGCCGCTATACAAGGGAAATATAGCAGTACAAATAACAGCAATGCCACCACTGTGGCGATATTGTAAATAGGTGTGCCATCGTCGTAGGTGGCAGTACGCAGTTTATCGGGTAGAGAAGCATCTATTTCGTCTTCGCTTACATCGTAAAGTACGCCCAGTGTGCTTAATACCATCTCTTTAGCAGCAGCTCCGGTGATGATTGCCACTGATATTTTCCAATCGAAGCCCAATGGCTCAAGTATAGGTTCTACTGCCTTGCCGAGCATAGCCATATATGACTGCTCTTGTTGGTATTCCTCTCCCTCTTTCGGACGAGGGAAATACGACAATGCCCATATAATTATAGTGCCTACCAATATAGTGGTAAACATCTTCTTTAGGTATTGCGAACCCTTCTCCCAAGTGTCGCGAATAACATATTTTATTTGCGGTCTGCGATATGCGGGCAGTTCCATTACAAAAGGTGTCTCCTCTTTGGTGAAAAGAAATTTTCTAAACAGTTTTGCAAAAATTGCCGCAAAAATAATACCCGAAAAATATACGGCAAACATTACCAATGCCTGATATTGAGCAAAAAATGTGCCTATAATAAGGATATATACCGGTAGTCTGGCACTACACGATATAAAGGAGGTAATAAAAATAGTTATCATACGCGAATTGCGGTTTTCAATAGTGCGGGTAGCCATTATAGCAGGTACCGAACAGCCAAAACCCATCATCAATGGTATAAATGACTTGCCGTGTAGTCCTATCTTGTGCATAAGCCTGTCCATTATAAATGCGGCACGAGCCATATAGCCCGATGCATCCAGGATAGTCATACAGAAATATAATATCAATATATTTGGGAGAAAGACAATAACAGCTCCCACACCTGCTACTATGCCATCAACTACCATACTTTTGAGTATTCCTTCAGGCATAATTGACGACAACCATTCCGAAAACAGTTCGATACCACTCTCTATCCAATCCATAGGGTATTGCCCAAGCGAAAATGTGATCTGAAACATCAGATATATAACAAGTGCAAAGATAGGATAAGCCAAATATTTGTTGGTAACTATTTTGTCAATCTTAGATGTATGGGTAAATGTCTCCTGCTGTTGTGCCGGGATAAAAGTCTCTTTTAAAGCACCTGCAATAAAGCCATATTTAGCATCCATAATAGCATTAGCTGCAGATGACTTGAGTTCATCCTCTATCTTTTTTTCCTCTTCGTCGCGTACTTTTATAATGTCGGAGTAGTTGGCAAAAACAGCTGCAGCTCCCTCTATATCTTTATCTCTCTGTAAGAGTTGAATAGCAATATAACGTGGTGTAAAGCTATCGTATGCTCCTTCGTTAATCGAAAATACCTTTTTGATAGCTGCAATAGCCTTTTCAATAACACCTCCATAGTTGATATGTACATGGCGAACTATCTCGTGCAGGTGCTTTTTGCCCACAAGGTCTAACTCTGTATGATTTTTGCCATGGCGATGTTCGAGTTCCACAAGATGGTGATAACGTTCTACAAGTTGGTCATCTTTGATAGAATCGATAAGTTTGCCATCGCGGTCGATTATATCAGCTCCTTCGTATATTTTTATGATAGATTCGAGCAGGTCGGATATCCCCTCTTTCTTTGCTGCTACAGTGGGGACAATCGGTATCCCTATCAGTTTGCCAAGTGTCTCAGTATCGAGTTGGTCGCCGCGTCTGTTGAATTCATCATAGAAGTTGAGGGCGATGATAGAGCGAAGGTTCATATCTATCAATTGAGTGGTAAGATATAGGTTACGCTCCAAATTACCCGAATCCACAACATTAAGCACTATATCTGGTTTTTCGTTTACGATATGTTGGCGTACCAAACGTTCTTCGGGCGAAAAAGCTGATATGGAGTATGTACCTGGCAGGTCGGTAAAGTTGAAGCGGTAGCCTTTGTATGAAAAATGTCCTTGCATAACATCGACAGTTACACCACTATAGTTTCCTACTTTTACATGCATACCGGTAAGGGCATTAAATAGTGTAGATTTGCCTGCATTCGGGTTGCCCACAAGAGCAACATTTATCTCACGCCGTTTCTCAAGGGCTACATGGCGGAAGTCGTCTTCGGAGAATGTGCCAAAATATGACTCGTTGCCATGTTGGAGTACCTCTTGAGCTTCTTTTTCGGAAAGCACGTCTATCTGTGATGCCACACTTCGCCTGAGCGATACTTCATAACCCATTATCTTATAGGTGATAGGGTCGCCAAGTGGAGCTTCTTTGAGTACTTCCACAGCTTGTCCTTTGATAAAACCCATCTCTACAATACGTTTGCGAAAGCCACCATAACCGTGAACTTTTACTATATAACCCCTTTGTCCTGGCTGTAATTCGGATAATTTTTGCATAAAATAATATAATAATGTATCTGTTGGTAACAAACAGATGAGATTTTGTTTTAACAGTTGGCAAAGATAATACTTTTAATTCTTACACAAAATCACTATTTATAGCTATTTCGGTATTTTAGAATCACTATTTGTAGCTACTCGACTGCTCTGGTATTTGGATAATGGAAAGATATAATTGCTGTTTGGGTTTAACCTGAATTACTCTATAAAAATATTTTTAAGATGTTTTGATTATTATCAATTATCAAGCGTACCAAAGCTACACGGAAAATAGTTAAGAAGTAAGAATAAAAATATTTTCAACAAAGGGAAGTGTTGATGTCAAATTAAGCATTGAGTTATTTTTCTTAGTATAAAATCAATTTCAAACACACTTATAATATATTGAAATATAGGTTTTAAACAATGTTTTTATATTGCGGAATATGGATTTAATGCAATTGTCGCAAAGTTGAGCTTACATTGTGTGATAATCCACCATAAATCAGCAATTAACAGTAATATATTTACAGAAAAATAGCACCCAAATTTATGAGTGCTATTTTAACTTGTTTATGCAATTATTAATCAATAATTTTCGGCTTTGATTTGGTAATATGCCTGATCGTGAGCACAAACGGGGCAACGTGCCGGTGCCTTTTTGCCGATAATGATATGTCCGCAGTTGATACACTGCCAAATAACATTGCCATCGCGAGAGAATACCAATTGGTCTTCGACGTTTTTGAGTAACTTGCGATAACGCTCCTCGTGCTCTTTCTCTATTTTGGCAACCTGCTCAAACAACATAGCAATACGAGTGAATCCCTCCTCTCTTGCCTCTTTTGCCATACGGTCGTACATATCTGTCCACTCGTAGTTTTCACCTTCGGCAGCAGCAAGTAGATTTGCAGCCGTATCGTCGATTTCACCTCCATGAAGCTCCTTGTACCAAATTTTTGCGTGTTCACGCTCGTTATTGGCGGTCTCTTCAAAGATTTCGGCTATCTGAATATAACCGTCTTTCCTTGCTTTTGAGGCAAAATAGGTGTATTTGTTTCTCGCCATACTTTCGCCGGCAAAAGCCTCTTGTAGATTCTTCTCTGTCTTAGTTCCTTTCAACTCTTTGTTCGTCATAACATTTAATTTTTTAGTTAATTTTATTGTTGTCCCACAAAATTAGTAGTTTTTTCGTTACAAAAAGCATATAAGTGTAATTTTTTTTGAGAAAAACAATTATTGATTGAATATAAATAATTCTATCGTGCTATACCTTATCAACCATTTCGCCTATAAGAGAGGCGGCTGTGGCTTTGAGTATCTTTACATTTACAAAATCGCCTATTTTAGTACCGTTTTTTGGGAATATTACCACCTTGTTTTGCGAGGTACGTCCGTAAAAATTGTCACGAGACCGCTTTGAATAGCCTTCTACAAGCACCTCAAAGGTTTTGCCTATATCGTCGAGATTGCTCTGCAGGCTTAGTTGATTTTGTAGAGCAATTATAGCATTGAGGCGTTCTATCTTTACCGACTCCGCGATATTGTCGGGCAGATACTTAGAGGCAAACGTGCCGGGACGTTCGGAGTATTTAAACATAAACGACATATCAAACCTTACCTCACGCATAAGCGAAAGAGTATCCTGAAAATCCTGCTCCGACTCATCTGAAAAACCGCAGAATATGTCCGTACCAATCGATGCTTCGGGCAATATACGACGGATAGAGGCAATACGGTCGAGATAATCTTCGCGGGTATATTTGCGTTTCATCAGCCTCAGTGTGTTGTTGCTGCCACTCTGTACGGGTAAATGTATATATTTACATAGGTTTGGGTATCGGGCAATAACCTCAAGGGAGCTGTCACTCATATCTTTGGGGTGCGACGTAGTAAAACGAATACGCATATCCGGTACGGCAAGTGCCACCTGCTCAAGCAGTTGCGAAAAGTCGGTGCGATTGCCCTGTCCGTCGTCGAAAAGGTAGGAGTTTACATTTTGCCCCAAAAGAGTAACCTCTTTGTAACCATTGCTTTGGAGGTTTTTCACTTCGTTTATAATGCTCTCCACATCGCGACTACGCTCCCTGCCGCGTGTGTAGGGCACTATGCAGTATGAGCAAAAGTTGTTGCAACCACGCATAATAGATACAAACCCAAGTATCGACTTTCCTATTCGTGCCGGCATAACATCTTTGTAAGTCTCTGTTTTAGAGAGTTCTATATTAATGGCTTTTTCGCCCTGCTCTACGGCACCAACGAGGTTTGGCAGGTCAAGGTACGAGTCGGGACCAGCTACAAAGTCAATGTTGTGTTTATCGAGCAGTTCGTCTTGCAAACGCTCTGCCATACAACCAATTACGCCTATATTTAGGCTCTTGTTTTTTTTTCGCAACGAATTAAAATATTGCAACCTCGCAATCACTTTCTGCTCGGCATTGTCGCGTATAGAACAGGTATTTACTATTATTGTGTCAGCCTCTTTTTCGTTGTCGGTTATTTCATAGCCATCCGACAACATAATGGCAGCCACTACTTCGCTGTCTGCCACGTTCATCTGACAACCATAAGTCTCTATTTTAAGTTTCTTTGTCATTATCTGTTTTGTATAAAAAAATCAAAATACAAAGATAATACTTAGATTTAATGTACAATATTATAAGTTTTTGGTTTTAATAAAGCTTGGTTTTGTTTTCGAGCAAAAATACTATGCCTAAACCAAAATTGTGTTGTAGATGAGCAAAATATAGGCTATTTGCTCTCCAACTTTGGTAATTGATATAATACTGAACTTTGATTATCAGAGGTTTCAGGGCAAGGCTAAATTCTAAACGGTTTTTGAATGCCACCTTATTGTGAAAAGAGCTAAAATGGAGCGAACCATCGAGGCTACCAAAAATATATTCATAGTACAGAGCACCAAATTCGGGAACAAACATTCCTCCCAAAAGCGATGTTTGAAAATGGTCGGTAAAAGCAATTTTTACTCTATTGACAGGTATTTTGTAGCTTGCCTCAAGGTCGAGCCAGAGGTTTAGGGAGGCATCTACCGACTGTATATTGTTGATATTTCGTGCGTTATTTTTTAGTCCGAATGCTAATGCGGGCAATCCTCCTATTTTTAGGTCAAGATTGTTTTGCCTGTAATTATAACCGGCTCCAAGGCTTACCTCTCCTCCTATATAGCTCATAGTCGAAGTAGCAGGCAGATTAACAGTATTTCCATATGTGAACATATTGATACTTCGCCAATAGATACAAGTCCCCAAAAATCCTGTGAACGAACTCTCCCAGCCAACATTCCACCCAAAATACTCTATATTGGACAAATAAGTATCTTTTAGCCGTATATTGCCCACCGACAATACCCTAGACTTAACAGTATATGGCAACTTCTGAGGTCTATCAGACCATACCGAAACGGTATCAATACCTGTCTCTGAGGCAAGTAATTGATTGTTGTCTTCTTTTGCTGTGGCTTGCAATGGCACAAGTACGCAAGCAACAGAAATTAGAGTTATGTACAATTTAATTTTTTTCATAACCAACTGAATAGACGAACCTTAAACCTTAGCATCAAATTTACAAGATATGCCATACCATACATTTTGCGATTAGCAAAATATAGTGTCAGATTCTGACTTTTGTATGGGAATACGCCTATAAACGACGGGGCTATATCTTCGAACAGATAGCCATACTTTCGGTGCAATCTACAGGATTTGACCTGCTGCATAAGTAGCACCTTATTTTCCACTTTCGAGTATTCTATTGATTTTCTATATTTTTCGTAAATATTTAGTGATTGTAAAAATTCATCTAAATACTGCCAAAAAAGTATTGCCTGTTTGTAATGAAATTCTGTTTTGGTGGCTGTTATAGAACTTTCATTCATACGATTGTAGTGATATAGCGGCTTGTCGAGTTTGGATATTTTGTGGGCAAAACAATATAGCTTTATTACCAGCAATCTATCTTCCGACATATTCAAATCAATAGGGAAAGTACAACCGTTTCGACGCACCAAATCACTAACTATCAACTTATTCCACAAACTTGTATAGACTATTTTTTGCTCTATTGCATTCTTTATATTTTCTTCTCTTGATGAGGCAACAAAGTCGTGAGCCACAATAGTTTTGCCGGGTGTTTCATAAAAAAAATCGGAAACAACTATATCGGCTACTTCCTGCTCAGCTTTGTGGTAAAGTATTTCTAACATATCTGCCTCTATCCAATCGTCTGCATCGACAAACAAAAGGTATTTGCCTACAGCATTCTCCATAAGCCTGTTTCTACAATAGGCTACACCTTTGTTTTGAGGGTTTTGCAATAGTTTATACCTTATCCAACTGTGCGTGTCGAGCGTCGATATGGCTACCTCCAAACTATTATCGTCCGAACAGTCGTCTAAAAGCACTACCTCAAAATCTCTAAAACTCTGCACAGCAATACTTTCTATGCACCTATAGATATACTTCTCACAGTTGTAAAAAGGTATTAATATAGAGATTTGGGGCAACATAGTAGCCTTATTTTTTTATTGGATATATCTCAGCAAACTTTTCGGTATTGGCTTTATAAAGTTCGTCCAACGAACACAAAGCTAGGGTTTTATGTGATTCGCCAATCAGATTACCAATAATTCTAACAGACTTATCCTCAACTGTTTGTCCCAAACATATAGCTTTATCACTGCTTAATTGGGCAACACTCTCTACCAACACCGACCCGTATGATATACCGAACAGATCGTTTTCGAATGCGGTTTTGTCATAATTGTCCGTTTCGGTAAATACTATCTCTACACCTATTTCATTGCCAAAAGCCATTTTGCACACCGCCTCGGCAACACCACCAAAACCAATTGCAAAAGCCGATACTATATTTTTATTCTCAATATTGTCCGAAATAAAATTATAGTTTGCTTTGAGTTGTTCGGTATCGGGTGTATAATCTTCTCTATAATAGTGTTTTATTAAGTAAATATAGTTACCCGCCTTCTTAAAATCGGTTGATATAACATTGCGAGCATCCACTGTAGTAATACCAAACGCCATAAGCATAGGCGGTACATTGATATCTCTAAAAGTGCCACTCATAGAGTCTTTGCCTCCTATAGCAGGCAAACAGAAGTCGTGCTGCATCTGCAAAGCTCCGAGCAAGGCAGCAGTAGGTTTACCCCAAGAGAAAGGGTTTTCGGTCATCTTCTCGAAATATTCTTGAAACGAAAATCTGATATTATTATATCTTCCGCCGGAGGCTACAATTTTTGTAATAGCCTCTATCACCGCATATTGAGCCCCATGATAAGGACTCCACGAAGCTATATCCGGATTATAACCATAAGCCATCATCGAAGCGGTATTGGTAAAGTGGTTGCCAACAGGCAGTTTCTGCACCGAAACCTGTGTCTCGGTTCGCTGTGTCTTGCCTCCAAAAGGCATCAATACCGTAGAACGACCGATTGTAGAGTCAAACATCTCTATTAACCCTTTTTGACTGAGTACATTCAATTTTTGTAGATTGTGTATTAGCTTTTGTGTTAAATCCATATATTATTTCGTTTCTTTTCAAATATTTATACTTACTGTAAATAGTATTCTTTACCCGAAGCAAAATTACAAAAATAATTCAACACATCAAAAACTTGAGTCATCTCTAAACGCTTTTTTATTTCATTTATGTTATTACAGACAGCAATCAAATATCACCGACATACAAAAGAAGTTCTCCTCATCACTATTTACAATGATATTTACAAAGAAAAATACCTAAAAGTAGGTATTGTGAGGTATAGGGTGGCTGTATAATTTTGCACATTTAAATTTATACTCATAATTGATATATTCAAAGCGAATTAGAGCTAACCAATCACTTGATAAATTAATAATTATGTCAAAAAAAACAATTCTTATCGGTATATCATCGTTTTTGATGGTACTATTCACTATGCCATTAGGACATGCTCTAATGATAGTAATGGAGCATTTTTTGAGTAAAGACACACTTGTGTATGCTGCCTTTGGGCTTGGATTGCTTGGATTTGTCATCACCATTGTAGGAATATTTATCAAAGGCGATACTATTCAAACACTTTTCGGTCTATTTGGCGGACTGCTTTTCTGGACAGGCTGGATAGAGTTTACCTATATTTACTATGCACATCGTCTTGGTGTACAGCCTCTTGTCGATAGTGCAGGCGATATTATTACCAAACCCGAATATCTTATGATGCCATCGTCAGTAGGTTTTTGGGTTATGTTTCTGATGTTCTACATATTTAGTGTCAAAACGGGTTGCAATTTTTTCAACTATGTTCAGCGACACGTCATACGCTGCAAAGAACATACCGAACTAAAACCCACTATTCGCAATACCGCAATGGTTACCTTTATGGAGATAAATATGTTACTCTGGACAAGCTATTTGGTGTTGTTATTCTGCTACGACGAAAATCTACTCGGCGACCGTCACCCTATCACACTTATTATAGCAGGTTTATGTCTGGCAGGCTCTATTTTTATGATGCGAAAACAGATAAAAATACCAACTTGGGGATATGCTATCCGATACTCTATAGCTACGGTTATAATATTTTGGACATTTATTGAGGTACTCGGCAGGCACAATGTATTCAAAGAGATATGGGTACACCCTCTCGACTACACAATCGAAATGTTTGTGATACTCGGAGCATTGATAATTACCATTGCCATACTAATTTATCATTCGTATAAAAAGAAACGTATAAATAGGTAAAGTACTTCATATCTCAAACAAAGGGATGTCTTTATATTGGAGACATCCCTTTGTTTATTCTGCAGTTACGTCTTGCTACCTCCGCTCTAATATGTGTAGATATTCGATGGTTGAGGTGGCTTTGTGGTATCTATTCTCGTTTTTGTCGGCTCTAAAACCCTGATAATCGGTAGTAGTCAAATCATATTTGCCATATTTCGATAGTATAGTCATAATCTCTTGACTATCCATCAGTCCCTCATTGTTGTAGCTCAAAAAGATATATTTAAAATTGGCATTAGCTATTAACTCATCAAATGATTGTTTTACTGTATTTTTGCTACAATAGTTCGATTTTTGATAACTGCGAAGTCCGGTCTTACCCTTGGGGGCAAAATTACAAAAATCCACACAATATAAAAAGTGCTTATAACTTTTAATGCTTAAAATAAATCTCTCTCTAAGCCCCCATCCATATCCCCTACTATCCGCTCTATTTCGGATATAATGGCACAAGCAAATTTGTCTGCCTGCTCCTCTGTCGGAGCCTCAGAATAGATACGGACTATTGGCTCGGTATTCGACTTACGCAGATGAACCCAGCCCTGTGGAAAATCTATTTTAACGCCGTCTATATCGTTGATTTTGTAATGTTTATAATTACCTTTGATAACCTCCAATATGGTATCGACGTCTATTTTAGAGGTAAGCTCTATCTTGTTTTTTGAGATAAAATAGTTCGGATAAATGGCTCTAAGCTCCGATACCTTCATCGCCTTTTTTGCTAATAGTGTGAGGAACAAGGCAATACCCACCAAAGCATCGCGTCCGTAGTGCGATGCAGGATATATAACACCGCCATTGCCCTCTCCTCCGATAACGGCACCAACCTCTTTCATCTTCTCCACCACATTCACCTCACCCACAGCAGCAGCATAGTAGTTGCCTCCGTGCATTACAGTAACGTCAGCCAAAGCCCTTGTAGAACTTAAATTGCTCACGGTATTGCCTTTGGTATTGCTCAGAACATAGTCGGCAACCGACACAAGGGTGTACTCCTCGCCAAACATCTCGCCATCTTCGCATACTATTGCCAAACGATCAACGTCGGGATCGACAACAAACCCTACATCTACTTTGTTTTGAGCAATATACGACGATATTTCGGTGAGGTTCTCTTTGAGCGGTTCGGGATTGTGGGCAAAATTACCTGTCGGTTCGCAATTGAGGCAGATTACATTGTTCACACCCAACGCCTTTAGCAGTTGTGGGATAACGACACCGCCAACGGAATTGACACAGTCGATAACTACCGAGAAGTTTGCATTGCGGATAGCCTCCACATCCACAAGCTCCAAAGCGAGAACGCTATCTATATGATATTGGGTCATATCTTTGTACGATATTTTGCCCAAATCATCTACTTCGGCATATTTGGAGTCGGGTCGCTCTGCGATAGCTAAAATGGTTTCGCCATTGGCTTTTGAAAGAAATTCGCCTTTTGAGTCGAGCAGTTTCAGGGCGTTCCACTGCTTAGGATTGTGGCTTGCAGTGATAATGATACCGCCGTCGGCTTGCTCGGCTGTAACTGATATTTCGGTCGTCGGCGTAGTTGCCAAACCTATATTCACCACATCAATGCCACAGCCAACAAGAGTACCACATACGAGATTTTCAACCATCAATCCCGACAAACGCGCGTCGCGTCCTACTACCACCTTCAACTTCTTGTTATCGACCGCATTAGATGTCTCTTTTAGCCATTCGGCATACGCCGAGACGAATTTCACTATATCAAAAGGCGTAAGATTATCGCTAACCTTACCGCCAATTGTACCGCGAATACCCGAAATAGATTTTATAAGTGTCATAAAAAAGATTATTTGGGTAAAATCTTAAATGTAAATTTATAACGATATGCCTTAACCTCATTAAAAGCATCTAATGTACCTATAGGCGACGGCACTATAAAATCGGCTATAGCATCAGAGCGTTTCATCATTCGTATAGCACTCTGCCAACCTATACAATTGGTATTTGTACGATTGTAGTTGCGAGGAGAGTTAGGGTCAGGGTCGTATATGATTTCCAGCGGATAACTCAAATCTCCCGTATTCCAATAGCTTACAGAGTCTTTGCCGTCCAAAGAGTATTGAATCCAACGAATATACAGACGGTCACCTACTTTGACGGAGTCGCCAAATCCCTTTTGGGCAAGGTGGAATACAATGCTATCTTCATTCAACCACAAATATTCATTTGGTTTGAAAATAGAATCTGTTGGAAACTCATTTATAAGAGTTATATTATGGTCGGCTATATACTCCTTTATCTGCTTCCGTTGATTATCCAGCTGCACAGAGTAGTTTTGTGCACTCTCACAGGAAAATATTGTGAATATTGCTATTATTGCAAAAAAATATTTTTTCATACGAACACTTAATTTTGTGATTTTTGAGGCATTAACAATGCCATTATTAGATAAACAATAGTACCCGAAAAAGCGGTACATACAGTAAGTATGGTATAAATAATTCGAGTAAGGGTTATATCCCAGCCAAAATACTCGGCTATACCGGCACATACTCCAAAAATCATTTTGTTGTCAGACTTGGTTAACTTTTTGTCCATACCGAATATTCATTTATTTAGTTTGCAAACGTCCGTTATATGTTACGGTATTTTGTTTGTCGGTTACTTGAATAGTGCAATAAGCATCATACCTCACATTTATTACAATGGTATATTTTTTAGGTGCTGCCGTCACTATTTTAATCTCAAAACGACCATCATTCTTTTTATCTTTAACCGAAATTTTCTTTATAGCCGTATCTATCTCTATATTAGACTGAGTGGCTGTTTTAGGGTTGTCGTCTCTATAAAAATATGGAAAACTCGCCTTTATCGTATCGCCTTTTACTTCAATACTATTTTTTGAATATATTGCAAGAGTTTGATTATCACGAGTGATATTTAAAATATTTATTTTAAAACTATTACTCTCTATCATCTCCTTTACGATATTAGGCTCTACTCCATTGCTGTGTTTCTGCGATAAGGCAGAAACACAGCAGAGTACAAATATAATAGAGAATTCTATTTTTTTAATATTCATCTATTCTATTTTTTATATTATTTATTTTTTTCTTTATAATTTCTCATTCCAAAATCAAGGAACTTCAAGAAATCATCGACACTCTCGCTAAAAGCGTAAGAACCTGCCATTGGGTCTCCGTTTTCGTCAAGAATTACATAAAACGGTTGTGCGTTTGCTCCAAATCTGTGACGCTGTATATAAGAATACTTATCACCCAAAGTGCGAAGTTTGCGTTTTGTACCGTTCTCCTCAACCTCAATGACCTCGGGTAGCGGAGTTTTGTCATCTACCATTAGCGAAATCAGTATGAAGTCGTTTTTGAGTTTGTCGTGAACCTTGTTGTCTGTCCATACGGCAGCCTCCATCTTACGGCAGTTTACACAACCGAAACCTGAGAAGTCGACCACAACAGGTTTTTTCTGTACCTTAGCTGCAGCCATACCCAACTCATAATCAGAGTAATGTGCTTCCAAATGATTTTCGTACATAGTAAAGTCTTGCGTATTCATCGGAGGCGAAAATGCCGATACAGCCTTCAATGGAGCACCCCATAAGCCGGGTATCATATAAATAGCAAAGGCAAGCGAAATAGTGGCAAGGAAAAACTTAGGTATAGAGACTCTGTCCTCCTCGTCGTCGTGTGGGAAACGCAATTTACCCAAAAGATAGAACCCAAGCAGAGCAAAAATAACTATCCACAATACGAGGAACACCTCGCGGTCGAGTATGCCCCAACCATAAGCAAGGTCGGCTACCGACAAGAATTTGAGGGCAAAAGCAAGTTCTATAAAAGCAAGCACCACCTTAACGGTATTGAGCCAGCCACCCGATTTTGGCATAGACTTAAGCAATGACGGAAAGAAAGCAAAAAAGCTAAATGGTATAGCCAAAGCGATAGCAAAGCCGAGCATTCCAAGCATTGGAGCCCAAAGACCACCTGAGGTAACGTTTACAAGCAAAAATCCGATGATAGGACCGGTGCAAGAAAACGACACTATTACCAACACAAACGACATAAAGAAGATACTTATAAAACCTGTGGTTGACGAGGCTTTAGCATCCATTTTAGACGACCAAGATGCTGGCAATGTTATCTCAAACACTCCAAAGAACGATATTGCAAACACGATAAGGAGTACAAACAAAAATACGTTGAAGATAGCATTTGTCGAAAGGGCATTCAGTGCGTTAGGTCCAAAGATAAGGGTTATCAAAAGCCCAAGCAATACATATATTATTACTATACCCAAACCGTAGAGAATAGCGTCTTTGCGAGCCTGTGCTTTGTTTTCGCCCGAACGTTTGAGGAAGAAACTCACTGTCATCGGTATAACTGGCCAAACACAAGGTGTAATAAGAGCAATAAGACCACCAAGCATACCCATAAAGAATATCCAAACCAAAGAGCGACCTGCTGTAGCCGATGTGCTACCAGCTTCTTTGTTGTATTTATCGAGTTTATCAAGAGCCGGAGCGAATATATCACCTGTCGAAGATGACGAAACAGCATCTCCTACCTCCACAACAACTTGAGCAGTATCTGTAACGGCAATTGCACCATCGTTGGTCACTGCTGCAGCAGGCTCATCGGCAAGTGTTTTTTTGCCTTTTAGTTCAAAACTAAAAGGAGCCTCTCCATTGATACAAGCCTCATCGTTACACGACTGAAACTTAATATAACCATCTACTTTGTATCCTCTTTCGGGATTGAATTTAATTTTTTGGGAAAAACTTGCAGAAGAGTTGTAATACCCAAGTGTCATTTCAAATATCTTATCGTACTCTTCTATAAGTTTACTTTTGGCTACTACAGAGCCTTCGAGGGTAGCACCCTTTTTACTTTCGAAGATAAACTGAGTAGGTAGAGGTCCGTCTTCCGGCAGCTTCATAGAGTACAGATGCCAACCTTTTTCGATTGTGGCATTAAATATAAGTTCTACTGTAGAATCGTCTATATTTTTAGACGAAAATTTCCACTTCACCGGCTCAAACATCTGTGCAGACAATGATACGATGCCGATAACAATAGCGAATAACAACAAATTTAATTTTCTCATTATTAATTATAACTCCTTTTTTATTATTTAACTTTCAAAAATTTTACAAAGATATAAAAAAAAATAGTATTCTATCAATAGTGTCCTAAACGTTTTTTAATTGTTTAAAACTAAGAGACTGTCTCAAACTCTGATAAAAAGCATAATATAAAGTTTGAAATATCTTCGTAGTATGGTGTCTATTTCGATAGTCCAAGTTCGATTTGGGAAGTGATGTTTTGCAGGCATAGATTGATTAAGATTCCCGTTGCAGAACAAAGCCCGTTGCGAATATCTCACAACTATTAGATATGTATTTACTGTTTTTTTGAAAACCCCAAAAGGGTCATTTTTGAAATAATCTGTAAAAAAGTGTTTTTTTCGTGTTCATAAAAAGGTTGGGGTTATTGTTAAACCTTATAAAATGCATATCTTAAACAACTTAAACAACCTTATTTTTCTATCCATAATATGCTATTTGGGACGGAAATGAAAAAAATATATACAAATTATATCTAAAACTATCAAATTTTACGGCAAATTATAGTAACTTTGCAAGTTTGTATGTTTATAGGAATTTGTGAATAACACACCAGTATTTGAACTTATTTATAACGAGTAAATAACCAAATGACAACCGAACAACAATTTGATAAAGCAATATCCATATGTCGAAATATTTTTGTAAAAAAACTTTCGGATTATGGTGCTGCTTGGCGTATAATGCGACAAGAGTCTGTAACAGACCAGATATTTATCAAAGCGAGCCGAATACGCAACATTGAACAAGGTAAGATAGCCAAGATAGACGAAGACATCACATCTGAACTCGTGGGGATAGTCAATTATTCCGTAATAGGACTTATACAACTTCAGCTTGGGTACTCCGACATTATCAACACAACCGCACAGGAAGCCATTGAATGGTATGACCATTTTATCAAAGAGGCAAAAACGCTTATGATTGCCAAAAATCACGATTATAACGAAGTGTGGCGACTTATGCGAGTACAATCATACACCGATTTGATTCTACAAAAAATAAATCGCACAAAGACTATTGAAGACAACAACGGCCATACATTGGCCTCAGAAGGCATAGACGCCAATTACTACGATATGCTTAACTATGCCGTTTTTTACATTATCAAAAATATGGAGGATAAGACAAACAGATGATAAGCGACACACTAAATAATATCAACAACGAACTTAAAACCAAACTTGTAAATCAGGAACAAGCCCCTTCGTTTAGGGTTATAGGGCTTATTTTAAGAATAATTTTCGGACTGGTATTTATATATTCCGGTTTTGTAAAAGCTATAGACCCTTTGGGACACACTTACAAGATGTTTGATTACTTTCAGGCAATGGGCGTGCCTATGCTATACTATCCGACTCTGTGGGGAAGCGTATTTATGATAGCTTTTGAGTTTGCCATAGGGCTTGGTTTGATTACCGGCATACATCTCAAATTCTTTTCATGGAGTGCTCTTTTGTTTATGGTTGCAATGACTTCGCTCACTCTTTGGCTAGCCACTACCAATGCCGTAGCAGATTGTGGTTGCTTCGGTGATGCTCTGAAACTGACAAATTGGGAGACATTCTGGAAAAATGTAATACTTCTGGTAATAATAATAGCCATACTGTTTTTTGAAAAATACAACAAACCCTATCTCTCGCCACTACCATCTAAACTTGTGGCTTTGTCTTTCTTTGTTTTTTCCATAACTCTTTCGATATATTGTCTGCAAAATCTGCCTCTTATCGACTTTTTGCCTTACAAGGTAGGTAACAATATCTACGAGCTTATGAAAATTCCCGAAGGAGCTCCTGCCGATGAGTATTCTACCTCATTTACATATAAAAACAAGGTAAGCGGAGAGGAGAAGGTATTTGAGTCTCTTTCAGAGACTCCGTGGAACGATACTATCAATTGGGAATATGTTTCACAAAACACAAAACTGATTAAAAAGGGCTATGAGCCTCCTATTCACGATTTTTCGATAGAGTCGCCCGAAGACGGAGATATTACCGAAGAGGTTTTGCAAGATAGCAATTATGTGTTTCTTTTCATAATGTACAATCTAAACAGAGCCAACGAAAACGCTGTTGAGGAGTTGAATCATATATATACACAGATGAACGAAAAAGGATATAGAGTAATGGCTCTTACTGCAGCCACTCCGGATATAATCGACAGATTCATACAGACAAGCGAGGCGTTGTTTCCATTCTATACTACCGACGCTATACCTTTAAAGACAATGATTCGAGCCAATCCCGGAGTAATGGTCTTGAAAGAGGGTGTAGTCATCGACAAATGGAATGCAAATAATACAAAACAATCGTTTGAAAAATTTTTATTGAAAAACAACATTTAATTCATTAAATTATTATATAAAACAAATTGCATCATTATGAGGAAAAATATTGTAGCAGGTAATTGGAAAATGAATAAGACTCTGACAGAAGGTATTGCTCTGACCAAAGAGATAGCTTATGCTACATCGGGTAAAAACCTAAAATGCGACGTAATAATAGGTGTTCCGTTTGTACATTTGGCTTCGGTAACCGAACTGCTAAGAGAAAGCTCAATAAAAGTTTCGGCCCAAAACTGTGCCGATAAAGTTTCCGGAGCATACACAGGAGAGGTGTCGGCAGCGATGGTAGCTTCTACCGGAGCAAAATACTGTATAATAGGACATTCGGAACGCAGAACCTACTACGGCGAAACCTACGAAATATTAAAGCAGAAAGTGGCTTTGGCTTTGGAGAACAATCTGAAACCCATATTCTGTATCGGAGAGACAAAAGAAGAACGTGAGGCGGGCAATCAAAACGCCATTGTAAAAGCACAGCTCGAAGGGTCGGTATTCAATCTTTCGCCTGAGGAGTTTAAGCAGCTGGTAATCGCTTACGAACCTGTTTGGGCTATTGGCACAGGGCTTACTGCTACCTCGGAGCAGGCACAAGAGATGCACTCTTTTATTCGTTCACTAATAAACGAAAAGTACGGCGATACAATAGCCAACGACACCACCATATTGTACGGAGGCAGTTGTAACTCTGCAAATGCCAAAGAGCTATTCTCAAAACCCGATGTAGATGGAGGGCTTATAGGAGGAGCCTCGTTGAAAGCAAACGACTTTGTAGCTATTATTGAGTCTTTTTAAGACATTATTACTGCTGTCTATAATCCATAAAAAAATAATTTCTTATTTACAAAAATCTTATACCTTTGTACAATTATATAAACTTGAAAACAGATAAATATAGTTTTTTAAAGTAAAATAGAATGATTAAGTTAAGTGTAAATGTAAATAAAATAGCTACTTTGCGTAATTCACGCGGAGGCAATGTACCTAATGTGTTGCAGGTCGCTCTGGATTGCGAAAAATTCGGGGCAGACGGTATCACAGTACACCCACGTCCCGATGAACGTCATATAAAATATTCAGACGTATATGTGTTAAAGTCTAATATAACCACAGAGTTTAATATAGAGGGCAATCCGGAAGGAAAATTTGTGGATTTGATCGAGAAAATCAAACCTAATCAAGTAACACTTGTTCCAGACGCTCCCGATGCTATTACGTCAAACGCAGGTTGGGATTGTATAGAGCATCAAAACCATTTAAGTGATTTGGTATCTCATTTCAAAGAATTGGGGGTGAGAGTATCCATTTTTGTCGGTACAGACATTGCAAATATCGAAGCTGCAGCCAAAACCAATACCGACAGAATAGAGTTATATACCGAACCATATGCTGCAATGTACAAAAACAATCCACAAGATGCGGTAAAAGACTTTGTCCGTGCAGCCGAAGTAGCTCAAAAATGCGGATTGAAAGTAAATGCAGGACACGATTTGAGTTTGGAGAACTTAAAATACTTCGCCAAACACATACCTACTCTCTCGGAAGTAAGTATAGGACACGCTTTGATAGCAGATGCTCTGTATTTGGGTTTGGAGAAAACCATTACAGAGTATAAGAAATGTCTTACTTTATAACTTTTTATTAAACAATATTTTATAAACAAATAATTTTAAAAAAAATATGTTATTACAAATCCCTAATGCAGTGCAAGACACTATCAACCAGATTGCAACTACCACACCACAAGTGGTACAGCCGGCAGCAGATATTTCAGAGAATTACTTTACCCTCTTGTTGAAAGGAGGTTGGATACTGTTGCCCTTGTTTCTATTACTTGCTCTATCCATATATGTAATGATAGAGAGAATAGTAGTTCTCAAGGGTTTAGGTAAATCCGACTCGGTTTGGTTTGCTCGAATAAAAGATTTGGTTTACGAATACAAATTTGAGAGTGCCGAAAAGTTTTGTCAAGCAGGCACTAATTCATATAGCAAGGTAATAGCCGCAGGTTTGAGTCAGGTTAATAATGATATAGAGGCTGTTCAGAATGCAATGCAAAGTGAGGCAAGTCAACAAGTAACCATTATGGAACGTCATATGAATTGGCTTGGTATAACTGCTTCGGTAGCTCCTATGTTGGGTTTTCTGGGAACAATATTCGGAGTTATCACAATATTTTTCAACATAGCTCAAACCAATGAATTCGAGATAGCCACTATCGCCGACGGTCTTTATCAAAAAATGATTTGTTCGGGAGTAGGACTTTTTGTAGGTATTTTGGCTTATTCAGGATACTATTTGCTTAACGGACAAATAGATAGAATAGTTGCCAATATGGACAAATATTCGAACGACCTTGTCAATATGCTTCGTGGAGGAGGCAAGAAGTAATTTTATTAATAGTTTAAAAATATTAAAATGAAAATTGAACGCAGAAAACCCCGTAATGCTGAGGTTTATACGGCATCGTTGAACGATATTATGTTTTTCTTAATGTTGTTCTTCCTTATAATTGCCACAATGATAGCCCCTGCCACTATGAAGGTTGTATTGCCAAGCAGCAAAACCTCTTCTGACGCCGCTATTCGTAATCAGGTAAACCTTACCGTTACTGCCGACCTTAAATATTATGTCGAAGACAGAGAGGTAACCTTAGAACAGATAGAGCCTATCATTGCACAAGAGTTGGATAAAAAGAAAAATCAGGAGACAATAGTTTTGCTACACGCCGACAAGTCGCTAAACCTGCAAAACGTTGTAAATCTATTTGATATAGGCAATAGGCTTAAGACCAAAATGATTTTATTTACACAGAAAGAAAAATAAAATTAGATTTTTTTTTTAGACAAAGTCAAAATAAACAGGATTATTAAAAACAGTAAATTTTATGCCTAAAAAAGATGTTTATGCTTCGATAGGAACAATATTAATCTTCGGATTAATTCTTTTGTTACTCTTGTGGTTTAAACTTGTTGTACCATATCCTCCGACTGAAGAACAAGGTATAGAGGTCGGGTATGGAGTGGATTTGGAAGGCGAGGTAGGCGGCTCTATGGGAGGACAAAGAGGTAATTTCGGAGGCGAACTCGATGGCGACTTTTATAAGAAACAGATTGATGTGCCTTCGTTTTCAGAAAAACCTACAAAGTCAATGGCTTCTGCCACTCAAGTGTCGAGCAGCTCCACCGGTAGCGGTGGTAGCGACGACTTTTTCACTCAGACCGAAGATGGTGATGTGAGTGCTCCGACAGGTGACGACGGCAGAGATGGCTCATCGTCTGCCGAACAACAGCGATTGGCACAAGAGGCTGTGCGTCAAGCAGAGCGACAAGCTAAAGCAGATAGAGCCAAAAGCCTTGGAGTAAATGCATTCGGCAATAGTGGTGGTACTGGTAGCGGCGGTTTTGGAATGGGGTCAGGAACAGGTTCGGGTAGCGGTAGTGGTTCGGGAACAGGTATAGGAGACGGAACAGGCTCAGGCACAAGAGGAAATCCATTCGGCAAGGGAACTTCTAACGGTAACAGTTGGAGTTTGGAAGGACGTACTCTTAGCGGAGCAATCTCAAAACCCGCTTACAGACAAAATGTAGAAGGGAAAATTACCGTAAAAATACGTGTAGATGACAACGGCAATGTAATAAGTGCCACAATAGGGTCGCCTACAACAATAGCCGACGAATCATTGAGACACACGACATTGGAGTCTGCACGAAAAACCAAATTTTCGGCAGGCAAGGGAACTGTTTATGGCGAAATTGTTTACAATTTCAGACTAAACTGATGCAAAAATACAAGAATCATCTAACTGAATGATAGTACAGAAGTATTGAGATTCATAGAAATGAAACAATATTGTTTGATAATCTAACCATAAGATTAAACATAAAATAAAGAAGAACAGAATATATGCATTTATAAAGCATGATATTTATAAAACAAACAAAAAAGTACATTAAATAATTAAAAACAACACACAAAAATATTATTTAGATAAAACACTTAAAATCATTTATTAACAATATAATCAAAATATGCAATATGAAACCATGTTATTTATTTCTAACAACAGGCTTCGAAGAGATAGAAGCTGTAACAACTATTGATATTTTACGCAGAGCTGATCTTAATCTTATTACTGTATCTGTAGAAGATACGCTAGAAGTAAAAGGCGCTCACAATCTGGTAATAAAAGCAGATACATTACTTAAAGATAATGACTATACCGATGCCCAAATCCTTATATTACCCGGAGGCACATTAAGACTTGGTGAGTTTAATTTCCTCAACCAATTGCTTTCGAAACAAAACAGTGAAAACAAATGGATTGCTGCTATCTGTGCTGCACCCTCCATATTGGGCAAACTAGGCATACTCAAAGAAAAAGATGCTACATGTTATCCAAGTTTTGAGGTAAATCTTGATGGAGCCAATTTTGTAAACAAACGCACGGTAGTATCACAAAATGTGATAACCGGCAAAGGACCGGGCTGCACCAAAGAATTTGCCCTCAAAATAGTAGAGGTATTGCTCGGTCAAGAAAAGACCAATGAGGTAGCAGAGGCTTTGATAGCTTGATGTATTTTCGGTAAGACATCGGCAAGTACACATCAATGTTTAAAAAGATAGACCAATATATTTTTAGGCAGTTTATAACGTTACTTACAGTAACGTTCTTTATCAGTTTATTTATCATTGTAATGCAATTTATATGGTTGCGTATTGATGATATGATAGGTAAAGGCATACCGCTTGAGATAATGGCTAAATTCTTTTTTTATGCTTCACTTTCGTCTGCAACCATAGCTCTGCCATTGGCAATACTGCTTGCCTCCCTTATGACATTCGGTAACTTGGGCGAACGTCTCGAACTGATAGCAATGAAAACGGCAGGTATTTCGCTGTTTAGGATAATGCGACCTATTATGATATTTATCTTTTTTATTGTGATAGGCGCATTTTTTTATTCCAATTATGTGATACCAATAGCACAACAGAGGATGTGGACTCTAATATTTTCGTTTCAGGACAAGGCTTTGGAGATAGAGATACCTGTAGGCGAATTTTATTCGGGTATCAGAGGTATCAATATATATGCAAGAGGTAAAGACAAAAGTAAAAAGACAATGCTCGATGTAATGATTTATGATTTTACCAAAGGGTTTGATAATGCATCTGTTACTGCTGCCGATACCGTAAAAATATCCACTACCGAAGACAAAAAGTACATTAAAATAGTGATGAAAAACGGCGAGTCGTTCGAAAATGTACAAAGTCAACAAGTTGGCAGCAATACCATACCATATCGTAGAGAGTCGTTCAAATCTAAGGAGTTGCTTTTTGAATTTGATACGGGGTTCAAAGAGATGGACGAAAAAGTTATGGAAAATCAGCACATAAGCAAAAACATTCAGAAGCTTATGATTGACATAGACTCCATAAACCACCGAAGAGATTCGTTGAAATCGGAGTATGCCCAAAAACTAATAACCACGAACAATAAAGACAGGCAACGTGTAATGCTTACTGATTTTCAGTTGGTACCACAACCACAAATAGAGTTAGTACACGATAGCACAGCTAATACTATAATTGATACCGACTCGCTGTTTGCCTCATCATCTCAAGAACAGATGGTAAGCATTATGCAGAAGGCATCAGAAGAAATAGAGAGTGTTATGTCGGATGTCAAATACAATACGATAATAATAAATGAATCTGATGATTTCTTTAAGACCCACAATATAGAGTGGCATCTGAAATTTACACTATCTTTTGCCTGTCTAATATTCTTTTTTATAGGAGCGCCTTTGGGAGCTATCATCGGTAAAGGCGGGCTTGGGTTGCCTACTGTGGTGTCAATTATTTTGTTTATAGCCTATTATATAGTCAATACTATGGGGCAAAAAATGGCTCGCGAAGGTACTTGGGAAGTATGGCAAGGAATGTGGTTTTCGTCTGCGATATTGTTGATTATAGGTATTTTTTTGACTTACAGAGCAGTAAAAGACACTCGATTCTTGGAGGCTGATAGCTATCGAAAATTGTTGAAAGGAGCAAAGCAATTTTTGGTCAAAATAAAAATAAGCAAAAATAGGTAGATAAATAGAGATTGCTGTTTTAGCATTAAAAATTTACTACGGTAATACCCGCTCCTCCGAGTTGTATGTGTTCGTCTGCAAATGATTTGATATAATATATCTCTGCAAGATAATCTCTAATAGCTTGACGTAAAACACCTTCACCCGTACCGTGTAGTATCCGTACTCGACTTACATTTGCCATACGAGCATCGTCTATATAGTACATCACTGCTTGTAGAGCCTCATTGACACGCATACCTCTTACGTCTATCTCTTGCGAAAAACTTAACTGTTTCTTTCGGATCTCGTTAACGGTTGATTTGGCAAGAGTTGCTTTGGTTGCTTTTTTAGCTTGATTATTTGATACAATCTCTAAATCCGATAATTTCACTGAAGTACGGATAGAACCAAATACCACAACCGCTTTTTTATCGCTTATTTTTACTATTCGACCGACTGCATTTTGCCCTTTTATTACTACTGCATCGTCTATTTTTAGCGTTTTGTCTGTTTTTGAAGTCTTTACTTCGGTCGATATACTCTGGGCAAATGTTTTTATCTGTTGCCTTGCCTCAGAGGTTTTACTCTTATCGGCATGACTCTCTTTGATAGCTCTAATAGTGTTCTCTATAGTGGCATTGGCAGAGTCTATAAGTAACTTTGCCTCCTGTTTTGCCTGACGGATAATATCTTTTTTAGTATTCTCTATCTCCAACAATTTGGCTTGATAGTCATTGATAATGGCATCTTGCTTTTTTGATTGTAATCGTATCTTTTCTCGTTTATTTTCCCAATAGGTTTTGTTTTTGATAGCCGCCTGTGTGAGTTTGTCGTAGTTGATTGCGTTTGAACCCACGAGTTGTTGGGCACTCTCTATGATTTGGGCTGGTAATCCTATGTTTCGAGCTATCTCTAAGGCAAACGAACTTCCTGCTTGTCCTATTTTGAGTTCAAAAAGCGGTTTCAGCCTGCTTTTGTCGTACAACATAGCTCCGTTGACTACTCCATCGGTCTGTTCGGCAAAATATTTCAGATTGGTATAGTGTGTGGTAATCAAGCCAAAAAGTCCTATTCTACAAAACTCTTGCAATGTGGCTTGAGCTATGGCTCCGCCTATTTCGGGCTCTGTGCCCGAACCAAATTCATCTATGACCACCAAAGTTTTGTCGGTAGCATTTTTTACAAAAAACTTCATATTCTGCAAATGCGACGAATATGTAGAAAGGTCGTTTTCAATATTTTGTCCGTCACCTATGTCGAGAAAAATAGAGTCAAATACACCGGCAGTACTACTCTCGTCAATAGGTATCGGTATTCCGCATTGCAGCATATATTGAAGCAGACATACTGTTTTGATACATACAGATTTACCTCCGGCATTGGCGCCCGAAATCACAATAATTCTATCCTTTTGGTTTAGTGCGATATTTAGAGGAACTATGCTGTTGCCTTGTTTCTCGAGCAATTCTTGCAATATCGGATGTCGTCCTTTTTGCCAATCGACGATACACTCGTTTTTTAGAGTTGGACAGACTGCCTTTATTCTCATGGCATATCTAACAATGGCATTGAGGGCATCTGTCTGTAAATATAGTTTCTGAGAGTGTAATATAGCCGAATAGTATGGACGAATGTAAGATGTAAAAGCGATTAGAACACGCACTATCTCCTTGCGTTCTTCGCTTTCAAGCTCTCTCAGTTTGTTGTTTAGAAATACTACTTGCGACGGTTCGATATAGAATGTTTTGCCTGTGGCAGATTCGTCGTGAATGATACCTTCTATCTTTCGTTTGTTCATCGACAAAACAGGTATCACAAGCCTTCCCTCACGAATGACAGGAGTAGCGTCTCGCTCTACAATATCGTCCGACTGTGCTTTTTGCAATATCCGCTGTAGGGTTTTGGATACCGAGTTTTGGACTTGTGACTTTGAGGCTCTTATCTTAAAGAGTTCGGGCGAGGCGCTGTCTTTTATCTCTCCGTTTTTGTCAAGTATTTTTGAAATCTCCTTTAGAATATTTGGAAATACTTCTATATTGCTTACATATTTGGTCAATAAAGGATATTTTTCATTGTCTTTATTCAAAAAAAAATCTACAAGCAGATTGATATTTTCCAAAAGTTTTTTTAACAAAAAAATCGTATTAGCCTCTAAGAAAGTACCCTCCACTTCTGTCGATTTAAAGATAAATCGAAACTCATCGACCGGATATATAGGTAAAATATTAACATTGCTTTCAAGTATGCCAAACATCTCTTGGCAATAGTCGAGCCTGTTTTTTATCAAAAAATAGTCGTTCAAAAAACCGAGTTTGTCTATGAATGTACAAGACAAGTCATTGACACACATTTTTTTGATATTGTTTCTTATGGTATCAAAACCTATCTTCTGTTCAAAATTGTTGGGATATATCATTTGGCTTGTAACTTCAGAAAATTTTACTTCGCAAAATTATAATTTTTAACTCAAATATTACAAGTAGATTCAATTATGTTTTTTAAAAAAAATAACTTGTCTCTCAAAAAATATGTAACTTTGCCAACAATAGTAAAAAGATGTGTATGAAAATAGTTATTCCCCGATTATTCTCTGTTAAAAAAGTTTTGACTATACTCCTGTTTGCCGTGTCTTTAAACATATTGGCTCAAAACTATACTATCAGCGGCTACCTAAAAGAAGGTATTTCTAAAGAAATTCTAATAGGCGGTACTGTTTATGATACCATATCCAAACAAGGAATAACAAGCAATTCTTATGGATTCTACTCCTTTACATTACCTAAGGGAAATGTAAATTTGGAATACTCTTATGTCGGATATTTGGTTGAGAATCGCAATTTTGTTCTGGATAGAGACACTGTTATAAATATTGATTTTCGCAAAAGTAATGTATTGCAAGAGGTAAGCGTTGTCGCCACCCGAAGCGATATAGGTGTCAAAGGTTCGCAGATGAGTGCTATCGAAGTGCCTATTGCACAGATAAAAGCTATTCCGGCTTTTCTTGGAGAGGTCGATCTTATCAAGGCTTTGCAGCTATTGCCAGGAGTACAGGGAGGTACCGAAGGCACAGCCGGCTTTTATGTACGTGGGGGAGGTCCTGACGAAAATCTCATACTCCTCGACGAAATACCTGTGTATAACGTAAATCACGCCATGGGCTTTTTCTCTATCTTCAATGCCGATGCCGTCAAAAATGTGGTATTGTACAAGGGAAGTTTTCCCGCTCGATACGGAGAAAGGCTCTCATCTGTCATCGACATACGCACCAAAGACGGTGATGCATACAAATATCACGGCAACATCTCTTTGGGGCTTATCGCCTCCAAGATTAATTTTGAAGGACCTATAATAAAAAACAAAACCACATTCTCGATTTCGGGACGTCGTACATATTTCGATTTGCTTACCGCACCATTGGTAAAATCCGCGACAAACGGCGAATCGGTCGGAGGTTACTACTTCTACGATTTGAATGCAAAAGTAAATCATAATTTCTCCGACAGAGACCGTCTGTATCTAAGTTTTTATTTGGGCGATGACGGCATATACACATCGCTCGGAGAAAGCAACCACAAAACCAATATGAATATGAAATGGGGCAATATGATTACCTCAATGCGTTGGAATCACATTGTAAACAATAAGCTGTTTATGAATATCACAGGAGCATTCTCTCGTTACCGATTTCTTATGCGTTTTGAGATAAAAGATGAGGGAAATAGCGCCTTAGCCTCTTACAACTCAGGAATAACAGACGGTATTCTCAAGGCGGACTTCGATTATAGCCTCAACCCTCGCAACAGCGTTAAGTTTGGGACAATGTATATCATACACAAATTCAATCCTGAGGTTATAACTGCCAAAGGCTCAGATATTTTCGAAGATGAACTGGAGTTTCACAATAAACCTATTATAGCCAACGAAATATCGGTTTATGCTGAGGATAATGCCACCATTACCAACTACCTGAAAGTAAATGCCGGTGTTAGATATTCGGCTTTTGCTCTGTCGAATAAGTATTATCACTCGTTTCAGCCCCGACTTAGTGCAAGACTTCTTATTACCGAAGACCTTTCGCTGAAAGCAGGTTATTCGTATATGAATCAATACATTCATCTGCTTGCAAACTCTACTATGAATATGCCAACAGACCTGTGGGTGCCTTCGACCGAAAAAATAGCTCCCATAAACACCAATCAAGTGGCTTTCGGCATTTTCTACAACCTTAAAAAACTGTTGGATTTGTCGATAGAGGGATATTACAAGACTATGAACAACATAGTCGAATACAAAGACGGAGCAACTTTTTTCGGAATATCCAAAGATTGGCAAGACAAAATAAATATGGGTAGAGGTTGGGCTTATGGAATAGAGTTTTTGGTACAAAAAAGCGCAGGTAAGTTTACCGGTTGGATTGGATATACTTGGGCAAAATCTATGAGACAGTTCGATAGATACGGGCAAGAGATAAATTTTGGCAAGCCATTCCCTGCCAAATTCGATAGACGACACGACTTCAAAATAACGGCAGCCTATAAGATAAGCGACCGGATAGATTTAGCAGGTTCTTGGCTATTTGCAACAGGTAACGCCACTACTTTGGCTCTACATTCTTATAGCGGGTTGGTTACTGGCAGATACAATAGTGGACAGTTGCCTTATATCTCTTCACGCAACAACTATCGTATGCCCTCGTATCACAGGCTCGATTTGGGAATAAACTTCAACAAAAAGACAAAACTCGGAGGCATAAGCACATGGAACATAAGTATTTATAATGTGTATAATAATCAAAATCCGTTTATTCTTTTTACCGAAGAAAGTTCTTACAACAAAGGCAAGATACTCAAACAGTTATCACTATTCCCTATAATACCGTCAGTAAGCTATTCGTATAAGTTCTGAGGTCTATGCCCATATCGATCGAAAGGCTTAAAATATAGTTTATAAACAAAAAGATAATAAGTATTACAAATATTATGTTTTTATGTTTTGAACGATAATCTATAAAACACAGAGATAAAAACAACGAACTGAGAATGATATAAAACAGAGCTAATCCGTTGTTTGCTACCACAAACAACATCATATAGAGCGTAAGACATATCCATATCATAATCAAAAATGCCATTGTTCTTTTTGTATTAAATCTAAAATTGGATTGATTTTGAAAATAGAAAAATAGCGAAATAGCCGAAAATATTATAATAATGAAAAATACTATATTATCCAAAACAAAAGATAATGAATAAGTTGCTATCTCCGGCTTCAGAATCTGCATATAATAAACCTCTACATCATCAATAATATCAAAAACATAGGCATATCCTATGATAGTGGCAACCCCTATGAGCAAAACAAATATTATTGTCAAAATAGACTTTCGCTTAAAGCCCTCCAAAATAAACACCCCAAGTATAAATAGAGGGATAAAAAATAGAAAATCTATCTGAAAAATAGATGCTATCACAAGTGCAGTAAATGAGTTGAATATCTCTTTGATATTGCTTTGAGAGAAATCTATTTTTATAATTTCCAAAAGAGCAATTATCAACAGTACAGTACTAATAATATGGTTACCAAACACTTGTGCCAAATCCCAGCTTGTATATAATAGCATCATCATACTAAACTGCAAGTAGGTAACAATATTGATATACTTGGAAAATAAAAATCGTGAAACCCATATAAACATAAGTATCGATGCTATAAACTGCAACAATATGGCAATAGACGGACTCAATACAATTATTGAATCTATACCGAAAATACAGATAGTTACTTCGGGCAAAGACCTGTAATTCAACAAATAAGGAGTCCACCAAAGAGCAACTAAAAATATGTTGAGAGTTAAGGTTGTCAGCCAAGAGCGGTTTAATGATTGAAGTATATGCATCTTTATGGATAATAAATTTAAAAACCAATACAAAATTAGAAAAAAATAGTAATTTTGTGAAGATTACTAACTAAAATATTTAGTTTAAAATATTAAATTATAATTGTATTAAAAAATAGTATGGCAAAACAAACAATAGAGGATTTTACGCCGAATGAATATAAATATGGTTTTTCGACAGATGTAGAGACAGAAATAATACCAATTGGTCTTAACGAAGATGTCGTACGTTTGATATCGAAAAAGAAAAACGAACCGCAGTGGCTTTTGGACTATCGTTTGAAAGCATTTGCACATTGGAAAAAATCGACAATGCCCACTTGGGCAAAGCTTAATATACCGGAGATAGATTATCAAGCCATATCGTACTATGCCGACCCACGTAAAAAAACACCAAAGTTGCTAGACGAAGTTGACGAAGAGCTGCTCAAAACCTTTGACAAACTCGGAGTACCACTCCACGAGCAGAAAATGCTCACAGGAATGGCGGTAGATGCGGTTATGGATAGTGTGTCTGTAAAGACCACTTACAAAGAGACTTTAGCCGAAAAAGGTATAATATTCTGTTCGATATCCGAGGCTGTCGAAAATTATCCTGATTTAGTAAAAAAATATCTCGGCAGCGTGGTTCCTTATACCGACAATTACTTTGCATCGCTCAATTCGGCAGTTTTCTCCGATGGCTCGTTTGTATACATCCCAAGAGGAGTGAGGTGTCCTATGGAGCTTTCTACCTATTTTCGTATCAACGCTATCAATACAGGTCAGTTTGAGCGAACCCTGATAATAGCAGACGAAGACTCGTATGTAAGCTATCTCGAAGGATGTACCGCCCCCATAAGAGACGAGAATCAACTGCACGCAGCCATAGTTGAAATAGTCGCTTACGATAATGCCGAAGTAAAATATTCTACCGTACAGAATTGGTATCCCGGCGATAAAACGGGTAAAGGCGGAATTTACAATTTCGTTACCAAACGTGCCTTGTGCAAAGGCGATAACTCTAAAATAAGCTGGACACAGGTCGAAACAGGCTCTGCCATTACTTGGAAATATCCAAGTTGTATCCTAAAGGGTGATAACTCGATAGGCGAATTCTACTCTATTGCCGTTACCAACAACTATCAGCAAGCCGATACCGGTACCAAAATGATACATATAGGCAAAAATACCAAAAGCAGGATAGTATCGAAAGGTATTTCGGCAGGCAAAAGCCAAAATTCGTATCGCGGGCTTGTACATATAGCCGAAGGTACAGGTAATGTGCGAAATTTCTCGCAATGCGACTCGTTGCTTTTGGGCAATGAGTGTGGGGCTCATACATTCCCGTATATGAACTCCAAAAACCCTTCGGCAGTAATCGAACACGAAGCTACCACATCGAAGATAAACGAAGACCAGCTTTTCTATTGCAACCAGCGAGGAATACCTACTGAAGATGCTGTAGCATTGATTGTCAATGGATATGCCAAAGAGGTATTGAATAAACTGCCTATGGAATTTGCAGTTGAAGCACAAAAACTACTGTCTATATCTTTGGAGGGCAGTGTAGGATAATCAGGTAACAAATGTAAAATACTCTCTCCACATCTAAGACAAGGTTGTTTTTCAAAGTATTGACATAATAAAAGAGTTGTCCTATAACAAAGACAACTCTTTTTAGTCTTTAAATGCTTGATTATTTTACTATTTTCATCTCATCTATAAGGTTTTGAGCTCCGGCAAACTTGTCGATGATAAAGAGCATATAACGCACATCGAGATTGATACAACGTTGTAAATTCTCTTCAAAGTCAATATCGCCGCTCATAGCCTCAGAGTTGCCGTCGAAGGCAAGACCTATTAGATTGCCTTCGGCATCAAGCACGGGCGAACCCGAATTACCTCCGGTAATATCGTTGTTTGAGATAAAACAAACAGGCAAATCTCCATTTTTGTCGGCATATATTCCATAATCTTTAGCTTCAAACAAATCTTTGAGCTTTTGAGCAACCATAAATTCGCTGCTTGTAGGGGCTTCCTTCTCCATTACCCCTTTTAGAGTAGTGTAATAGTTATAATAAACTCCGTCTTTTGGATGATAGCCGCCAATATTGCCATAAGTAAGACGAATAGTAGAGTTGGCATTGGGAGCCATCAACTTCTTATCTTTATTTATCTGCAAAAGTCCATCCACAAAATATCTATCACCTTTTTCAATTTTTATTCCGGCATCTTTTGTTTCGTTTCTTATTTCATAAATTTTATCAAAAGCACTATTAGCTATTACCACAGCAGGGTCGTTTTTAAGGTCTGTTATTTTGTATTGTCCGATAACACTTTCGAGTTTTTCTTTAGACGCAAACACAGATTTTTTCATTATAAAATCGGCATATTTATCGGCATTGCCTTTGTATTTTTTTGCCAAAATATCGTTGAAAAACGACGGATAATATTTTTTATCCATATTCTTATAAGTATAATCGAACATCTGTGATATGAGGAGTTGTTCTACTTCGGGGTTAAAGTCTTTGTAGAAATCGCTTACACTCTTCATAAGTTTGTCGGTAGCACTTTTTTTCTCATCTGTATTGGGCATTGCAATAATAGCTGTAAGGCGATTGTATATACCCAAAGAAAAACCGAACAAATCGGGTCCTCTAAGCACACCTTCCGAAATGTACAAACGTGCCATACGCGCCTCGTTGCCTTCGGCATATCCCTCTTTTATCATATCGAGAGCCTTACCGTATTTAGCGTCGGTCTGACCAGCTGCCCAGCGTTTGTAATTATTCTCAATATCTACCTTTTGTTGCATTGTGTTGAGTTTGTTGAGAGCTTTGTTTTGTTGCAATGCATATTTCCAGTAATTAGAGCAAGAGGCGTATTTAGAAGCGTATTGAATACGTGTCTTTTGCGACTCCGCCATTTTCTTACGCAACACATTTATTTTTACGGTTCTGACATTGTGTATCAGGTCATTTTGCTGAATAGCCTCTTTTAGTCCGAAAGATGTAAGGAATCTGTCAGTCGAACCGGGGAAACCCATTATCATTGCAAAGTCGCCATCTTTTAGACCTTTTAGACTTATAGGGAAAAAATGTTTCGATTGTAGAGGTACATTGTCTTTGGCATAGTCGGCAGGTTTACCGTCTTTGCCTGTATAGATACGAAACAGTGCAAAGTCGGCAGTATGGCGGGGCCATTCCCAGTTGTCGGTATCTCCGCCAAATTTACCCATTGATTGAGGAGGTGCTCCTACCATACGAACATCGCGATACGTAGTATAAACAAACAGTAAAAACTGATTGCCATTGAATACATCTACCACCTGAGCATCGTTGTCTGAGCCTTCCACTGCTCGGTCTGACAATATTCTACCGATAGAGTCGATTGCATTGGTACGTTCTTCTTCGGTCATATTATCGTTGAGATTTGGCATTATATAGCTGGTTACATCTTCCATTCTTACAAGTATCTGAGCAGAAATGCCTTCGTTGGGCAACTCGTCCGATTTTTTATAAGCCCAGAAGCCATCACGCAGATAGTCGTTCTCTACCGAAGAGTGCGACTGAATCATACCAAAGCCACAGTGATGATTGGTCGAAAACAGACCTTCACCCGAAATTAATTCTCCCGTACAGAAGTGCCAAAATGGACTGTTTGCATTGCCCAAACCTACCACAGCATCTTTGAGACTGCTTTTGTTTACATTGTAAATATCTTCGGGAGTAAGTCGAAATCCCTGTGCTTTCATCTGTTCATAATTCTTGCCTATAAGCGACAATAGCCACATACCTTCGTCAGCACGAACGTAGGTATTAAGGCTACAAAATACGATTAGTAGTAATACTGAAATCTTTCTCATAAAATTTTATTGTTTATTATTTTTATATGGTTAAAGAATATTCTTAGTGATATTTAATTTTAAAGTTTTGCCTCTATTCTTTGCATAGCCTCTTTGGTGGCTTCGTAGGTATTGAATGTAGAGAGGCGGAAGTAGTTTTCGCCACACTCTCCGAAACCGACACCGGGCGTACCTACTATATAGAGTTCGTTCAGTAGATAGTCGAAAAACTCCCAAGACCCCATACCATTAGGGCAACGAAACCATACATAAGGCGAATTGACACCACCCGAATAGAAAATATTTTTGTTTTTTAGTACATCTATTATCAGCTTGCTGTTTTTCTTATAGTCGTCAATATTGCGGTCGGCATCAGCCATACCTGCCTCGGATAGGGCTGCCACTATACCGCGTTGTTGAGGGTATGGAGCACCGTTGTATTTGGTGGTCTGACGTTGTTGCCACATTTTGTTGAGCGATATGCCGTCGGATATAAGTTGTAGAGGCACTATCGTATATCCGCTTCTGACACAGGTGAAGCCTGCTGTCTTCGACAAACTGCCAAACTCTATGGCACAGGTGCGAGCCCCCTCTATGGCAAATATTGAGTGAGGTTTATCGTCTTCCTCAATAAAACGTTCGTATGCGTTGTCGTACAATATTACGGCACCACAACTATTGGCATAATCAACCCACACTTTGAGTTGGCTATAGTTGAATGTTGCACCGGTAGGGTTATTGGGCGAACACAGATATATCATATCAGCCTTACAATCGGGTGGTACAGGCAAAAAGTCGTTGTCTGACGTACAAGGCAGATATATTATATTTTGTCCATCCATAAGCGATGTTGCCTTGTATAGCGGATATACAGGGTCAGGTACAAGCACGGTATTAGCTCCATTCTCGAACAGGTCGGTAATATTGGCTATATCAGAGCCTATACCGTCTCCAATGGTTACCTCGTCCATATCAATTTCTATACCATAACGCCGATAGTACTCCACCACCGCGTTTTTGGCAAATCCATAGCCAAGCTCAGGTCCGTAACCGCGAAAAGTATCTTTGTGTTTCAACTCTTCGAAGGCTTTGATAATAGCATCTGCTACAAAAGGAGACAATGGTAATGTTACGTCTCCTATACCAAGTTTTATAAGCGGTTTATCGGGGTTTGACTCAATAAATCTTTTGGTACGCACCGCTATTTCGGTAAAAAGATAGTTCTCCTCAAGTTTGGAGTAATTTTTATTTAGTTTCATTATTCAGTTTGCCTCAAATAATTGTAAATCTATTTTATATAAGATAAAAACAATAGTTATCGGCAACTAAAAAGCATACTCCGACAACTATTGTTATCACTTACCAATCAGAAGAAATATCGTCCGCTAAGACCAAATGCCCATAAGCCTGGTATGTGATAATTCAATCTAATTTTTTTAGAGTAATATGGAGTTTCTCCTGTTTTATCTTTGTCGGGATTGGTTCCATTGGGATAGAAGGCTTTACCTATCTCCAATCCTATCAAAGGGCGATAATCCAAAGAGATAGATATAGGAAGGTCTTCGAATTTGTATTCGATGCCAAATTGCCCTACAACACCGGTAAAAAAATATCTTCTATTAGCTATTCTATTGTTATATTTAGTCTGATAATCTGCTGCCTTTGTATCCCAAAATCTTGGATACCATTCATTATCCGCCCAACTATAACCAAGAGCAACACCAAAACCTCCATAAAGAGAGAATGCAGGACTGTTTACCGATTGGCTAAACCAATTGTAAGTTACGGTAGCCTGCAAACCCTTGGTGCCGTAATACATACCTGCGTCTATTTGTAAAACCTGACTTTGTCCATTCAAATACTGCTGAATAGTTAGCTCCTGATTACCCCCAAGTCTCAAACCTATAGAGCGTGGCTGAGCTACTGCAACCGAACTTAGGACTGTGCCTAAAAATAACATTAAAAATAATTTTTTCATTATCGTTATCTATTTATTAATTAATAATTTAGTTTTAAAATAAAATTCAAAATATTATTCTGCCTCTACATTTAGGTTGTTTACTATAAAGTCTTGTCGCTCGCGAGTATTGTCACCCATATAGAAACGCAACATCTCGGTAACAGCGTCTTCTTTTCGTAGAGTAACCTTGTCTAAACGCATATTCTTACCAATGAACGATTTGAACTCATCGGGGTCTATCTCACCAAGACCTTTGAATCGCGTGATTTCGGGGTTGCCTCCAAGTTTGGATATGGCATTGGCTTTCTCCTCCTCCGAATAACAGTAGAGTGTCTCTTTTTTATTCCTAACACGAAATAGAGGTGTTTGTAGTATATGAACGTGTCCTTTTTTTACAAGGTCGGGAAAAAACTGTAAGAAAAAGGTCATTATCAACAGTCGAATGTGCATACCATCAACATCGGCATCAGTGGCTATTATAATCTTATTGTAACGCAAGCCCTCAAGTCCGTCTTCTATATTAAGAGCTGCCTGTAAGAGATTGAACTCCTCATTTTTGTAAACAATCTGCTTGGTCTCACCAAAAGAGTTGAGGGGTTTGCCTCGCAGCGAAAAGACAGCTTGCAGGTTTGGGTCGCGAGTTTTTGTTATAGAGCCACTTGCCGAATCACCCTCGGTAATAAAAATACATGTATCATTTTTACTGTCATTCTTAGTATCATTAAAATGGATACGACAGTCACGCAACTTTTTATTATGCAAACTAACTTTTTGGGCAGTCTTACGTGTAGCCTTTGTTACATCAGCTATTGCTTTACGCTCTTTTTCCGACTCTTGTATCTTTTTCAGTAAAATATCCGCAACATCGTGGTTTATATGTAGATAGCGGTCTATCTCTTTGATTACAAAATCACCGACAAACTTCTGTATAGTCATACTGTTGGGGTCGGTAGAATTGACTCTGGTAGAGCCGAGCTTTATCTTGGTCTGACTCTCGAAAACAGGGTCTTGTACCGAAATGGATATAGCTGCCACCAAACCCATACGTATATCGGCATAATCCATATTTTTACCGTAAAACTCCCTTACGCATTTACCGAAGTTTTCTCTGAAAGCACTTTGATGTGTACCTCCCTGAATGGTATGTTGCCCATTGACAAACGAATAGTACTCCTCTCCATACTGATTGGTGTGAGTAAAAGCTATCTCTATATCTTCACTTTTGAGATGTACTATAGGATACAACGAATCGGTGGTAATATTTTCGTCAAGCAAATCGAGCAATCCGTTTTTGGATACTATCTTTTGCCCGTTAAAATTGATAACGAGCCCTAAATTTAGATAGCAGTAGTTTTTGAGCATTGTCAGTATGGTATCTTCTCTGTACAAAAAGTTTTCGAAGATAGTATCATCGGGCTTAAAAACAATCTCTGTGCCTGCCTTCTCTGTGGTAGGCTCCAAATCTGTCTCCTTCACCAACACCCCTTTTTCAAAAACAGCAGTTTTGACCGCTCCCTCACGAAACGACCTTACACTAAATCGCTCCGAAAGGGCATTCACCGCCTTGGTACCGACACCATTAAGCCCAACAGTCTTTTTATATCCCGATGTAGAGTATTTGCCGCCCGTATTCATAACAGATACAGCCATTACCATAGCACCCTGTGGAATACCTCGTCCATAGTCGCGTACTCTTACCACATTATCGGCGATATCAACATCTATTTGGGTACCGGCGTTCATTCTAAACTCATCTATGGAGTTGTCTATAATCTCTTTCAATAGTACATATATGCCGTCGTCCGAAAAAGAGCCATCGCCCAACTTACCGATATACATACCCGGACGCAGTCGCACATGCTCCAAATCTTCGAGATGAACTATTTCGCTATCCGAATAAACCGTATCTTGGGCTAACAAATCGTTTGGGTCTGTAAATTTACCTTCTTGCACTGTATGTATATCAATATTTTATATTTACCAATATTGCGTTACAAAGTTAATATTTTTTTTTAATTGAAAAGTAACAACTGCAATTGTTCGAGTTTTGTCGATGTTTCTGTACCTTTTGGACAAATCTTTTGGGTTCCTTGCCCTAAAAATAATTAACTGCAAAGCTCTACATTCTACTCGCTATGTAGTTGTCCCTTAAAAACCATCGATCATCTGATATTCAGTAAATTAATCTGCAAAACCCTTTGGTAAATCTGCAAGTTTTCTTACCTTTGTAACAGGAAACTTGCAGATTTTATGATTAAAAAGCCCCATAATAGCCCTTCATTATTCAGCAGTCTATCAGAGATGCTGAATTCATCGCACCCACTCTACCAATTGGCCGACAAAATAGATTGGGAGAAATTCGATACGGCTTTCGAGCCTTTGTATTGCCGGAACAATTGTCGCCCCGGCAAGCCGATTCGTCTGATGTGTGGCTTATTGATTCTCAAGCATCTTCGTAATCTCTCAGATGAATCCGTTGTGGAACAATGGAGCGAGAATGCTTATTATCAGTACTTTTGTGGCATGCAAGAGTTTACACCCGGTGCTCCTTGTGCTTCTTCCGAATTGGTGCATTTTCGCAAAATAACGAAGATGATGATGAGCATCATCATGATACTGCCTTTATCGATTCTACCGTTCAAGAGAAGAATATCACCTTTCCGACTGATGCCAAGTTGCATAAAAAGATCGTTCGCAAGGTTTTGGACATCGTGCATAAATTAGAACTACCTCTTCGCCAAAGCTATACCTTTGTTTTGAAACGCATTTATCGCGACCAACGTTTCCGCACTCATCCGAAGAATCGCAAGAAGGCGGAAAGAGCACAAGAAGTACGAATTTGGTAATAAGGTATCCATCATACGTTCGGCTACGGGCATTATCCTTGGAGCCCAATCTTTTCGGAATGAGTATGATGGACACACGATAGCAGCCTCGTTAGCACAAGTTGAACGTCTTACACGAAGAAAGATCAAAATACTTGCGGGCGACAGAGGTTATCGTGGCAAGAAAGAGGTGAACGGCACTCGGATTTTAATCCCGGATACCCCAAAACCATCCGACAGCAGGTATCAGAGGCGCAAGAAGCACAAATTATTCTGCAAGCGAGCAGGCATAGAGGCAAGCATTGGGCATTTGAAATCAGATCATCGTTTAGGACGGAACTTTTACAAGGGATTNGGCATAGAGGCAAGCATTGGGCATTTGAAATCAGATCATCGTTTAGGACGGAACTTTTACAAGGGATTGATAGGGGATGCTATAAACATACTGCTGGCAGCTGCTGCTTATAACTTCAAAAGAGCCATGAGAGCTCTTTGGCTGCTTATCAAAATAATAAGCGAGAGCCCATTTGAAAATCGAATCTCACTTAAAGAGAGTTTTTAAGGNGCCATGAGAGCTCTTTGGCTGCTTATCAAAATAATAAGCGAGAGCCCATTTGAAAATCGAATCTCACTTAAAGAGAGTTTTTAAGGGATGACTACTTAGTTATTCCTTAAAAAGCCTCTTTAAGGTACAACTACATAATACGGGGTAAAACCAAAAAAAATAGCCCCCGATATCCAAAAATTTGGGTCGGGGGCTATTTTCAGACTGTTCTTTCGATGTTCCACACAAAGGCACGGACACCGACTTCGGGGTTGCGTTTGTCGAGATTGTGGGTAACGCTGAGGAGCTCGTCCACCTTTTCGTCGGGGACTATACACATAACGGCGGAATTCATCTCTGGCCACGTGTGTGTACCGCGACGCGGTTCGCCACCATTAGTGCCTCTGCCCTGAACCTGCTCAAAAAGTGTAAAGCCCATTACTCCAAGTTCATCGAGCATATACTCTACGCGTTCCGTATTCGATTGATTGAAAACTATAAATACCGATTTCATTATTATTCTTTATTTATCAAATTAATATTGGCAGCCAAACGAGTTTTTCAATAATCGTTTTTTATCTGCATAAACAAAAACTCTTTACGTTGCTTAGCTATTTTGTTACGTTCGCCGTGTCGCGACATAAGGGCGTATAATACGGGAACTATAAACAGCGTTACAACGGTAGCAAAGGTAAGCCCACCTATAACTACTATACCGAGCGGTTTCCACATCTCCGAACCTTCGGCGGTAGATAATGCCATCGGTAACATACCGAGTATTGCGGTAACAGCGGTCATAAGTATCGGACGCAACCGGCTTTCGCCCGACATGGCGATTGCCTCATTAAGCTCATAGCCTCTATCTCGCATAAGGTTGATAAAATCGACAAGCACAATTCCATTTTTAACCACAATACCCACAAGCAATATCAGCCCAAGCATACCTACCATCTCAAGCTCCTGCCCTGTGATAAAGAGGGCAAGAAACGCACCCGCAAAGGAAAACGGTATGGATCCGAGCAATATAAGGAACGGCTTGGAGAAACTCTCGAACTGCGACGCCATAACGATATACACGAGCAACACTATCAAAAGCATCAAAGTACTCATATCGCTTGCCATCTCCATTTGGTCTTCGTAGCTACCGCCGACGTTTATGAGCACTCCTTGCGGTATATCGAGCGTTTTTATTACCTCTTGAGAGGCGTTAGCAAGTTCAAGCAATGATGTACCCGACGGAGTAATGCTGATGGTTACCACACGCTGACGGCGTTTGTGCTCAATTGTCGGCGGTGCCCACAGCTCGCGCACCTTAGCCAATTCGCCTACCTTGATAAACTGTCCGGTAGGTGTGGGCAGAGTCATCTGCTCAATATCGGTTATAGAGTTGCGAAAATCCTCTTGTAGTCTTACTACAATACTATATTCATCGCCATCTTCTTTGAAGAAACCCGCATTATAGCCGTTTACGCGGTTGCGGATAGCAGCCGATACCTGCGAAGAGGTCAGTCCGCTCATGGCAAGTTTCTCTTTGTCGAAGTCGATTTGGAGTTCGGCACGGTCTTCATCGCGTGATACGGTTATGTCGCGTGCCCCTTTTACCTCTTTCATCTTGGTGCGTATCTCTTCTGCTATTCTATTTGTAGCATCAAAGTCGTAACCATATATCTCTATTGCCACATTGTTGTTGCCTCCACCTCTCATCATCGAATTGGTCGATACGGTAGAGTTTATAACATCGGGGCGGTTTTCGAGATAGTCGCGGAAAAGATCGGCTATGACAAAAACAGACCTGTCGCGTTCGCTCTTTTCGGGCAGTTTCACCGTCATTGAGATAATATTATTAGATGTCTGTGAAAAAAGAGCCATAAAGCCTGCGTCGTCGTAAGAACCTGTGGAGGTAGATATAAGCTCTATCTCCGGAGCAATGGTAGAGATGTCAGCCTCTATCTGTCGAGCCGCTTTGATACTCTCCTCTACCCTTGTACCGCGTTGCAGTTCGATGGTCATATTAACCTGACCCGTATCTTGCTGAGCCATAAAGTTGAACCCGATTTTACCCATAAAAAGAGGAGCAAAACTAAGCACAACTATCAGTATGGCACCCAAAACAGTTATTTTTTTGTGAGCCAATACCCAACGAAGTGCATTTACATACCAGCGGTCGAGCGCATCGAGCCACCTCATTACACTGTTTTCGTACCAACTTGCATTAACGGATACAGCCTCTATTTCGCCACGTTCGTTGATAAACTCCTTTTTGCTTTTCAATAATAATGATGACAACATAGGTGTAAGAGCGATAGCCACAAGAGCCGACAGAGAGATAGCTATTGATACTATCCACCCCATCTCTTTGAACATAATACCTGCCTGTCCGCCAAGCATTGTAAGCGGTAAGAATACAGCAACTATAACAAGCGTAGAGGCTATTACCGATACCCACACCTCGTTGGTAGCATATATCGATGCCTCGCGAGGTCGCGACCCACGCTGTATATGACGCATAATATTCTCCAACACCACAATAGCATCATCTACCACAATGCCGACGGCAATAGTAAGTGACGAGAGCGATATTATATTGATAGAACTATCTACTACAAAAAGATATATAAATGCCGAAATCAACGATATTGGTATCGATAGAATAATGATAAGGGTAGCACGCCAACGACCGAGGAAGAACATTATAACAAGTATAACAAACACAAATGCCAAAAATACAGCTTCCGAAAGACCGCTGATAGAGCTTCTTATATCCGATGAACCGTCGAATATCTCCTGTATCTTGATATCGGGAGGTAATGTCGGAGCTATCTGAGCCATTATCTTATGTACTTGTTCGGCGATGGCAACGGTATTTGCCCCTGTCTGTTTCATAACAATCATACGTACTCCGTTTTCGCCATTAACACGTTCGTCGAGGGTAATATCGCGAATGGTATCACGCACCACGGCAAGGTCGCGAACAAAGATATTTTTGCCAAACCTATTAGCAACCACTATATTGTTTATCTCGCTGCTTTCGACATATTCACTCTGAACACGAAGTTGATACTGTTCTTTGCCCATTTTGACCGTACCCGATGCAAGATTTAGGTTGTTAGCTCCGATAGCTTGCCCTATCTGCTCTACCGACAGTTGATAGGAGTCGAGTTTGCTTTGATCTAAGTCGATGTATATATATCGTTCGGGCACACCCGATAACGATATGTTACCAATGCCGTCAATACGATTTAGCACAGTAACGACGTTATCTTCCAATATCTTCTCCAACCCCGAATAACTCTCTTTTGCTGTAATAGCAAATCCCATAATAGGCATACTCGAAGTAGAAAACTTAAATATCATAGGGCGACTACAGCCTTCGGGCAGTTTGTTCGACACCATATCGAGAGCCGAACGGACATCGTTAAGAGCCTCATCGAGGTTTTGTCCCCAATTGAGTTCGAGAGCCACCACCGAAATATTATCTTTCGACTGAGAGGTAATCTCTTTGAGCCCATCGACGGAGTTAAGCGAGTTTTCGAGCAGTTTTGTAACGTTTGTCTCTATCTCTGCTCCGTTGGCACCGGGGTAAGTGGTCATAACCGACACTACCGGCAAATCCATCTTTGGAAACTGGTCGATAGGAAGTCGCGAGTAAGAGAAGACGCCAAAAACAATTACCGCCACAAATATAAGCGCCGTGGTAATCGGTTTATTGATTGCTGTTTTGTATATAGCCATATTGGATTTCTCGGATTAATTGGTTTTTACACTATCGGTGAATGCTACATTGCTCTTATCGGCAATCTTTACTTTAACACCGTCCACAAGGCGAGCCTGTCCTACTACTATCAGTTGGTCATCGCTCTTTAGTTCCGACGAGATTATCTCAGTCATATCGTCGAAACGCTGTCCGAGTGTAACGCCAATACGATGTGCAGTATCGCCACGTTTTACGAACACATAGCGGTCGTTTGCTCCCTGTTGTTTGAGCACCGCCTGATATGGCACCACAATAGCATCTTCCCTACCGAGCGACAGAGTTGTGTGGGCAAACATACCGGGACGAAGTTGCTGAGATGAGTTCGGTATATCGAGTTTAACGGTGAATGTGTGAGTCGAAGGATCGATAGTAGGGTAAACAATTTCTATTCTTCCTTTAAAAACCTTATCGCCGTACAAGTCCGATACTATATCGAGCGACATATTCGGTTTTATCTTTGGAAAATAGCTTTCGGGAATATTAATATATGCTCTCAGACGCGAAATCTGGGCAAGCTGCAATATCGGCTTTGCAGGCGAATACATCTCACCATTCTCATAGTTTTTGGCAGTAATCACACCCGAAAAAGGAGCTTTTACAAAGGTGTTTTTTTGCAGAAAAGCGAGATTTTCTTCTGCCACGTCATATTGAGCTTTTAGTTGGTCATATACGCTCTGAGCCACATTGCCCGACTTTAGAAGTGCCTCCGAACGGGCAAGCTCTACTGCAAGGTTGTTGAACTGCAGTTTAGATGCATTCAACTGTGTCTGGTCAAGAGTAACAAGCAACTGTCCTGCCGAAACACGAGCTCCCGGCTCTACGTGTATGCGTTCGATATTGCCCTGTATCGAAGGGGTGATGTTCATCTGCTCGTAACCTTCGAGGGTGGTAGAGTATTTTACATCGCGGTCTATAGTGCGAGGCACAAGGCTCATTACCTCAACATTCTCAACTCTGTCTTGCTCCGTCTGTTGTTTATTTGAGCCGCAACCAACAAGAACTAATGTTGTAGCTGCTACTATTAAAAACGATTTTTTCATTTTTCTATTTTGTGATTTATATTATTCTAAAAATTATATTTTGTTTAACTATATAATGTAGAAAGATAACAAGTTCTTTACTTAGCCGAAAGAAGCCCCGTAGTTCCTACATTTTATTAAGCAGTTTTTTCAGCTCTATTTGAGCATTTGTCATCGAAATAATTGCCTGAATATAGGCATTTTGAGCGGATATAAGGTCGGTACTTGCCTGTGTCACTTCGAGAGACGAGGCTTTGCCGTAATGAAACTTTTCGGTAACGTTATTGAAAACACGATTGGTTACATCAATATTTGTCTTCTGAATGGAGTAATCCTCATAAGCCGAATTCAAGTTGTACTTCAACTGTTTGCTCTGTATCTGTAATTGATTTTGAGTATCTTCAAACGTATTGCGGAGTTTGAGATAGCTATATTTTTTCTCTCTTACGGAAGAAAAAACTCTACCCGAAGTGAATAACGGTATCGATACCCCGATAGAAAACACATTTGGGGGATTCATATTCATCATCGGCTCGCCATCGAAATACTTGATATTAGAATATCTATATCCAAGTTTAAGCGACGGAGAGTAGCCCATTGCGGCAAGTTTTATCTGTCGTTTGGATAGTTCGAGATTTTTGCTAAGCAGTTGATAGTTATAGTTATCCTCTATCCTGAACTCTGTTTGCACAAGGCTTAACATCGACTCCGAATTGGTAAGAGACTCAAGATTGTCGGTAAGGGTTAGCTCTGTGGACGCATCGAGTCCAAGTTGTATCTTCATAGAGTTATAGACAAGTTCCAAGCCTCGACGAGCCGAGTTGAGGCTGCTTTCGAGCTTCATTACCTGTACCAATAGTTTATCGGCATCAGTCTGCTCCGATACGCCTATACGTACCGCCTCTTCTGCACTTGTGTGTATTGACTTGATATTTTTTAGACTTTCGCTCAAAAGCGAAATGATTTTCTCGTTAGCCACAGCCGATGTATATAACTGTGTTACAGCCGAAAGTACGTCTTGCTCGGTTTGTCGTCTTGTGATATCAGCCATTTCGATAGCGATATTGTTTATCATAGCTCCCACTATCTGCTGACCGCTTATCTGCACTCCTGCCGTGATAGAGAAAGTGCCGCTTGGCGGACTTGCACGCTCTATGACCATCGCCGTCTCTTCGCCCGTTAGCGGATTTGTGGTTGGGATACGCATCTCCATCTTGAAACCCATCATATTTTGGTAGTCGTACCCTGCTGTTACTTGAGGCAACATAGTCGCAATAGTCTGCCAACGCTGTGCTTGGGCAATCTTTACGTCATACGACGAATTCCGCAACTGTTTGTTGTATGCTATTGCAGTATCCTTTGCTTGTTGCAACGAGAGCGACAACCTGTTTTGTGCCTGTCCCGGCAACAATCCAAAGGCAAAGAAAATTAATATCAATACTTTGATTTTATTCATATTATATTTAAAAACTAATTATTTAATAACAATTTCATATAGAATCTCGCTTATCCAACAGCGACCTGTAGCACTCTATACCACGTTCGTTGCAAGCAATGCGGAATATGGCATCATCACTAAACATTACCATTCTCGAAAATGGTATCTTATTTGCTTGGGCGTATGTGGCAAGGCTTGAATATAACTCACTTACAAATACTTTCATTAAAGGCAAATCGAGGTCTGTTCGAAACAAGCCTTGAGCAATGCCAATTTCCAGAATATTAATAATCAAATCTTCGGTGTTTTGTTTGATACTCTTTATATGTTGATCAAAAATAGCAGGGTAGTACTTTTTGAGGTCGAAATATATTTGTGCGTGCTTGTCATTGTCTTTCACACGATGACGCAAAGCTGTGCTTCCGGCAATGACATATTCGATGATATTGTCGTTTTCTTCTATCTCAAACTTGTGATATTTGCTATGCCGAATCTGTTCGAGTACCGCTTCTATCAGACTACTCTTTGACTTGAAAATGGAATAGAAGGTCTTCTTCGATACTCGCAGTTCGCTGCAAATATCATTTATACTGACACGCCGGAGCCCATACTCCCAAAATAAATGCATGGCAGTGGCTAAGATTTTTTCTTTTAGTTCCATTTTTTGCTTTTACATTTTACTTTAAAATATAATGTACAAAAGTAGTCAAAAAGCAAAAATAGCTCTATTTTTTAAGGTTAAATAAAGTTAATTTAAAAATATTTTCCAGCAAATATTTTATTTACAAGGATATTTTGGAAACTAAAAAAAACAACGGGTTTCCGAGTATCGAGAAAAGTTGTTTGTTAAAATAAAAAATAAAAATATTACCTTTGTAATTTATTTTATTTGAAATATAGATACAAAATTAAATGGATAAGTTAAGTTACGCATTGGGGATAAGTTTTGGACAACAAATAGTTCAAACCAACCTTAAGATATCTGATTTTCAATCATTTTCAAAAGGATTGGAGACTATAATGACAGGTATTAAACCTGAAATTGATTTTGCAGAATGCCAGCAGATACTCAACAACTTTTTCTCAAAAATAGAAGAAGAGGAGAATCAAAAAATGAATGCTACCAAAAAAGCGGGTGAGGATTTTCTGAAAGAGAACGCAAAACGCCCGGAAATAAAAGTAACCGCAAGCGGTTTGCAGTACGAGGTAATAAAAGAGGGTACAGGCGCTAAGCCTACAGCTTCGGATATGGTAAAAGTTCACTATCACGGTACACTAATAGACGGTACTGTGTTCGACTCGTCGGTAAAACGTGGTGTCCCTGCCGAATTTGGAGTAAATCAAGTAATAAAAGGTTGGGTAGAGGCTCTTCAACTTATGCCTATAGGCTCTAAGTACAAATTGTATATACCATCGGAACTTGCCTATGGACAACAAGGTGCTGGTGCTATGATAAAACCCAATTCGGCACTTATATTCGAAGTGGAATTATTGAATATAATCAAATAAAAACATATTAATTTTATAATAAATTTTAATCATACAACAAATGAAACGAGTAATTCTTTTCAGTACAGCGGTTCTTTTATTGACTTTTTCCGCGTGTAACAAAAAATTGCAGACAACTGCAAACTTAAAAGATCAATTAGATTCTATTAACTATGCTTTCGGAGTAGCCAACGGAGCAGCATTTAAAAGTATGTTTGCGCCCGAAGATACTACCAAAGCAAACATTGAGGCAATGCTTATAGGTTTTGCCAAAGGTTTTAGAAGCCTTTCGGAAGAAGAGATAAGCAAAAATGAGGCAATCACAGCAGGCATTCAGCTTAATAACGGACTTAGACAAGGCTTTTTGTTTGGAGACAGCGCTATGACTGTAAACAAAGATTTGATTTACAAAACTGTTGATGAAATGTTGAATGGGAAAGATACTGTTAATGGTTTTGACAGACTACAAGCCAATCAGTATTTCTTCAAAATTTACCAACAACGCAGAGACAGTGTACCTTTGCAACTCACAAAAGAGATAATAGACTCCATAAATATCGCATACGGAGTTATGCAAGGCGCCGGTTACAAACACAACCTAAACGACACTAACAGAGCTGCTTTTATAAAAAATTTCCACAAAGGCAGAGCTATGGAGAAATCTACCGACAGATTCGAAAATCTCGGCTTATCAATGGCTTCTGCCGGATACCAAATGTTTAGCAAAACAGGTATCTTGAACGACTCTACTCTAACCCTAAAATCCGACATTGTACTTGCTGGTATCAACGCAGGAACGTTGGGCGATACAACGATTTTCTCACCAAATACAGCAAGAGAATATCTAAGAACTGTTTCCGAAAAACGTAGAGCTGCCAAAAACGAACAACTTTTCGGTGCTTGGAAGAAAGAGAATGAAGAGTTTTTGACTAAAACTGCTCAAAACAAAAATGTAAAATCTACTCCAAGTGGATTGTTGTACGAAGTAATCAAAGAGGGCAAAGGCGCTAAACCTACCATTACTGATATAGTAAAAGTTCACTACAAAGGTTCTTTGATAAATGATACAGTATTCGATTCTTCTATCGAACGTAAGGAGCCCGTAACATTCAATCTAAACCAAGTAATAAAAGGTTGGACAGAAGGACTGCAGTTGATGTCTGTTGGGTCCAAATACAAATTTTATATTCCACAACAGTTGGCATATGGCGACCAACAAGCCGGCGAAGCTATAAATCCTTATTCTACTCTTATATTTGAGGTAGAATTGATTAACATCGAAAAACCGGAGGGTATTAAATAATAAGCAATAAATTAAAATTGTTCATAAAAGAGGAAGTCTCAACAATGTGTCAAGCATTTTGAGACTTTTTTTACATATTTCAGAATATCACGGCAAATAGGTATGCTTAGATTGGAAATATTAATGGTAAAATTGCATATTTGGCTTATTATTACAAAAAAATATATAAATTTGTATGCTAAAAATTATTTATTATACAAATATAAAATATCAATATTTGCAGATGCGAGCACTATTCAGCGTTAGTGATAAGAGAGGGGTTGTAGATTTTGCCCAAAAACTAAAATCACTCGGTTGGGAGATTGTAGCCACAGGTGGTACAATGAAACTCCTGCAAGAATACGACATTGAAGTAATCAACATAAGTCAAATCACCGGTTTTCCCGAAATTTGCGACGGCAGGGTAAAGACTCTTCACCCCAAAGTTCATGGCGGACTACTCGCTCAAAGGAATAATTCCGAACACCTTGAAGCACTCAAAAACAATCATATAGAATTCATAGATTTAGTATGTGTCAATCTCTATCCATTCTCTCAGACCATTAGTAAAGAGGGTGTTACTATGGAAGAGGCAATAGAAAATATCGACATTGGCGGACCATCGATGTTACGGTCTGCAGCCAAAAATTGGCAAGATGTAACAGTAGTCTGCAATCCGGACGATTATACTTTGATTATTAAAGAAATAGAAAAGTCGGGTAACACCACTCCTCAAACTCGTCTACAACTCAGTGCCAAGGCTTACACTCACACAGCAGAGTACGACTCCATTATCGCCACATATATGCGCGAAAAGGCAGGACTTAATGATAAACTTTTTCTAAACTACGATCTTGTACAGTCACTGCGTTATGGTGAAAATCCACACCAGTCGGCTAAATTTTACCGCCAACCACAATACATACCTTTTTCGATTGCTTTTGCTCGCCAGCTCAACGGCAAAGAATTGAGCTACAATAACATACAAGACGCCAATGCCGCTATTAATATAGTTCGTGAATTTTCAGAACCTTTCTGCGTTGGCGTAAAACATATGAACCCTTGTGGTGCAGCCATTGGCAAAGACATAGTCGATTGTTGGACAAAGAGTTATAATGCCGATACTGTAAGTATATTTGGTGGTATTGTGGCTACCAACTGCGAGGTGAACGCTGAGGCAGCAAGGATGATGAAAGATATATTTTTGGAGATAATAATTGCTCCAAAATTTTCGACGGAAGCTTTGGATATACTTTGCAGCAAAAAGAACCTGCGACTTCTCGAAGTGGATATGTCGCTAACCAATGATACTCTGCAAACTATGGTCTCGGTTACGGGAGGACTGTTAGTGCAGGATGCCGATATAAAAATACTTGAAGTGATTGATGATATGACTGTTACTAAAAAACATCCAACCGTAGATGAGCTAAAAGACCTAAACTTTGGACTTAAAATAGTGAAGCATATCAAGAGTAATGCTATCTGTGTGGTGAAAAATGGCGTTACGCTTGGCATTGGTGCCGGGCAGATGAACCGCATAAGCTCTGCCGAAATAGCTCTAAAACAAGCACATAACAACGGCGTTCGGGAAAACCTCGTAATGGCATCAGACGCATTTTTCCCTTTCGACGACTGTGTGGAATTAGCTGCAACAATGGGTGTTACTGCCATTGTACAACCGGGAGGCAGTCTACGCGACGAAGACTCTATCCGCAAGGCCGACGAAAAAGGCATATCAATGATGATGTCGGGGATGAGACATTTCAAACATTAAGTAAAAAACTATAAAACAACACAATAAATTGAAGAAATTAATTATATTATTAGTAGTAGTATCGTTAAGTGCGATCTGTTGGTCACAAGCAGGTAAGGGCGTATATCAGGTACTCGACTTGCCTATGGATGCCCGCTCCATTGGTCTGGGAGGAACTAATGTGTCGCTTTTTGACGGAGACTTGAATCTTGCTCTCAATAATCCGGCTTTACTCTCAAACAAAAGCCACAATATACTCACTTTGAACTATGCCAGATATTTGGCAGGCATCAACTTCGGCTCCGTAGGATATGGTAGAACTCTGGGTGAAAACAACTTTGCATTGGCAGTAAATTACCTCGACTTTGGCAAATTTCAGGAGTATAACGAACTTGATATTTACCAAGGTGAATTTACCGCCAAAGATATGGTATTGAACATTTTATATTCACGACAATTTGGCAAATACTTTTCGGTAGGAGCTACGGCGAAAGTGATATACTCGGCATATGAGCGATACTCCTCTGCTGGTATGGCGATCGACTTTGGGGCTAATTATCATGATGAAAATAACCTATTTGATATGGGCTTGACAGTCAAAAATATGGGATTTCAGTTTAACGGATACCACTCTATAGAGGGTAGCAATCACCGTGAACCAATACCGGTAAACATACTGTTTGGCGTATCTAAAAAGCTCAAACAAGCTCCTTTGAGATTCTCTTTTACTCTACACAACCTACAACGATTCAATCTCAATTATGAGCGTACTTCGGCTACCGACAAAGAGTATAAACAGGTGTATGAAATCAAATGGTACGATATGATGTTTCGACACGCTATTGTGGGAGTAGAGATAGTACCAAGCAACAACTTCTACTTGTCTGTAGCTTACAATTACAGGCGAAACGCCGAGATGAATATACCTTCTTTTCGTTCGATAGCAGGTTTTTCGTTTGGGGCAGGCATCAAGGTAAAAGATTTTAGAGTGGCATTTGCCTTAGCTCAATTTCAGAGTGGTAACCTTACAACACATTTCACTATATCCACAGACCTTAAAGGATTTGGAGTAAAGTAGTATAAACAACATATTTAAGCCATCTGCCAAACACATACAAATTAACCACATAACAAAAAGTCACACAAACAATACAATAGCATGGAAAATAAAATAGTTGTAGCAATAGACGGATTTTCGTCCTGTGGAAAAAGCACAATAGCCAAACGGTTGGCAAAAGATACAGGTTATATTTATGTTGATACCGGAGCGATGTATCGTGCTGTAGGATATTTCGGCATTCAGAAGGGTATAATTACAGAGACTACTATAAATGAGGAAAAATTACAAAAAGAGATGGAAAACATAAAGATAACCTTTGGGAATGTCAATGGCGAACAACACACATTTCTCAATGGCAGTGATATAGAAAAAAAAATCCGTACTCTCGAAGTAGGTAATGCTGCCAGCAGAGTAAGCACCATAAATTTTGTTCGACAAGCGATGGTTCGCCAACAGCAACTTATGGGCTTACAAAAAGGTATTGTTATGGATGGTCGCGATATAGGGACGGTAGTATTCCCGAAAGCCGAATTAAAGATATTTGTAAATGCCGATGCCGAAGTAAGAGCCAAACGTCGTCATAACGAATTACTAAAAAAAGGCGAAAAGGTCGATTATCAAGAAGTGTTAGACAATATATTGGAGAGAGACTATCGCGATACACACCGTAAAGAAAGCCCTCTAATACGAGCAAAAGATGCCAAATTACTCGACAACTCTTCGTTCGACATCGAGCTACAACAAAAAGTAGTAATGGATTGGTTCAATCAAATAATTACAAATTAATATTATGTTTTGAAATGAAACCGGCTACTACAATAGAACAGCAGATAGAGATACTCGAAAAAAGAGGTATGACAATACCCGACAAACAAAAAGCCTCTGAAATACTTTTGGATATAGGATATTTCAGACTAGGATTTTATTTCGTTCCACTTTTTTAATAATAAAATATACTAAAATTAATATTCCTTACAACTAATATTTGAACTCCAACAACATTAGCGAATTTTGATATATCCGTTCCTCATCTATAAGTTTACGTACTGCCAAAACTATATTTTCAGTTTTAAAGTTCAGTCGCTTGTTAAGGTCTTCTATAGTCCGTGGTGATACTTTTAATTCTTCTATTATTTTGTTTTCTATAACACTTATTTGTTTTATCTTAAGTGATTTACTGCATTTTTGGCGACAAATAGAACATATACCACAAGGCTTGTCGATTGATTCGCCAAAATAATTAAGCAGTTTGAGATTTAGGCAAATATCGGTATCTTCGGCATATTCCAAAACGGCTTCAATCTGTTTGATATATCGCTGTTTACGTTCATCATAAACACTCTTAGGTATTACCAAATCTTTATTATCCACACGGTTTTGTGTATAGATAAGTAAAGGTGTCTTTTTGAAAGGAATATAACTAACTATTCCCATTTTATCGAGTTTTATAAGATTTTCATAAACATTATTTCGACTGGTATTCAGTCGTTTGGCTATAATATCTTCGTTTATATGTATTTTTTGAGCAAAAAGTCCTGTATATGACCGCAAAAGCACCTCTATAAGAATATCCAAATCAGGGTTTTGGCTTCTAAACAGATATAAATCTTCGCGTGTTGTTACAAATTGTAATACAGAGGGATTGTCGAGCTCTTCGGTTAGTTCTATATAACCTGAAAGTTCAAGTATTTTTAGAGCCGAATAAGTCTGGTTGAGAGGCAAATGACAAACCGAACAAAAATCTGACAACGAAAATGCATAACATGCCTCAAAGCCAAAACCTACTGCCAAAGTGAAGTAATTAGCAAGATTTTGATATACTTTGGATATAAATTCTATTGTGGGAAAATTGTCAGATACCCGTCTTTTAAGTTTAACACCGTCTATCTTACTGTACAACAAGATAGCATAAGCAGTTTTTTCATCTCTGCCTGCTCTGCCTGCCTCTTGAAAATATGCCTCAAGAGAGTCGGGCAGTTCGATATGAATTACCGTACGTACATCGGGCTTATCTATACCCATACCAAAAGCATTGGTAGCTACTATAACACGTATTTCTCCTCTTTTCCATCCATCTTGTTTTTTGTTTTTATCTTCGCTTGACAGCCCTGCGTGAAAAAAATCGGCTATTATACCTCTCCTGTTCAAAAAATCAGATATCTCTTTTGTCTGTAACCTCGAACGAACATAAACAATAGAAGAACCTTTTACATTGTTTAATATTTTGATTACCTGTTCTAATTTACTATCTGTATGACGTACTACATAATTAAGATTTGTTCGTTCAAAACTCTTTTTAAAAACACGTTTTTGCTCAAACCTCAGTTTCTCCTGAATATCATCTACCACTACAGGTGTAGCAGTAGCCGTAAGAGCCAATACAGGTATATCTTTGGGTAAAATATCGAGTAAATCGGCTATTTGTAGATAAGATGGACGAAAATCGTAGCCCCATTGCGAAATACAATGAGCCTCATCAACAGCTATCATACTAACATTAAGCAATTTAATACGATTTACAAATAAATCTGTTTTAAGTCTCTCAGGCGACACGTATAGAAATTTGAAATCGCCATACTCGCAATTGTCCAAAGTTGTAAGTATCTGTTCGTGGGACATACCCGAATATATAGCTGCTGCCTTTATCCCTCTTGCTTTTAGATTTTCGACCTGATCTTTCATCAATGCTATTAGAGGCGATACGACTATACAGATACCTTCGGCAGCCAAAGCAGGTACCTGAAAAGTAAGCGATTTGCCTCCACCGGTAGGCATTAGAGCCAAAGCAGACTCTCCGCTTCCGACAGAGGTAATAATATCGAGCTGCAATGGGCGAAACTCATCGAAGCCCCAATATTCTTTCAGAATTTTGTAGTATTGTTCTCTATTAGGCATTTAATGCAAAGTTACATTTTTTTTATATATGTAAATATATTAGTACCTTTGCAAATATAAACTATTGACAAAAATATGCTTAATATCAAAACTTTTGTTTTTAATCCTTTTATGGAAAATACCTTTGTGTTGTACGACGAGACCAAAGAGGCTGTTATTATAGACTGTGGCTGCATGTACGAAAACGAACAAAATGAATTGAAAAATTTCATACAGAATAATAATCTGAAAATAAAACACCTGCTAAACACACATTTACATCTCGACCATCAATTTGGCAATGCCTTTGCTTATAATACTTTCGGAGTATTACCTCAAGCTCACCAAAGGGACGAAAAGTTGATAGATAATATTACTTCGCAAGCGATGATGTTTGGTATTCCGCAGAGGGTAGAAGCTCAAAAACTTGGTGGATATATCGCCGATGGCGATGAAATAAAGTTTGGCAATACCACACTGAAAGCCATATTTGTACCCGGACACTCAGCCGGCAGTATATGCTTCCACTCGGAAGCTGACAAAATACTTATTGCAGGTGATGTGCTTTTTGCCGGCTCTATAGGGCGTACAGACCTTCCGGGAGGTAATTTCGAACAACTTACCGACGGAATACGTCAAAAACTTTTTATACTACCTCCCGACACAAAGGTATATCCCGGACACGGACCCTCTACTACTATAGACAAAGAAGTACGCACCAACCCTTTCTTCTAAAAGTAGGAACAAATGAATATTTACAAAAATGTAGCCATTATATCAGGGATAGAGCCACATAGAACTATTTTACAAGAAAAATTGTTGGCTCTGTTTCTAAAAAAAAACGAAAAAAGCCTTATATTGGAGGGCAAACCTTCTGCCTCTATCAATAAGAGACATATTGAGTCGGTTACCATAATATCACACCTCGACGACAACGATTTGGCTTTTGTACTACAAAATGCCGAAAATATTTATTGCCGAAGCGGTTATTCGACCCTTATGGACCTATATGCATTAGGTATCAATCACGCTATACTAATCCCTACTCCAGGACAGACCGAACAAGAGTATCTGGCAGAATACTTTGCGATAAAAGGATTTGATACAGTCAAACAAAACGACATAGACAAACTTATCGGCTACATCTAATATTAGGTTGTTTGTCTCTTGTTGCTGCCTGTTATCATCAATCCAACCATCATAAATATTGCGGTAAGTATTATTATTTGAATAACCATAGAGTTATTTACCAAACCTATCTGCTGCCCTTCGGGTATGGTAATAAAGAGAAGAATGGTAATAAGTCCGCGAGGTGCAATAAATAGCAAAGGGTCGATATTTTGTCGAAATACTTTAAGGAAAATAGAACGCAAAATAAATATACCAACAAAAATACCACTCGACCACATAATAGTATGAGTATTAAGCAATTCCGACGTCTCTATAAGATAACCAAACAATAAGAAAAACAGCGCCCTTATAGAGAATGTTATCTCGTTGGTAAGTTCTTCGAATTTATCTACCTCTTTGACAAAAACTTCGGGTTGCAGACGTTCGACAAAGCTAAATCTCTTGAATTTATCGAGATTACCTATAAACAATCCAAATATAAATATGAAGATAAGTGCCGGCAGATGATACATTTTGGCAACAGTATAAATCAAGATTATCAACAGTATGATAGGCAAAAATTTGACCCGATTTCTGATTTTACTCAACAAAAAGGCAAGCCCCAAGGTAGCGATAATCGTTACTATCAAAATCATTATTATTTGAATCGTAAAATCTGTAAATGATTTGATACTTATTACCTCATTTCGTACTATAAAATTGAAAAATACCACTCCAAAGATATCCGAAAAACTGCTCTCGTATGTTATATATTCTCGGTATTTGTTTTGAAGGTTTTGCGAGCTCGAAATAGCTATAGCGCTGCTTATAACAGCAAACGGAATAGCATTTATAAGTCCACTGCGCAAACCTACTCCACTAAAATAGTCAAAAGCAATAGCGATGCCAAAACTCAAAATAACCATGGGTACAAAAGACATTAAAGCACTACTTATTATTATTGACTTTTTCGAACGGTTGAGTTCAAGTTCGAGAGCCCCCTCAAATACAATAAGGATAAGACCTATTGTACCTATTACAGGAAGTATTGGCGATAAATCAGGTATCTGTATTCCAAAAAAATTAGCTCCCTGTCTTACTGCCCAACCAACCAAAAGCATTAATATTATTGATGGGATTCTGGTTTTGGGTGAACTGACATCAAAAATATATGCTATCAACAGCAAATAAGCGGTCTCTACCCTTGTGGCGAAGGGTGAACTGACATCAAAAATATATGCTATCAACAGCAATAAACAGATAGATATTATTATGGCACTTGTCATTATTCTGTCATTAATTTTATTGCGTTATTAGTCTATATCCAAAAACATAGTCTTATGCTCGTGTTTTGTTATCCTAACATTTATCTCCCCATAAGTTTTGTTTATTTTGAGTCTAATATCTTTTCTGACTCCTATTATATAGCAAACAGAACCAACATTATTTTTAAAGCCCATATTTACAACACTTCCCTAATAGCTTTCACTGTAAAATTGGGCATACACTTTGAGATGCCACTTACCACATTCTTTTTTCAAATCGTATGGAAATTCTATATAAGCTCAGTCTATACCCGATACTTTTTTCGATTCAGCTACAAATTCATATAATTTGTTGTCATTCTCCTTTACACTTGATTAGATATTTGATTTGCAAAAGTACAAAAAAAATCTAATGTTCTTTAGTTAGTTACGATAACAACACAAATATATTGGCATCCTCATTCTTTGGTTATAAAAGGGGGAAAGCCTCACAAAAGCAATTTGAAAATAGTTTTATTTTAAATATTCTATTGCCTGTTCAAGACCTATACCATTAGAGCCTTTAAGCAGTATAGCGGTGTTTATCAATGGATTATCTTTGATATAGGTTATAAACTCTTCCACATTTCTGAAAGTAACATAACTCGACTCTATCTTCGAAAAATTATCTCCTATCAAAAACACCTTGTCAAACTTCAAAGCACTAATAAGATCAACGGTTTCTCTATGATCATCGTCGGAGAATGCACCCATTTCGAGCATATCACCTAATATAACAGTCTTATGTGGGTATTTTAGATTAGCAAAATTTCTTAAAGCAGCCTCCATACTCGACGGATTGGCATTATAAGCATCTATTACAAGGTCGTTATTATCTGTTTTCAGATACTGCGATCGATGATTCTCCGGTATATATTCTTTTATTGCCTCATTGATACTTTCGGGTTCTATCTCAAAAAACAGACCCATCACAATCGCAGCAAGCAAATTATCAGCATTATATGTACCAACAAGATTAGTCTGCACCTTTTGTGTTACTACAAAAAAGCGAGGTGATGACCACGAAAAAGTAACACACGGATTTTGCTCTGTTATATAACCACTTACATCAGCCTTGTCGTTATTTATTGCATAAGATATATTACCAATACCTTTCGAGTGCTCTACTATATTATTGTTGTTAATATTGATAAATACCCTACCTCTGTTCTCTTTTAGGTATTCAAAAAGTTCTGTTTTGGCCTCGATTACTCCCTCTAACGAACCAAAACCTTCGAGGTGTGCCCTTCCGAAGTTTGTTATCAACCCATAATCGGGTTGTACCATTTTACAAAGTTCGGCTATCTCACCTTTGTGGTTGGCTCCTATCTCTATTACACCAAACTCATCATCTTCGGTGAGTCGCAATAGCGTTAGAGGTACTCCTATGTGGTTATTATGATTTTTATCGGTATAAAGTACATTGTATTTTTTAGCCAAAACAGTAGCTACCAACTCTTTAGTCGTTGTTTTGCCGTTGGTGCCGGTGATTGCTATTATCTTGGTTTTCATCTGTGAGCGGTGGTGTGCAGCCAAGCGTTGCATAGCGGTAAGCACATCATCTACAACTATATATCGGTCATTTTGAGCAACATCTACCCTATCGACTACGGCATATTCGGCTCCGTTGTTAAGAGCCTTCTCTGCATAGTCGTTACCATCAACATTCTCTCCCCTGAGAGCAAAAAATATAGAATTGGGCGGACAGCATCTGCTATCAATTGTTATTTTGGGATATTGCTTAAATACTTCGTAAAGCTGCTGAATTTCACCCATAAACTCGGACACTATCTAAAAAAAACAGTATAATAGAAGATTGTATTTATTAAAAAAATCACTTCTTTTTCCCCTGATTAGCAACGGCTTCCATAAGTTTTTTTATCTCTTCGGGGTTGCCCAGAAAGTAGTCTTTGACGAGATTCAAGTCGTCGTCGAACTCGAAGACATAAGGCACAGCCGTAGGCAGGTTGAGCGACACAATATCGGCATCCGATATGTTTTTCAGATACTTGATAATACCGCGTAGCGAATTGCCGTGAGCTGCCACTATCACCTCGTCGTAGCACATTAGCGAGGGGAAGATAGCATCGTGCCAATAGGGCATTGTGCGTTCCACACAATTTTGAAGCGACTCCGTATCGGGCAGATACACCTTAGGTACATCGGCATAACGTGGGTCGGCAAAGGCAGAACGAGGATCGTTACGGTCGATTGGCTGAGGCGGTACATCGTAACTTCTGCGCCACACAAGCACTTGTTGGTCTCCATATTTTTCGGCGGTTTCCGCTTTATTGAGACCTTGCAGATTGCCATAATGTTTCTCGTTTAGACGCCACGACTTCTCGACCGGAATATAATCCAAATCCATTTTGTCGAGAATAACATTCAATGTCTTGTTTGCCCTCTTCAGATACGAAGTAAAAGCCTTTTCAAAACGGAATCCCTCTTTTTTCAACAATTCTCCCGCTTTAACGGCTTCTTGTATCCCAAGTTCGGTCAAATCCACATCTGTCCAACCGGTAAAGCGATTTTCTCTATTCCATCGACTTTCGCCATGTCGTATTAATACTATCTTTTTCATTGATATGCACTATTTGTTTTATTTTGAGAATATCTCATGCAAAGATAATATTTTTTTCGTATGTATAAAAACGAATTTTATTATTAATCCACAGAAAGAAGTCCTTTTGTAACATTCCAACGAAAACAAAGCAACTTTACCCCTTTTTTAGGCGATAAAAGCAAAAAATAACCGATACAAAGTACAAACGAAGCTCCCCATTTTACAATCTCCTCCAAAAGTCGCTTAAAATATGCTGTTTGGGATATGGCAAGAGTTCTCAACCGTTCGCTTTTGCCAATGGATACAGTAAGGTTGTCGAAATATTCTTTGGTTAATTTATGGGCGGGAATAATGTGATAAAGAATCATATTGGGCAGATAAAATATAGGCATATTAATAGTTTTCATTTTGTCGAATATCGCTTTTTCTTCACCACTGATAAGCGAAGTACCTTTTCTTCCAAGCTCGGTATTAAACCCACCTATACAACGAAAAACCTCTTTGCGGTATGCAGCATTGCCTCCACTCGGGAATTTTTTCCCTTTTAGTCGTATTATATCGTTGCCTTCGTCCTTATATGCGGTAATCAATGTTTTTGTGTACTTGGATATCCACGCAGGTTCTTGGGTTTCATAAACAGGATAAATAGCCCCACCTGCTGCCATTGCCTTGATATTTTGTTCAAAAAAAACAGCAATAGTACTCAAATACTCTTTATTTACTGTGGCATCATCATCAACATATACCAAAATATCACCTTTTGCCTCTGATATTCCGCGATTGCGGGCATAAGACAGCCCTTGTTGCTTTTCTACAAAATAGTTGAAGTCTATTTGAGGGAAATCCTTACGGAATCTATTGCACTCTGCCTCAGTATCGTCAGTAGAATTATTGTTTATAAGCACTATTTCATATTCGCGGTGACTATATTCGTTATCCGCAATACTTTTAAGACAGTTGTATATATATTTTTGACGATTATATGTACATATAATTACCGATAGCATACTGTGCTATATAATATTATTTTAATATTGTTTCAAAAAATCTTTTAGAAAATTATCCTTGCTTCTTCCTTTTGTCCAATTAGACCCATTAATAGTATGCACCCAATCATTGTCTATAAAGTGCAATAAGTCAGAATGATAGTCATTGCCTTCTCTAAAATAAGTTGCTCTGACGGGAGCATCCAATTGCAATTCACTAAGATTGTAAGAGGCATATAGAGACCGATATACCGAACCGGCAGTATCGAGATAAGTACCATCTATTTTACAAGGGAAAAAGTTCATTTTGATATTCTTTATCTTATCAAAACGGAAAAAACAGAATCCTGCCCAAAGATACCAGAGTTTTTTTACTTGTTGTTGAGGGGTTCTATCAACAAGTCTGCCGAAAAAATCCTGTTCTCCCAACTTTTGCTCAACACAATAATCTGCAATAGGGAAAATATCATGGTCTAAAAAGCCAAAAATTTTGGGTTGTATTTTTATGATAATATTACGGTATATCCATATCATACTCAATGCATGAGCATACGACGGACGACGATTCGCTTTTTGAAACCAGTTGTAAGGCAAACTTATATATTCAACACCCGCTTTTATACACAAATTTTTGACAACCTCCCTATTTTTTTTATTATTAGAGTTATCCGCTATTATATGTATATATTGTCTGTCGGTAATATATTTTTTCAAAAGCCGTATTTGCTGTTCTATCAAAAAAGCATTATTAAAAGCTATGGTTACAAAACACAAAGGCACGTTGCTATGTTTTTCTAAATTCATCAAACTGTTTTTACGTGCCTTGAGTTTCACCGTAAAATATGCAATAACATTGATATATGTATCAAAAATACGACGTTTGAGAGTCATACAACACCTTATGGACAATTTTTATAAAAAAACTCATACAAATCTTCTCCGTCACCAAACTCATATTCCTACAGCCACTTATATGTGCAGATTATATCACATTAATTTATGTTTTACATTATTCAAAAAACACTCTATTGTGTTTTCTATAAGGCAAGATATAGTCATCGGTCCTACTCCTCCCGGCACTTTGGTAATATATGAGGTTTTTTCGGCACAGGCATCGAAATCCACATCTCCACAAAGTTTGCCTGTAGCCTCATCTCTGTTTACACCTACGTCGATTACGACTGCTCCGTTTTTTATAAAATCGGGAGTAACAAACTTAGCCCTGCCTATAGCTACCACCAATATATCTGCTTGAGCACAAACTTGAGGAAGGTTCTGTGTCTTGCTATGGGTAATGGTAACAGTTGCATTTTCATTCAACAAAAGTTTGCTTACCGGCAGCCCTACTATATTGCTACGCCCTATTACCACTACATTTTTGCCTTTCAACTCTATATTTTCGCTTTTCAAAAGCTTGATTACGCCTTTGGGCGTGCAAGGCACAATACAATCGGTATTGTTCCACAGACCAGCAACATTCAGAGGATGAAAGCCATCTACGTCTTTTTCACGTTTAATGGAAAAAATCACCTTGTTTTCATCAATGTGTTTGGGTAATGGCAATTGTACAAGTATACCATCGACAGTACTATCTGCATTGAGTTCATCTATTTTGCTCAACAACTCGGCTTCTGAAGCCGTTGCTTCCAACCGTATCGTCTCATTTAAGATACCAACTTCGTCACACGCTTTGGTTTTGCCTGTTACATAAGAGACACTACCCGGGTCTTCACCGACAAGTATTACAGACAATTTCGGCAATCGTCTGTACTTGTCCATATATGTGGCAACATCTTTTGCCATTTCTGCTTTAAGCTTTGCAGAAAGTTCTTTTCCTGATATTATTTGCATTTTATAAACATAATTTTTACAGATTACAAAGTTAAGTTTTTTCTTTGGTTTATAAATAAAAATAGTAATTTTGCAATATAAGGACAACAAAATTAGGTTGTAATGAAAAAACATATAGTATTTGTTTTAACTGCAATAGGGATTGTAGTGGTATCTTGCACCAAAGAGATAAAGTTCAAGGGCGATTATGCTAAAGACAAACTCGTAGTAAACTCTCTTTTGGCAGCAGACTCCACACTTATAGCCAATGTATCGCATAGTGTATTTTTTATGCACGATTACAGATACAAAGAGACTTATGTAAACGATGCATATTTGGAAATATTCGTAAACGGTAATAGTATCGGTACAATGACCTACCAAAGCCATAATGCCTCGAATGCCATCTACACTCTACCTTACAGGCTAAAACACGGTGACAAACTGGAGCTAAAAGCCCATCATAAAAACTACGACAATGTAAGTGCCATTACCGAAATACCATATTCGAGCAATATAATTTCGGTGGACACAGCCTATACTTCGAACAAATACAACAGAAAAACGCTCAATATAAGTATAAAATTTCAAGATGATCCCAATATATCCAACTACTACGAAATAAAAGCAAATCTTATATCATGGACTAAGTCGAACAATAAAAATGAGATTTCCCGACAAGTAATACCCCTGTGGCTATATTCCAAAGATATTGTGTTCAACAATAACTCAGGCACTGATCCTATATTTGAAATCGACTTAGAATCACAATCGCTTGTTTTCGAAGACTACATTATCAATGGCAAAGAATATACCATAAAAGTAATCTCGGAGAATGCTTATCGTTACAATCGCAATGTTGATGGATACAAAGACACTCTTGACATTTACCTCAACAGTGTTTCGAAAGACTACTATCTGTTTCAAAAAACATATATGGCACATACCAATAATATAGATTTCATAGGGATATTCAATGAACCCGTACAGATTTACAACAATGTCGTTGGCGGTATAGGAGTGGTAGCTGGTATTGCCATCAACAAGAAAGTAATACCTTTAAATTGACATTCAAACAAAAAAAATTGAACAAAAAACAACATTATGATTAATAACAGATTAACAATCACGAAACCAACAGTTCGTGATTTTAATTTTAGAATTAAGGGGGAAGGGAATAATGTTTATTGATTAGCTGTAAGAAGATGAATTTAATAAGCAAAATAGATACAAAAATATTTCACACCATAGGTAATTTAGCCGATGAATTAGGGTTAGAGTGCTATCTGATAGGCGGATACGTACGAGATTTGCTTTTAGACAGAGGCTCTAAAGATATTGATGTGGTAGTGGTAGGCAATGGTGTGGCTTTTGCCGAGGCTCTGAAAAAACGGCTCGGGCGAGGTGCTCAGCTTGCAGTATTCAAAACCTACGGTACGGCACAACTAAAACACTACAACACAGAGATAGAGATAGTAGGAGCACGCAAAGAATCGTACTCTCACAATAGCCGCAACCCTATAGTGGAGCAAGGCTCGCTCGAAGACGACCAAAACCGTCGCGACTTTACTATCAATGCCCTTGCTATATGCCTCAACAGCAAATGTTTTGGAGAACTAATAGACCCTTTCGGAGGGCTAAACGACCTGGAAACCAAGACTATAAAAACGCCATTAGACCCAGACATTACTTTTTCGGACGACCCTCTGCGTATGATGCGTGCTATCAGGTTTGCCACACAACTCGGCTTCAATATCAAAGACGAAACACTCGTAGCTATCTGGCGCAATCGAGACCGCATAAAGATAATAACCAAAGAGAGAATTTCGGACGAACTAAACAAGATAATACTTGCACCAAAGCCGTCTGTTGGTTTCTATCTGCTCGACAAAACAGGGCTGCTACCACTGATATTCCCCGAACTATCGGCAATGAAAGGCATAGATACTATCAATGGACGTGCTCACAAAGACAACTTTGTTCATTCTCTGCAAGTACTTGATAATATTGCCTTACGTTCCAACGACCTATGGTTGCGTTGGGCAACACTGCTGCACGATATAGGCAAACCAAATACCAAACGTTGGGAGGAAGGGCGTGGCTGGACCTTCCACAATCACAACTATGTAGGCTCAAAAATGGTGAAAAGGATATTCGAATCGCTCAAACTACCGCTTGGCGAACCGCTAAAATTTGTACAAAAAATGGTACTGCTACATATGCGACCAATAGTGCTTAGTGAAGATATCGTAACAGACTCTGCCGTAAGACGGCTATTATTCGATGCCGGTAACGATATAGACTCGCTGATGATGCTCTGCCAAAGTGACATCACATCAAACAATATGAAAAAAGTAAAACGTTTTTCGGAAAATTTCGAACTCGTTCGTCGCAAACTTGTCGAACTCGAAGAGAAAGACCGTATCCGCAACTTCCAACCACCTGTTGACGGAGACGAAATAATGGCAACCTTTGGGCTGCCCCCTTCTGCCGTCGTAGGCGAACTCAAAGCAGAGATAAAAGACGCTATTCTCGACGGAATTATCCCAAACTCACACAACGAAGCTTTCGATTATCTGCTGAAAATAGCCAAAGAGCGAGGCTTAGAGCCTACGAAATAATTTCGACAAAACGTTGTCAGTCGTTTTTTTCCCCAAAAGCCAAATCGCCCGCATCTCCCAAACCGGGTACAATATAGGCGTGTTCGTTTATATCGTTGTCAATAGCAGCCACCCACAGTTTGGTCTCTTGTGGCATAGTATTATTAAGATATTCGACTGCCGCTTTTGAGGCTATTGTGCTTATTATATGCACATTTGTCGGAGTACCTTTTTGCAGAAGAGCACAATAAGACATCTCCATCGAACTGCCTGTAGCAAGCATAGGGTCAACTATTATGAGGGTTTTGCCCGTAAGGTCAGGCGACGAAATATAATCTACACAAATATCGAAATCATTTGCAGTACTATACTTTCTGTAAGCTGTAACAAAAGCATTTTGGGCTTTATCGAAAATAGACAATACGCCATTATGCAGAGTAAGTCCTGCCCGCAAGATAGAGGCAATCACTATCTGTTCGTCTATAACATTTACATCGGCTGTACCAAGAGGAGTTCGAGTCTGTATACGACTGTATTTTAGCGACTTACTGAGTTCAATGGCAAGTACTTCACCTATACGTTCCATATTTCGTCTAAAACGCATAGAATCTTTTTGTATATCTACATCGCGTATCTCTCTAATAAAATTATTTAGTACAGAATTATCTTTTGATAGATCAATTACTTGCATTATGTAATATTTTGTTGTATGTTAGCTTATTAGCTACTAATTTATTTTTTGCAAAATTAATAAAATTTATAAAAATACTAAACTACAAACCTCAAACACGCAACAATATATGAAACCAAAGTATTTTTTAACATAATTAAACCGACAAACGCACAATCAATACTTTGATTATAAGTCTTTTAAAAACAAAAAAATAATAACTGATATTTCATAAAAAAAAGTAGTACTTTTGCATAAAATATTGTGATAATATTTTGTTAAGAATATATTTTATAAAATCTACACATGGAAAACCATAATCAATCGAGACAGTCTCGCTCAAAACAGTTTGATGGAGCAAAAAAACGAAACAGCTTCAACCCCAATTTTCAATACGATAACTTTTCGGGGAGAATAAATACTGAAAAAAAAGACACCAGACGACGATTTGACAACAAAAATCAAAACAGACCCAAAGACGGTTACAACCAATTCGGCGACAACAAATACAGTTTCAGAAAGGACAACAATCAGAGGTTTGGCAACAAACATAACGATTTTACACCAAACGGTGAGACAGCGAGATACGGCGACCGACGCAGTAACTTTGCAAAAAACTCCGACAATAGAAAGTTTAGAAGTTTTGACAGAAACAACAACAGGGATTTTAGCAACAATCGCCCAAAATTTTCGAGAAACAACGACAACGGAGTTCAAGAATTGCATAATAAATCAAAATCATACGGCAAAGACAATTTTAAGAAAAAGTACGATAATAGTTTCGCCCGAAACTACAAAGAGAGTGATTATGCTCCTAAACATAAATTTTATTCCAAGGATTTTATAGATATGAATCTGCCGATGAGACTCAATAAGTTTCTGGCAAATTCGAATATCTGCTCGAGACGTGAGGCAGATGAATTTATCTCCACAGGCGTAATAAGCGTTAACGGGCAGGTGGTTACCGAGCTTGGCACAAAGATAATCCCGGCCAAGGACAAGGTGCATTTTCACGACCAACTTGTGAGTATGGAGAAGAAGATTTATATCCTGCTTAATAAGCCCAAAAATATAATTACCACCTCAGACGACCCCAAAGAGAGAAAAACGGTACTCGATTTGATAAAAGGGAGCTGCTCCGAAAGAGTTTATCCTGTCGGCAGATTAGATAGAAATACCACAGGCGTATTGCTTATTACCAACGATGGCGACCTGACAACCAAGCTGATACATCCTAAGTACGAAAAGAAAAAGATATACCATGTAAAACTCGACAAAGATTTTGAACCTCAAGATATGGAGGCTCTGCGAAATGGCATAATTCTAGAAGATGGAGAGATTAAAGCAGACGACATATCTTTGGTAAAAGAGGATGACAAAAAGCAGATTGGTATAGAGATTCATTCGGGTAAAAATCGCATCGTAAGACGTATGTTCGAACATCTTGGATACAAGATTGTTAGTTTAGACAGGGTTTACTTTGCGGGATTGACCAAAAAAAATCTTCCGCGAGGCAAATGGAGGTATCTGTCGGAACAAGAAGTTAATTTTTTGAAAATGAATGCTATCTAAGCATTTGCACACTATCTCAACAAACTATATATCAAGACATTATGAAAAGGATAGATAAGATTTTAGTGTATATAAAGTATTTTGCTCTAAGTAAATATGGCTATGCCTCTATTGTTTTAATCTTTTTGATTTGGATGTCTTTTTTCGACAATAATAATTTCATAAAAAGATGGCGACTACACTCCGAAAACTCAAAGCTAATGAGAGAGAATGCAAAATACAGTAAGATAATCAAAGACAACGAATTAAAGACAAACGCACTCTCGACCAACAGAGATGCCTTAGAAAAATATGCTCGAGAGGTATATGGTATGAAATCACCCGACGAAGATGTTTTTCTTTTCGACGAATAGCCTTTACCATTACAAATCATTACTCAAATAAAACACTTGGAAAGATTACAAAAAGTGTAAGTATAAACAAATCTTCACAAAAACAGTATATAAAAATATTGTTATGTGATAATATTTTATTAAATTTGCCAAAACTTTAAATGTATTAATTAATAAAAAAACAAAATTAGATTATGAAGAAATCATTATTGTTATTTGTGGCTGTTGCAATATCCTTATTTACAATGAATGCCCAACCAAAATCGTACGAAAACGTAGCCAATCTGGACAAAAAGATATCCGGCAATTGTGTGTCTATAGACGTAACTGCAAGTACGAAAGATGCTCAAAAAATTATGACAGACTTACTGAAATCAAACAGACTTACAGGCAAATCGTCGAAACGAACTCTTACTTACGAAAAGATTGTGTTTCCCGAAATATCTACAGACTACATTAATCTTTTTGTAACTTTCGAAGCAAAGGGGAAAAGCAAAAACAATCCTATAACTAAGGTAAATGTATTTGTACAAAAGGGAATTTCAACAACATTCGAGAGCTCTAATACAGACCAAAGTCTGGTATCAAATCTTAAAAACTTTTTGGACACAAAATATGTACAAGAGGTTCATAATAATGACGTTGCCATTAGAATAGCCAATCAGAATAAAGACATCAAAAAGACTCAAAACGAAATTAACAAGATGGAGGCGAAGCTAAAACAGCGTACAAAAGATATTTCTACCTACGAAAATAACATAAAAAAAGCAAATGAAGATATCGAAAAGTTGAAAAAAGACATAGAGGCTCAGAAACAACTTATCGAAAAACAAAATCAAATCTTGAAAGAGATAAAATAAAGTAATTTATTAATTTTTAGGATAGGGGGTTGCATACAAAACGCAAGTCCCTTTTTTTAGCTTATAGTTAAATGCAGAATTAATGAGAGCGTTTTTTGAATAGAAGAGCCGAATTGACACCACCAAAACCCGACATTATCTTTATAAAATAGCGTTTGTCTGTGGATACAATATTTTTGGTTACATTTAGCGAAAACTGCTTACCGTCTATATTAATCACTTCGGGTTGGACGAAGTTGAGTGTAGGTAGAATCATACTGTTCTCGAGCGATTTGATAGCAATAATAGTTTCCAAAATACCGGCAGCCCCAAGAGTATGTCCGAAACAGCTTTTGAAAGAATTTACTGGCACACTGCCCAATCCTGATCTAAAAATAGCATTGCCCTCCATCGAATCATTATATGGGGTAGCGGTACCATGTGCATTTATAAAGGCAATATCTTCTTTCGATATTCCATTATTCTCCATAATATACCTCAAAGCACGACTACAACCCTCACCTACTCTTGAAGGAGCAGATATGTGTGTAGCATCATTTCGGATAGCTCCATCCAATAGACAAATCCCTTTGGATTGTATATCTTTTTCTCGTGACAATATGATAGTGGCGACTGCTTCTCCGAGATTCAAGCCACATCGCTCTTTATCAAATGGTTGACACATATTGGGCGATAGTGCCTTAAATGACATAAAACCCGATATAATGAATTTCGATAAAAAATCTACTCCCACCACAATAGCGTTATCGAAACCGTTTATTTGCAGCTCTCTACGTGCTATTATCTGTGCTGCTGCTCCGGAGATACAGGCATTGGACACAACAATTGGTTTGTTCGGATTGCCTATAAAGTCTGATATCTGTTTTGCCGAATACCACAAAAACTTACCATCTCCATCATCATATTGAGTGCCCAATAGGTCAACATTGCCTTTGGTTGTGGAAAAAACAAGAACCGTCTTATCGGAAGAGAGTTTGACTCCTGCCTCTTCGTTGGCATAAAGAATGGAGAGTACAGCAGCTTTTTCGAGCAGAGTCAAGTGGTCAGTTTGTTTATGACTCAGCCGTTGGTCGTAAGAAGCATAAGTGTCAAAACGGTTTCTAACTTCTTTACGGTCGATGAGTGATGCCACAAAAGGTTCGGGCAAATCGAAAGTACCTTCCGAATACTTTTTCAGTCCGGAAATACCTTGTTTTATCTTATCAAAATTATCTTTTGTATTAAATCCGAGCGAAGATATTATATTGGTACCTACAACCCTCATCTCTATCTGTGTTTGCATTTAAGTATTATGTTATTTATCCCTTAGATATGTATCCCGCCATTCTTTTATAAATGGAGGCAAATCCCACATCAAATTGAAACTTTTATCGAGAAAAACCTGTATCGAATATCCTGTGGCAACAATATTGTTGTCCGGCAGACTGTATATTTTATAGTCGAAAATCAGTTTTGCTGCATCTGTATGACGATAGGCAATCTCTATTCTGGCTTTGTCTTTGTATTTCAGGGGTTTTTTGTATTCCAAATGCAACTCCACAAGGGGAGCATAAAACCCCTGTTCGAAAATATAGAGATACCCCAAATTATACTCTTTGCCAAATTGTTCACGGGCATCTTCGAAATACAGAGAGTATGAGCCATGCCATACTATACCCATTGAATCTACTTCGCTAAATCTTATTTCAAATTCTTTTTGGCTTTTTAATACTTTCATCATTATTTTGAATTTATTCCATTAAAGCTACCTTCATTGTACCGAAAGCAATAATTTCTGAATTACACTCTACTTTTGCATCTATCAGTATTATATTTCCTATTTCGGCTGTTACTTTTATCTCGGTAAAAATCTTTTCATTCACTTTGGGGAGGTAGCCGGTAAATTCAAAATCGTTTATAGCACCAATAAAACCTATTCTCACAGGTTTGTCAATAGTGAGATATCCAAGACGTGCGGCACAAGTCTGAGCCACATTCTCCAAAACACCTGCCTGCAACAAAACTCCGTCCGACACAAAGATATTGTCGCTCTTTGCGGTCAAACTTGTTCGTGTAGTTATTTCATCACAAAAAAGCAAATTTTCAACCATTACAAATGGTTCTTGCTGAGGAATCAGTTGCTTTATGTCTATAGTCTCAAAGTTCATAAGACAAATCACAACTATTTAATACCACAACGTATAATAGAGTGTCCTACACCTATGCCATCATATATATCTTCTACCACCAAATTCGACTTTTCAATACAACGAATAAGGTCTTCGGAGTGATACATCTTACTGTTTCCATTTGCCATAGCCGTAAAATAGACACTTGTTTGAGTAAGTACATAAGAGGCTGTCTCGAAACGCTGTCTATCCCATAGTGTCTCCATAATATAAATTTTAGTCTTAGGAGTCATCGACCTATAAGCACGAGAGAGAATACTTGTTATCTCTGCTTCGGAAAAACAGTCAAGAAACTGGCTAAACCATATAGCATCAAATCCTTCAGGAAATGCGGTATCGGCACTCAACATATTGCACCCGTGTCCGTGTATTCGTTCTATCCCTTTAACATCTACCATATTTTGCTTCATCAATGTTATTTGCTGTGGCAAATCCATTATAGTAATCTCCACTTCTTCATCATGCTCTATGCAATACAAAGCCCATTTGCCTGTATTACCTCCCACATCGAGCAATTTGCAAGGTTTGTCAGCAAATACAATATTGAAAGCCTCCTCAAAAGCACCATCACTATAAAAATGGTCAAATCCAAACCACGATTTTTGTACTTGTTCGGGCAAACTCGATAACCCTTCATAAATAGTTGGCCACGAACCAAATATTTTTAACCCTTCAGGTTTGCCATTGAGCAATGATTCTTCTAAATTATACATACCGAGATAGTTCACATCGTGATTAAAGTCGATATTAACTCTCACTGCAGGGTCGTTGAGCAGAAACCAACCTGTTTTTGAACAGAGAAACTTACCATTGTCATAAAGAACTGTTCCTATCGACAGAGACGACTCTATTAATATCTTTACCGCATATTCAGACAAATTGGTTTTTTGAACAATCTCATTTATTGTCAATCCGTTTTCGGAGTCTATCAATAGCTGCAATATTCGATATTTTATCATTAAGCGGCTTACTTGGAATACTATAGGACCCTGAGCTATTTCGTGAGCCGAACGCTGAGCTTCAACAGCATTAAAGTTTTCTTTGGTATAGCGTTTTGCAAGCGATGAATTGAGATACATTGTATTATCTTGTAATATTTTAATTCTGTTTTAGGGTTCAAAATTACTATTTTTTCCTCATAAAAACCTCCTCAATGTATAAAAAGTTCATAGTACTGTATCTCTTAAACTAATTAAAAACAACTCCAAACAAAAGAGACACTCGCAAAAATGCAGGTGTCTCTTTTGTTGTAGTTTCAGCCAATTACAAGTGTGAATAATCTTTTGAGTAGCGAAGATGTTGCTCGGCATAACCTTCTGTATAATCTATTTTGAGGTCTATAAATTTGCCGTTTTTGTCATAAACAGGAGTATAAACAGGATTCACAAAACCTTTGTAAGGCTTAATATTGAGTTTGGCGTAACGGTCGCGAATCTGCTGATTAATAGCTCTATCAACCTTAACAGCATAGTTTTCAACAAGGTCGTGAGCAGCACTATAGTTTCCGGTCGATTTTATTTGCTGTATCAATGCCAAGAGTTCGCCTATATGCAACTGTACCTTTTTGTAGTCATTTATCTTTACAAAGTTTTCGCCATCACGAACCACTATCTCTATAGCACGATCGTCTTTAGATTTCTCCAATACCCATTTAGCTATAAGTTGACGATTGCGCATGTGAGACTCCTCTATATTGTCACCCGGTACAATACGTGTGAGCTGAGTAAGCAACCCATTAGTAAAATATGTGTAATATTCAGCTTTATAAGCATTTGTGTCGGGCAGAAGACCAAGTTCTACCACTTTGTTATCACCCATAAAGTAGAGTGCAAACAAGTCGGCACGAGCCTCCTCAATAGTAGAGCCATAAGCTTTAAGAGCATCAGGGTCAACACCAGGCAAAAGCTTACCCGAAGCATGCCCAAGACACTCATGAAGGTCGGTGTGCAGGCTGCTTGTTATCTGTCCATATTTCTCTACAAGTGCCACCTCTTCGGAGCTCCAATAGAATTCTTCGGCAAAACCGTTGCCTTTGGCAGCCTCACCATAAGCCTCAGTGATATTATCGATTGTTACCGACTTAGAGCCGTGTGCAGCACGTATCCAATTCGAGTTCGGCAAGTTGATACCGATAGGAGTAGTCGGATAACAGTCGCCTGCAAGGATAGCAGCAGTTATAACCTTAGCAGTGATACCCTTTACATTCTCTTTCTTAAAGCGGTCTTCGGCAGGCGAGTGTTGTTCGAACCACTGTGCATTGGCACTAATAATTTCGGTACGTTTGGTAGCACCTATATTTTTGAAGTTTACCATAGCCTCCCAACTTCCTTTCATTCCGAGAGGGTCGCCATAAGTCTCCGTAAATCCATTGATGAAGTCAATTTGCGAAGCCGTATCATTTACCCAAAGTATGGCATAAGCATCAAAATCTTTGAGGTTACCACTCTTGTTGAACTCTATCATCTTGTTAATAGCTGCTTTTTGGGCATCGTTTTCGGCAACGGCAGCCGCTTTTTCGAGCCAATAAACCACCTTTTCCAAAGCAGACGAATATAGTCCGCCTATTTTGTAAACATCTTCAGACAAAAAGCCGTCTTTTTCAATCAACTTAGAATTTAGTCCGTACATTACAGGCTCTTTGTCATTGGGGTCTTTCATTTTGTTATAAAAATCTTCAGCCTCTTTTTGGGTAACACCCTCGCCATAGTAGTTTCCTGCAGAAGTAGTTATCAAATCCACTCCCGAAGCCTGATTGGTGCGTTTTTTGTAAATCGAAGGGTCGAAAATAACAGGAACAATTTCTGCCAAAAGTCCATCAATATCCTGTCCCTCTCTGAGTTTTAGCGACTCAACGGGCACTTTCTTTACCTCAGCAATAAAATAATCCTGTGCAAATGTCGGAGTAAATTTATCGCCCGAATAGTGATGATGAATACCGTTCGATACCCATACCTCTTTCAAGTACAGCTCCAAACCTCTGAAGTTGTCTGATGTTCTGTCGGCAGTGTTGGTATAAATCGCCTCAAGAGCACGACGGATAGGAAGGTTGTGAATGCAGTTTTGGTCGAAAATAATATCGCGACCTTGCAAAGCTGCTTCCGTAAGATAGTAGAGAAGTTCCTTTTGTGCTGTTGTAAGGACTTCGATATCAGGAACACGATAGCGAAGAATAGCTTTGTCGGAAAATTCCTCAACAGTGTAGTCAAATTCCTCAACAGAAGGAGTTTTAAGGTCTGATTTAAAAGCCTTCTCTCCACACGAGAATAATGTTAATGCTGTCATAGCAACAATAAATGATTTTTTCATAAAAACAATTACTTTATTTTTTTTGTAAATTATATTTTTTTTTCTAAAAACCGAAAATAAATAGAACGACAAAGTTAGTCAAAATTTTGTATTAATTTTGCAGAAAAACAAAAAATGCTACACAAACTACTACGACAAAATATAAGCAAAACCCAACTTTTTGGCTTTGCCATATCCAACTTTATAGGGCTTACCATTGTACTACTATCGATACAGCTATATACCGACCTCCGCCCAATGTTCAACGGAAGCAATAGTGTGCTGAAAAAAGATTTTTTTGTTATTACCAAAAACATTTCTGTACTCAATACCATCGGAGGTTCGACGGGCTTTTCGGCAGTAGACATCAAAGAGATCGAACAGCAGCCGTTTGTGCGTCGTGTCGGAAGTTTTAGCTCATCGCAGTTCGAGGTTTACGGCGGGATTTCGGCTTCGGGTATGAGTTTTGGTGCCGACCTCTTTTTTGAAGCTATCCCAACCGAGTTTATCGACATCCAGAGCGAAAGGTGGCGTTTCGACGAGCAAAGCCGATTTGTTCCTATCATCGTTCCTCAAAACTACCTCGACCTATACAATTTTGGTTTTGCCACATCGCGTCAGATGCCAAATATATCGGGTGGAATGGTACAAATGGTAAAGTTCGACCTCAACATAGCAGGCAATGGTTTGTTAGAGCGTTTTGAGGGAGGTATCGTAGGTTTTTCGAACCGTATCAATACCATACTTGTGCCAGAGGCATTTATGAACTGGGCAAACAACCGCTTTGCTCCGCAAAAAAGCAAGACGCCCGCCCGGCTTATAGTAGAGATATCGAATATAACAGACCCTACAATAGCCACATTTTTCAAAGAACGAGGTTACAAAATAGAGGGCGAAAACCAAACTGTTGGGCGAATGGCATACTTTCTTAGGATAGCCTTTGTAGTCTGCCTACTGATAGGTATAGTCATATTTGCATTGTCGTTTGTGATACTTGTACTTAGCATATATCTTATTTTGCAAAAAAATCGCGATAAAATAGTAAATCTGCGTTTAGCAGGTTATTCGAAAAAGTCTGTTGTTGCTTTCTATATAAGACTTACTACGATTATCAATATTGCAGTAACATTGTTGTCGCTTGCTACAGTATTTGTGGTTCGTCCTCTATATATGTCACATATTGTCAGAGCATTCGACACACCAAACAGCGGCGGTATAGCTACAGTATTAACCACCGCCTTTATACTTTTGGCAGCAATTAATTGTTTCAATATTATAATAATAAGGAAAAAAGTTTCTTAGACTAAATATGTGTAGTAGGCATTTTTGTTTTTTTGACAAAAATTTTTTATACCTCTGCAACATTATAACACTTTTTGTCGTCTTATTATTAAAGAGTACTAACAAAAAAATGCTCAATAACAACTAAACTACTGAAAACCCGAAAAGTAACACACTTTTATTCATCTCAATATAAACAAAAAACTATTTAATTATGAAACACTTAAAGATTAAAATTTTAACTGCCTACAATGCGGCAATTGTAGCGGTTATGGGTATTTTAGGACTTACTTCGTCGTGTAGTCTGTTTCCTCGAGTAGAATACGGCTCACCACACGCCACTTTTGAGCTAAGTGGTAAAGTTACATCATCGGCTACCAATGAACCGATCGGCAATATTAGGATTGTTTTGGAGAATGACCACGATACCATTTACACAAACCCTGATGGAACTTATAAACATAGTTACAAAGTGTTTGGAAGTGGAAACCAAACTTTTAAGGTAAAATACAAAGACATTGACGGTACCGAAAACGGCGAGTTTCAAAGCCTTGATACAATCGTAAGAGTTAAACCGTCCGATTTCAAAGGAAAGTCGGGTAATTGGTATATTGGTACTGCCACAAAAGAGATTGATGTTTCGCTAAAACCAAAAGAATAAATAGGTTATGAGTGTTACAAAAATGCCGTTTCGTAAAAAACTTGCTCTCAACCTTTTTGCCAAATATAAAGCAAACGAGGCTAAAATCCACAAGCTCAACTATCTCTTTTGGGAGTGTACCCTTAGGTGTAACCTCAAATGCATTCACTGCGGCAGCGACTGCAAGCAAGACTCCACAGTAAAGGATATGCCCGCTGAAGACTTCTTTGCTGCCTTAGACAAGCTTAGCCACATAGTGGAGCCGAACAAAACCATTGTGGTGCTCACGGGAGGCGAAGCACTGTTGCGCAAAGATTTGGAACAAATAGGCTTAGAGCTATACCATAGGGGCTTTCCTTGGGGAATAGTTACCAATGGTATGTTGCTTAGCGAACAGAAAATAGACTCTCTGCTTAGGTCGGGGCTTAGGTCGATTACAGTTAGCCTCGACGGACTCGAAAATAGCCACAACTGGCTCAGAGGCAACTCTCGCAGCTTTGCCAACGCAATGAGTGGAATAGAGATATTGGCTCGTACACCCGATATTGCTTTCGATGTGGTAACATGTGTAAATCAGAAGAATTTCGGGGAACTCGATACTCTCAAAGAGTGTCTCATCGAAGCAGGGGTCAAAGAGTGGCGTATATTTACCATATTCCCTATTGGCAGAGCCAAAGAGCATACAGAACTACAACTCGAACCCAAGGCGTTTAAGCAACTGTTCGACTTTATCGCCGCCACACGCAAAGAGGGGCGGATAAAGCTAAACTATGGTTGCGAAGGTTTTCTTGGCAACTACGAGCTCGAAGTCCGCGACAATTTTTTTGCGTGCCGTGCCGGCATAAATGTGGCGTCAATACTTGTAGACGGCTCCATATCGGCTTGCCCAAACCTCAGGGCAAACTTCATTCAAGGCAATATATATGACGACAATATCGCTGATGTGTGGGAAAACCGCTACTCGGTATTCCGCAACCGAAGTTGGACAAAGACAGGTATATGTGCAGATTGTAAGTCATACAAGTATTGCCAAGGCAACGGCATGCACCTACGCAACGACCAAAACGGCGAGCTTCTCTTCTGCCACCTAAAACGTATCGAGGAGGGCGAAAGGTTGCTTTCGCTATGAAGTACAACTATTCCGGCTTAATTCTCCAACTGCCTTATTGCTTTAATCAATAACTTTATTTCCGAATTAAGTCTCAATAGTTCTATTTCATAATCTTTTATTGTATTGCTCAAATCCAATTTGGTAGAAGCATCGGCAACCGAATATTCTTTTCTGAGTTCCGACAGTTTATTGTTTATTTGAGATATTTGGTTCTCTTTATTTTGTTTTTCTTTAAATTTATTCAAAGCAATTTCATCTGTAAAATCATCATAACTATGATAAATCTTATCATCTCTTACTATAAAATTAAATCCGTTTTTTTGTAGTACATTAGACAAACCATTCTCTGCTTCACAACCACTTTTTGTCGCGTGAATATTGCGAATCCTATCTCTTAATTTATTTTTCGCAGGTGTATTTACAGATTGGTCTAAAACAAGTCCTTTTGCCCTATTTTTTAATTTATCTACATCGTCCAAAATATTATCTGTAATAGATGAAAGTAATAGAGCAAAAGTATAAATAGTCACTTTGCCTTGGGGTAGATATCTATCCGACACGAAGTAACCTATATTAGAGTAATTGCCGTCCATTATCAGCAGATAGTCGTTGTAGGGTGAGTTAAAAGGTATTCCGAGATTACGAGGTTTCAAAAAAACTCCTTCCGAATTGGTATGTGACAAAAAAATGTCGTAGCCACCCAAACTCTCTTTTGGATTATTTGAGGCAAAATATAGAAGAGTACCGTCAAAATGCAATGATGGATAATTCTCGTCATATTCACTATTGACTCTACCTGCCAAAGGTATTGGCGAACTCCACCCCGACAAATAATGATTACTACTGTATAAATTTAAATTATCTGTACTATCGTTTTGAGCAAATATCTTTATATCTTTTTTGCCCGACAAAAAGCCAAAAGCCTTACCCGAAACATTACCGTCGTTCTCCTCAAGGTACCCTATATTAGGCTCTTGCGGAAACACTTTAAGCAAATCGGAACTATCGATAATAACACTATCTATAAGCACTATCTCATTAGATTTGTAACCATCTAAAAGTCTCTGTCCCAACTTTGCTTTATTCAAGAAATCTTCTACTACATTAGGAGCCTCAAAATAATGCAGATTCGGCTTGCTAGCCATCGACTCAAGCACCTCTAACGCAAGCGAAAAGTCATAATTCATAAAATAGGCATCTGCAAGAAGAAATTTAGAATCTTCTAAAGCTCCCCAATGAATTTTGTTGGTTCTAAAATTCTTGTTTGCAGCAATTTTTATATGTGGTATTGCTTTGTTATAGTCATTATTGAAAAAATGAATTAATCCCACAAAATAGTTAGCCTCCAAATCATTCTTTTTCTTTTTCAATACAGCCTCAAACTCTGCAAGAGCCTCTTTTCTTTTGTTTGACTCAAGCAGTTTTACACCTTTAGGAATAGATTGACAAACAACGTTTTGTAATAAAAAAGTTATTGTTACTAAAACAAATATTTTTTTCATAATCTTCTTAATTAAAGTTCAAACCGGAGTCCATCTTTTGCCAAAATTGTATTGTCAAAAATCTTCTTGGCTTCTTTTATAAAAGGCTCGTGATCTTTGTATCTTGCAGAATAATGACCCAATATCAGTTTTTCAACATTCGCTTTTTGAGCTATTGTAGCAGCTTGTAAAGCTGTTGTGTGAAATGTCTCTTTGGCTCGCTCTCTATCTTGCTCAAGGAATGTGGCTTCATGATACAGACAATCTACACCTTCTATTTGAGAAATAATTTTTTCGGTATAAAGAGTATCTGATATATAGGCATATTTTCGAGGTTTATCGGCAGGGGTAGTCAATCTCTCATTTTTTACCAAGAATCCGTTTTTATCTATAAAATCAGCTCCTTTTTTTATCGATTTCAAATCTTTTACAGGTATTTCGAATGCCTCTATCATAGACTTTATTAAGTGTCGCTCTCTTTGTCGTTCTTCGAATAAAAACCCACATGACGGCACTCTGTGTTTCAAGGGTATTGTGGTAACAGTCAACCCCTTGTCTTCATATATCATCACCTTTTTAGAAGGATTGATCGGATTGAATATCACTTTAAATGAGTCATCGTCTGTAAAATAGTTTATCATAGGCGACATTATAGCTTCCAAATCTTTGTGAGCGTGTATTGTAAGCGTATTTTTTCTACCCAGCATAGCAAGTGTAGATATAAGCCCTACGATCCCAATACAATGGTCTGAGTGTAGGTGTGATACAAAGATATTGTCAAGTCTTGCTATATTTACTTTATACTGCCTTATTTTTATTTGTGTACCTTCCCCACAGTCTATCATATAACTCTTACCACGCATCTCCAATACCTGTGATGCATGAAAATTGTTCTTGGTTGGCAACGCCGAGCCACTACCCAAAATTGTAATTTTTACCGGATCCAAAACAATCTATTGTTTTTGCATCAAAACCCACGCATCCGGGAATCGGTCTGCTATCTCGGAAACTTTTTGCTTCGCTTCTTCGTATGTTTTGTAAGAAACCAATATCACACGAAACATTCCTATTTCATTTGTTACTATAATAGGATTATATTGAGGTTTTTGTGCATCTCTAAGATTGATTGCATTTTGTCTTTTAGAAAAACTGCCTATAATTACATTATATAGGTTCAATCTATTTGCATCGTGGGAAGACTCTGCCTTAAAAGCCTCTTGACGCACAGTTTGCGGCGGTTGCGACGGTTGTGCTCTTTGAATTGGTTGCTCTACCATTTGAACTGTATTTTTCGATTTAACTTCTTTATATGGACCTGCTACACGAGGCACCGAACAAGAGACCAAAAATATTGACAAGCAAAAGCTTAATCCAACGATGATGTTTTTATTCATATTATTTATTTATATTTAATAATAATGGTTAGAAATTATACCTTTGATTTTTTTTAATACTATTTTTCTGTTTTTGAGTAATGTCGCATAAATACTAAATTAGCTCATATCTTAATGTGCAAAGATATAATTTTTTTTGAGAAAAAAGTAATTTTTTTCGAAAGAATTAATATAAGTTAATTTTTTTGCTTAAATTTGCATATTTAAATATTTTGAGAAAAAAGTGTAATATTACATTAATTATTCATCTATAAAAATAATAAAATTATGAATTTATTTTTCAAAAAGTTTTTTGGTATATTGGAGAAGACCAACAAAATGGAAGCAAAAGACAATAAACTATTTGCCGAATTCATTCACTATAAGAGGTTTGAGCGTTCGGAAGAGTATGCCGAATATAAAAAACTGTTTCATATAGTAAAATCTGCCGATTTTCAAGAAAAAAGAAAGCAACTAAAAACAATCAAATATAAAGATACTCAAGAGTATCAAGATTTAAATTCATTTGAACAGCTTGAGAAAAATGCTGATTTACGATTTTACTTCCAAACACTAAACAGCCGTCAGCTATCGGATTTTCTCGCTTTTAAAGAGACAAAAGATTATTACAAACTTAGTGACAAAGCAGCTTTGGAGCAATCACCGGAGTTGCAACGATACAAAGATTTCGAAAACTCAAAAGAGTATTTGAATTATGTAAGGTTTCATAACTCGTTTTTAGTTCAAGAGTACAATCGCTTAAAGGAAAAGACATCTACTCCGGAGTTTAAAAAAAGCAATTTGTTCTGGCAAGATGCCAACCGTTGGATACTGTCGGAAGAGTATGCACAAGAGAAGAGATTTTATGATATTCTAAACTCTGAGGATGGCAAATACTACTTCTCTACCAATCCACGCAAATTCGACAGAATCGGCAATCTCGAAATTTACAAAAAAGATAATTTCAATTATAGAAGTTTAAGCGAAAGCCCTTGGAAAGCCGGATACCACTACAACAATCCGAATGCCAAAACGGTTTTCTCTTATGCAAACGAACGTCAGGCAAATACCGGAGGCAAAAACGTATCACTTAGCAATGGTTTGATAATCAACACAAAAAGACAGAACTACCGTGCTACTACTTGGGATACCGCCAAAGGTTTTGTAGAAAAAGATTTCGACTTTACGTCAGACACAGTAAGCGGATACAATATAGCAGAGGAGGAATATTGCGGTATCCGTGTCAAAATGCGTTGTTTGGGCAATGTCAATCATGCTTTTTGGCTCACTTCGGGTAATAAATTGCCTCACATAAATGTAGCTTTAATCAAAGGGAAAGAGATAGAAGTAGGCGTACACGACGCTCGTGGCGATTACTATTATACTACGGTAAAAGGGATCAACCCTGCCGATTATTATATATATTCCATTTATCAACAAAATGGCAATTTGATATGGAAAATCAATAATATAGAGGTATTTAGGACTAAAAACATAATATCCGAAATCAGATTTTCGCCTTGTTTCAGTTCGTTTATCCCTGCCGATAAAACCGACGCTACAGAGGGCAGACTTGAGGTAGAATGGGTAGAGGTTTATAAATAAATCTCTTAAAAACAATTTGTCTATATGAAACTAACCCTTTCGTTAGGCAGCAATCTGGGCGACAAAGAAGATAATATAAAAGAGGCAATAGCTTTAATAGAAAAAAAAATCGGTTCGGTTGTAAAGACATCAAGTTTTTACTATACCGAGCCTTTTGGTTTTGTTTCAGAAAACAAATTTGTTAATGCCATAATTGAGGTAAAAACAAATCTGGCGGTCTATCGTGTACTAAAAATTACGCAGAAGATAGAGAAAATGATGGGAAGAAAACAAAAATCAAAAAGCGGAATATACCACGATAGAATTATTGATATTGATATAATATTCTATTCCAATAAGATAATAAATGATTCTAAACTATCAATACCACATCCTCGCATCAAAGAAAGAGAGTTTGTTTTGAATCCTCTTTTAGAATTAAATCCCAAGTATAAAATATTATTAAATATATAAACTAAAAATTTATTACCTTTGCAAGTTGCATCAGTTATTTTAATAAGTTATGAAAAAATATAGTTTGTTTTGGGGTTTTATAGCTGTATCGCTCTTTGCATTGGCAAGTGAGCCGAACGGATATTACCAAGATGCCGATAATAAAGCCTCCGCAGAGCTTCGTCGTGCCTTGACGGATATTATAGACGATCATACCGACATAGGATATAAAGGGTTGTGGACTCTTTACGGAACATCTGACCGCAGAAAGGACAACAAAATATGGGATATGTACTCCACTTGCGACTTTACTTATCAAACCAACCAATGTGGCAATTACACGAATGTCTGCGACTGTTACAATCGCGAACACTCCGTGCCTCAGAGTTGGTTTGGCGAACAATTGCCTATGAAGTCGGATGCTTTCCACATCTACCCTACCGATGGCAAAGTAAATGCCGAACGTGGTAATCTTCCTTACGGAGAGTGTAATAACGGTACCACAATAAGCTCTAAGCAACTCGGCAAAAAAGGGGCTTCATCTTTTCCGGGCTATTCGGGTACTGTATTTGAACCGGACGACCAGTATAAAGGCGACTTCGCCCGTTCATACTTTTATATGGCGATACGTTATGCAGACAACAACCTTTCTAAAGGTTCGGGCAATATTAGTTTCTCGTACAACTCTTCGGCTACACCTAAGACCGACCTTACCGCTTATGCGATAAACCTTTTCCTCAAATGGCACCGCAACGACCCTGTTTCGGACAAAGAGACAAGTCGAAACGATGCCGTTTATGCTCTCCAAAACAACCGCAACCCTTTTATAGACATCCCAATACTTGCCGAGTATATATGGGGCAATAGAGTCGGTCAGACGTGGTCACTAAATGCGTCGTCGATTGAAGAGCCTTTAGCAGAAGAACTTATTGTGTATCCGATACCTGCAAAAGATCACATTACAGTCGATTATACTTACGACAATTCTGAATTCGACTACGAACTGTTTAACCTATCGGCTATGGTAGTTGCGTCAGGCAAAGGTACTTTCGGTAATATCATCGATATATCGAGTATTAGCGAGGGTTTTTATCTTCTAAGAATAAAAAAGAACAACTCTTTGATAATTAAAAAAATAACTATTATCAAATAGAGAAACAATAGCTGCAATGAACAATCCATTTATAGAGTATCAGTGTGTAAGCATAACTATATGTAATACAGAAGCAATCGTTGTTTATCAAAACGACATATCGAAAAAGACTTTTGGCAATGTGGTGGGTAATTCGCTTTTCGATTGTCATCCTCCAAAAGCAAGTGAGAAGATACGCCAACTCCTTGCCGAAGATGGCACCAACGCCTATACTATCAGCAAAAAAGGTCTCAAAAAACTGATATATCAAACCACATGGAAAGACGAAAACGGGCATATACAGGGTCTAATCGAATATTCGATGGTTATACCCGAAGATATGCCACATTATGTAAGAAAATAAATTTGTAAATAAATATAAATTATGGCAGAAAAAAAATTAAACATTTTGGCGGATTTCCCTGCTATTACCACCGAAGAGTGGATGGCAAAAATCAACGCCGATTTAAAAGGTGCCGATTTTACGAAAAAACTTGTTTGGAAAACATCAGAAGGTTTTAACGTAAATCCATTCTATCGCTTGGAAGATGTTGAAGGAATGGCTACTCTAAATGCCGCTCCGGGCAAGTTTCCTTACGTTAGAGGTACCAAAGAGGACAACAATTGGTTTGTTCGACAGGAAATTGTGGCAGACGACCCAGTAGCAGCCAATAAAGAAGCTTTGGAGGTATTGCAAGAGGGTATCAACTCAATCGGTTTCAAAGTTTCGAAAGACAAACTTTCGGCAAAATTCATTGAAGAGTTACTTAAAGGAATTGATGCTCAGATTATTGAATTAAACTTTCAAATTTGTGTAAGAAGAGCCAAAGAGTTGACTAAAATATTAGTCGATTATTTTCAAACGAACAAATACGATTTGTCGAAAATGGAAGGCTCTATCAACTTCGACCCTATCAATAGAATGTTGATAAAGGGAACAAAACTAAATGTCGATTTCGTTAAAGACCTTATTGTGCCGCTGGTAAAAGAGGCTCAAAACTTACCCAAATACCGTGTAGTAAATATAAATGCTTCTTCGTTGAATGATGCAGGGGCTTACTCTACACAAGAGCTTGGCTATGCTTTGGCGTGGGGCGAGCAATATCTGAATCTTATGGTAGAAGCCGGCATCGATGTATGTACAGCTGCCAAGTCTATCAAATTCAACTTTGGTGTGGGAGGCAATTATTTTATGGAGATAGCCAAATTCCGCGCTGCACGTATGCTTTGGGCAAAAATAGTAGAAGCCTACAAACCAACTGACGAGAATGCTGCCAAAATGAGGATACATGCAAAAACCTCTATGTTTAACAAAACTATCTATGACGCACACGTTAATATGTTGCGTACACAGACAGAGGCTATGAGTGCTATTATTGCCGGTGTGGATTCTCTTACGGTTGTGCCTTTTGATTCTACATATCAGGTTTCCGACAAATTTGCCGAAAGAATAGCTAAAAACCAGCAACTGCTATTAAAAGAGGAGTCGAATTTCGACAAGGTAGTTGATGTATCGGCAGGGTCTTATTATATCGAAAATCTCACTGCCAATATAGCTAAAGAGGCTTGGAAGATATTTTTACAAACCGAAGAGCAAGGTTTCTTTAAACTCGTTTTGGAGGGTAAAATTCAAGAAGATATAAAGAAAGTATCTGACGACAGATTGAAAAAGATCTCTTCTCGTAGAGAAATATTATTGGGGACCAATCAGTTCCCAAACTTTACCGAAGTGGCTGCCGAAAAGATAAAACTAAAATCAGCTGACTGCAATTGCGGCCACGGAGAATTACCGACATTGCCCAATGTTAGAGCAGCAGAACAGTTTGAGACTTTGCGTTTGGCTACCGAAAAGGCAGCAAAACGTCCAAAAGCGTTTATGCTTACCATCGGTAATTTGGCGATGCGTTTGGCAAGAGCTCAATTCTCGTGCAACTTCTTTGCTTGTGCGGGCTACGAAGTAATTGACAATCTAGGGTTTAGCACAATAGAAGATGGTGTGGCTGCTGCACAAAAAGTCGGTGCCGACATCATTGTACTATGCTCGTCGGACGATGAATATGAGACACTTGCACCCGAAGCTTTCCGCACTATTGGAGGCAAACAGATATTTGTGGTGGCAGGTGCTCCTGCTTGTATGGAAGAACTACAAAAAATTGGTATAGAGCATTTTATTAATGTAAAAACCAATGTTTTGGAAGCATTGAAAATGTACAGTTCTAAATTAGGTATTTAATATTCTCATTATTAACGATTATTTAGAAAAAATAGAGAGAATAATTTATTAAACATAAAATTCCAAACCATAAAAAAATGAAACCTAATTTTAAAGATATAAATATAACAGAGGTAAAACCCTCGAAAACAGAAAACAACAGCCAACCTTGGCTTACTCCCGAACAGATTGAGGTAAAGAAAATCTATACCAAAGAGGATGTTCAGGATATGGAGCATCTCAACTATGTTGCGGGTCTGCCTCCGTTTTTGCGCGGTCCTTATAGCGGTATGTATGCTATGCGTCCTTGGACTATTCGTCAGTATGCAGGCTTCTCTACAGCTGAGGAGAGTAACGCATTCTATCGTCGTAATCTCGCCGCAGGTCAGAAAGGACTATCGGTTGCCTTCGACCTTGCTACACACCGTGGTTATGATGCCGACCACGAACGTGTTGTGGGCGATGTAGGCAAGGCTGGTGTATCGATATGTTCGGTTGAGGATATGAAAGTGCTTTTCGACGGTATTCCGTTGAACAAAATGTCGGTGTCGATGACAATGAACGGTGCCGTATTGCCAGTACTCGCCTTCTACATTGTGGCAGGACAGGAGCAGGGAGCTACTCTCGAAGAGATGGCAGGTACTATCCAAAACGATATTCTCAAAGAGTTTATGGTGCGTAACACATATATCTATCCGCCTAAATTTTCGATGAAGATTATCGCCGATATTTTCGAATATACTTCAAAAAATATGCCGAAATTCAACTCCATATCTATTTCGGGATACCACATGCAAGAGGCAGGTGCTACGGCAGATATTGAGTTGGCTTATACCTTAGCCGACGGCTGGGAATACCTTCGTGCAGGGGTAAATGCGGGTATGAGCATCGACGCTTTCGCTCCGCGTCTGTCTTTCTTCTGGGCTATAGGTATGAACCACTTTATGGAGATAGCCAAGATGCGTGCCGCACGTATGCTTTGGGCTAAGATAGTTAAAACATTCAATCCCAAAAGCGACAAATCGCTTGCTCTCCGTACCCACTCGCAAACATCGGGTTGGTCGCTTACGGAGCAAGACCCTTTCAATAACGTTGGTAGAACATGTATTGAGGCTATGGGAGCAGCTCTTGGACACACACAGTCGTTGCACACCAACGCACTGGACGAGGCTATTGCTTTGCCTACCGACTTCTCGGCTCGTATCGCTCGTAACACTCAGATATATATTCAAGAAGAGACACAGGTATGTCGCGAAATCGACCCTTGGGGCGGTTCGTACTACATAGAGTCGCTTACCAACGAGATAGCTGAAAAGGCTTGGGCTCTAATACAGGAAGTAGAGGGACTCGGAGGTATGGCAGCAGCTATTGAAACAGGTATTCCAAAGATGCGTATCGAAGAAGCTGCAGCACGTACACAAGCTCGTATCGACAGTGGCGAACAGACCGTAGTGGGCGTAAACCGCTATCGTCTTGAACACGAAGATACTATCGATACTCTTGAGGTGGACAACACTGCCGTACGCAAGCAGCAGATAGAGCGACTTAACGACCTCAAATCGAAACGCGACAACGAGGCAGTGAAAAAAGCACTTGCTGCCATTACCGAATGTGTAAAGACAGGTAAAGGCAATCTGCTCGAACTTGCAGTAGAAGCAGCACGCGTAAGAGCTACCTTAGGCGAAATTTCGGATGCCTGCGAAGAGATAGTAGGCAGATATAAAGCAACAATTAGAACAATATCAGGCGTGTATTCAGCAGGAGCAAAAGGAGGAGAATTTTTCCAAAAAGCGTGTCAATTGACATCGGAATTTGCGAAAAAAGAGGGTCGTCAGCCGCGTATTATGATAGCCAAGATGGGTCAGGACGGGCACGACAGAGGTGGAAAAGTAGTGGCAACAGGCTATGCCGACTGTGGTTTTGACGTAGATATGGGACCATTGTTCCAAACACCCGCCGAAGCAGCCAAACAAGCTGTCGAAAACGACGTTCACGTACTCGGCGTTTCGTCACTTGCCGCAGGACACAAAACACTTGTGCCTCAGGTAATAGAGGAGCTCAAAAAACTCGGCAGAGAAGATATAGTGGTAATAGCAGGCGGTGTAATACCTCCACAGGATTACGACTTCCTCTACAAAGCAGGTGTAGCCGCTATCTTCGGACCTGGCACCAATGTCGCCAAGTCGGCAATGATAATAATGGAGATCCTTATGAGCTAATCGAAGGAAACACTATAAGTAAAAGAGACATCGATGAGGTGTCTCTTTTACGTTTCCGGTAATTATATAATATATTATATTTTCTGAAAACAAATATATTCCTATTACAATCATTAACAAAAGTGATTGACAATATTCACTTATTCTCTTTGGCAAAAATGGCTTCGCCAACGGCAAGGTCAAAAGGGGTAGTTATTTTGATGTTTTCCGAATTTCCCTCCACCAAATGGATTTGTCTGCCCATAGCCTCTACTACGGATGCATCGTCGGTAAATAATTCCTTAAAGGGCTGTCTGTACGCCTTTTTCAGTATTGAGGAGTGGAATATTTGTGGTGTCTGTACTATCTTTATCTTATTGCGGTCGAAAGTGGTGCTGCTTGCTCCGTAGCAGAGCCGAATACTCTCATTAACAGGCATTACAGGTATGGCATTGGTAAATGTTTCGGCAGTAGCAAAAGTACGTTCGAGTGTCGCACAGCTCACGAAAGGACGTACTCCGTCGTGTATAGCTACCAAAGCACCATCCGGGACGAACGAAAGCCCATTCTTTACCGAAAAAAAACGCTGACTGCCTCCCGCCACCAATTGATGAGAGATGGTAACACTAAATTCGGCACAAATGTTGTTCCAGGTCCCAAGTTGTTCTTTTGGCAAAACCACAACTATTTTTATATCAGACGAATAACTATAAAATCTCTCTAATGTGTGCAACAATATTGGTTTACCTGCCAAACGCACAAACTGTTTGGGGATATTTGCCCCAAAACGCTTACCTATACCGCCTGCAACGATGATAACATATTTTTCCATAACGGATTAAAATTCGCGATCGGCAGTGAATGTGATAATGGCAGAGAGAAACGATTTGTATTCAGAATCGACAAAGCTATCCAATTGGTTTAGAGCCAAATTACAATAATATTTCATCCGCTGCTCGGAATACTCTATACCTTTGTATTTGGTTACAAGATTGTGGATAAATGTTTTATCATCCAAATCAACATTATCTTTGTTGAGGATATTTATAACATTAATCTTCTCTTTTTCGTCGGCAAACCGTACTGCATACAGTAGCGGCAGTGTTACTTTACCTTCGGTAATATCGTTAAAAATTGGTTTGCCAAGACTTGCATTTGCCGAATAGTCGAAAATATCGTCTTTTATTTGGAAACACATACCGAGGTTTTCGCCGATGTTGTACAGTAGGTCGAGCTGTTTGGTTGTGGCTTTTGCCGACAATGCACCTGCCTGCAAACAGGTAGCAAATAGTGCTGCGGTCTTATTTTTTATTACCGAATAATACTCCTCTTCCTTAGGTATAGAGCGAGAATATTGCTGTTGAAGCAGTTCGCCTCGAATAATGTCAATACTTAGCTTTTGCAGCAACCCTATCTGCTCCATACTGCGAGATAAATATATATAATTGAACGACTTAGTCATCATATAGTCGCCCACAAGTACAGATGTTTTGTTGTCGAATATTTTGTTAAGCGATGGTTTGTTGCGACGTTGCATAGAGTTGTCGATAACATCGTCGTGAATGAGCGAAGCCGAATGCAACAGTTCGTATGCTGCAGCAATGAGGTATGTATCGTCGTTTACCTCTCCACAGAGTTTAGCCCCCAGAATAACAAGGATAGGGCGTATCTGCTTACCTTTCTGTGGCATAAGATACTGTAATGCGTTGTGCAAAAGCTCATCTTCGGCAAAAAAAGAACGGGAAAACTTCTCATTAAAAATCTGTAATTCTCCGGAAATTACCTTTTTGCCCTCTTCAAAATTGAACATGATATGTGATATTTGCCATTTAAGAAATGCAAAGATACTAAATAGTTTTGAGTTACGAGTTAAAATTTTGAATATGCTATGATAGAAATCATATATGGTTGAACATTTGCTCAAATACCTAACAATATTAGCAGTTATTGCAGAATACCTATATACAATCTTGAGAGAATTTATATTAAAAAAACAAAAAAGGCAACCTAATATTAGATTACCTTTTTTGCTCTCCCTCTTGGACTTGAACCAAGGACCCTCTGATTAACAGTCAGATGCTCTAACCAACTGAGCTAAGGAAGAATCAATTAATTATTAACCTTTAAAAACCTTTTTGATTATGAAACAAAAAACTTCTCATCTTTTAGACTGCAAAGGTACAACATTTTTTTTATTCGTGCAATACTTTTGCAAAAAAATTATATTTGCATATCAATCAACGACTTGAGCCGATATTCTGCGTGCTATTGCCTCCATTTCGTCTTTGGACAGTTCCTTTTTTGGATTAGAAAAACTCAAATCCGACTCTTTTTGAAGCGGGATAAGGTGAATATGTGCGTGCGGAACCTCCATACCCAATACAGCCACGCCGACACGCTTACACTCTACACTGTTTTTGATAGCTTTTGATACTTTTTTGGCAAACGCCATAAGCCTCAAGTAATTTGTATCATCCAAATCAAAAAGATAATCCACCTCTTTTTTGGGCACCACCAATGTGTGTCCCTCCGCAATAGGGTTAATATCCAAAAATGCAAAGCAATTTTCATCTTCGGCTACCTTAAAACAAGGTATTTCGCCCGCAATAATCCTCGAAAAGATACTCATATAATTATTTATATATGGATTTTACAATGAAATATTCACAATTTCGAGCTTTAAAGTACCTGCCGGCACTACTATCTCTGCTACTTCTCCTTTCTTTTTACCCAACAAGCCCTTGCCGATAGGCGTGTTTATAGCCAGCTTGCCTTCGCGTATATTTGCCTCATTTTCAGACACCAGAGTATAGGTCATCATCTGATTATTGCTGAGATTTCTTACCTCAACAGTGTTTAGTATCTGAACCTTATCGGTTTTCAGTTTGCTTTCGTCGATGATTCGAGCATTAGCCAAAGTCTCTTTCATCTGAGCTATTTTCATTTCGAGCATACCCTGCGCCTCTTTAGCTGCGTCATATTCTGCATTCTCGGACAAATCGCCCTTATCGCGAGCTTCGGCTATCTGAGCCGATATAGCTCTTCTGTCAACGGCTTCCAATTGAGCAATCTCATCGGCTAACTTCTTGTAGCCTTCTTCTGTCATATAAACAACTGCCATAATATTATAAAGATTTATTATTTAACAACTTATATACAAAAAGAAAAACAAAGAGAATCTCGACCCGTGCCGAAACTCCCATCTGTTATTTCTTACAATCTAATCTTACGGTGCAAAGGTATGAAAAAGTTTTCATTAAAAAAACAATTTAAAACATTTTGTTCGCAAAAGCATGTCAATCAAGCACTTTTAGTCATACAATTATTTTTTATATACTGTTGATAAAATAGCCTTATAATTCTATTATTTGCGAACCGGTTCGTGTTAATAACAAAAAACTTTGTACCTTTGCATAAAAATATATGAATGTTTGTTGAGAGAGCAAATAAGTTATTGAAATGGTTTATACCGGCTGTTTGGACTATAAAAGATAGCGATAAGTCGGTATATCTCACATTCGACGACGGACCTTGCCCAGAAGTAACTCCCAAAATATTAGATATACTCGATAGATACGATATAAAGGCAACTTTTTTTTGTGTCGGAAAAAATGTAAAACAACACCCCCATATCTTCGACCTTATAGTTAATGCAGGGCATAGAGTGGGCAATCACACGATGCATCATCTGAAAGGCTTTGATACTTCATTGAACGACTATACAAAAGACATAGAAGAGGCAAACAAGCTGATAAACAGCAACTTATTTCGCCCGCCTTATGGACGAATAACAATAAAACAACTCAATGAGCTGAAAAAAAGCTACAAGATAATAATGTGGGATGTAATCACTCGCGATTATAACCGAAACCTAAAACCGGAAAAATGTTTTTCGATAGTGAAACGTTTTTCACGCAGAGGTTCTATAATAGTTTTTCACGATTCGATAAAATCTGCCAATAACGTCCTTCAGGCATTACCTTGGTCTATAGAGTGGCTTAGGTCTGAGGGATACGTATTTAAGACTATCCAATAGCTGTTGTTTAATTGAAACTATCAACTGTTCCTCAATTAATTGGGGGGAGTTATAACTTTTGCTACTAAGCAAGAGCAGAACCAAAAATATTTTTCTCCTCCACATAAAACATCCGAATATTTTATGTTAAAAATTGCTTGTTTTTTTCAGACAATGGTCTTTTTTTAACTTAAAATGATTTTAAATTGAGATTTTTGTGTTAAAATTAAAATTTTTAATTATCTTTGCATTTGTATGGGAAAGACAAAACTTATAATTTTAATTTCTATTGTTTCTCTTAGCCTAATATCGCTGATGATATTCCAGTATATTTTGATAAAAGAGACAACCGCTTTCTATGACCAAACATTTGTAGATGTTGTAGAGCGTGTTATCAAAGATGCTGAGCAAGAGACAAAAGAAGCGGAAATCAAAAAAATCATAGACGAAACAGTTGCCTACGATGCCGAAAATTATGTCAATGATATTTTTGATACAGACGGACGCCAAAACACTCAAATAGGCAGACCAGATATGTCTATAAAGGGGCTGAATCAAATAATAACAGAAAACTACAAAAAACAATACCTTCACAACAAAAACCTAACAGACAGAGTATTGGCAAAACTTATGCTCGAAAGTTCGTTTGACAACCCTTCTCAAAAAATAGACTTCAACAGTTTTTACGAAAGAATACGGCAAGGGCTTGATAATAATCACATCAAAGACAATTTTATGTTCTTTGTCTCCAACAAACACAATCGTGTACTTTTTTCGAACTACTTTATCGACTTGGCAAACAAAAGGCGTACTATAAAACTTCAGATTTTTGCCACACCACATCCCGACGATATACTCTATGCAAACTTGGTATTTTCGAACAGCAATTCGTATCGCAATCAGTTTATAAAAACAATATTGCCCACGGTAATAGTCTCATTCTTCCTTTTCGTACTGGTGATAGTAACACTATATGTGCTACTTGCTCAAAAACGTGATGCCGAGATAAAATCCGATTTTCTCAACAATATGACTCACGAGCTAAAAACGCCGATAGCCTCTATATCTTTGGCTTCACAGATGCTCAATGATAATAAAGTAGGCAAATCTCCCGAATTTTTTGATAATGTTGCGACTGTGATAAAAGACGAAACCCAAAGACTTAATGTTCTTGTGGACAAAGTATTACAGACTTCTATCTTCGAGTCACAACAAATATTGAACCTTCGGGAGTTTGACGTCAATCAACTCATAAATAAGGTTATAAAGAATTTTTCTATAAAAATACATCAAAATAATGGTAAAATAAATGCTGATCTACAAGCCGAGAATCCATTTGCTTTAGTAGATAATGTACATTTTACCAATGTCATATACAATCTGTTCGAAAATTCGGTAAAATACACTACCAAAGACCTTATATTGTCGGTAAAAACTTGGAACGACAAAGACAAACTGTTCATCTCAATAGAAGACAATGGAATAGGAATAAAAAAAGATGATTTGAAACGTATTTTCGAACGATTTTATCGAGTATCGACTGGTAATCTGCATAATGTCAAAGGATTTGGTCTTGGATTGGCTTATGTAAAAAAAATCATTACCGAACATAAAGGTAAAATAGAGGTAGAAAGCGAATTGGGTATTGGAACCAAATTCATAATTCAAATACCATCTGTTTAGAAAAAAGTTAAAAAAGAATGTGATAAAAAAGGAATAATAATATAAATTATAAAAAAAGGAATTAATGTTATGAATACAAAAATTTTATTATGCGAAGATGATCCTAATTTGGGTGCACTTCTAAAAGAATATTTACTAGCAAAAGATTATGATGTGGATTTGCTTCCTGATGGAGAATTGGGATATCAGGCATTCCTCGAAAATGAGTACGATTTGTGTATCTTCGATGTGATGATGCCCAACAAAGATGGATTTACCCTCGCCTCTGATGTTAGAAAAAAAGACACAAAAATCCCGATTATATTTCTCACAGTCAAAGCTCTTAAACAAGATATTTTGGAAGGATTTAAAATTGGTGCGGATGACTATATTACCAAACCATTTTCTATGGAAGAGTTACTATTTAGAATAGAGGCTATACTACGTAGAGTAAATCTCCAAAAACTTCAATTAGGATTGACAGAATACAAGTTTGGTAAATTTGTGTTTGACTATCAAAAGCAGACTCTCTCTTTCAACGGAGAGAAAACCAAACTAACTACCAAAGAGGCTGAAATGCTGCGTGCTTTGCTGCAAAACGCAAATCAGATACTCGAAAGAAATGCGGCATTAAAAACCATTTGGGGTGAGGTAACATATTTTAATGCAAGAAGTATGGACGTTTATATTACCAAACTTCGTAAAATTTTGATGCAAGACCCTGAAATTGGTATTGTTAATATTCACGGTAAAGGTTACAAAATAGTAATACCAAAAGACTGACAATCTAAGTAATAGAATCATTATAGATATTTCGCTAATGACTAACTATTATTTTCTCGGCATCGGTGGTATAGGGATGAGTGCTATTGCTCGATATTTCAAGCAAAAAGGCTTTGAAGTAGGGGGTTACGACAGAGTATGCAATTCTCTCTGTACCGATTTGCAGAAGGAGGGGATAGATATTCACCACACAGATTTGGGGAGTGATATTGATGAAAAATTCAAAAACCCAAACAATACTATAGTAGTTTATACTCCTGCCATTCCAAATGACCATAATGAACTTCTCTTTTTTAGAAAAAATGGGTTCAAGATTTTCAAACGTGCTCAAATATTGGGAGAAATTACCAAATTGGAACGGGGTCTTTGTATAGCAGGTACACATGGCAAAACTACTATTTCGTCGATACTTGCTCACCTGCTAAAACAGAGTCGGACAGATTGTAATGCATTTCTTGGAGGTATTTCGATAAATTACAACAACAATCTTCTTTTGTCGGACAAAAGTGATTTGGTTGTAGTAGAGGCAGACGAATACGACCGCTCTTTTCATCAACTGTCGCCTTTTATGGCGGTAATATCTTCGACCGATGCCGACCATTTGGATATATACCACACTCCAGAAGAGTATATCGAATCGTTCAACCATTTTTGCAGTTTGATAGTAGAAGGTGGAGCTTTAATTTATAAAAAAGGGATTCGGCTTAATCCTCATCTAAAAAAAAATGTAAAATCATACACATATTCTGCAAAAGAAAAAGCTGATTTTTACGCCGAAAACATAAGGATAGGAGGAGGCAAATTGATTTTTGATGCTGTATTACTCGACAGTAAAATAATCGATTTGGAGCTTGGGGTACCTATATTTATCAATGTAGAAAACGCTGTAGCCGCAATGGCTGTTGCTTGGCTCAATGGTGTTACCGAAAACGAACTCCGAAAAGGTATTGCCTCGTATAAAGGTGTAAAACGTAGGTTTGAAAAACATATAGAAAAGCCCAAGATTTACATTGATGACTATGCTCATCATCCGCAAGAGTTGGCTTCGTCTATAAAATCGCTAAAAATGCTTTATGGCAATAAAAAAGTATTGGGTATATTTCAGCCTCATCTTTATAGTCGTACAGCCGATTTTTACAAAGAATTTGCTAAGGCATTATCATTATTGGACGAAGTGATACTGGTAGAAATATATCCCGCACGTGAAGCACCTATAGAAGGGGTTAGCTCAAAGATTATTATAGACGAAATAACCAATCCCCTCAAGACGCTGACCACAAAAGAAAATCTTATAGATACTCTCCGAACAAAAGAGTTTGATGTACTTGTAACACTTGGAGCAGGAGATATCGACACATACATTCCCAAAATTAAAGAATTTTTAAAAACAAATAATTAATAAATTTGATTGAGATATGAAAAATAAAATGTTTTTTTCGTTAGCTATATTGCTTGTATTGAGCAATATAAATCTTTTTTCGCAAAATGCAGAAAAATATCTGCAAGAACTTACAGCGGGCAAATGGCGAGCCAAAAGTATTAAAGTCGTATCAATGAACGACGGCGAGAGATTTGCTTTTATTAGCGACGACAACAAACAGATAATAGCAGACTACTACAAAGCAAGCAAGCCGGAAGTTATATTTGATGTCAATAGTGTGTCAAATTGCCCTTTCGGTAAGATAGACGGGTTTGAATTTGACGACAGAGAGAGCAAAATATTGATAAAAACCAATTCAAAACCGGTTTATCGTCATAGTTTCCTATGCGATTATTATGTTTATGAAATAAGTCGCAAAAAACTCGCGCCGCTTTCGGAAAACGGTGCTCAACAATTGGCTGCTTTTTCCCCAAATGGTAGAGTAATTGCTTTTGTAAGAGACAATAATCTTTATCTCAAAAAGTTGGACTACGATACCGAAAGCCAGATTACCAAAGATGGCAAAAAGAACGAAGTTATAAACGGTCTTGCCGACTGGGTGTATGAAGAAGAGTTTTCAAACATACAATATTTCAAGTTTTCGCCCGACAACAAACTATTGGCTTACGTGAAATTTAATGAAAAAGAGGTAGATGAATTCTCACTACAAATATTCAACGACTCATACCCTGTTTTGGAAACATTCAAATATCCTAAAGCAGGAACCAAAAACTCAAAAGTTACAGTTTGGGTGTACGATTTGGAAAACCGCACCACAATACAAGTAAAACTCGACGGCACAGACTTTTATATTCCCAATATCAAATGGACTGCCTCATCAGAAGCTTTGGCTATTACAAAGCTATCAAGAGACCAAAAACAGATAGACATTATAAGTGGCAATCCACGTAGCGGACTCTGTACAACGCTATATTCAGAGACATCAAAAACATATTCGGACTATAGAAACTTTAATGCGTTACAGTTTAATGCCGACAACTCATTTGTGCTTATGAGTGAACGAGACGGGTATCGTCATATATATCTTCACTCTCCCACAGGAATCCAAAAACAGCAACTTACCTCAGGCAATTTTGATGTAACTGCCTTTTATGGATACGATGCCAATAGTAAAACAGCATATTTTCAGGCAGCTAAAAACTCGCCTACTCAGAGAGAAGTGTACAAGTCCGTAAATGGTAAAATAGTAGCATTAGATAATAAAAAAGGATTTCATGCCGCAAAATTTTCTAAAGGATTCAAGTATGCCATACACAATTTTTCCGACATAAATACACCTAATATTTATAACGTAATCAACAATTCGGGCAAAGCCATTCGCACTATAGAGACTAATAGTGAATTAGCCGAAAACTTGAAACAGCAGAGTAACTTTCCCCAAAAAAGATTCTTTACTTTCACCTCATCCGAAGGAGTCGAACTTAACGGTTGGATTATTGCCCCCATAGAAGCGTCCAAATCGGGCAAAAACCAAGTAGTACTTACACAATATTCGGGACCCGACTCACAGGAGGTTCTCAACAGGTGGGACTACGATTGGGATTATTATTTGGCAATGAATGGTTTTGTTGTGGTATGTGTTGACGGACGAGGCACAGGAGCCAGAGGCAATCAGTTTAGGACCTCTACTTATGGGCAACTTGGAGTATTGGAAGCAAAAGACCAAATAGAAACTGCCAACTATATCAAAAAGAGTGAATATCCCAATAGCGATATAGGGATATGGGGTTGGAGTTATGGTGGTTTTATGACATTACAATGTATGGCATCCGACAACTCTCCGTTTAAAGCGGGAATTGCAATAGCTCCTGTTACCGACTGGAAATTGTACAATACAGCATATACCGAACGTTATATGAATCGTCCACAAGAGAATTTTGACGGCTACGAAAAATCGAGTGTACTAAACAAAGCCGATAAGATTAAAGGCAATATACTCCTTATACACGGTACTGCCGACGATAATGTACACGCTCAAAACACATATCTTATGGCAGAAAAACTTGTAGAAGCCGGAGTAATATTCGATATGCAGATATACCCGAACAAAAATCATAGTATTCTTGGCGAAAAAGCCAGATATAACGTCTATAAGCGTTGTGCCGAATATCTAAAAGCAAATCTGAAATAGAGTATCACAGTACAATAAACATTCTACAAAAGAGGTATCCAAACAGATTGTTTAAGACACCTCTTTTTTATTTTTCCAACATACGATAGGTTTTTATGTTAAAATGAGTTAGTCTTTATCACCCGATTGCACAAACAAAAATTTATGTTTATCTTTGCTTGAATTTTACCAATGATATAAAATATTGCTAAAAAACAGATTAAATAATTATTGTATGGAAAAAAAAATATCGAAAGCATTACTGGAGATTGGAGCAGTTTTTCTCCGTCCCGATGAGCCGTTTACTTGGGCAAGCGGTATCAAAAGCCCTGTATATTGCGACAATCGCCTGATACTTACCGCACCCGCCGTTCGCAACGAGGTAGAGAATGCTATGGCTCAAACCATAAAGAACCACTATCCGCAAGTAGAGGTACTTATGGGGACAGCCACAGCAGGTATTGCTCATGCTGCCATTACCGCCTCCATACTCGGATTGCCTATGGGATACGTCAGGGCAGGGTCGAAAGACCATGGCAGACAAAATCAAATAGAAGGGCGTTTGCAGAAAGGGCAAAAAGTGGTGGTAGTCGAAGACCTTATATCTACAGCCGGCAGCAGTATTGAGGTGGTAGAGGTATTGCGAGCCGCCGGTGCCGATGTGTTGGGCATTGTCAGTATTTTTACTTACGGAATGCAGCGAGGTATCGACAATCTGGCAAAGGCAAATGTGAAAAACATCAGCCTGTCGAACTTCGATGCCTTGGTACAGGTAGCAGTAAACGACGGTTATATAAAGGAGAGCGACATAGAACGTCTTATACGCTTCCGCAACAATCCGAGCGACGATAGTTGGATTCGTACGTAAATAATTGGTTGGCTAAAACAATGTTTTAGCCTTTCATCTAAACTATTTTCGTAAATCCAATGATTATTATTAATTAACAATCCTTTTTATTATAAAAAATGCGCAACCTATTAGAGATAACCGACTTTACCACACAAGAGATAGATACCCTCATTGCTACTGCAATAGATATTATCAAAGAACCAAAGAGATATTCGGAGGCGTGTAAGGGCAAAAAACTTGCTACGCTGTTCTACGAACCGAGCACCCGTACTCGACTGAGCTTTACTGCTGCTATGATGGAGCTGGGAGGCAACGTTTTGGGGTTTTCGGATGCTGCAGCATCATCGGTAAGCAAAGGCGAAGTAGTAGCCGATACCGTAAGAGTGGTAGAGAACTTTGCCGATATTATTGCAATGCGACACAATAAAGAGGGGGCTCCATGGGTTGCATCACAGTTTGCATCTATTCCTATCATCAATGCGGGTGATGGTGGACATTGTCATCCTACACAAACACTTACAGATATGCTTACCATCTATAGACATAAAGGGCGTTTTTCGGGTCTCACTATCGGTTTTTGTGGTGACCTGTTATATGGGCGTACTGTTCACTCACTTGCTAAGGCTATGGGGCGTTACGAGGGGATAAAGTTCGTGTTTATCTCGCCCAAGGAGCTAAAAATACCCGATTATCTTCGCAAAGAGATTGAAAAACACGGCTATCAATACATCGAAACAACGAACTTGGAAGATGCTATGCCAAGCCTCGACATACTATATATGACACGTGTACAAAAAGAGCGTTTCGACTCGGAGGCGGAGTACAATAAGCTCAAAGACAGCTTTATTCTCGACATGCACAAGTTGCACAACGCCCAAAAGGATATGATAATACTTCATCCACTACCACGTGTAAACGAGATAGCTTATGAGGTCGATGCCGACCCGCGAGCCTTGTATTTCGAGCAGGTACTCAACGGCAAATTCATCCGTATGGCTCTCATTTATACCCTATTGCGTTGGGCAGAAGAGCATAAAGAATCTCCCAAACAGCCAATAGTCGAAGTATCGCCATTAAAATGCAAAAACGCTCGTTGTATATCGGCAACCGAAATGGTAAGCTCTCTATGTACCACATCCGAAAACGGCGACAGACACTGTTTCTATTGTGATACCATTTTGAAATAATAGTTGCTCACAATGCCGGGATTTTGGGTCTTACCAATACTTGTTCTTATTTCTTAAAGGAGATAATTAATAAAAACTACGAAATAATATTTATATCAGGTGTGTAGACCTCCATTAATGGATATTACTTCGCCTGTGATATAAGCAGATTTGTCTGATGCTAAAAACGCCACAAGGTCGGCTACCTCATCGGCTTTACCAAAACGTCCGACAGGAACAAGTTTTTTCAACTCATCTTGGGGTAAGTCTTTGGTCATATCGCTCTCGATAAATCCGGGCGCAACCACATTTACCGTAACTTTGCGTGATGCCACCTCAATGGCTAATGCCTTGGAACTTCCTATCAGTGCTGCTTTAGCGGCAGAGTAGTTAGTCTGTCCTGCCATTCCTTTGATTCCCGACAATGAAGCTATATTAATAACCCTTCCCCAACGTTTTACGAGCATATCTTTGAGCACTCTACGGGTGAGATAAAAAAATCCATTCAGAGTAGTATCCAGTACCTTATGCCACTCTTCGTTCTGCATAAAAACCATTGTGTTATCGAGCCTTATACCTGCATTATTTACAAGTATGGCTATATGATGGTCGGGATTATTTTCTTGCCACTGTGTAATGATATTGTCGGCGGTTTGACCGTCTGCAACATCAAAAGGTATAAGTTCTGCTTTACCGCCGTTTTCTTCGATTATTCTTTTAGTTTCTTTGGCAGCAGCAATATTTGAATTGTAATTTATCAAAACAGGATAACCCATTTCTGCAAGTTTTATACAAATAGCTCTGCCAATCCCCCGAGAACCTCCTGTTACTAATGCGTATTTCATATTGTCTAATAAATTGTATCTTTATAACTGTGTGTTTTTCAGAAAAATAGTTATATCCTCTATACTCTTGCTCAAAGGACTATCTTCTACAAAAGTAGGCACTATTCGACGTATATCATTATAAAAAGTTTTAGTCTTTAACGACAATTTGGAATCTATTTGAAGATAGTCAATTGCTTGCACAAGAGCAATAGCTTGAATTGCAAGCACTTGAAACGAATTTTCTATAATCTTTTTAGTGATTAATGCTGCATTTGTTCCCATCGACACAATATCCTGATTGTCGTTATTGTTTGGGATAGAATGAATATACATCGGATTTGAAAGTGTTTGAGACTCTGCCGTAGTAGATGTAGCTGTAAATTGTGCTGCTTGTACTCCATAGTTGAGCCCCAAAACTCCAAGGTTTACAAATGGGGGCAATATGTTGTTTAGTTTGCTGTGACACAAATAGTTTAGTTGGCGTTCGACAAGCATCGTAAGTTTGGTAATACCTATTTTAAGCTTGTCCATCTCAAAAGCCACGTAATCACCGTGAAAATTTCCGCCGTGATATATATTTTCTGTCTCTATATCAATGATAGGGTTGTCGGAAGCCGAATTTAGCTCATTTACCAATACTTTTTCGGCATTGTTTATCTCATCAAGCACTGCTCCCAAAATCTGTGGTACACAACGAAGCGAATAGTACTCCTGTACTTTTATGTCAATATGATTATCTATTATCTCTTTATTATAAAAATAGTTTTCGCGTTTTCTGATACATTGGCTCGATTGCAGTATCTTTCTCATTTTAGAGGCTATCTCTCTTTGCCCTGTATGTTGTTTGGCTGCATTTAGCTGATAAGAAAAATGGTCGTCAAAAGCCGAAACTATCTCGTTTATAAGACACGACATCAGAGTGGCTATTTTTATAAGCTGTTGTGATTTTATCAGATTAATCAATCCGATAGCTGTCATTACAGAAGTGCCGTTAGCCAAAGCCAGCCCCTCGCGGATATGTATCCTGAGGGGTTCTATATTTAGTTGAGTCAATACATCTTTTGTCTTTTGGTATTGATTTTGAAAGAATACCTCACCTTCTCCTATAAGACACAGAGCCAAGTGAGACAGTTGTACCAGATCGCCTGAGGCACCAACACTGCCATGTTCGTAAATAACAGGAATAATATTATGATTAATAAACTGTTGCAGTATTTTGACAGTGTCGGTATGTACACCCGAATAGCCTTGCAAAAAGGTGTTGAGACGAGCCAACATAACGGCTCTGACCTCCTGTGGCGAAAGTATCGTCCCCGTCCCCGTACAATGCGAGCGTATCAGATTGACCTGAACCTGTTTTAGATTATGGTCATCGATACGGTATTGTGCCATAGGACCAAAGCCTGTATTTATACCGTAAATTAACTTTTTGGAAGAGAAGTTTTTCAAAAATTCATAGCTCCTATCTACCACATCCAATTCTTTTTGTGATAAATTAATGCTTTCGTCCTCAAAAACTATCGAGTAAAATTCACTCAAATTCATATTAAGTTTGTATAAAAAATTACATCTACAAAATTAATACTTTTTGTGATTACCGACGACTATTTATTGAATCCGAATATATAATTCTTACTCTTCTATAATCTTAAATTCCTACACTCTTCTAAGTAGTTTTGTAAGATGATTGTAGCCGATACTCTGTCGATTATAGACTTGTCACGGCGTTTATTTTTGCCCAAGCCACCGGCCAACATAGCATCAAAGGCGAGCTTGGAGGTAAAGCGTTCGTCGTACTTTATTACCTCTATTGAGGGAAAAAGAGTTTTGAACCTCGTTATAAATCGATCTATCTCCGGCACTATCTCCGACGGCTCATTTTTAAGTGTTAGCGGATACCCTACCACTATTTTACAGCATTGATTTTTAGCAATATACTCTTTGAAAAAATCAAATATCTTGGGAGTGTCCACAGTAGCCAATGCCCCTGCAATCATTGCCGAAGGATCGGATACAGCCACTCCAACTCTTTTGGAGCCATAGTCGATTGATAATATTCGTGCCATTCTTTTTGAAATTTAGGACGGGCAAATTTAATTCTTTTTGCTATTTTTGCAAAATAAAAAACAGTATTTTAATTCTATGGAACACTCCTTAACTCCCCTAATCGCCGATTTGGGTCTTATCTTGATAGTAGCAGCCGTTGTTACACTTATTTTCAGAAAGTTAAAACAACCTCTTGTACTTGGATACATCATTGCAGGCTTTCTGGTAAGTCCATATAGCAATATTATCCCGACCGTTACCGACTTACATAATGTAGAGACACTTGCCGAGATAGGTGTTATTTTCTTGCTTTTCAGTCTCGGACTTGAGTTTAGTTTCAAAAAACTTATACGTGTGGGAGCATCTGCTTCTATTACGGCTATAGTAGAAATCGTGATTATCTCAATATCAGGATATTGTGTCGGCAAAGCATTGGGTTGGAGCACTATGAACAGTATGTTTCTTGGCGGAATGCTGGCATCGTCGAGTACAACGATAATAATACGAGCATTCGACGAACTTGGTGTGAAATCACGTAACTATGCCAAAACAGTTTTTGGAGTTCTGGTGGTAGAAGATATAGTGGTTATACTGCTTATGGTGTTGCTATCGACTATTGCAGTAACACAGAGTGTCGAAGGCGGAGAATTGCTTTTCACTGTGCTCAAACTCGGTTTTTTCCTTATACTGTGGTTTCTGCTCGGTATATTTGTAATACCGACATTACTTAAAAAGACGCGTCATTTACTCGACGACGAAGGTTATCTGGTACTATCCATTGGGCTTTGCCTCGGTATGGTTATAGTTGCCACACAAGCAGGATTCTCTGCGGAGTTAGGAGCTTTTATAATGGGTTCTATACTTGCCGAAACACTTGCTGCCGAACGTATTGAGCATACATTCAAACCTGTTAAAGACCTTTTTGGGGCAATCTTCTTTGTCTCTGTAGGTATGATGATAAACCCCACCGTCATTGTCGAATACGGCATACCCGTGCTTATAGTGGTGTTGCTTGTGATAGTGGGCAAATTTTTGGCTACACTTGTAGGTGCATTGCTATCCGGACAGTCGCTAAAGCATTCCGTACAAGTGGCTATGAGTATGGCTCAGATTGGCGAATTTGCCTTTATAGTGGCTACGCTCGGCATGTCGCTCGGTGTTATCGACGAATTTCTTTTCCCAATAGCCGTCGGTGCTTCGGCTATCACCACATTTACAACACCATATATGATTAAATACAGCGAACCGATGTATCGTTTTATCGAAAAAATATTGCCACAGAAATTTGTCGATAAACTTAACAACTACTCGGTAAGTTCGCAAGTGCTTGGCTCTCAGTCCGAATGGAGGCAGATACTCAAAGGTAGCACCACTACCGTTTTCCTCAACGGAATAATAGTGATCTCTATTGTACTGGTGTCGTCTTATTTGGTTGTTCCATTCATACACAACAACTTCAACAACGAACTTTCGGAATGGATTGCTATGGCTGGCACTCTGGTAGTGGCATCACCCTTTATATGGGCTGTGATGTACAAAAAGCCTAATTATGTTACTCTTAGGGAGCTATGGGACAATCCTGATTTTAACAACACGCAACTCTCGGTGCTATCGGCATCGCGTTTGATAATAGGTACCGTACTGATAGTTTATTTGGTAAATAAATTTCTCGACCCTATACATACGGCTCTTGTAGTGCCTGTAACAGTGATTGTTATATATTTTGCATCGAAATACATAAAGAGATTATACAAGGTAATCGAACGCCGTTTTGTTACCAACCTCAACGACCGCGAAGCGGAGGAGAGCCGCAAGCAGGAGTCTATCAACAATATCAAGCAACGACTTAGAGCCTCACCCGATATTGTAAGTAGTGCCGCTTGGGACGCACATATCACCGATTTGGAAGTTCCACAGAATGCCAAATATATCGGGCGTACATTGGGCGAACTTGATTGGCGAAAAAAGTTCTTAATCAACGTGATATACATAAAGAGCGGAGATAACATAATCTATTCACCGGGACCTGATGCAAAGCTGATGCCACACGACCACGTGGGCGTATTCGGCACCGACGAAGTGATAGAGGCATTCAAGAGCGAATTCCTAAACGAAGAGAGACCTATATACCCCGATTTGGATTTGGACAATATCGTTGTCGAAAAGCACTTTATCGACCCTGACAGCAACCTGATAGGCGTTGCCATAAGGTCATCGAACATTCGCGAGCGTAGTGGTGGCATCGTTGTTGCCATCGAGCGAGGCGGCAATAGGATACTGTCACCATCAGCTGACCTTGTGTTCGAAGCAGACGATCTGATATGGATTGTCGGAGAGAAACATAAGTTGCAGGTATTGAAGTAAAAGAAATTAAGTTAATATGACAGAGAATATTATTTATTACGGATACATAACTTGGTATAATACAGAACGTAGATTTGGTTTAGTAAAAACTATAACTGGGGAAAGTTTTTTTTTCTTTTTTGATAAAAACGAATTTATTAAACGCAAGAGAGAGGAGGGGATAAGGAGTTATCATGAGTTTCGTTACGGAGATGAGGTAGAGTTTAAAATAAGACAATCTTTAAAAGACAATAGTAAATTTGAAGCATTTGACTTAAGGTTTATAAAAAATGAAAGGGTAGACAAATTAATAGAGGAAGCAAATGTTTTAAATAGTCTTTGGGGATATTTGCAGCTTATTAATGACAAATTTTTTGTCAAACATATTTCAACATACACTTTGATTCCATTAGAAATATCTGCTTGGGAAACCGATCTTGGGATTATTTATCATAATAGAATTAATAAAAAAGTCAATTTTAGGCTTACTCAAACAAAAAATACAAATAAACTAAAAGCAGTTCTGACAGACACTATATTTACTAGTGATTATTGTAATTTGAAATCAGCTTTGAATAGTGAGAAAATATTGCAAGCGACAATTACAGGAAGAAATACACAAGGCTTTTTTGCTACAATATTTGATGGACTAATTGAGGGTTTTATTTTAATTTCAAAAAAGCGGGATAACACAGAGATGTTAAAGTACAGACATATAAAAAAAGGTAATATTGTAGATGTTAAAATAAAATACATACAACACAATAATAAACATGTATCATTTACACTATTTGAAAACGATACAATGTAAGCCTCAAAAATACCCGACAAATATGACCGGCAGAGAAGATAAAAGAATAGTTACTCAACTATTCCCACTCTATAGTTGCAGGCGGTTTCGATGTAATGTCGTATATAATGCGGTTTACTCCTTTCACTTCGTTTACTATACGACGGCTTACTACTTCGAGCACATCGTAAGGAAGACGAGCCCATTCGGCGGTCATGCCGTCTATTGAGGTAACGGCTCTAATGGCAATGGCGTGGTCGTACGTGCGTTCGTCGCCCATAACGCCAACACTTTGTATATTAGTCAACACAGTAAAATACTGCCAAATCTCTTTGTCTAAGCCTGCTTTTACTATTTCGTGGCGTAGTATGGCATCGCTTTCTCGCACAATATTAATACGTTCTTGAGTGATATTGCCAATGATACGGATAGCCAGCCCCGGACCGGGAAATGGCTGACGCCACACTATATCGTGAGGTATGCCGAGAGCTTCGCCCAAAGTACGCACCTCATCTTTGAACAACTTGCGAAGTGGTTCTATTAGCTTAAACTTCATATCTTTTGGAAGTCCACCAACGTTGTGGTGCGTTTTGATAGTGTGAGCCGTGTTGGTGCCGCTTTCGACCACATCACTGTATAGCGTGCCTTGTGCCAAAAAATCGAAATCTCCAAGTTTTTTCGACTCTTCGTCGAAACAATATACAAACTCTCCGCCTATTATATTACGTTTCTTCTCCGGGTCTGATATACCTTCGAGCTTGTCCAGAAATCTATCTTTGGCATCTATCTTTACCACGTTGATACCGAAAAGGTCGCTACAGGTACGCATTACCTGCTCGCCTTCGTCTTTACGCAACAGCCCATGGTCGATAAACATACAAGTTAGCTGGCTGCCGATAGCTTTTTGTAGCAATACGGCTACCACAGTCGAATCCACACCACCGCTGAGTCCGCAAAGTACGTGGCGGTCGCCCACTGTTTTGCGTATCTCTTCGATTTGCAGATCTATATAGTTGCCCATAGTCCAATTATTTTGGGCAGAGCATATCTTAAATACAAAATTGTGTATAATATCGTTGCCATAAACAGAGTGACGTACTTCGGGGTGGAACTGCACGCAGTAGATACGCTTTTCGTCGTTACAGATAGAGGCCACAATATTGTTGTCACTCTTGGCTATAAGGCGAAATCCTTTAGGCAGCTCGGTAACAGAATCGCCATGACTCATAAAAACATTCTGGTGTTCGGGCAGTTTGTCGAACAAGGGGCAAGGCGCAACTATATTGATACCCATTTTGCCGTACTCTTTGGTATCGCCTCTACCGATAATCCCTCCAAAGTACTTAGAGGTCAACTGCATACCATAACACACTCCGAGTATAGGAATGCCGAGGTCAAATATTTTTTCATCACAAGCAAAAGCGTCTTTTTCGTAAACACTCTTGGGACCGCCCGAAAATACTATCCCTTTTACATCGGGTATTTTCGATATTTCGTCGGCAGTGATGGTGTGTGGCAAAAGCTCTGAAAAAACACCCATCTCGCGAATTCTACGGGCTATCAGTTGATTGTATTGACTTCCAAAGTCGAGTACAAGAATTTTATCGTATTGCATTATATTTTAGTCCAATTAAATATTGATTTATTAGCCTACAAAGTTAATACTTATTTCCCTAATTCTCTATATTTGGGTAAGAGTATTTTTACCAATAAACAAAGATTGAGGAGTTATCAGATAACGTCCTCAAATCTCTATTTAGAATTTAGTTTAAAAATAGGCCTATAAAAGCACCTTTGCCGACTTTCTAATTCTTCCGGAGCCAAGCGATATAATGTAACTATTTCCCTTAGGCAGATTGCTGATTGCTACGGAGTTACCACTATAACTCTCTTTTTTGTAATGCTGTATCAACTTGCCTCCGATGTTGTAAACAAACAAATCTTGCTGTTTGTCTTCTTCTGTGAGAATTACAAACAAATTTTTGTTGTTGTCGAAGAACAGGGTCAATTCTTTTGATTCGACTGTTGATTCCTCCAAATCAGAACTTGTATAATCTCCATAGTAGAACTTGATATTATTATTGGCAAGCTCCTCTATTCTTGTGATTATAGCATTGGAGGGGGTACCGTTTTGCTGTTTCGGAGTAAACTGAGTTACATTATTTGTACCCGGATAAGTATCGCCTTTATATGAATATTGTGTTCCGTCCGCCTCTATTATGTCAAACCTAAGGTTATTCGGGTCGTTGTTCGGGATGTTTCTCTCCCAAGCATTATAGTCGAAATCCACTTTTGTAATCAACAAGCCGTGTCCCAAATCGTTTCCCGCTCTTTTGGTCGTATTGTATACAGAATCCCAACCGAGATATTGCCTGTTTTCAAGCAAATAATAGTACTGAGGAGAGGGATTGGCTCCATCCAAATTATGAGTATTGCCGGAGGGTGACAATAAAAATGCTTTGTTGGAGGGAATAATCGGCTCGAGGGTCTTTTCGCCTATGTCCGACAGAAGTATTGGCGAAAGATATCCTAGATAGAATCTTTCGTGTGCCAACCACGAAGGCGGAGTATTACCTCCATTATTATAAGGACCTGAGGTCATAATATCCCACTCTCCAAGAGTATATTCGCGTGACTTGACTGTATTATAAAAGTCAGGAAGCCCTAATACATGGCTAAATTCGTGACAAAATGTACCTATTCCACACATAACTTTGTGTATGTTCAGTTCGGAGGAGCAAGCATAAATCTTTACGGTTTTGCCGTCGTGCGATGCATACGGACGATTCAATTGCCATTTGTGTGGCCATATTGTAGCGTCGCCTCCTCCCTCTGCCTCGTTACCTCCAGCATAATAAACGAAAACCATATCTACCTCGCCGTTGTTGTCTGTATCGTAGTTTGAGAAATCGACATCATTATCGGCTAACACACAAGCCTCTCTTATCATTTCTCTCGGTCTCATATCTCGTCCATATAGCTTGTCGTTGCCTCCGTAATAATCTACATTTTGACTTAAAGTATAAGGACCTACCACATCAAAAGTGGGGTCGAATATATTGTTGCTAGAGGCTTTGAAATAGTCTTTTGCGGACCCTGTTGCTCTATAGGCACCTTTTTTTTCGTTATAATTAGGTTCGTTCAATAGTCTGTTAAAATCCTGTTGGGCTGTTTGAGAAACAAATTTTTTGTCTTTAAACTCCACCAATATCACCAAACCTCTTTTTTGTCCAATCAACGGATTGGGTACTCTTTGGTGTCCGTTATGACCAAGTTCCTTTTGGCGAAGGCTTCTCACCTTAATCTCTTTCTGTTGGTTGATGGGGTTTTTGCCCAATTTTCGCAGAAAAGCTTTCTCTTCGACACTTCTGTTTTGTCTGGCAACTCTTCCTGTGGAGACAATAAGATTGTTCTCGAATTTTGCATATTCGTAATCTCCTTTTGCATTTTGCTTCAAGAGATAGTTGTCTTCTGTGGTTATGTAATTGAACCACTCATCGCCGCAAATATTGATAGTCAACTGGCTACCGTCTGACTGTGTTACCTGTATCGGATGTGGGTATGCAGGAACGGCAAAACCTTTGACAGACACCAACAAACACGACACTACTAATAGATGAAAATATTTATTCATTTGTACTATTTTTGTTTATTTATATAAAATTGATTTATGTCTAAGAATGCAAAGTTAAATATATTTCTTTATAAACCCAAATATTTTTCTCTGTTGTATCTAATATATGATTATCAAACAACTGAAAGAAACATAAACAGCTAAACCAATTATTAGAAACTACCCGAACAAAATTTGCAAGTTATCCGAGAGTCTCTTTTTATTATCTTTGCAGAAAAAAATTCCCCCATATGTACAGATATATGAAAAACAAACAGATAAATATACGACAGATGCAAATTTTATTAAAATGCAGATTTAAACGGATATTAGCCTCACTAATTTGCCTTATAGTTGCTATGATTGTAGCAGCCGATTACTTCGTTGACAGAACCACCGACAAACTCATTTTCGACAACATAGACGATATTCCTCACAACAAAGTAGGTATAGTACTCGGAACATCTAAATATCTGAAATCGGGCAGCCCCAACCGATATTTCACCAATAGGGTATTGGCTACGGCAGAGTTGTATCAAAGAGGAAAGATAGACTGCATAGTGATAAGTGGCGACAATAGCCGTAAGGATTACAATGAGCCGTTGGATATGAAAAACGACCTGATACAACACGGCATACCCGAAAATAAGATATATTTGGACTATGCCGGCTTGCGAACCTACGATTCGATGATTAGAATACACAAGATATTCGGACAAAAAAGTTTTACGATAATATCGCAAGAGTTTCACAACAGGCGAGCTATATTCATAGCAAAACAAAAATCGCTCGAAGCAGTAGGCTACAATGCTCAAGATGTGGATATGTACAACGGTTTTAAAACCAAAGTAAGAGAGCGGTTTGCCCGCATAAAACTCTTTATCGACTTAGCTATCGACGCACAACCCAAACATTTGGGCGAACCGATAAAGGTTGAGTGCGATTAGACATTTTATAACACCCTAACAATATAATTATTAGCCTATTAGCATTTAGATTATTTTTTATATTCACACTATTTAAAGTTACATTTAATTACCCCTGTTTAGTTCTGTTCTACAGCTTAATTAGTCTTGATTTTGCTCAAAAAGTCATTTTTCAGAGACAAAACCCAAAAACACCCGCCAATGTTCCGCCAAAGGCGGAAGAAAAGAAAGCAGAAACCCACCTCTTGGGGAGCAAGAGTGTATCAAAGAAGTAGTACTCTTTTTATCAGACTTACATTTATCTCAGATTCCGCAATAGAACCAAAAACAACTATAACTATCTGATTAACAAGATATAATATATTTTTCTAATGTGTAGCGTTAGAGATTTTTTCAAAAAACATTGTTTAAAAACATATATTTCAGCATATTATAAGTATGTTTGAAATTGGTTTTATATTTAAAAAATAACTCAATGCGGAATTTAGGTTTATAGTACTACATAATTATTAATTATTTTCTTGTAGATATAATAAACTATATATTAATTTATTGTAAACTACCAAAAGTATTTGTATGCAACACATGAATCCAAAATCTCATTACCTTCGAACCATTCAATCGGTAAATAATTTATAAACAATAATATTACGAAACTTAGTGGCAGATTTTATGTATTGTAAAACTACGAATTAGAAATTAAGATTTACAAATGAAGTAGAGATAAGGTATTGTTTAATTTAATATTTGTTATTAAAACAAAGCACAATGTTCGCCTAAGATAGCTTAATAAACAAAACGAGAGGTAGTTTTACACTACTTCTCGTTTTGTTTAACAATTCCACCGGTTCGGCAAAAAACAGTTCAGTAATTCAACAGTATTTTGGGATTTGTAAAAATCCCAAGAATGATTAAAGTAATTTTTTGTCTGTATTTTTATTCCTTAATTACTTTCATTATTTTGCCGTCGACATGTACCATATAAACACCTGCTTGTAAGTGCGATACATTGATGTTGTTCGTATTGACGGCATGAAGTACTTCCATTCCATATACATCATATACATGTATGCTGTGTATGGGTTTGTCGGAGGTTATATGCAGAATATCTTTGACAGGGTTTGGGTAAACTAATAAAGACGAAATATTTTCCACTTCTTCTGTGTTGCTTGTACAAGTGTGTGTGCCGGTAAACCCTGTAATTTCGAGTTTTTCTTTATAATACATTATTTTCCAATTTTTGTCGGTAGCATTTTTACCATTAGAGGCAAGTATTTTACTTTTTTCGGAAGATGAAGCATTAAGTACTGGTCGTATGATACCCGTTGCTTTACCTCTTCTATCCGGCAGATAGCAGTAAATATCATCAATGACAGCAGTAGTAAAATTGTTGTTATGCAATACAAAATCTTTCAATTGCGTATTTTTGCTTATATCAAGCGATGTAATAGAGTTTTCATGGCAATACAACCATTCCAACTGGGTATTTTTACTTACATCAAGTACAGTAAGACGATTATTATAGCAGCGCAAATTCTTCAATTGCGTATTTTTACTTATATCAAGCGATGTAATAGAGTTTTCATAACAATATAACCACTCCAACTGGGTATTTTTACTTAAATCGAAAGTTGAAATTTGATTTTCTGAGCAATCTAATCCGGTCAGCTTCTCATTTTTACTTATGTCAAGAGATGTAATTGAGTTTTTAGCACAGTATAGTTTATCCAACTGAGTATTTTTACTTACATCGAGAGTAGAAATTTTATTCTCGGAACAATTCAGCAATTTCAATTGTGTATTATTGCTTACATCAAGCGATGTAATGGAGTTTTCCATACAAAACAATTTTGTCAACTGTGTATTATTGCTTACATCAAGCGATGTAATTTTGTTTTTATGACAATCCAAATCAATTAGTTGAGCATTGTTTCCTACATCAAGAGAGGTAATGGAATTGCTGAAACAACCCAATACTTTGAGTTGTATATTGTGACTTACATCAAGAGAGGTAATAGAATTGCTATAACAAAGCAAATCTTGCAACTGAGTATTGTGTTTTATCTCCAATCCTGTAATGTTTGAAGCATTGTTGCTACAGTCGAGTTTTTTTACATTGCCGTAAATAATCATAGTACCCGTACCCTCTTCTGCTGTATAACCCTGCCATTTTGCCCATTTGTTATCTACAGTTACGGTTTGCTCTTTGTTGCCACTTTTTATTTTTATTTTTGTATTGTCGGCATCTGCCCAGAGTCTAATCCATATCTTCTTTTTATCCTTTATGGTCATTGTAATATAACGATCCATATTTACTTCCTGTGCCTGAACCAATGAAGCACTAAATACTACTGTCAATATGGCGACAGTCATTTTTTGAAAAATTTTATTCATTTCTTTGTATGAGTTTTGTTTGTTAATTATAAGTACTTTTTTGATAGGCAAAGTTAGTAAAAAAAATTTTTTTTTACTAATGAATTATAAATAAAGTGTTATACTGGAAGGAGATTTTAGCATAAATATGATTGATACATATAGCAATAATTTTATGATTCCGGTTGTTTGTTTTAATAAACGAAGGTTACAGTTATACTGATATATAGGTAACCTTCTATAATTACTTGTAATATTTTTGGTATTGTTAAACAACTATAGACAATATGTCGTTTCGTTTTAAAAAGAGTAATTTCAATGAATATTCTATCATTTTTTGAGATTTGGAATAGCATTTTGTTTTTCGTTTAAACCTTGCTAAATAATGTCTAATCAAACTGTTATACCCTTCAACTGTAAATGTTTGAGATTTTGATTGGTAGTGTTTTTCACAAGGAATAAGCTCATTATAACTTTTCCAATAATCACTACAAAATAATCATATATCTCTGTTNGTAAATGTTTGAGATTTTGATTGGTAGTGTTTTTCACAAGGAATAAGCTCATTATAACTTTTCCAATAATCACTACAAAATAATCATATATCTCTGTTTTTCAATTTTTGATATAGTTTCGAAAAAATCAAGGTGTCCCTTTTCCCACAAACAAAATCGATGAACCTTTTCCCATATCTATCAATAGCAATCCAGACCCAACAGTAGTTTTTTTATGCCGGACATAGGTGTGAATTTCATCTAATTCAACGATTCCAATAGGCTCTTCCGACTTTGGTAACTCGGCTTGTTCACCCCATTTTTTTACCCATTGAAAAACCGNTAATTCAACAATTCCAATAGGCTCTTCCGACTTTGGTAACTCGGCTTGTTCACCCCATTTTTTTACCCATTGAAAAACCGTTCCATAGCTGATATTCAAAACTCTACCGATAGCACGAAAACCTAAACCTTCCAAATATAATTGTAAAGCGAGGCGTTTTTGTTCGGGAGTTTTGGTGGTTGATTTTTTTTCAACGGAATAAAAACAACCGCATTTTTTGCACTTGTAGCATTGTTTCCCGGCTGTAAAACCTGCTTTAACGCTATCTTCTGATTGACATTTATAACTTTTCATAGAGCAAAATTATAAAATATATTTTAAATTAACAATACCTAAATTTAGTACATCCGTCATCGAATCCAAGTGTGTAGTTACTCGCTACTTTATCGAATATAAAACGAAGATAATAACCATCGTTGTGACCTCCCCAACCCCAGTTGCAATGGTACAAATCCATTTGCCTTTTGTCAGGGTGATTTTTGTCTTTATAAAAAATCTGACCGTCTAATACCCAAGTATGACCTTCTTTTTTATTGCCTCTTTGTGTATATCCACACATCATTACAAGTCCCAAAGGGTAACTGTGTAGGGTATGATATATTATATAATTGCTTGCTCCATCTCCCGCTTTATAATCTTTCATATTATAAGCCCATAAATGACACTCTTCCCTCATATATTTAAGAGCATCATTAGGCCATGCACCACTTTGTTCTCCATAAGTCATATTCATTTTTTTACCTAATTCGTGCAAAAAAGTAGCCACCTGATTACGACCTGCCTCATTGTTGTTTAAGTCATAGGCAGTTTTCATTTGAGATATTAGATTCCAATCCAATGAATACCCGTTTATTACTGACGGTTTTTTGTTCATTGCCAGTATCATAGCTGCTGCTACGGCAGTACAGCCAACAGCAGCGTGTTTACCATTATTTAGTATAGGACAATAAATATTAAAAGGTTTTTCTTGACCCCATTTGTACTGCAATTTAGGTCCTACTTGATTTACAAGCTCCCATTCTATCTTATTGTGTATAGGTATTTGATCTATAAGACCCTCTTTTTGAACAACAAGTTTATGATAAAACTTTGCCATATCAATAAATAAATCAAATCCGGGATTATTATTGTAAGGATAGTAATTCCCTTCATCTATCAGCGCGTACATTGGATATGTTCGCCTATCGGTAGACATAAGAGCATAGCCATTGTCATCCTTAAAATTAATAACATACATAAATGTATCAACAGCATTAGGAACATTATCATTAATGGCACGAAGTCCATTATTGCTATCCGTAATATAATCAATACGACCGATCTCTTTCTTTTTAATATTGATATTAGCAGTTATCATATTAGAAGAAGTATTAGAAAAGTAAGTTGCATTTAGAATACCGTTTAATGTCTCTATGGCTTCTTCTTCGGAAACCTTGTAGTCAATGACACTATTCTTAGTAGTCTCCTCAGATTGAGGATAAGTTCCTACAAAATTGTCTTCTTTTGTACAGGATAATAACAAAAAACTTATTACCAAGCAATTAATAAAACAGTAATTTTTTCTTTTGAAAATGTCCATGTTTTTTATAATTATTTTAGTATTAATAATGTTACAAAATTACAATGTTATTTTTATATAATTGTTATCAATTTGTTGGCAAAAACATTCAAATTATTGGATTTTTGCTCTTTTAACATTTAAATGTTGAAATATTAATTTGTATAGTGATTTTGTTTATAACTTTGCAATAGTTATAAACAACTAAATAGATCTGAGATATGGAAAGTAAAAGTCGTATCAGGAAATTTTTGATTGAAGAGATAGCAGCGTTAGCCGATTACTCTTTGCAAGAGAGTGTTGTTGTTTCGGGGGGTAACCCCCATGTACTTGAATTATTCTCAAATACTCCGTTTTCTATTGATGGGGTGGCAATATCCGTATGTATAAAAGGAACCGGAAAAGCAAAAATAGGGTTCAGAGAGCAAGAAATCAAACCAATGACGCTATTAGTACTAATTCCCGAATTTATTATTGAACCATTGGAAAAATCGGATGATTTATTTCTAAAAACAATATTTTTCTCTTACGATTTTATATCGAGTTTAAAATGGTCAAGTCAAAACAAACTTGCCAAGAGAATAATGTCGCTACCATGTATAACATTGTCCTATAGAGAGTATGACACTTTTCTAAAATATTATTCTTTGATAGAAGAACGATATAACGGTCATACAACAGAATATACATCTACGATTACCAAAAGCCTCCTACTTGCGTTAATTGTAGAGATTTTCTCCATATATTCGCTACGTGAGGCTGATTTTGAATTACCTGATAGTACCGACCAACAGATAAACAGGTTTATGAGGCTATTACGAACAAAATACACATCGGAACATAGTGTTAGCTTTTATGCCGACCAATTATGCGTTACCTCCAATTATCTGATGACTTTAGTAAAAGAAAAAACAGGACAATCGGTAGTTTATTGGATAGATAGAGCATTAATAGCTCATTCGAAAAGAGAACTGAAAAGTACGGATAAGCATATTGCCACAATTGCAGAAGAATTGCATTTTTCATCGTCCTCTAATTTTTGCCGATATTTCAGAAAGTTTGTAGGAATGACACCTGTGGAGTACCGAAATATATAAATCAATAGTGTTGGGTCTTAGTTATTTTATTAAATATGTAATCATAAAACCACCATTTCTCATTTATTATCACAAAACAAAGCATAATTATTGTCCATTTGACCTGATTTTTTATTAATTTTGTTTTCGAAAAAATGAGCCTAAACAAAGAATTTGCACTTAATACAAAAATGGAATCTATCTGGACTATCAAAGCAGTAAACGAAGACCAACACTCACACATAACTCAACTGTGCCAAACGCTTAATATCTCTTTAGAGTTGTCTAAACTTTTGGTAATAAGAGGTGTAAAAACATTTGATGAGGCAAAATATTTTTTTCGTCCAACATTAGACAATCTGTACGACCCTTTTTTGATGAGAGATATGTCGCTTGCAGTAGATAGAGTAAACAAGGCATTGCGTAAACAAGAGAAGATACTTGTATATGGCGATTATGACGTTGACGGTACTACCGCAGTTTCAGTTGTTTACGGCTTTCTAAAACAATACACCAAAAACATACGCTACTACATCCCTGACCGCTATACTGAAGGATACGGCATATCGTACAAAGGGATTGATTACGCTCGCGAAAACGGCTTTACGCTTGTTGTGGCACTCGACTGTGGCATCAAGGCAAACGACAAGATTGACTATGCTGCCGAGCATGGTGTCGACTTTATCATCTGCGATCACCACACTCCGGGTGTTGAACTGCCCAAGGCGGTGGCTGTCTTAGACCCACACAGAGCCGATTGCTCCTACCCATATTCGCACCTTTCGGGCTGTGGTGTAGGCTTTAAGCTGGTGCAGGCTCTATGCCTGTCGAACGGTATTAATATGGACGATGCTTATAAATATATCGACCTCGTTGCCGTCAGCATAGCCTCCGATATTGTGCCTATTACTGGCGAAAATAGAATATTGGCTGATTTTGGGTTGAAGAAACTAAACAAAAACCCTTCGGCTGGGCTCCGTTCTATCAAGGAGGTATGCGGAATAGCCGACAAAGTAGTTGATATATCGGATATTGTATTTAAGATTGGTCCTCGTATCAACGCATCGGGGCGACTATACAGCGGTTCGGAGGCGGTGCAGTTGCTTACGTCGAACAACAGCGAGGTATTGCTGCGAAAATCCACCGACATCGACACCTACAACACCGAACGCAAAGATATAGACAAAGCCACTACCGAAGAGGCAAAAAAACAATTTACCGAGTTGCCCGATTATAAAGACAAAAAATCTATTGTACTATATAATCCGTTGTGGAATAGAGGCATAGTGGGCATAGTGGCATCGCGTATGTCGGAAGAATTTTGTCGCCCGACTATAATACTTACCGACAGCGACGACGGTTTTATTGCCGGTTCGGGTAGAAGCGTTGTAGGATTCGACCTCTACTCTGCAATCGATTCCTGTGCCGACCTACTCGTCAATTTTGGCGGACATCCTTATGCTGCAGGATTGACTATGAAAAAAGAGTCTTTATGCGAATTTGTCGAACGCTTTGACAGTTTTGTAAACAGTACCATTCTCCCCGAGCAACTTATACCTCAAATAGATATAGATATAGAAATAGATTTCAAAAACATAACACCAAAATTTATCCGTATCCTAAAACAGTTTGCTCCATTTGGACCGCAAAATATGAAACCGCTCTTTTGCACTCGTTGCCTAAGTGATTTTCACTCACAAAGCCGACTTATAGGCAAAGACAATACTCACGCCAAACTTGTATTAACGCAAGATAACAAGGTATTTTTCGATGGAATTGCTTTCTGTTCGGGATATATGAGACACTACGATATGGGGCAGATAGTGCGACACCTAAAAGTAGGCGGACAGATAGATATTTGTTACACGATAGAAGAAAATGTATTTAACAACGTTGTTTCCAATCAGTTGATGATACGTGATATAAAACTTTCGAAAAAATAATTAAATAATTATTCTTTGTAAATAAAAAATTAGTTACCTTTGAACTCCGAAACGATTTCGCTTGTACCAATGTATATGTATATGATAATTAATAACGTAATAAATAGTATGAGTTGTTCTTTTATCGCAAATTGACAAAACTCTTTTAATATGTAAACATCTATTTACTGTTAAAAGATTTTTTTTATCATAATAAAACAGACTTTATATACTTAAAAAAATTTTATTGAATATGGATAATTCATTTTTCAGCAAATTCACCCCAAAAGAGCCTAAGTTTTTCCCAATGTTGGAAAGTTTGGCAGAAGTATCAAGCAAATCAGCCACACAGTTGATTAACTGTGTGGAAAACAACAATCCCGAAATTCATCAGCGTATAAGGGATTTGGAGCACGAAGGCGACCGCATAATAGAACAGATATATTATGAGCTTAACGACACATTTATAACACCTTTCGACCGCGAAGATATCAACAATTTGGCAAACGGACTTGATGATGTTACCGACCAAATCTATGGTTGTGCCAAACGTATTACTTTCTACAAACCCAAACAGATACCACAGGCGGCAATGCAGATAGCCGAAATGGTAAATGAAGCGAGCGAACTTATGCTAAAAGCGATACAAGGGCTTAGCTCTTTGAAAAAACGCGCGAGCGAGATAGAGCAGTATTGCAACAAGATGCACGAAATAGAGAGTAAAGCCGATGAGGTTTTTCAGAACTTCACCATTGAGCTTTTTGCCAACTGCACCGACGCTATCGAAGTACTCAAACTAAAAGAGATTGTCAATGTACTCGAAGGTATCACCGACGAAATAGACCATATAGGTAAAACTATCAAGATGATTATTGTAAAATATTCTTAATAAGTATTTCCCTAACAAAAAAAGTAATATAAATTAAATTATGGAATTGTTAGTAACAATTATAATACTTGCTCTCGTATTCGATTTTATCAACGGTTTCCACGATGCGGCAAACTCTATCGCTACAATTGTATCTACGCGTGTTCTAACACCGTTTCAGGCGGTACTGTGGGCTGCGTTTTTCAATTTTGTGGCCTTTTTTATATCCAAATATATCATAGGAGAGTTTGGCATAGCCAACACCGTGTCTAAAACCGTTATGGAAGAGTATCTGTCGGGCGAAATAGCCATGAAAGTAATACTAGCAGGTATCATTGCTGCCATTTTATGGAATCTCCTTACATGGTGGTTAGGCATACCGTCGTCGTCGTCGCATACACTTATCGGTGGTTTTGCGGGTTCTGCTATCTCGGCTTGGGGCTGGGGAGCTGTTCATGGTGCAGTAGTACTTAAAATAGCCGCTTTTATATTCGTTGCTCCGTTTGTGGGTATGTTTGTGGCTATGTTGCTGAGCATCCTCATCGAAAATCTATGCAAACGAGCCAATCCACACAAGGCAAACAACTGGTTTAAAAAACTTCAACTTGTCTCATCTGCACTTTTCAGCATAGGACACGGTATGAACGATTCGCAAAAAGTGATGGGTATCATTGCTGCGGCTATGATTGCTGCTCATTCGCTCGGTTTGGCAGGTGGCATCAACTCTATCAACGACCTCCCAACTTGGGTACCAATCACATGTTTTACCGTCATCTCTATCGGTACAATGAGCGGAGGCTGGCGTATTGTTAAGACTATGGGTACAAAAATTACCAAAGTAACGCCTTTTGAGGGCGTTGTAGCCGAGACAGCAGGGGCTCTTACACTATATATGACAGAGATTGTAAAAATACCCGTATCCACTACACACACTATCACAGGTGCTATTATTGGCGTAGGTGCTACCAAACGTCTTTCGGCCGTTCGTTGGGGTGTAACCAAGAGTCTGCTTGTGGCGTGGATATTGACCATTCCTGTGAGTGCCCTTATGGCAGCTATTGTGTTTCAGATTATTAATCTGTTCTGATTGATATAAATAATACTATGAATAAGATTCTCAAAAAGATAGAGTTCTCCTCCATTGTAACGTGCTTTGTGGTAGATGCTCCGGCTGTTGCCAATTCGTGCAGGGCAGGACATTTCGTAATAGTACGTACAGGCGAAAAAGGCGAACGGATACCACTTACCATAGCCAATAGCGACAAGGCGACAGGCTCTATTTGGCTGATAATACAACGTGCAGGAGTATCTACAAATAAGCTGTGCGACCTCAACGAGGGCGATTATATAACCGATCTCGTGGGACCACTCGGCAAATCGACCGAAGTAAAAAACTTTGGTACTGTAGTTTGTGCTTGTGGAGGTGTTGGTGCAGCTCCTATGTTGCCCATTGCCAAAGCTCTGAAAAAGGCAGGTAACCGCATAATAGTGATACTTGCCGCACGCAACAAAGAGTTAATAATACTTGAGGATCAGTTTCGTGAATTTGCCGATGAGGTTATAGTTTACACCGATGACGGCTCGTATGGTACGAAAGGATTGGTTACTAATGGTGTAGAGGCTATAATCAAACGTGAGAAAGTCGATAAAGTAGAAGCAATTGGTCCGGCTATAATGATGAAGTTTGTTTCGCTTCTTACCAAAGACTATAATATACCTACTGAGGTGTCGCTCAATACAATAATGGTCGATGGTACAGGTATGTGCGGGGCGTGCCGTATCACGGTGGACGGGCAGACCAAGTTTGTGTGTGTTGATGGACCAGAGTTCGACGGACACAAAGTCGATTTCGACGAAATGCTTATGCGACAAAATTATAAACAGGAGGCAAAATAAAAAAGCCTCCTGTTTTACAGAACTCACCTATTTACAGATAGATTAAAACAGATTTTATTTTTTATAATTGTATAATCGTAAAAATTTTCATATAATATTTTGTTTTAATAGTCAAATAAAAGTATAACTTTGCACTCAAAATAACAATATCAATAACGAAACAATAATGATTTGATAACCAATTTCTTACACGATTTATTCTCGTTGCAGACACAGTTGCCACTGCTATTTACCTCATTTTACTTCTGGGCATTTTTTGCTTTTGTGTTTGCAGGGCTTTCGTTGACAGGAAATAAAGTACTGTTACGCAACACATTCCTAATGTTTAGTGGACTATTTTTCTACTACAAGACATCGGGATTTTTTGTACTGATATTGATTTTTGCCATTCTGCTCAACTTTTTTTGTGCAAAAACAATCAACCATTCAAAGACCAATAGACAAAAAAAGACACTACTAATAATTGGGCTTGCTATTAACCTATTGTTGCTCAGCTACTTCAAATATTCCTATTTTGTAATTGATGTTATAAACAATATATTTGGTACCCAACTAAAAGTGGTTGATATCTTTGCCGAAATAGGCAATGTTATAACAGGCAAAACCTCATTCGACATTAGTAAAATAGTGCTGCCTGTTGGTATTTCGTTCTTTACTTTTCAGAATATCAGCTATATAGTAGAGGTCTATCGGGAAAAAGTAACTCCTGTGAGTTCAATACTCAATTACGGATTTTTTGTCAGCTTTTTCCCCTCACTAATGTCTGGTCCAATTATACGAGCCAATGATTTTATCCCACAAATCTACAAACCTTATTTCTTGTCGAAACGTCAATTTGGCATAGCTATCTTTTGGATAATCAACGGATTGATAAAGAAAATAATTTTGTCGGACTACCTTGCTGTAAACTTTATCGACCGCGTTTTCGAGAATCCCACTATGTTTTCGGGTTTCGAGAACTTAATGGGCTTGTTCGGCTATTCGCTGCAAATATATGCCGACTTTTCGGGCTACACGGATATAGCCACAGGTGTGGCGATGTTAATGGGTTTTTACTTGCCGATAAACTTCAACTCACCATACAAGGCAAAAAATGCAGGAGAATTTTGGAAACGTTGGCATATATCGCTATCGCAATGGCTGCAAAACTACCTCTACATACCGCTTGGAGGCAACCGCAACTCAACATTTGGCTCTTACTGTATCATAATCACTATTGCTCTGATAGCTATGATGTTATCTGGTAGTATATATGTCGGTTTGGGTATAGTGGCGGTAATGGTAGCCGTGCTATTGAGGATAAAATTGAGCAAAAACGGCGGGCAAAAAAGCATTACCAACCTTAATATGATGAACACAATGCTGCTAGGCGGACTTTGGCATGGAGCGTCATGGAACTTTATAATCTGGGGAGGGCTAAACGGTGTCGGTATGCTTGTATATAAATGGTGGCGACACATGAGCCAAATGGCTAAAACCGCCGTTTTGTCGGTATTAGTGCTAATATCGGGGGCTTTGCTTTGGAGTGTGGGCTATCCGATATTTAAAATCGCCTTCGTGTGGCTCTCTATACTATGGGGAGGCAACCTTATAAAAATTATTTACAACACAATATTACGCTTTACAAACAAAGACAATGCCACATCTCAAAAATTTGAATGGTTGGCAACAGCTTGGGCTGTGTTTCAGACCTTTGTGTTTATCACATTTACAAGGCTATTTTTCCGCAGCGGCTCTAACCTCGACCCCGAAGAGGCAAATACTCACGCTTGGAACACCGCAAAAAGTATGGTCAATCAAATAGGCAGCAAGTGGAACTTCGACATTATCCCGACAATGATTTGGGAGTATCGTAGCGTGTTTATAATATTCGTTTTAGGAATGATAATACATTGGTTTCCAACTAATTTTAAGCGTCGTTATCGTATGTGGTTTGCCTCTATGCCTGTGTGGGTAATGGGTCTGGTGGTGATACTGACAATATTTGTACTTTACCAATTCGTCTCTGCCGATTTGCAGAAGTTTATCTATTTTCAGTTTTAGTGGTCTCTGTTTCTTGGATGGAATGCCATAATCTCGTCTCTAAGGTAGTTGATACTCGTATGCGTATATATCTCTGTAGTGGTAATACTCGAATGTCCAAGCAATTGCTGTATGGCACGCAAGTTGGCTCCATGCTCCAACAGATGTGTAGCAAATGAATGGCGGAATGTATGAGGGCTTACACGCTTCTCTATGCCTGCTTTTTCTGTAAGTTGTTTTATTATAACAAATACCATTTCTCTCGTCATATGCAAGCCTCTACGGTTAAGAAACAGGAAATCCTCTTGTTTTGGTTTTATTTGCAAGACATTACGAGCAGTCAACCAATGATTCAAAGCTCTAATGGCAGATTCGGATATAGGTACAAGCCTCTCCTTTTTACCTTTACCCACTATTTTCATAAAATTTTCTTCGAAATTTATATTCGAGATTTTTATATTCACAAGCTCCGAAACCCTTATTCCTGAGCCATATAGCATCTCTACTATTGCTAAATTGCGATGTCCGATATTCAGTTTAGTATATTTATCGGTTTCCGAGAGATCGATTGCTGATATAATACGCTCAATCTCTTCTACAGATAATACATCCGGCAAGTAGGAAGGCAATTTTGGTTGTTTAAGTAGTTGAGTTGGGTCAATATTAATTATCTTTTCGGAAACACAAAATTTATAAAATGACTTTATACTTGAAATAATCCTTGCCCGTGACCTTGGACATATACCTATATCATCGAGGTCAGCAATAAAGTTTTGTAGATTGTCCAAAGTAGCATATTTATATTCGATACCATTTGAGTTAAAATATTTTTCGACCGTGCGTAAGTCTCTCATATATGCCTCAACAGTATTATCAGACATTGCTCTTTGAAACTTAATAAACACCTTGTAACTATCTACAACAGATTTTGCTATTTGTGACATATATTTTCTGATACATTTCAATTAAAAAAGAATCACAAGTCTCATACAGTCTTTATGCAAGAAAGTATAAAACTTGTGAACAATGGTATATATAAAACAATCAATTTACTCTAAACTTATCAATGCCATCTTTCAAAAATCCGATGGCTTGACGAATAGCTGCCAAACCTGCATTGATATTGGCTTCGGCTGTTTCCGCACCCATTTTCTTTGGTGTAGTAAACACTCTGTTACCAAATTTTTCGGCAAGTACAGCCAAATTATCTGGAGCAATGTCCGAAGCATATTTAAAGTCTTCGCGTTCTGCCATTAGTTTTACCAAATCCTCTTCGTTTATTACCTCTTTACGAGCGGTATTGATGAGGAAAGCTCCTTTTGGCATAAGGCTTAGAAGAGAATAGTTGATAGATTTTTTTGTCTTTTCGTTAGCAGGAATATGTAGCGAAACAAAATTCGATTTCTTGTACAAATCTTCTATAGTCTCTACATAAGCTACTCCGTCTTTCTCCACATCTTCGCGCTTAACGAATGGATCGAAAGCCACTACCTGCATACCAAAAGCCTTACCAAGAAGTCCTACCAGACGACCTACGTTGCCATAGGCATGGATACCGAGAGTTTTACCTTTCAATTCCGAACCTGTACCACCGGTAAATGTATTACGAGCCATAAATATCATCATACCTATAGCAAGTTCTGCTACTGCATTTGAGTTTTGTCCGGGAGTATTCATACATACAATATTACGCTCCGAACACGCAGCAAGGTCGAGGTTATCAAAACCTGCACCTGCACGAACCACGATTTTCAGATTTTTGGCATGAGCCACTACCTCTTTTGTTACTTTATCAGAACGAACTATGAGACCATCAACTGTCTCTACCGCACGATAAAAATCGTTTACATCAGTATATTTTTCCAATAAAACAACCTCAACACCAGCTGCTTGAGCGATGTTTTTCATCTCATCCGTAGCCTTTTTTGCAAAAGGTTTTTCTGTTGCTACTAAAATCTTCATATCTATATAATGTTTAAAAAAATATTTAATAAATCCACAAAGTTAATACTTTTTATAATACAAAATCATGTTTGTAGTTAAATACACGGGGCAATTTGAACCTGAAAATACAATTTTATACAAAAAGGTTAAAGAATAATTTTTTAGGGATTTGAAATTTAGAGTTCAAAACTCATAATCTCCCAAACAACGCCTCGTGGATTATCTCATTAAAAAAATCGTTGTATAGTTTCATTGTACGGAAAACCTTGGCGACATAGTCGATAAAATCGGGTCGATTCATCATTTTATCATCTACAGGACTACTAAGCACAAAGTGCTTGTATTTAAGTATCTCTGCCGCCGGCGAATCAGAAGAAAAGCCCATAGGCAGCTTTTTGAGCGGTTTGGTAAGGGGATCGATTTTACCGAAATATTTTTTGAAATCCTTAGAGTTTGTTATCTTGTTCAACTCATCAAAATTGGCATCAATCTCCGCACGGATATGGCGAAGCACCTCTTTTTGGGGAGCATACACTCCGCCCGATAATACCGAATCCACAGCGTCAATATGAAAATAGTAGCCGGCATACTCGCTCTTGCGACCGCCGTTTTTGGCTATATATGCCCCAAAATGCGTCTTATACGGACTCTTGTCGGGCGAAAAGCGAACATCGCGATAGATACGGAAAATACAGTTTTCGGGTTTTAGATAGGCTATGTCGCTATCGTACTCACTTATAACCTCTATTAGGCGTTTTACCTCGTGTCGGAAAAAGTTTAATGAGAGATCGTAACGCTCTCTGTTGGCATTGAACCATTCGCGGTTGTTGTTCTCTTTGAGTTCGCGCAGGAAGTCTAACAGATATTTGTAGCTCATTATATATCGTTAATTATCAATTAGTAGGGACTACTATTCGCACAGTCTGACGGCTTCGTTGCTCCACAAAAACAGTTTTTTCAGCAAATATTTTATCCAATATATCTTTGGTGTAGTGGCGTATGGTAATTAGTTCTACATCGGTATTATAGAGTACTTCGTAGCTTTGTTGAAACTCTTTTACCATAGCGTTGAACGTTGCCTGATTGTAGTCGATACAAAGCGAAAAACTGATAGCTGAAGTCTGTATCAGGCTCACCTTAACTTTGTAGGCGGCAAGTACAAGAAATATCGAACTTAATCGTTCCTCAGCCACAAACGAAAAATCACGAGGAGTGAGTGTAATCAACACCTGATTTTTCTTATGTATGTAGATAGGTGGCATAGCTACTCGCTCGGTGTAGTCGTTAATTACGGAGCCTTCCTTTTCGGGGTTGATGAACGATTTCACGTATAGCGGTATCTTCTTCATCTTCAACGGCTTAATGGTCTTAGGGTGAATTATGGTTGCTCCGCAGTAGGATAACTCTATCGCCTCTTTGTACGAAAGACGTTTGATTATCTGCACCTTGTCGTAGAGCTTTGGGTCGGCATTCATAACGCCCGGCACATCTTTCCATATCGTTACACTTTCGGCGTTTAGCATCGAAGCAAGCAGAGCAGCCGAGTAGTCCGAACCCTCACGTCCGAGTGTAGTGGTTTGATTGGTAATAGTACCCGCAATAAAACCCTGTGTTACGTACATTTGTGTATTAGCAAAAGTCATTGTCGATTTTACCAGCTCTTTCGACAGGTCATAATCAACAATACCTTCACGATAATTGTTGTCAGACTTTATACAGGTGCGTATATCCACAAATGTATTATTAATACCCACCTCATTGAGGTAGTGTGAAACGATTGAAGTAGAGAGTATTTCACCAAGACTTACGATACGGTCATACTCGAAGTCGTAACTCAACGAAGGCTTTTGCGAAATTATAGTTTCGAGAGTCTCAAAAATCTCCGCAACACGCCGATAAATATTCGACTGTCTGCTGTATAAGTCATCAACGATTTTTTTGTGAAAATTCTTTACTGTAGCCACATTGCTAATTAAGTCAGGCTTTTGATTGAAATAACTATCTACTACATTCTCAAGCATATTGGTGGTTTTGCCCATTGCCGAAATGACTACTACAATAGGTACATCTTCATTTTTTATAATCGATGCGAGTGTCTTTACTCCTTCGGCACTCTTGACCGATGCCCCACCAAATTTATATATTTTCATACTATTTTTTATTAATTAATGGTAACCTCACCACGTAGTGAGGTGTTTAACTCTTTTTTAATCTTTTCATTATCATCATATTTACCGAACAAAAACATCAGTTTTGCCACAGCTGCCTCTACCGTCATATCGTAACCGCTTACAACGCCTGCCTTTTTCAGATTGAGGCTTGTGGCATAACGTCCCATTTCGACACTTCCGGCACGGCATTGTGTAATATTCAGAATGATAATACCCGCTTTGGTGGCTTCGCAAAGAAGCTTGTAGAGCCATTTTGCCGATGGTGCGTTGCCTGTACCGTAAGTCTCAAGCACAACAGCTTTTAGCCCCTCGGTACGAAGTACTGCAGCCACAGTTTGTTCGTTGATACCTGGGAATATGCGTAGTATGGCGATGTTGTTGTCCAGGTGTTTGTGTACTTTGAGCGGTTTTTTCGAGCCGCTTGCCCAGAAATATTCGGGATAGAACCTTATATGCACTCCGCTCTTTGCCAGATTGTGGTAGTTGAATGATGCAAAGGCGTCGAACTCCTCAGCATTACGCTTTGTGGTACGATTACCACGCATAAGTTGGTCTTCGAAAAATACGCATACCTCCTGCACTATGGCATTGCCTTTGTCATCCCTGGCAGCAGCAATTTCAATTGATGTGATGAGGTTCTCTTTGGCATCGGAGCGATGAACTCCCACAGGCAGCTGCGAACCTGTAAATATTACAGGTTTTGACAGATTTTCGAGCATAAAACTCACAGCAGATGCCGAAAACGACATAGTATCGGTACCATGCAATACCACAAAACCATCGTATTTATCGTAGTTTTCCTCTATTATTTCACAAATTGTTACCCAATTTTCGAGAGCCATATCCGACGAATCGATAAGAGGCGAAAAGGCTATGGATGAGATATTTATGTTCATATTCTGAATTTCCGGAATAGAAGCTAATACCTCATCGCAGTTCAAGGGAGCCAGCGAATTGTTTGCTTTCTTGCCCATTGATATAGTGCCTCCTGTGAGTATTAATAGAACAGATCCTTTTTTCATAAACAAACTTATAAGTAGTAGTCTAAATTATCTTTTTTATAAAGGTACAAAGGTAGTAAAAAATAATGTAGAAATTAAGAAAGAGTAATAATGTAGCAGTAATTTAATTTGGCAACTTTTTTATCTATTTGAGATAGATGAAAAAAGTGTGTAACATACTCAAAAATCGGAATAAAACCATATAAAATTTCCTTTAATTAATTTACATAGCTTTGAAAATAAAGATTTTGACACGAATATTTATACAAAAGAAGAAGTAAAGATTAATTTTATTGGCTATTTATGTGTTTTAGGGTTAATTATAAATCGATTTTTTTAATATCAAAACACTCAAATTTTCATCAACATTTTTCTTGCGAAATAAATTAATTTTGTTCTATTATTGTTATATAAAAGGACTAATAATTCGATGCACAGCCTAATTCTTTTTCGACCCCAAAAGAACTAAACAAAAGGGTTGACCCTCAAAAAAAAGCCAACCCTGCTTTTCCAATCAGAAAATTTTATCGGATAACAATGATTATATATAGAATATTATGACTAAAGATACATTTTTTTCAAGATACAGCACAGAGTTTGCTTGTAAAAGTCAGAGACACTCGTGTTGTAAAAAAGAGTAAATGTATTTTAGAGCAATATTCTGTACAAAATCATACAAAACCTAAACTCCATATCTACTTAATAACCGCTTCACGTTTTACTACATATACAGATGCTGCTCCTGAAATTGCCGAACTTTTTTTGAGGTTTACAACTTGGTTATTTTTCCAACATTTAGCTGAATCTCCTTCAAATCCTGCAACATATACATCATTATCAATAACAAATACTGATAAAGCACGTGACGCTTTAGAACCATCGGTAAGGTTTACGACTTCTTGATTTTTCCAATATTTAGCTATAGTTTCTGTTGTATCAGAATTTCCCCATCCTGCTGTATAGACATCGCTTCCAGCGACAAATACTGAATAAGCTATGGCATTAACAGAATCATTTGTAAGGGCTATTGCTTCGTTGTTTTTCCAATATTTAGCTACACTACTGTTACCGCTATAATCGTATCCTGCTGTATAGACATCGCTTCCTGAGACAAATACTGAGTATGCTCTGGCATTTTCGGCAATGGGTACGGATTCTCCATTTTTCCAGTATTTAGCCACATCGTTTTTTTCATTAACCTCGTATCCGGCTACATATACATCGCTCCCCGAAACAAATACTGAGTATGCAAAGGAATCTAGATTCCCTTTTGTAAGTTCTATTAGCTCTCCATTCTTCCAACATTTGGCAACACGTTTACCCCCTTTATTCTCATATCCATATCCTGCTACATATACATCACCACCAGATACGTATATCGATAAGACACTAACATCTTCAGAACTTGGGGCAAGTACAACTGGTTTTCCATTTTTCCAGTATTTAGCAATTTTTTTTGTTCCTTCCAATTCGTATCCTGCCACATATACATCATTTCCATCAACAAATATCGAATGTGCACTGGCATTTTCAGAGCCATCTGTAATAACAACAGGTTCTCCATTTTTCCAGTATTTGGCAACATAACTTTCACCATCGAGTTCAAAACCAGCCACATACACATCATAAACGTAATCCATTTTAGGATTTTTACAAGCGACCAACATAGTTACCACCATTGCAACAGTCATAATTGTTGCTCCCATTTTTAAATTTAATTTTCTCATAATTTGAATTATATTAATTAAGTATCAAAATCAGTTAAGTTTGTTATTCCTCAAATTATTTGGCAAAATTAAATATAAATTTTAACTTATACAATTGTATATGAATTAATCTTATAGATTTTATACCTTAGGCTCAAGATTAGTGAAGTAAAGTTTATCTTTGCATAATTAATTAAAGGACAATTAGTAATAAATACTTTTTTCGAGGTAAGATTTCAGAAGATAAATTTAAAATGATAGTTCATTTTTTTGCTTCGATATCGAGGCAAAAACGGCATAATTGACAAATCTCAATCTTAGTAGGGTTTAACAATATCTATCGTAAATTACAAGAACGTATATCCGAATTATGCGAGGCTGTAAGCTCATTTGCAAACGGATAAGTTGAGTTGGAGGAGAGTTGAGTAGGTCTAATAAGAGGGTCGTGTAATGATAGGAAAAACACTCATTTTCGGTATGCTCAAATGAGGCGACAAGGTCTATCCTCAAATAGTCAAAAACTGTTATACATAAAAGTTATTGCCTATAATAAGATGGATAACCAATACCGGAAAAATTATCTATTACGATGAATTTAAGAGTTGTGATGGGCTTGTCAATTATGGCTATAAGATACATAGCATTAAACACTGAGAGGATGAATTTGCTTAGGGAGACACAAAACCATATCAATGGAATAGAGAACTTTGGGGGGCTATTTAAGGTGTGTTAAGCTAAGTTCAGGGGGGTAGTACATAGACACACTTTTTATTTGCATACAAAAGAGTGTAAAATGCGGAGCATTCACGAATATAATTGGATATAAAATGTTTAAATGAGTAATTTAGGTAAAATTGTAGTTAATATTCAGGCTGTCCGTTATAGTATATAAACAGCAAGTAAAGGAAAAATTTTTGTAAAGGCAATAAAAAAACTGTTTAAACAAGTATAACTTATTTATAATAAACAACATGAATAACTTTAAATCTTGTATCACTATTTGTAATTGGTTCTATAATAGTTCTTATATTAGCTTGACAGAAAATATTATTTCAATATCAAGTGTTTTCAAGTACCATTCTAATATTGGGTATGATAGCAAATGGTTCCGCAGTATTATGGTTTGTTTATAACTTGCCAAAGATAAAAAAGCAAGGTGCATAAACAAACATCTATGTAAAAAAGACTCCCTAAAACAAATACGGGAGTCTTTTTTATAATTTCAATAAGAAATGCCCACAATCATTTTTATGAGCATTTTTTATTAGTTTGTTTATCTCTTTGGCGCATTTTCGAGCGACTTTGAGAGGAATCTCCAGAAAGCATCTACCGATTTGATATGTACCTTTTCGTCGGGAGAGTGTGGGTGACGGATAGTGGGTCCAAACGAAATCATATCCAAATTCGGCTCTACCGCTCCAATAATACCACACTCCAAACCTGCATGTACCACTTGTACCTTAGGCTCTTTGCCAAACTCGTTTTGGTAAACCTCCTTCATGGCTTTCAGTATGGGAGAATTGGTATTGGGATTCCAGCCCGAATATCCGCCCGAAAACTCTACCTTTGCTCCTGCCATAGTGAAGATGCTATCTACCATAGAGGCAAGCTCCTCTTTTTTGCTGTCCACCGACGAACGAAGTAGGCAATGTATATCTATTTTCTCGGCATTAGCCCTGATAATCGAAAGGTTCATCGATGTCTCAACGATTTCGGGGATTGTAGGTATCATTCTGAAAACACCATTAGGACAGCCTGTTACAGCATTTATAAAGTCGTCTTGTATCTCTTCGGGAATGATATTTTCGGGAGTTGGCACAGTCTCTACCTTTATCGAAATTTTGTTTTCGAGAGCCTTATACTCCTCATTGAAAAGGACTTCGTACTCTTCAGCAAGCTTCAATATATCCTCTTTTGCTTCTTCGGGTATAGTGATAATGGCAAAAGCCTCACGAGGTATGGCATTGCGCATATTACCTCCTTCAACTTCGGCTAAACGAGCCTCGTAGCGAGACACTGCCTCTTTCAAAAACCTGAACAACAACTTATTGGCATTGGCTCTGCCGATAACAATATCAAGCCCCGAATGTCCGCCTTTTAGCCCCGAAATATTCACTTTCAGAGCTATGTCGCCAATATCCACAGGCACCGACTTGTACTCCCACTTAATACTTGCATCAAGTCCACCGGCACAGCCGATAAAGAGTTCGCCTTCGTCCTCAGAATCGAGGTTGAGGAGAATATCACCTTTTATCCAATTGGGTTGCAAGCCGAAAGCACCATACATACCTGTCTCTTCGTCAGATGTAAAGAGGGCTACTATTTCACCGTGTTTTATATCTTTGCTTTCGAGTACAGCCATCATAGCCGCCATACCTATTCCGTTGTCTGCTCCCAGAGTGGTCTGATTTGCTCTAAGCCATTCGCCATCGACAATAGTCTGTATAGGGTCTGTCTCAAAATTATGATTGGTATCTTTATTTTTCTGTGGTACCATATCCAAATGCGACTGCAATACTATCACTTTACGGTCTTCCATGCCGGGAGTAGCCGGCTTACGAATGATGATGTTGCCAACGCTGTCGGTAATAGTCTCCAATCCAAGAGATTTACCAAAATCCAATACCAATTTGGTAATCTGTTCGAGATGGTGAGAGGGGTGTGGCACAGAGCATATTTTTGCAAAATTATTCCATACCGCTTTTGGTTCTAACGTGTTAATGTCCATAATAGATAATGTTTTTTCAATTATTAATTTAATATATTTTGCAAAGATAGTAAAAAAGATGGACTATGCCAAATAATTATGTTTCGGTGTTTTTAGAAAATAACATTGTATATTAGGCTAAATTTTGATTATCTTTGCAAAAAAATATTGAATGAACCAACCTATTGCAACAAATAAAGTTAAGCGTGGCAAAACATCCATATATGTTTTGCTGTATTTTCTGTTGTCGTCTGTAATAGGGCTCGGTTCGTGTGAAAGCAATAAAATAAAGTCGATGTATTTCGGCACAACGGATATGGAGATGTCGGTTGGAGAGACTGATACTATAGAGTTGTTTATCAACCCAATATCCTCCGAAGGATACAGTCTTGTTACTTGGACATCTTCCGATAATTCGGTGGCACAGGTAAATCAGCGTGGAGAGGTAAGAGCAATATATACGGGCAATTGCATGATTACTGCCTACTATAGAGGTATCAAGGCAACTGCCAATATCAGGGTAAAGCCTATAAGTATCGAGTCCTATTTTTCGAAAGCGATAGCATACTTTTACGGCAACTACTACAACAATGGGTTGAATATATTTATATTGCGACTCCTATCCGATGGATACAACATAGAGCCAAACGGCAATATTGTAGGTGCCGGAGATTACTTCAATATGGAATTGCGCATTCCAATAGACGAAACCTCTCTAAAAACAAGCGAGTTCACAGCAAATACCGCTGCTCAAGCATATACATATTTGCCCGGATATACAAGCGAACAAGACGGTAATATATATGTTTCGGGCACTTTTATGGGATTTACCTCTATGAGGAGCAGTAGTGCAGTATTAGTAAAAGAGGGATTGTTTGCCGTTACCAAAAATTCGTCGGACAGATATATCCTAAAAGGTATCTTCAAGGGCAATAAAGAAGAGAGTATAAGTATAAACTATACCGGCAAAATTCTTGTTTTTGACAAAACACAAGTACCACAAGACACCTTGTTTTTTGACAAACAAATATCAAAAGTCGAAAATATAGGAGACATATACAATTGCAATCAAAACATATTCAGAGTACAGCTGGCTGATAAACAGGGATATATATTGCAATTGGAGTTTGTCGCCCCTATAAGTGCAGAGACTTTACCCTTAGGTACTTATAAGTTAGACAACTCATATGGAACGTTTTCGTTAGTACCTTCGCACACTAATAACGGCAGAGGTACTATCATTATCAAAAATGGTATCTCTAAAGCTGTACTGTATGGTAATGTATTGGTTATGGCAAACAACGGAGGAGATATAAAAGTAAGAATATCGCTTGTTAGCGAAGAAAATAAATTGATTAATTAATAAAAAACTAATATATATATGGAACACTTAGAAAATTATATTTATGTAATAATCATAATTGGTTCGCTTATAGTTAGTTTTATCCAAAAAAAGAAAAAGGAACAAGAAAAGCAGAATAGAGATAAGACTCTGTCACAGCCTACTCCTAAAAAGATTTTGGGTGAAATATTTGGCGAAATATTCGAAGAGACAAACAAAGAACAACAGAGCGTTTTTAGACCTCAAACAAAAACAGTGGCTGAACCTAAACCTATTAAGAAACAAAAGGTCTATAATCAGCCGACAATGCTCGATAACTTCGCTACCGCAAAAAACACTCACATACATCATATAGAGATACCTGAAGAGAATACTACTCGACATTTCGATGTACAGTTGGAAGACACAACCGATTGGCAGAAAGCATTCGTATATTCGGAAGTTTTCAATAGAAAATATTAAAACAGCCGGCAAACACAATCTTGCCCCCTTTCTATAATTGACATAAAATATCCGAATCGGCTCAATGGCTATAATGTAGCGAACTGTTTTTAACGCTTTTTAATTAGTTGGTTTGGCTATTTTTTTGTTAATTTGCAAAATATAAAAAGTTAATGAAAAAAGCACTTATATTATTTGTATTGATAATTAACGGCTTTCTACTCAGGGCACAGGTGAATACGGAACAGCTGATGAGAGTAGGAGGCAATGCTTTGTATTTCAGCGACTATGTACTTGCTATACAGTATTTCAACCAAGTTATAAAAGCAAAACCGTATCTGGAGCAACCATATCTATACCGTGCTTTTGCCAAAATATCTCTCGAAGATTATCACGGAGCATTGGTTGATTTGAACATTGCTATTAGCAAGAACGAATTTATCCCGCGAGCATACTATGCAAGAGGATTCGTCTATAATAGGCTAAAAAGATATGCCGAGGCAGAACAAGATTTTTCCAAAGCTCTGGAATTTAGCCCCGAAAATACCACTTACATTATAGGAAGACTCGAATCTTACGATCTGCAAAAGAAATACAACGAAGAGATAGAGGATATTAATCTTATTCTTCGCAAAAAAGGCAAAGAGCCCCAACTTGTGCTCGAAAAAGGCCGCATACAACTTTTGCTTGGCGACACCATAGCAGCATACAACACAATGGATTCGCTTACCAAAAGCAACCCCGATATGTTTAATGCGTGGGGCGGTAGAGCAATGATAAATATGATGCAGCAACACAACGATTCTGCTATTGCCGATTACAACAAGGCTATAGAGCTCAAATCGGACAACTTCACACATTATATAAATAGAGGTAATCTTCTGCACAAAAAACAGAACTACTCCGGAGCTATTGCCGACTACAACAAGGCTATAGAGCTATCGCCAAATAACGAAGCAGCACTATTCAACCGCTCCTTGATAGCGATAGAGGTAGGCGACTACAATCAGGCTATCAAAGATTTAAACAAGCTCATAAAAAACAAGCCCGATATGTATGAGGCTGTTTATCAACGTGCTTTAATAAACCAAAAATTAGGCAATCACACCTCTACTATAAGCGATATGTCGAAGGTTATCGAACATTATCCAAACTTTGCCCCTGCATATTACGCAAGAGCTAACTCTTACAATGTGCTGCAAAACAAAAATGGTGCTTATCGCGATATGCAAGCAATTATACGTATCGAAGAGGCAAATAAGAAACGCGGTAACAACCAGTCGAATAAAACAGAAGATGAGATAGACACCAATGCTAAGACAGCTCAAAATCAATCTAAAATAAGCGATTGGGCAAAGCTGTTTGAAATGTCGGAGACAGAAGAGAGTACCGAAAACATGTTCAAAGACAATACCATACGGGGAGCTATTCAAAATCGTTTTGTGGAGGCTAAGCCACAGGGCGACTTTGTGCTTTCGCCATACAAAAAAGATAAAGATGTGGCATCGAATAACTACTTTTTCGCCCCACTCAACAACCTAAATCGAGAACTAAAAAATGAGCTTACTCTATATATGGTAAATATAGAAGTACCTCTTACTGATGCTCTTATCAATTATCTGTTTAGAAATATTGATGTTGTTTCAGGAAAAATTGCCAGAGACCCAAATGATTTTTACAGCTATTTTGTAAGAGCCATACATTACTCTTTAGTACAGGATTTCGACAATGCAATAAAAGATTTTTCTTCGGCAATACAACTAAAAAACGATGCTTTGGCTTACTTCTGTCGTGCCGAACTACGCAAAAAACAGCTCGAAGTATCGGTAGCCAATATCAAAACCGAAGAGGACAAAAATAAAGCAACATCTCTTGTTATCGACAAGATGCTTTCTGTCGATTACGAGATGGTACTTCGCGATTACGACAAGGCAATAGAGTTAAGTGCCGAATTTGTTTTCGCACATTACAACAGAGCCAACATACTGATACAACTAAAAGATTACAATGCCGCTATTGCGTACTATACCAATGCCATACGCATAAATACCAATTTTGCGGAGGCTTACTTTAATCGCGGTTTGACATATATCTATATCGGAGATACAGACAGAGGTATTGCCGACCTCAGCAAAGCAGGCGAACTCGGCATATACGATGCTTACAATCTAATCAAAAAGGTTACAAATTAAAGTTTAGGCTTTATTCTCTTAGCTACAAACCCCAACACTTTTTCTCTGTCGTTAGGAGAAAACCAATGCGTTGACTCATAGCGGTTGAACCACGAGAGTTGCTTTTTGGCATAATGTCTGGTGTTCCTTTGTATTAGCTCTACTGCCCTATCCAAACTATACTCTCCATCGAAGTAAGCAAACATCTCTTTATAACCAACGGTGTTCAGTGCATTCAGATGACATTTGTCTGATACCGACCGAGCCTCCTGTTCGAGACCTTGCTCTATCATCATTATAACACGTCGATTGATATTGTTGTAAAGAGTATCACGTTCCAGATTAAGACCTATCTTAACAATCTCGAAGTTGCGTTTTTTGACATTATTGGTACGCAACTCCGAAAACGGTCGCCCCGTCTGGTAGCATACTTCGAGAGCGTGTAGCATACGTTTTACATTTTTCAAATCAACTTCGGCATAGTGCTTGGGGTCGAGTAGTCGGAGTAATCTACGCACCTCATCTATACCTTTTTCGTCGTATATACGACGGACATTGAGGCGAAGCTCCTCGTCGATATGTGGTATATTATCTATACCACGGCATACAGCATCTATATAAAGCATCGAACCGCCTACCATCACCACACTACCATTTTGGGCTATCTCCTGCTCTATCACGGGTATAGCATCGAGTTCGTATTGCCCTGCACTGTAATGCTCTTCGACGGAACGGGTCGCAATAAAATAGTGCTTAACCTCGCTCAGTTGCTCGTTTGAAGGAGAGGCTACCCCTATTTTCAACTCTTTATAAATCTGTCGAGAATCGCACGATACTATAGAGGTACCAAGCCATTTGGCTATGTCTATGCTCAAATAGGTTTTGCCTACTCCTGTGGGACCAAGTATCACAAAAAGGGTATTCATCTGTTGGTAGATTCGCAGAAAATTGTTTTGGACTTCAAAAATACAGGTTTATTTAAAAAAAAAAACATATCACACTCAACGAGTGAGGGGGAGTACTAAATGTATTGCTATTACAACACTTGTAAGTAACAGTAAAATCACTAAGAATTTCTGCCACTCTTCAACTTGTCGAATAAAGCAGACAGCACACTATCTTTTTCGACCTTATACTCGGTGTTTCGAATATATTCATCTATATACTTTATCCGCTCCTCTGTAATAGGGTGTGTACTAATTATTTCGAGAGGGGCAAGGTACTTTTCATCTTTCAATCGTTCAAAAAGCTTAATCATACCTTGGGGGGATATATTGTTTTTAATCAACATATTAATTCCTCCGAGGTCGGCTTCTTTTTCGTGTTTGCGAGAATACGACAGAGAGTTGAGATTGTGTGCATTATCGGCGATTACAGACATAATACCATTAACATCACTGATAAGAACAGACAGAAATATATATCCACTAAGATTTCTACACAGCATTTTCAACGAATGACGCTCCTGTACGTGTGTTACTTCGTGCCCTATTAGTCCGGCTAACTCTTCGTAACCTCCAATTTTGTCGAGCAATCCGGTATATAACACTATAGTGCCGTTGGGTAAGGCAAAGGCATTGACCTCTTCGGAGTTGGCTAATATAAAATTCAACTGTATATTACTGTCAAATTTGAGCCTGTCGGCAAACTGGTTCAATACCTCTGTTCTGATACTATCTATAGTCTCTTCGTCAATAAAATCGCCCATAAAACTATCGCCCAAATAGTGGTCGAAACTCACAGGGATAAGCCCCACCGCTTTCTCCGCAAGCACAGGGATAAGTAACAGATAACCACCAACGATGAGTGCAAAAATAGAAATACCTATTATCAAATGTTTTTTTATACCCAACAGCAGTAGTCTGTCGTATACACCTACTCTATTTTTTCTCTTTAAATGCGTTATAAAATTATTTATAAAAATATCATCATCTACTTGTACAAAGGCTATTTTGTCGCTTTTGTGCTTAATCTCCAAATAGTTGCCGTACTTTTCGTAATAAATAGAATTCAACTCCCAGACGATAGACTCACCGCCTGCCGTCTGAAAGTGAAACTCGTCTGTACGGTCATCTACCTGCAAATCGACTATGTGTCCTGCAGATGACACCCCATCGAAAAACTTAGCTTTAGTACAGTACATTTTTTAGAACAAATCCATATCCAATAGGTCGAAAGCACTATGTCCTGTGGCATCGCTGTAGTCTTCTTCTGTTTGCGATACAGTATCGAGGTCTATGTCGCCTTCGAGGAATATATTTTGTGTCATATAACGCATAGTTCTGATTTCGACCCAAGCATAGCCTATTCCGAGAGTAAAAATGATTATCAACAAATTCACCAACTGAAGTTTCAGTAGTCCCAATCCGGTGATTGAAATTTTCATCTTTAAATTCTGCTCGTTTTTATGAAAACTTGTATTGTCGATGTAATACGCATAGATGTCTTTTTGCCACCAGAAAGCATATACACCCAAGGTTATAAGTGTAAGCAACCACCCTTTGATATTTAAGAGTAGAAACTCCATACCATCGCCTTCATAATCTCCTTCGACATCACCGTAACGAATATGTTTTATGATATATGTACGAAGCTTTATATCCATCCAAGAGCCGTATATGCCCAAGGTAACGATTGTAAGCAAGAAGCATTTGATAAAATCGACAACCAAACGAGTTCTATCGCCACGATAACCAAAGCGAATACCTTTGAGTGTAGTCATCGACAAACGATAGCGTAATGTACCGTGAATAACGAATGGAATAATAGCAATAAAACCGACATACATCAGAATTACACCCAACACCACAGAGCCTATTAAAAATCGTGAGACAAAATATATAAGCAAAAATATTGCAATAAAAAGATAGAGTTTTAGCAACCCGAAAAACATATCTTTGCCACTGCCGTGAAACGAAAATCGATTGTCATCAACAGCCGTAACTCCATAGATATATTTCAACTGTTTTGCTCTTGCCCAAGGATAGTAGAAGCCAAGGGTGATAAATGTTAGTAGAGCATTTACTATAAATATGCCGAAATACTCACTACCTGTACCATGAAAATTAATCTGATACCTTCTGTTTGTGTCATTAATTAGTTCCATAAATAATAATTTTTGAATATTAAGATAAATGAATTTTCGAAAAATTTCGTTGCAAAATTATATATTTTTTAGCAACAAACAAATAAGTTATTCAATTTTATTTAACTATTACAGCTTAATTAGGGAAAAACAAACAAAAGTTAAATATTGTTTTGTCAATGAAAAAATATTATTTAACTTTGCCAATCAATCAATAATATATGTAGATTTTAGTTTGTCAAAGAACTCTAAAATATTGGCTTACATACTGTATATGAGTATCTAACCTTTTTATTAATTTAATTTATTAGGCGTATGAATAAAAAATTTACACTACTTTTATCTGTTCTATTTTTTGTGTCGGGTTCGATCTATGGGCAGTTGATCAAATCATTTACTCAACGGACTTCTCAATATACCCCGAATACAAAAATTTACAACCTGAAGGGAGATTTTCAGATGATTGGAAATACAAATCTGACCCTCGCTGCCTATAGCAATAATGCTAGTAACAACGGAAATATGAAGTATGTTGACATAGATAACGATGAAACTACATTGAACTCTTCGTCTGCGACATTGCAGTTTTCAAACGAGCAGGGAGCCAAGCCAAAATGTTCGAGGGTTGTGTATGCCGGGCTTTATTGGACAGGCAGAGCTCACAACAATGAAGCAAGTCCTATGTATTTTACTGTTAGAAAAAACGGAGAGGATATAACTCTCGACAAAAGGAAAGTTCGACTTAAACATGCTAACGGTGACTATCTCAATGTAGAAGCACAGGACAATCATATATATTTCCCAACCAATGCCCATGGTAATATGTATTCTGCTTATGCCGAGGTTACAGACTATGTAAGAACACATGGTGCTGGAGAATATACTGTAGCAGATATTGCACTGAGAGAAGGTAATGGAGGCGGTACAGGTTTTTTTGGCGGTTGGGGTATGATAGTAATATACGAAAACTCCAAAATGAAGTGGCGAGATATAACTGTTTTTGATGGACATGCTTACATAATGTCTCCTAATCCCGGAGTAGTAAATATTGATTATGAATTGCCTATATCCGGATTTCGTACCGCTCAGAGTGGAGCAGTAAATCTTAAATTAGGACTTATAGCCGGAGAGGGCGACAGGAATATTCCCGGAGATTATTTTGAAATTTTAAAACAAGGAACCAGCAATAATTGGATAAAATTAAAACATACAAACAACTCTACTAATAATTTCTTTAATGGCTCTATACCGGCTACAAATCCACGTAATCCGAACTTATTGAATAACACAGGTATTGATATAACTATGTTTAATATCAATAATGTGAACAATTCGTTGATTGCAAACAATCAAACTTCTACTAAATTTAAATATGGAAGTAGGCAGGATACTTATATTATCCCTTGTATAGCTATGGCAGTAGACGCATATGTTCCTGATGTTGAGGGGCATGTAGAAATAACCACTACCGGAGGTAATCCATATACTGGTGGGCAGGTATTGCCGAGTGGAGAGGTTGAGTACGAGTTGACATTGGCTAATCCAAGCCAGGAGCGTATATTAGATGTGTCTATTGATATTCCCGTACCATATACGGCAGAGTTGGTAAGCTACTCTGCTACCTACTCGTCGGAGATTACCACTGGACAACAGCCTCAAGAGATAGATGTAAGCGGAGCAAAGCTTCTCAGATGGAATATTGGAACTCTTCCTGTATCGCAAACCTCTAATTTGGCTAAGTTGAAGTTTAAATTAAAAGCTACTACCAACTGCTTTTTGTTGGTGTACGAAGAGTGTCGTCCAAAGATACTTTTGGAAGGTAAAATAAGCGGTAAAGGCGAACTTTCGGGTAGAAGTTTTAGCGATTTAAGGTTTATAAGAGGTTATCAGGACGGCGAGTGTCAAGATGAGCCGATATACAGCCCACTGGCTATTGATATTGACGCCCAAGATTTTGTAAACAACAATTGTGCCGATATGCCCGAAGGGACATCGCTATCCAAACCATTTGTTTATTGCGAAGACCCCGGTGTAGATGTATTTAAAGCGATTTCTAAAATATTCCCTCCGGGCACCAGGTTTTATAGTCAGATAGTGATAGAGACTCAAGATAATGTTCAGATAGTAAAACCGGCAAGTGGAGCAACCGAATACACTGCCGCAACAAATTTCCCAACATCATACTCAAACATAGGAGAAACCCTTTATCATGCTGTTCCGTTTGGAGCCTCTGCTTGTAAATGGGATTTTAGAATTAAAATAAAACCTTGTTGCTATTGGATAGGAGCTAGTACGTCCGACTGGAATACAATATCCAACTGGTCGAAAAACAGAATACCTTCCACAAACGAAGATATAATATTTTCTACAGTTGCAAACAATGGAAGAATAGCAGAGAAAGACCTTGTGCTCGACAACAATAGAACTATTGGTAAGTTGATAAACGAAACATCTTTTGCTACCGTAATACCGGCAGGTAAATCTTTGGTTGTGGTAGATACAATATCGGGAAGCGAAACTATAGATAAAGCAAACAAAATAAAAATACAGGCACAAAACGGACAGCCGAACGGTACTCTAATCATTAAGGGACAACCTGCAAGCAAACCTGTTTATGCCACTGTACAGATGTACTCCCAAGCGTATAAATCTGCTACTGCCGAAACTTGGACAGACAACATACCGGGCAGCCCTACATCCGGGCAAAATTTTGCATCAACTTACAGGTGGCAATATTTTGGTATTCCGGTAGAGGAAGTCGTGGCGGAATCAGTTTTCTACGGAGCCTTTGTTAGGGAGTATGATGAAGCATATAATGGGGAAAAGAACGAAAGGTTCTTCAACAAATGGAAAACTGTTAAAAACAATCAAAAAATGACTGCTTTTAAAGGTTATGAAATAACCGCTAATGACCCTCGCACATACAATATAAGAGGCAAGTTGTATTTGAACGACAAACGATTAATCTTAACACGCAAAGCTCCTGCCATCACAACTTATACCGGTACCGATGTCAAACTTAAACATTGGGGATTGGGGCAAAATATTTTTGGAAACTCATACACAGCGGCTATCAATATAAATCAAATCAATTTCCCGCAGGGAGTAGAACAAAGTGTATATTTCTACAACACAGGAAGTATTAAAAACTGGGGAGACAACAACAGCGGTGCGGTTTCACAAACAGAAACTTTCGCTCCGGGTAGTTACTTTTGTGTTCCCAAAAATGTGGCTTCCATAGTATGGGACAACAGAATACCTTCTATGCAGGGATTTTTGCTTAAATTCAAAGAGTCGGAGATGACACCTAACGGTGCCGATGCTACTGTAACGCTAAATTATAGTTCAGTAGGAGTATCAAACAACACACAACCACAAAAGGCACCTGCAAATACAGGAGTTACTGGGTATTTGAAAGTACTGCTAAGCAGCAAAAGAACTACCGACGTAATGTGGTTGATAGAGACTCCCGATGCTACAGACGGTTTCGATAACGGATATGATGGTTACAAACTGTCATCAAGAGCCTCTTCGGGAATAATATTTACCGAAACTCAAGATGGAGATTTCCAAGTGAGTAGCAGTAATTCTATTGTTTATAAGCCATTTAGCTTCCGTTCGAATAACGATACCATATATACACTTACTATCGTAAAATCCGATTTGGACAATTACGCAGACTTGCGTCTGTTGGATTTAAAAACTAATATCTACACGCCTGTCAAGACAGATACTACTATATATCACTTTACCTCTGAGGCAAAAGGAGACATAGAAAAAAGATTTATGTTTGTCGATGCCAACAACACAACAACAGATATAGAGAGCAATCCGTCAATAGACCTTTTGGATGTTTATTTAGAGGGTGATAATATGCTGGTAGTAAATAATATGACTTCGTCGGCTGGCTCAATGACATTGTTCGACATAGCGGGGGCTAAGATAGCTACAAGCAGAGTACAGCAGGGCATTAGCAAAATACCTGTGCAACTCGCTGCCGGAGTATATATGGTTGATATAAAAGCCTCCAAAAGGAAAAAAACATTCAAAATTATTATTGGAGGAGAATAGTTTTTGTAAGTCCATAAAAAAGTGAACCGTAATCCTAATGGGGTTACGGTTTGTTTATCTACCTAATCCCGATCACATATTAAAAAAATGTATGGCTATCCCAAATAGTTCAATATTTCATTGGGCTATACACCCCAATCTAAGAGTATGTAAACGAGATTATAGCTTTGGTACTCTTGATAATTGATTATATATCTGACAGTAATATTAAAAAAACTCAAAACTACTCCACCTCCCAACTTTCGTCTTCGTCGATGAAGTATGGTTGATTGTTGATTAGGTTATCGATATGGCGACGTTCTTTCTTTGTAGGCCGACCGAGTCCTTTAGCTCGTTGATTTTGCTTATCGACTTTGATTATATCCAACAAGGCTATCTGGTCAGCTGATGTTATATTTTGCATATAATGCTCTACGAGTTTGGCACCGAGTCGACTTGAAGGTATGTCCAGCACACGGAAGACGTAGGTTATGGGTGGACGTTTTATCCCAATTATGTCACCTGCCTTTATTACATGTGATGCTTTTACCAAAGCCCCACCGATGAGAACACGCCCTTTTTTGCAGGCTTCTGCAGCTTGAGTACGGGTTTTGAAGAGCCTTACTGACCATAAAAACTTGTCAATACGTGTATCCATAGGCATCATTGGAAAGTTATTTATTGTTGAATCTGTTCATAGCAGCAGTGAGTCCTTCGAGGCAAAATGATTTGATACAATCCACAGCAATCTCTATCTTTGCTCCAATAGCTTTTTGTTCTTCATCAGTGAAGCGTGAAAGTACATAATTCACCTGTCCGCCTTTAACAAAATCATTACCAATCCCGAATCTAAGACGTGCATAGTTTTGTGAATGTATCAGTTCTTGAATGCTTTTTAATCCATTATGCCCGGCGTCAGATCCTTTGCCACGGAGACGAATAGTTCCGAATGGCAAGGCCAAATCATCTACTACAACGAGCAGGTGGTCGATAGTGATATTATCTTTTTGCATCCAATAACGAATAGCCTTACCACTCTCATTCATATAGGTAAAGGGCTTGAGTATGACAAGTTGACAGTTTTTTATTTTACCCTTGGCAATAGCTCCGTAACGCTTGTTAATGTCGAATGACACAGAGAGATTCTCAGCCAACTTATCGACCGTGTCGAAACCGATATTATGTCGTGTATGCTCGTACTCAGAGCCTATATTGCCAAGTCCAACAATAAGATATTTCATTCTTTTTTACAATTCTGTTTAGTGAATATTTACTTGAGTAGCCCCAAAACCATATTGCTGAAAAGAGGCATCTTGAAAAGAGGTGTTTTTGTAATGACGTTTGAGGTTATTGATTAACTCTTTACGTAACACTCCTTCTCCTTTACCATGTATGAAGATTATCTTTTGTCCTTTCTTACCGATATTCTCTTTCATTACCGAATGAAATTTTTTTAGTTGAATAGCAAGCATATCGGCATTTCTTAGATTGGCAAAGTTGTCGATTAGTTCGTGGATATGGAGGTCAATCTCAATTATTTCTTGCTTTTTGGGAGGAGCGAACTGCTTTTTTGTGGACTGGTGGCGCTTCTCATGCATTGCATTTTGTAACTGTTTTTCGTCGATAAGATGCTTAATGGGTGGATAGTCTTGGTCGAGAATAGTTAAAATCATTGCTTTCGATCCGAAAAAATCATTATCCACAAAGCGGTGCAGCTTATAAAAATCAATAGGATTTATCCTCAAAGCCGTATCTATTGTAGGCTTAACATCAAACATTTTGCCCTCTTTAAAAGCAAACCCTTGAATACGAAGGTATTCATAGTTGTTTACATTCTCTTTGGGAATATCGGCTATGAACAGTTTAGTCTGTGGCTCTATCGTATCGGTGGTATGGAGGGTTGTGGTTTTACTACCTGTAAGAATCTGGAAATTAATGCAATAATTGCTTTCGTTGATGATAAAAAACTCCATAGAACTGTTTTGTAGATTCTTTATGTTTTCGGCTACAAATGCCAACAAGAGTGATATTTTTTCGCCTTCGGGAGTCTCTTCTGTCGTATCGAACGAGTATTTGGGGATTTTTTGCTTTGGTGTTTGTAGTTGCGTTTCAGTTTGTGTTTTGGGTGTGCCGATCTTGAAATTAAGTTCGTTGGTCTGCTCTACCACTACTACTTCGTGTGCCAAAATGGGAGTCTCAAATCCGTCATCTTCGAGCACCGTTATTATTCCCTTATCGCCAATTCGTGTAATAGTGCCACCTCCAACAGCATTAAGATATCGTACTTTATCGCCTATTTTCATTATTGTATTGGATTGATTTTTGGGACTGTTTTATTCTTTTGATTATTTTAATCATATCTACTACCCATTGTTTTTGTTTTTTATCTTTAATGGTAATGGATGGTAAAATTTGTATTTCTTATTAATTAGCTTATTTCTTAAAGACAAAATTTATTGTCTGTTTTACTTCGTGGCTAAGACTTTTAGCCACAGGGCATTCTCTGGCAGCAGCGTTTAGCAGTTTCCGCTCCTTATCACTATAGTTGTCATGCGGGAAAGTTATATCTACCACTATCTCGGCTACACGACGAGGTGAAGAGTTCATTATTTTGGAAGTGGTAGCCTTGGCTCCGTCGATGCTGAAACCGTGTGTACGGGCAGCAATACCCATAATAGTTAGCATACAGCTACTTAGCGATGTAGCAAGCAGGTCGGAGGGCGAAAAACTGTTGCCTTCGCCCTGATTGTCTTTCGGGGCATCGGTGATAAGTACCGTACCTGATTCGATATGTGTGATAGTAGTACGTAGATTGCCGAGATATTCTGTTTTGGTTGTCATACTGTTATTATAGTTTTATTAAAATTACCAACAAACCCTATTTTGTCAGGGATAGTGGTTTGCTGGTAATTTGTTTGTTATTAGCTGATTAGTTTATTTTTCTACAGGGAGCTTGGCTCATTTTTTTTAGTTCGTAGAGAGAAGCGGTTTCTCCTTCGGCACGTTTGCCTTCGGCATTGAGTACAGTAATAGTACTGTCACCAAATTCGTAATAACGCATTTGACCATCTCTGTCGGTAAGTGAAAATTTACCTCCTTCACCACGTACTATTTTACCACTGCTATAGTAAGTGTAATAGTCGCCCTTGTCTCCTTTAGAATACATTTCGGACAAAGCAAACTGGTCATTGTATAGCAGGGTTAATGTAGTGCGAATACCATTGCAGTCGGCACATGGAAGGTCGCCTTGATAGTAGGTTATGAGTTTTGCAGGGAGTTCACCTTCAATCTTTTTTAGAGTATAAAAGGGGGCAGTCTCACCTTCTATACGTTTGCCCTCGGTATCAAGCATGGTAATAGTGCTGTCGCCAAGTTCGTAATACCGTGTCTTGTCATCGTTGTCGGTAAGCGATATTTTGCCTTTCTCGCCAAAGACAATTTTGCCATAGCTATGGTAGTGAAAAATAGCACCTCGACTTCCTTTGTTATACAGTTCATCGAGAGTAAAGGTACTGTCGGATTTGAGAGTAAGGATAGTGTTGATACCCTCACAATCGGCACATGGAAGTTCTCCTTGGTAGGTGCCCACAAAATTTTTGTTCTCTTCGGTATGTTTTGCTCCACAAGCAAAGAAACCCATTGTAATTACTACTGTTACAAGCAGATAAAACGATTTTTTCATTTTGAATAAATATAATTAGTTAATAGTTGGAATTAAAAAATAAATACAAAGATAATCAAAATAAAAATATAAAAAATAATTTTTATGAAATCAAAAATAGATTTAAACCAACATAGTGAAGCAAAATTCTGGTTTTTGAAATGAAATACATGCTTTGTATCTTGTTGCTTACATTATTATAAATTAGGGTGATTCAGTCCAATGGTAAAATGTGGCAATATCTTGAGTGAAAAATGTGTATATAGTCTTTGTCTTGTAAGGACAGTTTAACTATTCTGCCAGGATCACACTTTGTTTATCTGTACTTTTATAATGTTGTAATTGTCCTTGCAACTAATCATTAATTATCAATTAATTAGCGGATTGAAAGGTATGCCCATATCTATGGTTTAGTATATGATGATTATATTTACATTTTGCTGTAAATGTAAATTGATTACACAATAGTCACAAAAGTGATTTTATGGTATTGGTAAAAACTCCTTGCAAGAAGGGAACAATATTTAACATAATAAAAATTTTCTGTAACTTCGCAACTTGTAAATTTATTATATAAAAAATGAAATTAATCATAAGTAAAGAAGAACTTGTCAGCGTCATAAGTGGCTTGAAATCAACAAATACTACAATAGGTTTTGTGCCTACAATGGGGGCTTTACATAGAGGTCATTTGTCACTTGTGACAGAGTCTGTAAAGCAAAACCATTATACAGTGGCAAGCATTTTTGTAAACCCCACACAGTTTAATAATCCCAATGACCTCAAAAATTATCCGCGTATGCTTGACCACGACTTGAAAGCCCTAAAACAATCAGGTTGCGATATAGTATTTGCCCCCGAAACAAACGATATTTACGATACTGAAGAGATAAAACGTCCATTCGAATTTGACTTTAAGGGATTGGATAAAGTGATGGAAGGTAAATTTCGTCCTAACCACTTTAATGGGGTGGTACATATAGTAAGCAAACTATTTGAGTTGGTGCGTCCCGACAGAGCCTATTTTGGTGAAAAAGACTTTCAGCAGTTGGCTATAATACGATTGATGACAGATAGTTATGATATGCCTGTGGAGATAGTGTCTTGTCCTATTGTCCGCGAAGAATCAGGTCTTGCTATGAGCAGTCGCAATATGCTTCTGTCCGAACACCAAAGAGATGTAGCCTCGCATATTTACGCTGTTCTCAAAGAGAGTTTGCTGTTTGTGCCGAATACGCCAATATATGAGCTAAAACAGTGTACCATAGCTGCCATAGAGCAAAAACCCGAACTAAAAGTAGAGTATTTCGAGATAGTAAATGGACACACATTACAAGATGTAGAAAAATGGGAAGATGCGGATTATATAGTAGGTTGTGTTACAGTTTATTGCGGCAATGTAAGACTTATCGATAATATATGTTATAAAAAACTGTAATTCAACTAAAAGCATTATCTTTGCATAAAATACTAATTAAAATCCTGTTATGTTATTCGATAAAATAATTTTCGGACCTATCAAAAGCCGTCGATTAGGTACATCGTTGGGAGTCAATCTGCTTCCCGACGACTGCAAATTATGTAACTTCGACTGTATATATTGTGAGTGTGGGTTTAATTTTACCAAGCCAAACTCGCATTTGCCACAGAGAGACGAGATTAAAAAGGCTCTTGCCGAAAAATTACTCGAATTTGCCCGAAAAAACGAACATATAGATACCATCACATTTGCAGGTAATGGTGAACCGACTATGCATCCGCAATTTGCAGATATAATCGATGATGTAGTCAATCTTAGAGACACTCTATGTCCAAAGGCAAAGGTATCTGTTCTATCCAATGCCACTCTTATACACAAACCAAAGGTGTTTGCTTCTCTACAAAAGATAGACAACAATATACTCAAGCTCGACTCAGCTATAGAGGAGACCATAAGGATTGTCAATCAACCTGTTACCAATTTTTCTTTAGCAGACACTATAGAACACTTAAAGCGTTTCGAAGGTAATATTATAGTACAGACTCTGTTTTTCAAGGGCAATTATAACGGTGTGGCTATCGACAATACCTCCGATATCGAAGTAGAGGCTTGGCTCGAGGCTCTCAAAAAGATAAAACCCCGTAGCGTTATGATATACACACTAGACCGTCCTACTCCTGCCAAAGACCTTTATAAAGCCGATGAAAAAAGGTTGCAAGAGATTTCGGCAATGGTAGAGAATCTCGGTATAAAAACACAAATAAATGGGTAAATCGCCGTTGACACAAAGGATAGAGTCTATCCAAGGTAAACGTGTATTGGTGGCTCCGCTCAACTGGGGTATCGGACACGCTACCCGTTGTGTGCCTATTATCAAAAAACTTATAGCCTCCAACAAAGAGGTGGTAATAGCATCGGATGGATATGCTCTTTCTTTTCTGCAAAAGGAGTTTCCCGGTATTGAAAAAGTAGAATTTCGATGGACAAATATAATATACGACAAATCGAATTCACAGGTGTGGGCTATTACAAGACAAATACCTAAATTTTTGTATGCCATTGTCAAAGAACATTCGGTGCTTAAAGATATTGTTGCACGTTACGGTATAGATACAGTTATCTCCGACAATCGCTTTGGGCTTTGGCATAATAAGGCTTTCTCTATTTACATTACTCATCAAATCGCTGTCAAAGTTAGCAATAGCAACGGCTTTCTCAATAAAATGGCTTATAGGCTGCACAAGTTTATAATCGAGCGTTACAATGAGTGTTGGGTGCCCGACTTTGAAGGTATAGATAATCTATCGGGCGATTTGTCGCATAAATATCCATTGCCTCGCAATACATATTTTATTGGCATCTTGTCGAGGTTTCAGTAAAAAACGTTGCTGTATGCTGATAAATACCAAAGCCATAGTGCTGAACAACATACCTTATTCCGACAGTAAGAGGATAATAACGCTTTTTAGCAATCAACAAGGGCTTATTTCGGCTATTATTAGGATTAGTGGCAAGAGTTATGGCAAGATGTCGCTTCTCGAACCGTTTTCTTTGGTAGAAATAGTGGTAAAAAAAGGCAGTGGGTCATTTTTCTATGTAAACGATATATTGCCACATAAAATTTTTGCCACCATACCGTTTGATACACAGAAGAGAGTGATAACTCTATTTATGGCGGAAGTGGTGTATCGTACCGTAAGAGACCACTACCAAGATACGATGCTGTACAATTTTTTGGAAGAATCTATTGTTGCACTTGATACGCTAAAAGGAGATATGCTAAAGTTTTCACTTGTATTTTTGCTTGAATATGGGCGTCGATTAGGCATATATCCGAATATCGAAACCTATTCGGACAATTCTTTTTTTGATATGCAAGACGGGGTATTTGACCTCAAAATGCCTCCTCACAAACTCTTTGTAGCGCCCGACGATAGTCGAATATTATTAAATCTTTTGAATATGGATTATATCTCTGTTATGGAACAGGATTACTCAAAGGAACAAATAAACTCTTTTTTGAATTTGATAATCCAATTTCTTGAGTTGCATTTGCCCGATTTTCGTCACATCAAATCTTTGGATATTCTGAGGCAGATTAATTAGTCATTCCTTAAAAACTCTCTTTAAGTGAGATTCGATTTTCAAATGGGCTCTCGCTTATTGTTTTGATAAGCAGCCAAAGAGCTCTCATGGCTCTTTTGAAGTTNCCTTAAAAACTCTCTTTAAGTGAGATTCGATTTTCAAATGGGCTCTCGCTTATTGTTTTGATAAGCAGCCAAAGAGCTCTCATGGCTCTTTTGAAGTTATAAGCAGCAGCAGCCAGCAGTATGTTTATAGCATCCCCTATCAATCCCTTGTAAAAGTTCCGTCCTAAACGATGATCTGATTTCAAATGCCCAATGCTTGCCTC
>JRAN01000011.1 GCA_000768855.1 Porphyromonadaceae bacterium COT-184 OH4590 | reverse complement strand
TTATTATGCCAGATCTGACACTTTCTTCACATAAACACTTGGGGCAATTCATATTTTTTTGCACAAAGATACATATATATATTTAATTAGCAATACCATTTTTTTAAATCTCTATCAGTAGAGTGGCAACTTTTACTGTCTTAAAAAACATTGTTTTATTTGTCAAACACCTTAAAATTAACACTGCAAAGATATATAAAAAATCTTACCAAACAAAAATTTATAAATAATTTTTTACTTAAATCAAATTTCGCCAATGTGTTTAATTTTCATTAATTCATAAATCCAAAATCGTAATATACAAAAAAAACTTCGCAATCAACCATTTTTAATTAATTTTGCAATTGCTATTACATCAAAGCTAATAGCTCTATTTATAATAAAATATGTCGAAAAAAAGAAAAAAAACTCTTCCTATATTAGAAAATATCCTTATTACCGATATAGCCTCCGAGGGCAAGGCTATAGCCAAAATCGACGATATGGTGGTGTTTGTCCCTTTTGTGGTACCGGGCGATGTGGTCGATTTGCAGATTACAAAGAAACGGAAAAATTTTGCCGAGGCACGTGCCATCCGTTTCGAGAGCTACTCAAACGACAGATGCAATGCTCCTTGTGAGCATTATGGCATCTGCGGCGGCTGCAAATGGCAGATATTGCCCTACGACAAACAGCTTTTTTACAAACATAAACAGGTGGAAGACAATCTTGTACGCATTGGCAAAATAGAACTACCCGAATTTCAGCCTATAATGGGTAGCCGTCGAGAGTATTTCTACCGCAACAAACTCGAATTCACCTTTTCGAACCGCAAGTGGCTTACTAACCCAAAGGAGGTAGTAGCCGTCGAACAAGATCCAAATGCTTTGAGTGGTCTCGGCTTCCATATCCCAAAGATGTTCGATAAGGTACTGGACATCAACAAGTGTTGGTTGCAAGACGATATTTCGAACCAAATACGCAATGAGGTACGTCGCTATGCCTTTGAGCACAATTTGAGTTTTTTTGACCTGCGACGTCAGGAGGGTTTTTTGCGAACCCTGATGATACGCAATACCACAGAGGGCGAACTGATGGTGGTGGTGGTATTTTTTCACGAAGATAAACCAAAAATGTTGAGCCTATTAGAGCATCTAAAAGAGAAATTTCCGCAGATTACATCACTACTATATGTAGTTAATACAAAGGCAAATGATACCATTACCGACCAACGGATAGAGCTATTTTCGGGCAAAGACCACATAATAGAGATAATGGAGGACTTACGGTTCAAAATAGGTGCCAAATCGTTTTACCAAACCAACTCCGAACAGGCTTATAACCTCTATAGAGTAGTGAGTGAATTTGCCCAAATAACTCCCGAAACGCTTGTGTACGACCTATATACTGGTGTCGGCACTATTGCCAACTTTGTGGCTCGCTCTGCCAAAAAAGTGATAGGCATAGAGTATGTACCCGAAGCTATCGAAGATGCAAAGGAGAATGCCCGAATAAATTCAATAGATAATACCGAGTTTTTTGCTGGTGATATGAAAGATATTCTATCCAACGATTTCATCAAACAACACGGACAACCCGACGTAATTATCACCGACCCGCCACGAGCCGGTATGCACGATGACGTTGTAAAAACCATTCTCTCGGCTGCACCTAAAAAGATAGTATATGTAAGTTGCAATCCTGCCACACAAGCACGTGATTTACAGTTGCTCGACAGCAGCTATAAAGTAACCCGAGTACAACCTGTGGATATGTTCCCTCATACACACCACGTCGAAAATGTAGTACTTTTGGAGAGGAGATAGATGAGTTTTTTGTCTAAAAAAATGTAACTTTGCATTTCATAAAAAACGATAAAAATGAAAAAGCTATTTTTGTTAATTGCATTAGCGGTGTTTGTTACAGCCAATGCGCAGGAACTCAGATGTGTATTAACAGTTAGACACCAACAGGTACAGGGAACCAATCAACAAGTATTTGAAGCATTGAAAAAGTCGGCTGAAAACTTCATCAATAATACTCGCTGGACAGATTTGACTTTCAAACCTAATGAACGAATCGATTGCTCGATAGGTATTACTGTAAAGAGTTACGAAAACAACATTATGGACTGCGAAATACAGGTACAGGCACGTCGTCCGGTATGGGGTAGCAACTACAATACTCCTTTATTGAATTTTCGTGATGTAACTGTCAAATTTGCCTTTCAAGAGTTTGATGCTCTTTCTATTACACCTACTTACGATAATAATTTGGTAGCCCTTTTGTCATATTATGCCTACATAATAATAGGGTATAATCTCGACTCGTTCCAGAAACTTGGTGGCAATCAGGCTTTTACCCAAGCGGAAAATATTGTAAACATTTCACAAAGCCGTACAGAACCCGAAAGTGCGGGATGGAAGGCATTCGATAAGAGCGGAAAACGTTATGAACTGATAAACAATCTATTAGATGAAAGATTTAGGAAGTTTCGCGAGTATTTCTACGACTACCACAGGCTTGGGCTTGATGTTATGTCGTCTAACGTAGCCAACGGAAGAGCCAAAATAGCCGAAGGTTTGCAGTCGGCAATGGACATCAATCGCCTACAACCTCAAGCACAAGCCATTACAACATTTACGGATGCAAAAAAAGATGAGATTATCAATATTTTTGCAAAACAAGGTACAGACGAAGAAAAAAACAAGGCTTACGACATTATGACAGCCATCAATCCTACCTCTTCCAATATGTACGAAAAAATCAAAGAAAAATAAGATAACCTGTTTATGCTCAAAAATTTAAAGATAGAAAACTATGCCCTTATCGAAAGTCTGGATATAGATTTTACCGACGGCTTGTCGGTAATAACAGGCGAAACAGGAGCAGGTAAATCTATCATTATTGGTGCTTTATCATTAGTTTTGGGGCATAGAGCCGACTCCAAGGTAATACTCTCCGACTCCGGTAAATGTGTGGTGGAAGCCACATTCGACATTTCGGCATATAGCCTGCAAGAGTTTTTCGACACTCTCGAACTTGACTACTTCGCCGATACTATCGTTCGTCGCGAAATATTGGCAAATGGTAAGTCAAGAGCCTTTATCAACGATACTCCGGTTAATTTACAGCAACTTAAAGAACTTATTTCGAATCTTATAGATATTCATTCGCAGCATGAAAATCTGATGTTGGGCAATGCTGACTTTCAGCTCAATATAGTCGATACTGTGGCATCTACTTCGCCGGAAATAAGCGAATATCGAATACTATTCGACCAATATCAAGAGCAAAAACGTAGACTCAAAGAGATAGAAGAGGGAGCATTGCGATTAGTTGCCGAAAAAGATTATGCCGAACATCAGCTAAAGCAACTGCAAGAGGCACAACTCACCGAAAACGAACAAGACGAACTCGAACAAGAGCTTAAACTGATTAATAACTCGCAGGAGATAACCGAAAATCTTTCGATCATACTACAATCATTTGATAACGAAGAAATTGGCACCATATCGGTGCTCAAATCAGCCTCCCACAAACTACACAAACTACACGACTACCTCAATAGAGCTGATGAGTTTGCCGAACGGATAAATACTGCATTGATTGATATTAAAGATATTGCCTCTGAAATAGAGGGTATTCTGGGCAATACGGAGTTTTCGATAGAGCGAAAAACATTTGTCGAAGACCGTCTAAACATCATATATTCGTTGCAACAGAAACACAGAGTAGATACTATCTCTCAACTACTTGAGATACAATCAGATTTTGAACAAAAACTAAACTTAATCGAAAACTTCGACGAAGAGATATTACAACTAAAAAAACATATATCAGCTATCGAAACCGAGCTTACAAAGGCAGCTAATACACTTACGAACAAGCGTAAAGAGGCACGAACAACCATAGTAGATCAAACCGAGCGAATGCTTCATGATTTGGGTATGCCAAATGGACATTTTGATGTTGATTTCAAATATTTAGATGGCTTTACATCAAGCGGTTGCGACAAAATAGAGTTTCTCTTTTCAGCGAACAAAAATAGAGAGCCACAGTCGATAGCATCAATCGCATCGGGAGGAGAAATATCTCGTCTTATGCTGATAATCAAATCGCTGATAACCAAGAGTAAGGCTCTACCAACTATTATTTTCGACGAGATAGATACGGGTATTTCGGGTGAGATAGCAAAAAAGATGGGCGAGATAATGAAAAAAATGGCTGACAATATGCAGGTTATAACTATTACTCACCTGCCTCAAATAGCCTCAAAGGGTGGGGCTCACTATAAGGTTTACAAATACGATACGGAGGAGAAGACAATGACCAATATCATACAACTATCTGACAACGAGAGAATAGTAGAGATAGCCGAAATGATAGCCGGCAAACACCCTTCGGCATCGGCATTGGATAGTGCCAAAGAGATGCTTAAAGCACAATAACACACTACAAATAAATGGTTTATCAAGCAAAAATAGATAAAGAGATAGTAAGAAATTTGCCCATAGCACAGACCGACTGTGAGATAGAGTTAATAGATACGGCAGAAGGAGTGCAAGCAGCAGTGGATTATCTTATGCAGTCGAATGTTGTCGGGTTCGATACCGAAAGCAAGCCATCTTTTACCAAAGGCAAACCGAATAGGATAGCTTTGATGCAGATAGCCTCCGACAAACGATGCTACCTCTTTCGTTTGCAGATGATAGGTAATAGCGAGCCTCTAAAAGCCTTTTTGGAAAACCCCAATATAAAGAAGATAGGCATTGCTCTGCATGGCGATATTCGCAACCTCAGAGTTTGGGCGAAGTTCAACCCCAAAAACTTTGTCGATTTGCAACAGATTGTAGGTCAATACGGTATAGAGGAACTTGGACTTCAACGTATCTACGCCATAATATTTGGTAAAAAAATATCGAAAAGCCAACAACTGTCGAACTGGGAGGCAAAAATCCTCAACAATGCCCAACAAATATATGCAGCTACCGATGCGTGGGCGTGCCGACAGATATATTTGCATCTTACCAATACCACAAAACCACTTTAGTAGTATTTTTTTGAGGGTAAAATATTACAAAGTAAAGTCGCTTACAAAGCGACTTTACTTTGTGGTCCCACTTGGGCTTGAACCAAGGACCCCCTGATTATGAGTCAGGTGCTACTAACCAACTGAGCTATGGGACCTAAATACTCATGAAAAAAATTACACGTGCAAAGATAATACTTTTTTTTCATTCGGAACAAGAAAATTCGTATTATTTAGCTTTTTTTTCATTAAAAACTATAGTTAATCCTAATGCAGAACGTAATTGCCTGTCAAACAACATTATGCAAAACAACGTGTTTCTATCCTCCAAATTACAGAGTCGAAAATTTATTTCAATCTATTTATTTGACTGACAGAATGACTTACCTCTTGGGATGTACAAGACGAAATTCAAGAAAATCGTCGCTCATGAATGATGGCGTACTTATTCTAAGAGCAGAATGACAGTATGAAGCACTGTTGTCCAAGCTACCTACGCAAATAACACAAGTAAGGCTGTCTGTGCTACTTGTTGGATTTGTTTGAGGGCTGTCCGTATATGGGCAGTATCTATCGCTACACCACTACCAAATATTATCATACATAATCATATAGCCCCAAAGCATTGCAGGAATAATTTTCCCCTCCGTTACATGTACCAAATTGTATGTTTAGTTGCAACAAAACAATAACATTGCAATTGAATTTAATAAAGATACCTCTTTCATAAGATATTAAATATTAATTAAATAATAATTGCACAATTAATATTAAACACAAATAATTACAATTAATAAAAATAAATATTTGTTTTAACCAAAAAATATATTAATTTTGCAGTCCAAAACTTGAGCAAACCAATATTCGGGATGTAGCGCAGTCCGGTTAGCGCACCTGCTTTGGGAGCAGGGGGTCCCAGGTTCGAATCCTGGTATCCCGACAAAAGATAGGTTTTTTATAAACCTATCTTTTGTATTTTCATCAAAATATTGCAGGAATCATAATTTATACATAATTTTGCCCGATATTTCGGAGTGTTATACAATCAAAACATTGTTTCATTTCAAACGACAATCCGTATGCAAAAAAAGAATTATTTTGAAAAATACCGTTCTATTATACTGGTTGTATTGTTAATATTCGGGGTATCTTGTGTATCTGCTCAAAACGAACAAAACGATATATATCAAGCCTATATAAAAAACGATATGGCAAAGTGGAAAAAAACAATAGACGCTATGAATGCCGAACAAGTCAAATCAAACGAACGCACGCTCGAATTACTAAACTATGAATATGGTTATATTAGTTGGTGTATGAACAACAAACGCAAAAATGAAGCAAAACCATATCTCGAAAGAGCCGAACAACGGATAAAACTATTAATGAACAAAAAACACAGAATAAGCCTGTTGCACGCCTACCAATCTGCCATGTACGGTTTTCGGATAGCAAATAATAAGCTAAAAGCTCCATTGCTTGGCTCTAAAAGTCTTGAAGAAGTCGAAAAATCTTTAGAAATAGACCCCAATAATGCTTTTGGGTATACTCAACTGGGGAATATGAAATTTTTTAAGCCTGCTATGTTTGGAGGATCTAAAAAAGAGGCTGTAAATCACTATATTAAGGCTGCAAAATTGATGCAAAAGGAGTACAAAAACAATTGGAACTATTTGAATCTCATACTGCTTATAGCCAAATGTCATGAAGCAACCGACAATATCAAACTCGCCGATGCTTATTATAAAAAACTACTCGAACTGGAGCCTAATTTTTCGTGGTTAAAAGATGAACTCTACCCCGAATTTAAGAGAAAGCACAAAATAAAATAAATCACTTTGCTATTTTCCCCAAAAACAAAATCTATGGCAAACAAGAATATTGGCAATTATTTAAAGTTCAAGACACAGCGAGTAATAGCCATTGTCTCTCTCTTGATATTCGCAGGCAAACTTACAGCATATTACCTTACCCATTCGGTGGGGATTCTTACCGATGCTCTCGAAAGTACAGTAAATGTAGCCACAGGCTTTATAACGCTTTATGCCGTATACATATCGTTGAAACCCAAAGACCTCAATCACCCCTTTGGTCAGGGTAAAGCCGAATTTTTGTCTGCTTCCATAGAGGGTTTCCTTATTATCATTGCCGGAGCCGTCATCATATTCGAAGCCATAAAGAGGCTCTTTTTCCCTACCGAAATACAAAAACTCGACATCGGTATTATCATAGTTGCCTTAGCCGGAGTACTAAACTATATAATTAGTTGGTACAGCATAAAAATAGGTAAACGACAAAACTCTATTGCTCTGGTATCAGGAGGCAAACACTTGCAATCCGACACCTATTCGTCTATTGGATTAGTTGTTGGATTGGTTATACTCTATCTAACCGGTTGGCATTGGCTCGATAGCCTTATCGCAGTCATTTTTGGAATAATAATATTGGTAACAGGTATAAAGATACTTAAAGAGACGATTTCTAACCTTATGGATAAAGCCGATTTGACACTCATAGAGCAGTTTGGCAAACTGATAAACAACAACAAAAAAGATGAATGGATTGATATTCATAATTTCAAATTAGTAAAATATGGCAATGTCTTTCATATCAATTGCGATTTGGTATTGCCTTTTGATACACCGCTTAACGTGGCTCATCAAGAGGGCGAAGAACTGAAAAATATACTTACCGAACATTTTTCGGAAGATATTGTTTTCAATCTGCATATCGACGAATGTTTCAAAAACTACTGCTCTTATTGCAAAAAAGATAACTGCTTGGCTCGCAAAGAGAAATTCGACAGACAGTTGGATTTCGACATTAATATTTTTATTAAAGAAAAATCGGAAACCACAAAACCAATACTATAGTTTGCTTTTAAGAATGAAAGTTTTGCTAATTGACAACAATGACTCCTTTACCTACAATATTATCGAACTTCTTCGCTCTATCGGCGAAGTAGAGGGAGTAATAGTGCCGTCGGCAGAGCTGAATATCTTACAGCTTGATGAGTTCGACCACATCGTTATATCGCCGGGTCCGATGAGACCAAAGGACTTTCCGATTTTGTCGGAAGTGATAGAATATTGTTTTACAACACATAAACCACTTTTGGGCATCTGCCTTGGACATCAAGCCATAGGTGAGTATTTCGGAGGCAAGCTTGTACAGCTAAACTCCGTTGTACACGGGCAAAGACGACAAATCGCCATCGACACCTCATCACTGCTTTATGTCAACCTGCCCGATAATATCGAAGTTGGGCTATACCACTCGTGGGCAATAGAGCATTCTACATTGCCATCATCGCTCAAAGCTACAGGCTTTACCGCTGATAGTTGCTTGATGTCTATAGAGCATAGCGAACGAGCTATATTCGGCATACAATTTCATCCCGAATCATTTATGACCACACAGGGACGGCAGATAATCGAAAATTTTCTAAACATAAAGAGATGAATACCGAGCAATTTAAACAACGGCTGGCGCAATACGCCATAGAGGGCAAAAAGTTTCTGTTTATCGTTGATTTCGAGCAGCAAAACCCATTTGTGTGTCTGCTATCGGAGGCAGCCGAAAAAGGTATTTTTTATGACATAGTGGGTGAAACCAACGCCGAGCCTTATGCAGCAGAGCCTACACCTATTGAGCTAAAAGCGTATCCAATCAAAAAGCAGACCTTTTTAGAAAAGTTCGATTATGTGGTAACCCAACAGAAAGCAGGCAACTCCTACCTGCTCAATCTCACGGTATGCACGCCGATAGAGCTTAATCTATCGCTAAAAGATATTTTTTATCGCTCAAAAGCAAAATATAAACTATTGTTTAAAGATGATTTTGTGGTATTTTCACCCGAATGTTTTGTGAAAATAGTTGACGGCAATATCTACACTTATCCGATGAAAGGCACTATCAATGCCGACATCGAAAACGCTCACAACAAACTGATGAACAACCATAAAGAGGAGAGCGAACACAATACCATTGTTGATTTGATGCGTAACGATATTTCGATGATAGCAACCGAAACGGTTGTGAGCAAATATCGATACATCGACACCATACAGACACACAAAAGCCGTATTCTACAGACAAGTTCGGAGATAACAGCACGTCTTCCACACGATTGGCGACAACATTTAGGCGATATTATTTGGCAACTGCTGCCGGCAGGTTCTATAAGCGGGGCTCCCAAGCAGAAAACTGTAGAGATAATCCGAACCGCCGAAGGCAAACCACGAGGCTATTACACGGGGATTTTCGGAATTTTCGATGGTAACTGCCTCGAATCTGCGGTTATGATACGTTTTATAGAGCAATACAAAGGAAAGTTATTTTTTAGAAGTGGTGGCGGTATCACAGCCCAAAGTTCGGGTGACGACGAATATCAAGAACTAATTGAAAAAATATATGTTCCCATTGTTTGAGACGATATGCGTTGAAGATGGCAAAATACTCTGCCTCGACTATCATCAACGTCGATACAAAACAGCGTACAGCCAATACTGGAGCAAGCAACCCTCAACACCGCTTGCCGACGGATTTGCATTGCCACACAATTGTAAAACAGGCAAATACAAACTAAAAGTAAGCTACAACAAGCATTTTCAACATATCGAAATTGAACCTTATACTTTTAAACATATCGAACGGCTCAAAATAGTATCAGCCGACACTATCGACTATTCTCTTAAATACACTGACCGCAAGGCATTTGCCGACCTTTTACTCCAAAGACACAACTGCCACGATGTTTTAATCATAAAAAACGGAATGGTTACCGACAGTTCGTTCTGTAACATAGTCTTTTTCGACGGTAAAAAGTGGCTAACACCCTCTACTCCGCTATTGCAAGGCACTGCCAGAGCTCGCTTATTGGAGCAAGGGCATATCAAAGAGATAGAAATTGGAGTAGAAGATATAAAGCGTTTTCGCTCGTTCCGCCTTATCAACGCCATGCGACACTTTTACGAACTGAAACCTACAGCGATAGAAGGAATTGTGTTTTGATAATAAATAAACAAAATAGGCAACATTAGTTACTCCCGGATTCCCCATTAGAAACAATGCAGGTCATCGGGAATGTTGCAACATTTCATTGGAGCTGTGTCGCTCCAAACTAAAAGAGAAGAAACCGTCATTGAAGTTTTGGGACGCTTATACGGAAAATAGTTAAGAGTAAAAATATTTTAAACAAATAGCAGAGCGTCGAAGCCGATACGAGCAGAGCGTTGAAGCCGATACGGGCAGAGCGTTGAAGCCGATACGAGCAGAGCGTTGAAGTCGATACGAGCAGAGCGTTGAAGTCGATACGGGCAGAGCGTTGAAGCCGATACGAGCAGAGCGTCGAAGCCGATACGAGCAGAGTGTCGAAGCCGATACGGGCAGATCGTTAAAGTCGATACGGGCAGAGCGTTGAAGCCGATACGGGCAGAGCGTTGAAGCCAAATTCCGCATTGAGTTATTTTTCTTGGTATAAAATCAATTTCAAATACACTTATAATATGTTGAGATATATGTTTTTAAATAATGTTTTTTGAAAGAATCTCTAATACTACGTATTGTAAGAATATATGTATTGTAAGGTATTAATCAGATAGTTATAGCTGTTTTTTTATACTGTGGAATCAGGATTAAAGAGGCTTTTTTTAAGGGACGACTACATATTATTTATTTTGTTTAATCATTCGAGTGTTTTACTGTCCAAACACTAATTATTCCTTTTTTTAATTAATAAAGTTAATAAACACAAACAGACAAAAGCAGGTAAAACACAGCCAAAACAGTTGTAACAGAAATATTCGGAGCGGTGCGGTACCAGTGAAATATGTTTTCTGCTGTTGAGTTCATAAATCTCTTTGCTTCGTTTCAAAAATCATTTTCGAGTGCAAAGATATAAAAGTGTCGAGTTATATTTTTTTCGGTGAGTAAGCATTATCTTCAATTAAGAATATACAAACCAACAAATAACCACGAATTTACGTTTAAACATTAGTTTTCGAACCATAATCGGTATTCATCTGCTAATTTATTCTTTTTTAGTTACCTTTGCAGTTCGAATTTTTATTAAATAAATAATATTTATAATCTATAAAGATGAAAAAACTATTAATTGTAATGATGATTGGAGTATCAGCATTGGTTACCTCGTGCAGAGGCAAGCAGACAGCCGAAAGACTTGTTTCGGGTATCAACCCCGAATATCTCGACACAACGGTATCGCCTACCGAAGATTTTTATCAATACGCCTGCGGCGGCTGGATGGCAAACAACCCACTTACCGATGAGTACGCTCGTTTCGGCACATTCGACAAACTACGCGAAAATAACCGCGAGCAAATCAAAGGTATCATCGAAGAGGTATCTAACCAAAAGAATGCCAAAGGCTCTATCGAGCAGAAGATAGGCGACCTCTACAATCTCGGTATGGACTCAACCGCTATCGAAACACTAGGAGCCGAACCCTTGGCAAAGGAGCTAAACAGAGTAAATGCTATCAAAAGCCTCAACGAACTTACCTTAGTACTTGCCGAGTCTGCAAGTGAGGGTTCGTCGATTTTGTTTCGTTTCTTCGGTAACGCCGACCCCGACGACAGCAAACAATGCATCGCTTGGGTGTGGCAGACAGGGCTTGGTATAGGTGATAGAGACTACTATCTCGAAAACAACTTCGCCACACAACTTAAAGAGTACGTAAAATATCTTACCTCTCTTTTGAAGATTTCGGGCTACAATAAGATAGCTTCTATCGAGGGTAAAGAGGAGGTTGTAGCAAAAGAGATACTATCTTTCGAAACCAAACTTGCTAAAGCCTTTATGGAAAAGAACAAGCTTCGCGACCCTTTTATGACCAAAAACGTGATGAGTTACAACGAGTTCAAAAAACTCTTACCCTCTATCAACCTCGATGAATACACTAAAACATTGGGTATAACACTCGACAAAGTAAATGTAGGACAAGTCGATTACATCAAGAACCTCAACACTATTTTGCAAAAGAGCGACCTAAACACTATCAAACACTACTTGGCCACACGTACCATTTCGGGAGCGGCTCCATTTTTGAGTAAAGCCTTTGTGGATGCCAATTTCGACTTTTACAGCAAAACAATGTCCGGTATCAAAGAGCAACGCCCTCGTTGGAAACGCATCACATCTGCTGTTGAGAGTTATCTTGGCGAACCTTTGGGACAGATGTACGTAAAAAAATATTTCCCCGAAGAGTCGAAAAAACGCATGATGCACCTTGTGGATAATCTAAAAGCCGCCTACCGTGAGCGTATCGCAGCCAACACTTGGATGCAAGACTCTACAAAACAGAAATCGTATAAAAAGCTCGATGCTTTTATAGTCAAAATAGGTTATCCCGACAAGTGGAGAGATTTCTCAGGACTCAATATAGACCCCCAACAATCGTATTATGCGAATGTCGTGGCAGCATCGAAATTTGAAGTTGCTTACCGATTGTCGAAAATAGGTAAACCCGTTGACAATACCGAATGGGGAATGAGCCCACAGACTGTTAATGCCTACTATCGCCCAACTACTAATGAGATATGTTTTCCTGCAGGAATACTCCAGCCTCCTTTTTTCAATGCTAAGGCTGACGATGCCGTAAATTACGGTGCTATAGGTGTGGTAATTGGGCACGAAATGTCGCACGGATTCGATGACAAGGGCAGAAATTACGATAAAGACGGAAATCTTGTAAATTGGTGGAGCCCTACCGACGACCAAAACTTCAAAAACCGAACTCAGGTACTTGTCGATTGGTTCAACAGTATTAAGGTTATCAAAGGTACTTTTGCAAATGGTCAATTTACTTTGGGCGAAAATATTGCCGACAATGGCGGAGTAAATATTTCGTTTGATGCTATGCAAAAGGCAATCAAAGACGGCAGTGTCAACGGTGCCGATATGGACAGCTATAGTGCTGCAAAGCGTTTCTTCATCGCATACGCACAGGTATGGGCAAGCAACGTCAGAGACGAGGAGATAATACGCCTTACTAAAGAAGACGTTCACTCGCTCGGTCGTTGGAGGGTAAATGCCACATTACCGCATATCAACGCCTTTGCCGAGACATACAAGCTCAAGGAGGGCAACAAAATGTTCCTTGCTCCCGAAAATAGAGCATCTATCTGGTAATACAATAAGCATTTTACATAAAAAGGCTACTCGCACAAAGGGTAGCCTTTTTAGATAAATGTATCTTGCCTGATAAAAACGCATTAGACTTACCTATTTTGGGGCAATGAAAAATATTGTTACAAACAGATTATTAGCTATCGATTATTTCTCAATTAATTTTTGTATTTTTGCAATCATTATAAATTTAAAATATAACAGATATGGCTACCATACTTAAAAACCTTTCAGAATACGACACTTCGAAGTTGCCTTCCAAAGAGCGACTTATGAACCAACGTTTCGCTATTACCGTTGCCGATTGGAATGCAGACATAACTCACGCTATGCTTCGTGGGGCTATTGATACGCTTCTGGAAAACGGAGTAGCAGAAGAAAATATAGTAGTAAAACACGTTCCGGGCACTTTTGAGCTCACCTACTCGGCTCGCATACTACAAGACGAAGACCGCTATGCCGCCATCATCGCCATTGGTTGTGTTATTAAGGGCAACACTCCGCACTTCGACTATGTGTGTCAAGGTGTTACCACAGGTTTGTCGATACTCAACTCCAACGGCACATCGCCTGTAATATTTTCAGTACTCACCACCGATACACTCGAACAGGCGCTTGACCGAGCCGGCGGAAAGCACGGAAACAAAGGTGTTGAAGGGGCTTTTACGGCTATCAAGATGGCAAATTTGTAAAAGTATAGTATGTAATGGTTTACTAAAAAATATTAACTTTGCAGTCTGAAACGACCAAAACATTTTTGAGATGCAAATATCGGTAATTGTCCCACTATACAACGAAGCTGAGAGTCTCCCAAAGCTATTTGAGTGGATCGAAAGAGTTATGAATAAGCACAAATTTACCTACGAGGTAATATTTGTCGATGATGGCTCTAACGACGGTTCGTGGGAGGTCATCGAAAGGCTCAAGTCTCGGTCGGATAGCGTGTGTGGTATACGATTTCGCAAAAACTACGGCAAGTCGCCGGCTCTATTTTGCGGCTTCAAACGGGCAAAAGGCGATGTGGTAATTACTCTCGATGCTGACTTGCAAGATTCCCCCGATGAAATACCCGAACTCTATAAGATGATAACCTCCGACGGCTATGACCTCGTTTCAGGCTGGAAAAAGAAACGTTACGACAACGCCATTACTAAAAACATTCCCTCAAAGATATACAATATCTTTGCTCGCAAAGTAACAGGTATAAAACTGCACGATATGAACTGCGGTCTTAAAGCATATCGCAACGATGTAGTCAAAAATATAGAGGTTTATGGTGAGATGCACCGCTATATCCCTTATTTGGCAAAAAATGCAGGTTTTTCCAAAATTGGCGAAAAGGTGGTCGAACACCGAAAAAGAGAGTTTGGCAAATCGAAATTTGGGCTCGAACGCTTTGTAAACGGCTATTTAGACCTGTTTTCACTATGGTTTTTGAATAAATTCGGCAAAAAACCTATGCACTTTTTCGGGCTGGGTGGCACACTGATGTTTTTGGTCGGCTTTGTTGCTATTTTCATCGTGGGAGCTGTCAAGTTGCATCACTTGCATTACGGCACGCCGGCACCATTGGTTACCTCATCGCCGTGGTTTTACATTGCATTGACTATGATGATATTAGGCACGCAAATGTTTTTGGTCGGTTTCTTAGGAGAATTGATTACACGTAATTCAAACGAGCGTAACTTCTACAATATCAAGGAGGAGTTCTAATCGTTTGTCAATAAGCACTATAAAAAAAATAATATATAAAAATGGAGTTTTCAGCGCAACAGATAGCCGATTTTTTAAATGGTGAAGTAGTTGGTAATAAAAACATTAAGGTTAATAATTTTTCTAAAATAGAGGAAGGCAAACACGGTACGCTTACATTTCTTGCCAATCCCAAATATACACACTATATCTACGAGACGAAAGCGGATATTGTGTTGGTAAACAGAAGTTTCAAGCCCGAACATAATGTAGAAGCTACTATGATAAAAGTAGATGACGCATATCAGGCTATTAGTCAGCTGTTTATGCTGGTCGAAAAGTTCAAACCTCAGAAAGTCGGCATATCTGCAAAATCCGATATAGCAGCCTCTACAACACTTGGCGACGATGTTTTTGTGGGTGCTTTTGTTACCATTGGCGAAAACTGCACCATTGGCAACAATGTAAAGATTTATCCCAACACGCAAATAGGAGATAATGTGTCTATTGGCGAAGGCTCAATTATTTATGCCAATGTGTCGATTTATCAGCATTGTGTTTTGGGCAAAAATAATATTATCCATTCGGGTGCTGTGATAGGTGCCGACGGATTTGGCTTTGCTCCCGACGAACAAGGGCATTATAGCAAGATACCACAGATAGGCAATGTCGTTTTGGGCGATGACGTAGAGATCGGTGCCAATTCCACTATAGACCGTGCTACAATGGGATCGACGATTGTTGCCGATGGCACAAAAATCGATAATCTTGTGCAGATAGCCCACAATGTAGAGGTGGGGACTCATACGGCTATTGCTGCTCAAACAGGCATAGCAGGCTCTACCAAAGTAGGCAAACGATGTGTTTTCGGGGGGCAGGTAGGGATTACAGGGCACGCTACCATTGCTGATGGTACTATTCTGGGAGCACAGACAGGTGTATCCGGCTCTATCAAAGAGCCAAATAAGGTTTGGATAGGTTCGCCGATGTTGCCGGTCGATACGTTCAGGCGTTCGTCGGTAATTATCAGAAAATTGCCCGAATTGGCACAAAAAATCAACACCATAGAACGCGAACTGCAAACTCTAAAAGACTCTAACACCATACCATCTTTAAAATAAGTCGATTACATTATGAAAATACGCTATCTTACCCGCTCCGAAATTGATACAGGCAGGTGGGATATTTGTGTGGAGCAGTCAATAAACCCGATGCTTTACGCAAAGAGTTGGTATTTGGATATTGTTTCACCTGATTGGGCAGGACTTGTAGGCGATGATTATAAGGCGGTTATGCCGTTGCCAAAGCGATATAAGTGGGGCATTCCATATTTTAATCAACCGCCATATTGTCAGCAACTTGGCTTGTTTTCCTCATTGGAAACAGAGAGCGACCTTATTGACTGTTTTATAGAAAAGATCCCATTTCGCCCCTATCGGTTGAAAATCAACTATTGCCACCGCCCCAAAAATTGCATTGAGCAACCAAACTATGTTTTATCGCTCTACGATAGTTACGAGGTCATCGCTAAAGGCTTCAACAAAAATACTTTACGCAACATCAACAAAGCTCAACATAGAGGAGTTGTCGTCAAAGTTTACCACCTTTTGACACAATCGGATAGCAGTAGCAATATTTCGATAGCAGACATTTTTTTAGACTTTTATCTCTCCGTATCTAAGCCATATAACGCACCCAATAACCGTATCATCAGCCAACTGCTTACGGATGGATATCGTCGAGGAGAGGTAGATTTCCGCTTAGCATACAACTCTAAAAATGAACCTATTGCAGGGCTTGCCTTACTACTTTCGACAAAACGTTTGATATACTTGTGTCCCATATCCAACACAGAGGGCAAAGCAATGTCAGCAATGTTTCTTATTATCAACGATATAATCCACAATTACGCACAGACCGATACACTACTCGATTTCGAGGGGTCGGCTATTGAGAGTATTGCAAGGTTTTATCGAGGCTTTGGTGCAGAATTAGAGCCCTATTTCTTGATTAAAAGGTTTTTGTAGGGTTTGATTTTGAACAATATTAATCAATTGCTAAGAATAAAATAGTAGATGTTCACATTGCGTGAACTTTACTTATTGGCGATATAAGGTCGTGGAACACCTTGGACAACAATAAGGAAAGTTTCACGATTTTTTATTGTATTAGCTTAAAATGAATGGCTACAATTATATGAGGCAGATTTGCTCTGCTCCGCAAAAAAGCAAGGTGTATTTTACAATAACACCTAAAATAAAATTGTAAAAGAGAGTAGAAACTCTAAAAAAACAGGCGATTTATTCCCTACGAAAAGCCAAACGATTGGAAGGGGAATTTAAAATTAAATTATAAAAATGAACAAAAAAATTTTGTTTTTCATTGCTTTTATAGCATTAATGAGTATGACGATTATTTCTTGCGGTGGCGGTAGCAGCTCAAACAATGCCCATAAGTAATCATTTTATCGGACAACAATAAAGTCGAACATACATAAGTTTTTAGCCTATTTTTTGACCGATACACCCAACTATCGAAGTTTTTTTCGTCGCTCCAAACACCACAACACAAATGCCACAATTAAGGCTAAAACTATCATACTGGGCTCTGACATTCGTTCCTCCTCTTCGCCGAGGTCTAACGACTTATTGCCTGCCAATACTTGACGTTGTTTTCTTGCCAACATAGCCTTTTGTGCCTCATTTTCAACAACTAAATATGAGGTAGGTGGCATCATTATTTTGGCGGTAAAACTATTTCTTACCAAATCGACCCAACCTTTTTCGGATATATCGGGAGCAACAATATGTGTCCGCCATTGTGCCTGCATCATAAGAGCCGATAGCCACGCCTTTTCTTCGACTTTGCCAATGTTCAAAACGTTGTTTTTAAGCACTATACTCGGCTGATTGTTGTCGGGCAGATAGAAGATGTCGCCCTCTTCTGTTCGATAAGCTAAAACGCTGTTTCTAAATGCATTTACTATAGTGTCGGGAACTCTATTCAAAGGCTCGATTACCAGCGAGTGTGGCTCCAGATTAACCGAATCAGTAAGGAGGTAGAATAGCGGTGACTCAGGGAAGGCAAAACTCAAATCGGCAAAATCGATGTATATTACGGCTTTGTCGAGACTGTCGCTAACCGCCACAAGCAGAGGATAACTATTCTTGCCATACGACTGCAACAACGCCTTGCGGATGGCTCGGTCGAGAAAAAATCCACCTGCAAAACTTTGAGAGCGATAACTCTGTTCCCAATCTTTACTCATCGCCATAGTAGTAACATAAGAGCCGACAAAGCTAATTTTTGCACTATCGGCAAACTCTTTATTATAAGCAATAAAGTTGTTTATTCGCTCTATTATGCCTTCTATATTGCCTTTGGCACAGCTTGAGGCATCGACCAAAAAGTGAAAATAGGGCTTGCGACTCACGCTGTCGAGTTTTGCTTTTTGTGATGATGACAGATAGATAACATCGGCTGTTTCGATAGTTTCGGCAGTGGTGTATTTCGGGTCGCCGAGCGTGATAGTATAACCGTCCAGCGATATTTCTGTCGGTTCTCGGTGTATGAGTTCTATACCTGTTTTGCGTACCTCATCTGAGGAAAACGGGAAAACCTTGAACATAATCCGATTGCCTGTCAGGTAGTGCAATATGCCTGGGTCGCGACGCTCATTGCGTATTTGTGAGTAAATCCACATTGCAGCTTTTTTTTCGGACAGAATACCGAATTCTTTTTTATCGCCCACATACAGATAATAGTCGCTTATCCAGCACCCTTCGGGCAGTTCAAAGGAGGTAGAATATTCGGCTAAACCAAATCCCGATTTGTTGGTAAGTTCCAAATCTATCCAACTTCGCCAAACGTGTTGATTTTCATCGTATTTACTATTAGTATTAATATTGGTTATTTGAGCTTTATTCTCACTATTGTCATTGATAAATCTATCTTGGGAAGCATCATTTTTACCAAAAAATATGTTTTCTATATCTGCTATCTTCTTATCCGACAGCATCATATTGTCCATTACCAACCAATTGAAATAGGGCGACAAAAAGGGTGCTCCTTGGCTAAACAGATTTTGCCTGTTTGCATTTTTGTGGCTACGGATAGTATTTATAGTGCGTTCCAGAGAGCGAACGTTAAGTCGGTAATCCTTGTTGTAATCGGGTGTATAAATATATTGGAGTGTCCGGTTTAGCACTCGCTTATCATTTAGATAAACACCAGTAACAGATGCAGGTATCACAAGCAGAGCACTCAAAGCCATCATAGAGAGCTTTCGAGACGAATACCAATGTTTAAGATAGACAAAATCTTTTGACAACTCGGAGGCGTGTATTACAAGCAACATCAATGGTGTAAGCATCAAAAAACCAGCACCAAATACTACTATTGCTATTATCGATACCAGCAAAAACGGCAGAAAAACCAAAAAGAAGTAGAGAGTATAAATAAAAGTGATGCTTCGCCCGATAAATAGGAGAGTACGATAGATTTTATCCTCCTTAGCAGGCATTATCATCAAAACACCGTTGAGTAGAGCAAGGATATAAAACCATACATTTGTAAAGTTGCCAAAGATATTGATACCAATACTGTTGTCGAATATTCCGTGATTTAACAACAGTCCTAAAATCGGAAATATCAGAGCCACAAACACTTTTATAACAAATTGATATCTACCGAAAAAATCATCTTTACTTGATGCCACAATGTATATACCTCGTGTAAGAAAGAAGAAAAATATGACAGTAATAGATATAAATAGTACTGTAATAGCATGTTGCATGAATTTACCTTGTAGTGTTTCGAAATTATTACAAGAAAATAGAGGTATGATAATATTAACAAACAGGTATACTGCAAGTGGTATAGATAGGGCTATCAGGAAGTTAATCCAAGGGCGATTCTCTTTCTCGTTTGGCGTTAGATATATGACAATCAATGCCATATAGTGTGCAATTGACGGCATCAAAAAGGCGAGCATATACAGTATCATATTATCGCTCATCATCCATTGCGGTATTTGGTCGAAGGGAATAATTTTGTCGATATTATAGAAATATAGATATAACAGAGCAATGGCAGCCACAATGTTGATAATACTGAAACACAGCGATATGTTATGTTTTTTTGATATTGCATAAATAGCATAACCAATATTGATAACCCAAATACTTAGCAGAGCAATAGCCAGATATTGCCATATAGCTATATTTTCGGGGGTAAGCAACGATTTAATAATATTGAATTGCCCTAAACCTAAAAGTAGCAATATACTGACAGGCAAAGCATTGAGTAGAAAAATCCAAATGGGATTGAGAAGGTTTTTCATAACGATTTATCTTTATTTGTTAATACTTTATCAATAATTATATAAGCCAACATCAAAAACGAAAGGTTTACTGCCACACCGATAGCCTCATGTATAATGCCTTTGGAGAAAGGCAAAATCTCTCGCAAAATAGGCTGAAAGGTAATGGCAACAAATATGCGTGAGGTGTTGGCAAATATAGTAAAAAAAAGTGATGCCACAAGCGATAATGCTATGCCGAGAGTTCGATTGCCAACACTAATACCGTGTTTAACAGCAAGATATCCAAACACTACAAAAGCTATTATCCATAGATTGAAGCCTGAACACGAATTGTCTATAACCATGTTTAGCTCCTCGTATCGGTAGCCTATACCATCGATATATACAGACTTGGAGGCGGTAAGCAATCCTACCAAAATATCGGTAGGCTTAAGCAGAAACCAAAGATGACTGCTATCGGCAAACCACACCAGATATTTCATCGTCGCCGCCACAAAGCCTATCACTATAAAATATGGTAGTTCGTTGTAAATGCTTAATTTGTTGTTCATTGATTGTTTATGGTTAATATTGGCAAAGTTATATTTTTTTAATGAAAAGATAAGCAAAACATCATTAACGGGATAGAGACATATAAAAGTTCCTTTCTTATCACATTTCTGCATTTCAAAACTATTTATTACCTTTGTAGTTTGTTTGAATACCGTAGTCAGATAACGGTCTGACCTTTTTTTAAGAGATATTTAATAATAAAATCATAGAAAAATATGAAAAGAGACACAAGAATTTTTGAGCTTATCGAAATGGAGCATAACCGTCAGTTGCACGGGATAGAACTTATTGCATCCGAAAACTTTGTAAGTGAGCAAGTTATGCAGGCTATGGGCAGTGTAATGACCAACAAATACGCCGAAGGTTATCCGGGCAAACGCTATTATGGCGGTTGTGAGGTGGTTGACCTCAGCGAGCAGCTTGCTATCGACCGTATCAAAGAGATTTTCGGTGCAGAGTGGGCAAACGTACAGCCTCACTCAGGAGCACAGGCTAATATGGCGGTATTTATGTCGTGCATGAAAGCAGGCGACAAATTTTTAGGATTAAACCTTTCGCACGGCGGACACCTCTCGCACGGGTCGCCTGTAAACTTTTCGGGACTAAACTACAAAGCCCTCGAATACAACGTAAAAGAGGCTGACGGACGTATTGATTATGACCAACTTGAGCAAATAGCCAAAGCAGAACGCCCAAAACTTATCGTTGCAGGAGCTTCGGCTTATTCTCGCGAATGGGATTACGCTCGTATCCGCAAGGTAGCTGACGAAATTGGTGCTATCTTTATGGTAGATATGGCTCACCCTGCGGGTCTTATCGCTGCCGGATTGCTCGAAAATCCTTTGAAACACGCTCATATTGTTACATCAACTACCCACAAAACCCTTAGAGGTCCTCGTGGCGGTATCATTTTGATGGGCAAAGACTTCCCAAATCCTTGGGGCAAAACTACTCCAAAAGGTGAAGTGAAAATGATGTCAGCTATCCTCGACAGTGCTGTATTCCCCGGCGTACAAGGCGGACCACTTGAGCACGTTATCGCTGCCAAAGCTGTTTCGTTCTACGAAGCATTGCAGCCCGAATATATTACATACCAGACACAAGTCAAGAAAAATGCTGCTGTAATGGCACAAGCATTTATCGATAAGGGTTATAAAATCATTTCGGGAGGTACAGACAACCACTGTATGTTGCTTGATCTCCGCTCTAAATTCCCCGAACTTACCGGTAAAGCAGCCGAAAAAGCTCTTGTAGCTGCAGATATCACTACCAACAAAAATATGGTACCTTTTGATAGCCGTAGCCCATTCCAGACTTCCGGATTGCGTTTTGGTACTCCTGCTATTACCACTCGTGGAGCAAAAGAGGATTTTATGCCACAGATAGTAGAACTCATCGATACAGTGCTTTCGGCTTACGAAAACGAGACAACAATTGCAAGTGTAAAACAGAAGGTAAATTCTTTGATGAAAGATATGCCTCTATTTGCTTGGTAACTCTGAATTTTCATGATAAAATAAAAGGTTCAAGAGATGCTTCCTCAAAGATATTTTGAACCTTTTATTTATTTACTTATCACGAATAAATGTTGTTAGAAAATGATGACAAAATAATTAATACCTGTAAAGAAAATTGTATGATATATTTATTGTGGTGTATAAGATTTTATACTACCTTTGCCACTCAATATTAACTAAAAAAGTATTTTTATGAAAAGATTCTCTACTTATGGTGTATTCACCCTACTTATTCTATTAACTTTTATCTTTCCTATGTCTGCTCAGCAGATAGAAGGCAATAAACTTATTTCATGGGCTTCGGCTACCGGTGCTATTGTAATACCTGCTAATGTTACTGAAATAGCTGAAAATTGTTTTTACACACCGGAAGACGATTCCGATGGTTGGGGAAATGGTAGTGCAGAAAGTAATACTAATATTACTTCCATTGACTTTAACAATGTAAAGATAATAGGTAAAAATGCCTTTAGAGGTTGTTCTAATATTGCCTCGATAAAGGCTTTAAATGTAACAACAATAGCAGAAGATGCTTTTAGAGATTGTACTTCTCTTAAAAAAATTAATTTGCCTGTTATTGTAACCTTAGGAAAACAATCTTTTGCCAATTGCGAAGATCTCAATGATGTTGCTCTTGGGCAAACTCTTGCTAATGTGGACGAAAATCCTTTTGTCAACTGTCAGCAATTATCAAGCCTTAAAGTAGATGCGGCTTCAACAACTTTTAAAACCGAAAACAATGCTTTGATTCGTATTGCTGATGGTGTGCTTATATCTGTCGGAGGAAAAGTTACGGAACTTGTTCTTGGTGCTGAATGCAAAGAAATAGGCATTTCTGCAATGTATGGTTGTAGCCGGTTAACCAAGGTAAGTCTGCCTGCTGTTACAAAATTGGGTGATAAATCACTTGTTAATTGCAACTCGCTTTCCGAATTGTTGTTGCCAAAACTTGAAGAGGTTGACAACAGTAGTTTTATCACAATGCAAGGAGTAGGTAATCTTAGAGTAGTAGATATACATCTAAGCAACAACTTTCAAGGTTTTAATGGGGCTCTCCCTGATAATTCGGCTACAAAAGTTTATGTGGCTAATCAAACAATAAAAACAGACTTGGAAAAAGTTTTCAATAAAATTAAAGTTATAGTAGGATCTCCCTCGGCGATGGAAAAATTCATAATAAACTATTCTTGCAATTCTGATGGAAGTCTTGATGTATGGACAACAGGAGCAACTCCTATTATTACAGGTCAATCTGTTTCTTCTGGTTCAAAGGTTACATTCAAAGCTTTACCTCATTTTGATCATGAAGTGGAAAGTTGGATACTAAATGGGAATAATATTACATCTTCTGTCCAAAACAATATTTATGTAATAGAATCTGTCGAAGAAAATATTAATCTTGTTGTTACATTCCGTAAAAAATCGGAAGGACATTATATTTTTTTCAGAAGCAAACAAGAAAACTTTGGTTCACTGCGATGTACTACATCAGAAGGTGTAGAGATAAATTCGGGTGAAAAAGTGCCTGTTAACTCGACTCTAACATTCGGTGCAACTCCTCGAAAGGGATTTCGTATAACAGAATGGTATAAAGAGCAGGGACAGGGAACATCTACACAGTATGTTGTGATACCCGGACAAACAGGGCTTCCTTCATATAGTACTCCTTCCGAAGATGGTCTTGATATTTCAGTCGATTTCGACCGTATGCCAAACTATTTTATTGTTAAATATCTTTCATATAATATACCCAATGGGACATTGACCGCAGCCCTCGCGGATGGAACTGCTGTTGTTTCGGGAGAAGCATTTGTTCAAGGAACAAAAATAATATTTACAGTACATCCTACAGGAACTAATACTGTAGAAGAGTGGCAACTTAATGGTCAAATAATAAAAGATTACAAAAATCTCACATATACGATTGAAAGCCTTTCGTCTGATGTAGAAATAGGGGTACTTTGTTCTTCGTCTGTAGCACCGGGTACATTGCCTACTATAAGAAATGGACACCTAATATCATGGAAACCTATTGGTAATGCTGTTTTGCCTGACGAGGTAACACATATTGACTCCGAAGCTTTCTCGGGTGCTACCCAAATGACTTCTCTCAAACTTAATAATAACTTACAATATATTGGCGAAAGATCATTCCTTTATACTACAAATATTACACATTTTGAAGTTCCAACAGAGAATACACATTTTGTTGCAGTAGATGGTGTGCTTTATAACAAAGAAAAAACAATGCTGATAGCCTATCCAGCAGGACGAACCAATCCAAGTTATGAAATTATTGCAACAGCAAAAAGTATTCTGCCGGGATGTTTTGTTACTTGTCCTCATTTACAGGGAGTAACAGTTGCAAATGGTAATACTTCTCTTTCTGCTTCTAAAGGTGCATTATTCTCTGCTAATGGAGAAACATTATTCTTCTATCCCACAGGAGTTTCGGAAGCAACATCAGAAGTAAGAATACCTGAAGGAACAAAAACGATAGCACGTCTTGCTTTATCTTATTATCCAGCGGTTAAAAAGCTATTCCTTCCTTCGACACTCAAAACAATTGAACAAAGAGCATTGTCATACAATCCATTACTTACTTCTATTGAGTTTGATGAAGGTGTAACTTCACAGATCGAAGTAATCGGAGATTCGGCATTCTATTATAGTCGTCAACTCCTTGCATTTCCATATATGTCACAACTCAAAACTATTGGTAAGGGAGCATTTGGAGTAAATTCGTTGTTGGAAGAGATACATATTCCATTAGGTTGTGCTATTGGAGAAAAAGCTTTTAAAGGTTGCCAAAGCATTAAGAGAGTTTATGCTTATGATACAACCCCTGCTATTATTGAAGCAGATGCTTTTTCGGATATTGTATATATAAATGAGGCAGTATTAAATGTTCCGATAGGAGCTAAACAGAGATATTTACAAGCTGTTGGATGGAGTATATTTGGTAATAATATAGTAGAAAGTTCTACTCTGGACAATCAACAAGTATTTAAAAAAGAACCAATAATTAGATTTACTTCAGAAGGGTTTTTAGTAGAAGGACTTAAACCCGGACTTAGATATACATTATATACATTTGATGGAAAATCTGTTTTGAATGGAATAGTAAAAGAAAATACTATATTTATACAAACTGAAAAAGAGAATAATATATTATTTTTGTCTATTGAAGGATTCAATACAATTAAACTTATGTATTAGTAAATAACAGATTTATCTGTATATGCAATTAAGCAACTTGAAATAATATATCCAAGTTGCTTAATTTATTTGATCGAACCAACAATAATTGTATAAATTTCCAATATAATGAAATAATTTCATTATATATTTTTCTGAATACCATAATTAAGCTATACATATCAATCTTTTTATTTAACTTTGCCATTGAATTTATTTAAAGAGAGATAGTATTGAAATTCAAAGGAATAGCATTTACTGTGGTTGCCTTTGCAACAATATTTACAACCCCTGCAGTAGGACTTTTGGCAGGGATTGTATTTGCCCTTGTATTTGGTAATCCTTTCCCAAAAGAGTCGAAGAAAATATCTAAATATCTTTTGCAACTCTCTGTTGTGGGGTTAGGTTTTGGAATGAATTTACATGATGCATTACAGTCAGGCAGAGAGGGAATGATGTTTACAATAGTATCTGTTGCTGCTGTTTTGGTTATCGGTTGGTTTTTGGGTTTATGGCTCAAACTACCCAAAACATCGACCTACCTAATCTCTTCAGGAACAGCAATATGTGGTGGAAGTGCTATTGCTGCTGTAGCACCTCTGACCAAATCAAGTGACAGTGAAATATCAGTTTCGATAGCAACTATTTTTATTCTCAATGCTTTAGCGCTTTTTATATTTCCTCCTTTGGGTCTGCTGCTTGGTCTTGACGACATACAGTTTGGTACTTGGGCGGCAATAGCTATACACGATACAAGTTCCGTTGTGGGTGCAGGTGAAATATACAGCAACTACGCGGGGCACTCAAATCTCGCATTGCAAACTGCCACTACCGTAAAATTAACGCGTGCCTTGTGGATTATTCCTCTAACATTTGTTACAATGTTTATTTTTAAAGATAAAAAATCTAAAATATCAATCCCTTGGTTTATATTGCTTTTTGTAGTGGCAATGATAATAAATACTTATGCTAATGTACCTATAAGTATTTCTAAAACAGTTGTTTTGGTGGCTAAAAAAAATCTTGTCATTACTCTTTTTCTAATTGGAGCAGGGCTTTCGGTTGATGCCATAAAAAAAGTGGGTTTCAAACCTGTGTTGTTGGGAGTAATACTTTGGGTGTTTATAGGAGTTGCAGGGTTGCTTATAGTTTTGTTGTAAAATATTGAAAATGATCTATAGTATATTTTTTAATTATGATAGAAATAGAGAGAAAATATTTAGTCAAAAATCTAGATTTTGTAAAATATGGTGTGCCACACCGTATCAAACAGGGCTATATAAGTGTAGAAGATGGGCGAGTGGTGCGTATTCGTATAAAAGACCAAAAGGGGTATATTACCCTCAAAAGTGCATCACAGGGCTTTGCATGCCACGAGTTTGAGTACGAAATACCTGTGAGCGATGCCCAATTCATGCTCGATAAGATGTGTCATAAACCCATAATAGACAAGACTCGTTTCGACCTTTTGCACAAAGGCAAGAAGTGGGAAATCGACGTATTCAACGGCGAAAACGAGGGGCTGATAATAGCCGAGATAGAGTTGCAAAGTAAAGACGAGGAGTTCAAAATACCGCCATTTATCGACTGCGAAGTAACCTACGACCACCGCTATTATAATGCCTATATAGCCGAACACCCTTTCTGTACATGGAAGTAGGTTTAGAGATTGAATGTGTTTTAGTTGTGAATAAATTATTCCTGTGCACTAACTAGTCATCCCTTAAAAACTCTCTTTAAGTGAGATTCGATTTTCAAATGGGCTCTCGCTTATTATTTTGATAAGCAGCCAAAGAGCTCTCATGGCTCTT
>JRAN01000010.1 GCA_000768855.1 Porphyromonadaceae bacterium COT-184 OH4590 | reverse complement strand
AGACCGCTGTTGGTAAGTCGTTTTATATATGGCAGATACGGGTAATGCAAAGAGAAGCAAAACTATACTATTATGCAAAGAAAAATAAGATTTAGAACGATTGGCATAGTGTTGACAGCTATGCTTTGCCTTAACCCTGTTTATGGGCAGAAAAAGAAGAAAAAATTGGATATCGGGAATGTAATCTTATTAGAGAAGGATTCCAGTGACGGTTTGGAATTTTGGAAAAGCATATCTTCTTTTGTAAAAAAACACACTATAAACGAAAAAGGACAATTTTTTGATATACATACTAGTATGAAAGGAGATATAAAAAAAATATACATTATGGGAAAAAGTTTAATTATAAATACCTATTATACAAAAGGTCAAACTATTGGAGATGAATACACATATATATATAACGGTTATCCTGAAGGGAAATATAGTGTAATATATACGGAAGATACAGTACCGATAACATTTAAGGAAGCCCACTACAAGCGAGGGGTTCTTACGGGCGAGTATTGGGTAAAGAGTCTGTCGGGTAAAATGTTGTATAAGACGAAGTTCAAGCAGGGTACGGGCTACTGGAAAGATTATTACTACGAAGAAGGTACGTTGCGCGAAGAGGGGCAGGTAACCCGCCACTACAAGACAGGTGAGTGGAAGTACTACAACAAATCGGGCGGAATAGACAGCATAAAGACATACACTATAAAAGACTCTGTGGATGTACGGTTTCCGTACTGCTTGTTCAACAAGATAGACCGCTGTTGGTAAGTCGTTTTATATATNAGCATAAAGACATACACTATAAAAGACTCTGTGGATGTACGGTTTCCGTACTGCTTGTTCAACAAGATAGACCGCTGTTGGTAAGTCGTTTTATATATTACATAAATAAAAAAGAACAGTTTTTTTAATATTATATATAGAGAGATTGGGAAGATAATATACAATTAAAAGATGTATTTTTTCAAACTATTAACAACAATCAAAATACCCCCTTATAACTTTAATTTATTATTAAATATATTGTAATGAAAAATAATAAACCGTATAAATATGCTATTTTAGTGGTTATACTTGCGATAGTAGTGCTGTTTGCCACCAAAATAATATTCTTTAGAATAGACCTTACCGAAGAGAAACGCTTTTCGATATCAAAAGCATCTAAAGATATTCTCCGCAAAATAGACAAACCTATTAACGTTAATATCTATCTCGGCGAAGCAGACGCCAATATAGCATATCTACGAAATGCTGTTGCCGATATGTTGGACGAGTTTTCGGCTTATGCCAACCACGATATTTCGTACCGCTATATCAACCCCGCTAACGCCAAAAGCGACAAGGAACGCAACGACAACTTCCGCCGTCTCGAAGAACGCGGACTATCGCCCATAACCATATCCACACGCGATGCACAGGGCAAGGTATCACAAACGCTTGTCTTCCCTTGGGCTGAAGTTATGCTCGACAGCGACACTTTGCCCGTAAGCCTTATGAAACCAACCGCTATGAAGACAGGCGAGGCAAGCGTAAATGCGGCAGTTGAGGAGCTCGAATACAATTTTATCGAGATGATAAATATTTTGAGCAAAACTAATTTCGACAAAATAGCCTTTCTCGAAGGACACGGCGAACTGTCTGAAATAGAGACCTACTCCATTATGGAACAACTCCGAATGTACTTCCAAATCGACCGTGGAACATTAGCCGACGATGCTTCGATACTGACCCCCTACAAGGCGATAGTGATAGCCAAACCCACCAAACCGTTTTCGGAGTCGGACAAATACATTATCGACCAGTATATAATGAATGGCGGTAAGGTGCTTTGGTTGCTCGATGCCATCAATTACTCGTCGTCGGAGTTGAGCAAAAGTGGTATTTCACCTGTGTTGGCTCTCGACCTCAACCTCAACGATATGCTTTTCCGATACGGAGCAAGGCTCGAAACCACTGTAGTGCAAGATCTGCAATGTCTCTATATGCCTATCAACGTGGCAACGGTGGGCGAACCGCCCGTGTTTGAGCAGATGCCTTTCACATACTCCCCCCTGCTGATGACCTCGCCCGAAAACCCTATCACAAAAAACCTGATGAACGTAAAAGCCGATTTCCCATCGTTTGTACAGCAAGTAAGCCTCGAAAACGGCATAGATATGGAGGTAATACTTGCCACCTCCAACGCCTCTCATGTGGATATGGCACCTACCAATATCAACCTCAAAAGCATTGCCAATATCAACCCCGAACAGTTTGTCAATGCACAGTTTTTGCCTGTGGGGGTGCTTATGCAGGGAAAATTTGAGAGTATCTTCCGCCACCGACAAGTACCCAATAACCTCACCAATCTACAGCCACGCCGCGACAAAAGCGAACACACCAAAATGATAATAGTTGCCGATGGCGACATAGCTCGCAACGAGATAGAACAGTCGAAAGCAGGGCAGATAGGCATAGTGCCACTCGGACTCGACCGCAACACCGGACAGTCGTACGGCAACAGCACCTTTATTATCAACTCTCTGTTATCAATAACCGACGACGACGCTCTGATACAGCTCCGCAACCGCACCATAAAACTGCGTATGCTCGACAAACAAAAAATCACATCCGACAGAGTCTTTTGGCAACTCATCAATACACTATTGCCTGTACTGATACTCACCCTTTTGGGTGCAGGATACGTCTATATGCGAAAGGTAAGATATAGATAGTTTCTAATGTAGTAATAGTAAAACCTGCTGAGGTTTCATCAAAAACCTGCTGAGGTTTCACCAAAAACCTGCTGAGGTTTCACCAAAAACCTGCTGAGGTTTCACCAAAAACCTGCTGAGGTTTCACCGAAAACCTGCTGAGGTTTTGAACAATATGTTTTGCGGGCACAGTCGAAAAGACAAAACTCATTCACAATCAGCCTGATACCTCAACAGTTACCCGCTCTACATTGTCATCACGAAAAGGGTTGTATTTAGATACCGACACACATAGATTGTCGATATTGCAGAAACGCTCTTTGATTTTTGCGTAAATGCGTTGAGCAACATTTTCGAGCAGATTGGCAGCTATTGCCATTTCGTTGCGGACAATGCTGTAAATTACTTCGTAATTGATAGTATCGTTGATATTGTCAGATGCTGCTGACAGCTTTCCATCGAAGTCGAAAGCCACATCTACCGAGAAGCAATTGCCCTGTTCACGTTCTACATCGTATATACCGTGATACGCTTTTAGTCGTATGTTGTCAAGTCGTATTCTCATATTTTTTATACAATTAATGGGCAAAGATACTATTTTTGGCGTTAATCGTAAAATAAAAAAAGGAGTCCGTTGCAAACTCCTTTTTTGTCGTTATCTTTTACCTTTTCGTTGGGCGTTTTGTTGCTCTCTGAGGCGTTTTTGTTGTTGTTTTTGAGCCTCTTCAAGACGAGCCATGAATCCAGATTTTTTTGACGGCTTTTTGGTCTGTTTGGCAAGTTCGAGTTTTTGAAGAAGTTTTTGGTCATCGACAAACAAGCGGAAAAGGTAGGTCTGCAATACGGTAAACAACAATGAGATAAAATAGTAGTATGTAAGCCCCGAAGCATATTCATTGAATATAAAGAAGAACATAAACGGCATCAAATACATCATCCACTTCATCATGGCCATTTGTTGGTTTGCTCCGGCTGTGTTAGCCATATTTACTTTAGTATATATAACATTTGTTATTGTCATCAACAAGCAGAATATTGATATATGATTGCCAATAAAAGGAATTGCTACATTCCATGTAAGGAAAGGTAAAGTATCGAACGTTGATAGGTCGGTAGCCCAAAGAAAACTTTGTTGTCGAAGCTCTATAGCAGAAGGTAGATACATAAACACGGCTACCAAAACAGGCATCTGCAATAACATCGGCAGACAACCACCCATAGGACTTACCCCCACCGAACGATACAGGTTCATCTGTGCTTGCTGACGTTCGAGCATTTTATCGGCTGGTATCTTTTCGTTGATAGCATCTATTTGAGGTTTGAGCACTCTCATCTTTGCCGAACTCATATAAGATTTGAATGTAAGGGGCAATAATACTATTTTTATTATCAAAGTAACAATCAATATTATAAGTCCCCAACTACTCATAAATGAGCTCAAGAAATTGAATAGAGGTATAATGGCATATTGGTTTATCCAGCGAAACAAAGCCCAGCCAAGTGGGATAAGTTCTTGCAAGTTGGGACGTTGCGATTTGTCTATACCTTCGTTGAAACTTTTTAGTATTTTATACTGATTGGGTACCAAAAATATTTGTAGATTGGTAGGTTTAGCCCCTGTAGCATCAAAATCTACGGTAGAGTTTACAGTATAATGCTTGAGATATTTCGATTGCTCGTCGGAGTAGTTTTCGCTTTTAAAAGCAGCTGTCGGGAAATTGTTTTTGTTTAATAGAATAGTGCTAAAAAAATGGTCTTTTGCAGCAAACCACATAGTGGGGGTAGACACCGATTTGGTGTCGTTTTTGCTTTCGCTAAGATGTTCTATATCGTTGTCGGGATACATATAGTTTAGTGTAGCATAACGACTTTCGGTTTTTCGACTACGCTCTTGTCGTCTTATTTTGGTCTCCCACGTAAAATCCAATCTGTTGGTCATAGGAGCAAAATAGCTTTGCATATTGTGTGATACTATATCAAAGTCTATTCTATAGCCGTTTTGTGGTATTCGATAAACAAAATCTATGTAACTGTCGGAATTTGGCTGTAATCTTAATGTTACCAAAGTATTGCCGGTATTGTCTTTTACTATGGGTTGAGCCACAAAAAACATCTCTCCAGTAGTAATTACCCTGTTGTCAGATGTTTGTATTATAAGATTAAGTGAATTTTCGCTATTGCCATCGAAAAGTACTAATGGTTGGTTATCGTACGTCTGATATTTTTTAAGCTCTGCATAAGATATAAAACCGCCTTTGGGCGAAAATTTAAGTTTTAACAAATCTGTTTCGACCTCTAATACATTGGTATCGCCGTGCATGGTATTTGCAAAAAGTCCAAATTGTGCGGTCCTTATAGAATCTTGCTTTATTGTAAGATTGGTATCTATCTCGGCAGTGATGTTATTTTGAATAATTTGTTGTTCGGTATGCTGTTGCTCTACCTGTGCATTTCTTATCGAGTCGTTTAATCTCCGGTTTTCGGCTAATTGCTCTTCTGAAGGTCTGTTTAGATATTGAAACCCAATAAAAATACCAATTATCAAAACAATCCCTATTACTGTCTGTCTATTCATTCTATATTGTTTATTAAGTCTAATAATTTTTTAAACGGCAAAGTTAATAAAAAAATCAAATCAAGTTGTAACAATTACAGTTGACAGATAATAAAACATAATTCCTCAGATCAAAATAAACATACTCTTCATCTTTAGCTATTTGTTAAAAAACGTCGCCTGTTATTTATATTATAGGAGAATTAAGATTATGTATAATGATGATATGATGCTTTACATGAGGTCGTTATATTTCATTTCAACATAGCCAAAAAATCATCTTCCGAAACAGAGGGTATTCCAAGTTTGTCGGCTTTATCTTTTTTGGATGGTCCCATATTGTCTCCGGCAAGGACAAAAGAGGTTTTGGCAGAGATTGCTCCTGAATTTTTCCCTCCATTTTGCTCTATTATTTCTTTGTACTCATCTCGAGAGTGTTTGTAAAAGACACCACTGATAACAATTGTTTTCCCTTCGAGTTTTGATGACTTGAGTTCTGCCTCTTTTGCCTCAGACGAGAGTTGTAAGCCTGCCTCTTGTAATCTATTTATAAGAGTTTTATGCTCTTCTTTCGAAAAATAGCTAACCACACTTTTGGCTATCATTTCGCCTATCTCATCAACTTGTACCAATTCCTCAAAAGAGGCTTTCGCCAGCGACTCTATCGAACGGAAAGTCTTTGCCAAACGTTTAGCCACTGTTTCGCCCACATACCTTATGCCTAAGGCAAAAAGCACATTTTCATAAGGCACTTGCTTCGAAGTCTCTATGGCAGATATAATGTTTTTAGCCGATTTTTCGCCCAATCGCTCTAAAGTCGATAAGTCAGTCTCTTTTAGAGTGTATATATCGGCAACATTGCCAATGAGTCCTTTTTCGTATAACAGCGATATTGTTTCGTCGCCCAATCCTGTGATGTTCATTGCTTTTCGCGACACAAAATGAGCTATCTTACCCTTAATCTGAGGAGGACAATTATCATCATTGGGGCAGTAGTAAGCTGCTTCATCTTCGTTACGAACAAGAAAACTTTCACATTCAGGACATTTGTCCGGGAATATTACTTTAGACATAGTCGTTACTCGTGAACTAACCTCTACTCCTGTAATTTTAGGGATAATCTCGCCTCCTTTTTCCACATACACCATATCACCTATATGAAGGTCTAAACTATCTATAATATCGGCATTGTGCAAAGAGGCTCGCTTAACCGTAGTACCCGATAATAGTACGGGCTCAAGATTGGCAATAGGAGTAACTGCACCGGTACGACCAACTTGATAACTTACAGAATTTAAACGTGTCAGCCCTCTCTCTGCCTGATATTTGTAAGCAATAGCCCAACGTGGCGATTTGGCGGTAAGTCCAAGATTTTTTTGTTGTATCAAATCATTTACTTTAAGCACAATACCATCGGTAGCCACAGGCAAATGGTGTCGTTCGATATCCCAATAATGTATATACTCAAAAATCTCATCCGGATTTTTACAACAGCATACGGCATCAGATATTTTGAAACCCCATTGTTTTGCTTGCTGTATATTGTCGTAATGTGTGTTGTGTGGGAGGTTATCGCCTAAGATATAATATAGATAGGCATCAAGTTTCCGACGAGCAACTTCCGATGGATTTTGCAACTTTAATGTTCCCGAAGTAGCATTGCGAGGATTGGCAAAAAGAGGTTCACCCTTTTTTGCTTTTTCTTCGTTTAGTCCTTCGAATACAGCAAAAGGCATAAGTATTTCACCTCTTATTTCAAATCTTGAAGGATAATTGCCGTTTAGTGTTATGGGTATTGATTTTATGGCACGAATATTGGCAGTAACATCGTCACCTACTGTACCGTTTCCACGAGTAACAGCTGTAACAAGTTCGCCATTTTCATAAATTAGAGAAATAGACGCACCATCAAATTTAAGTTCACAAACTATTTCGAAATTGGTATTAAGGGATTTTTTTACTCTATTGTAAAATTCCATTACTTCTCCTTCGGAATATGTATTGGCAAGCGAAAGCATAGGATACCTATGCTCGACCTGTTTGAAGTTTTTTGTGAGGTCACTACCCACACGTTGTGTAGGCGAGTTTTTGTCAAAATATTGAGGATAGGCTTTTTCCATCTCCTCAAGTTGTTTGAGTTTCATATCAAACTCAAAATCGGATATTACAGGGTTATTTTCAACATAATAAGCGTGATTGTATCTATCTATCTCTTTACGAAGTTCTTTGATATGCGCCAAAACATTCATTGTCTTTATATTTTTAATAGATATAATCTAATATTGATGCTAAAAGTATACTGCCTTCTACAAGTTGTTGTTCCCATACTTTTTGATAATCGTAAATATACCTATAGCTTTTAGATGTGTCGGAAGCAGTGCTATATATTTTTTCACAAACGAGGTAAGTTTTCCATGCAAAATCTAATACTTGCTGTTTAGAATATTTGACTCTTTTAGGTTTATATATTCGTTTTAGGTGTGTGGCATATTCGGTATAACTTAGTTTTTGTTCGTCTATCAAATAAGAGTCCCACAGTGCGTGTATATTGATGTTATGCCCGAACCACTTTATTGTTATGGTATTACCTCCCAAATCTTGTTGTCTTCCCAAATGAAGCGGTTGAGACATATCGCCGACCAAGTGAATTAACAGTTTTAGTTTTTCGACATCATTGGGATGTTTTTTTAAATATTCTGTAAGGTATATTACTCTGTAAATACACTCTCCACTATTGGTGGTCAAAGCTACCGAATCGAATCGGTTGCGGGAGAGATTAGCCGGCAAATTGGTGTAGTGCCAATCAGAAAACTCGGAATATGCTGTATCAGCTTTTACAAAATCGCCCCAGTTGGATACCATTGCTACCGAAACATTCGACAATACTTTTTCGACTTTTTTTCTGGCTACACACGACATCATATTGCTTGCCATTTCGCCAATTACACAATGCCCTATAACACCCCAAGCATTTAATTTGGTCGGTGACAGTATGTAAAACAATACAAATAAAACAGTTATTCGGGCTGTCTTAGCATTCATTTTTTAAAGTTTAATAATAAATTTATCTTCGTATTCTCGAACGAAGTTCAATCACTATATCGGGCTCGATGTAGTTGCCCATTTTTATTAGTTGGTCACAAGAGCTTGCCATTTCATAATTATCGAATACGGTGTAATTGGTTTTAGCAATCAATTTATCTTCGTAGAAGAAAAGAGCTACATACTCATTTATTTTATTGATACATCTACAATAATGCCACTCTTCTACTCCATTACTAAACTCACTTTTGGCAGGACTGCCCATTATCTTCAGAACTTCCTGTTTGGTCATTCCATCTTTGAGATTGTTCGACACTTTAAGGTTTTGGTGTACCACCCAACAAGAAGATACGCTCAAAGATACAACTATTAATATAGCCACATAGATACTTAATACAAATGTCTTTTTCATATTCAGATTGGTATTTGTTTATAGATTTAGAGAAAATTATTCAAAATTTTGTAGCAAAATTAGATAAATTTTTGGTTAATTCCAAATTATATAGTCGAAATTTGTTACCTAAGTTCAATTATTCGGTATAAATAGGATATTGTTTAGAGATATTAATGAGTATGTTGCTTGATTTTGGTTTTGGCTCTAATAATAAGCTCTTTGTTTACACCAAGCATTTCGGCTATTCTGATAGCCTCGTTTGGAGTACCTCCATCGGTATCGTCTATAAGCTGATAGTCAATACTATTGAGCAAAGAACGGATATTGTCCGTTATTTTTTTTGTATCGAACAAACGGTCTTTATTAAAGTCATCTTTAAGCCCTTTTACTCGCAAACGTCTGCAAGTAGTTTCTATATCATAGTGTGTGGTTATAAACGAACTAACCTGTTTGACTTGTAGTATTTCGAGCATTGCAGATACTATAGAGGCTCCCTCTTTGGGGTTTGTAGTGCGAGCCAGTTCGTCTATCAGCACAAGCACTTTACTATTTTCAGTAATTTGGGCAATTATCTCGTTTACTTTTTTCATTTCTGCGGCAAAAGACGACAGTCCCTGAAGATGATTTTGTTCGTCGGTAAAACTAAACATAATCTTGTCTTTAATCATAATATCGGCTTGAGTAGCAGGCACATAAAAGCCATATTGAAAAAGCATTTGACATAGAGCCAATGTTTTTAGCATCACTGTTTTGCCACCCATATTTATACCGGTTATCAATGTAGGATAGTTGCCAAAAACGATGTCTGTCTTTTGATAAAAATTGCCTCGCTCATTTAATATAGCCTTTACCTCCGGATTGAATATACCTATGTACTCTGTTTGGCTGTCGGATATTTTGGGGCAACACAATTCGAATCTTTCGGCAAACTGTGCCTTAGCAAAGAGCAAGTCGAGATAAGCCACTCTATTTAGGGCGGTTGTCAAGTCGCCGGCATAAGGCTTGAGCTGCCCGCTCAAAGATACTCTAATCTCGTGTTCTATCTCCAAAATCTGTATTTGCAAATCGGCTAAGTGCTGTGTATCGGTAGCTTGCGACTCCTCTTTTCGTAGTTGAGCAAGTTTTTCGCTGTAAGCATCATATATATAAAAGGTAGCTACACCCGAATTCTCAGGGTCAAGAGCCTTCATTACAATATCAAAAACCTGCAAATCGAAATCCGTTTGAGCTTTTAGCAATAACTGATTGGAGAAAACAAATTTTTGTACGATTTCAAATATTTTTTTTGCAGTAAGAGCAAAAGTTTTTACCTCAAACAGCTCAATATCGTTCAAAACATCGTTATTGCCAAGCCCCGACAATGTCTTCTCTATATCTTTTATCTCCGATAAGAGCAGATATAAGGTAGAAATATCTTTTTTATTGGCGTTTTGATTGATAACGGCAATAGCACTTTGAATATTATCCAGCTCAGTGGCTATAAGCTCCTTATCTGTCATAAAAATAGAGTTAAGGAATAGCTTTCTACCAGCAGCAGACTGAATTACAAGCTCTTGTGTCAAAGCCACAAAGCCACTAAAATCAGATTGACGTTTTAATTCGAATATCTTCATCGTAACTATCCAAATACCATTCAACAAACTAACAATTTGACTGCTAATACATTATACTAACTTTCTTTGTAAATTTGGCTTGCTCCACAATCATATTGTTTTCGAGTTGCGAGGCTCTGGTATTAAGAGCTTCGTCTATTTTACCCCAAGCCTCGTACCATTGTCTACTTTGTGGTTCGTACTCTAATGTTTTACTAAACATAGGCAAAACACTGTCTTTCATATATCTGTAAAAAACAACAGTAGCCGTGTGGAAACCTTCTGCATCGCAAGGGTAATCGATACTGTCAAGCAGATTTGTAATATATGCGTATTTGAGGTTCATACTGTCTATTATAATTTTAGCCTGCTCTTGTGAGGTATCATCATATTTGTACAGCTGTTCTTGTTTCGATTGTAGATACAACCACGTATTTTCGTGCATTCTTACTATCTGCTCATTGTAATCCATAGGATTCATCTTGTTACCGCAAGCAATAAGCAATGAAACTATAAATATTAATAATCCTGTTTTCATAAAAGTCACATCATTTTAGTTGTTAAAACTCATCTATTAGCATTAGCATCAGCCGCAACTGCTTTAAGAGCCTCTTCATTTATCGTTACAGGATATTTTTTTTCCAAATCCTTTACCCACTCCTCCTCTAAATAGTGTTGATAATCGGTAACCACAGCAGCTCTAACATCGGTGTACTCTTCGGGTAATGAGTGTAATATTTTTCCCCACACAAAAACATATGGAAACTCCTTAGATGATACAAAAGTTACCGTTTTGTCTCCAAACGCCAAATTGTCTATTACGTCATTTGTACCTTTTGCCCAAAGTCCCGACTTGCTATCGATAATAACACTATCTTTATTTAGAGTGGCAATATAGGTGTTTATTTGCTGTGCGGACATCTTTTTAAACTTTTTTTGAAGAGTTTTTGCAGTTTTGCTATCTTTGCACGCCAATATTTTACCTTTATAATGAGGCTTCTGCCAAGTATATTGTTTTATATTTGCTTTAAAAAATGCTCGAAGACCTGTTGTATCGGTAGAGGCTTTTTCCCATATTTTATCGTTCGAAATATTAAAAAGCAATATACCATCGTGATACTCTTGTAAAAGATACCTAAAAGCAGGATATTTGCTCTCAAGCTGGGTATCTTCGAATCGCAATATTTCATCATCTATAAATCCGTCTATCAAATTTTGTGTTTGGGCAACAGTATTGTCTATGCTGTTTCTCGACATAGAATAGAGATATTTCATAAACTTGTTTTGCGGAATATCTTTATCTTTTACTGTAAAGAGAGGTTTATTGTATTTCTCTATATTTGCCAAATAGTTGGAGTCGATGGTAGCAAATTTTCGTGCATAGTCCAAAAGCTCTTGGTAGGCACTCTGATTAAATTTATAATTGTATTCGGCTTTTAGTTTATTCACAAAATGTTTTCGACTTGCCTGCCATCTGCCGTCATAAGAGAAATGGGTTATAATTTCGGCTTTTGCTTTATCGAAGCTAGCAACGGGTCTTTTATCTATTAGCTGCAATATGTGCCAGCCAAAAGGCGTTTCTATTGGCTCCGAGATTTCTCCGTTTTTTTTCATACCGAAAGCGGTGTTTTCAAATGCCTCTACCATTCTCCCCACTCCAAACTCTTTCAATACACCACCCATATTTGCAGATTCCTTGTCGTCAGAGTTATCTATGGCTAATGTTGCGAAATCTTCACCCTGTTTTATTTTCTTATAAATCTCTTCGATTTGCGATTTTACAGCTGCTTTCTGCTCTTTAGTAGCATTTTCGGGGAATTTCTTGAGGATATGAGCTACCTGTACCCTTCCTACAGCCGGACGGCGATTGGTAATCTTTATAACATGATAGCCATAGTCCACACGAACAGGTTGCGATACCTCCCCTACAGCCAAAGAGTACATCGCTTTTTCTAACGGATATGGCATCATTTGTCCAGTGAGCCATCCAACATTGCCTTTGTTTTCTTCCACTCTTACATCGTCCGACATATCGATAGCAACAGTCGAAAAACTCTCTTTTTTAAGTCTTTTTATAGCATCTGTTGCTCTTTTATAGACTCTCAAAGTATCTTCGGGTGTAGCATTATTAGGTAACCTAAAAAGCATTTGGCTCATCTCTACATCTTCCAGCATATTTTTGTAAGCTTCCTCTACCAGAGCATCTTCCTTTGCTTTGTCGGTCAAATAATAGATGGCTATTTGATTTCGATACGAATTCAGTTCATTGCGAAAAGCCTCAACAGTATCATATCCAAGTGATTGTGCTTCTATAACTTTGAGTTTAAATTTTTTATAGGTATCTATATATTCATCAAGAGTTTGCTGTTCGGCTTTTAGATTGGCTCTATTCTTGAAGAAAAGGTATTCAAAATCAGCTTTTGATACTTTATTATTTCCCAATATCATCAATATTGTATCAGACTGTGCATTTGATACTAAAGCCATTAGTGCCAATATAAATAAAATGCTGTATTTTTTCATATTTTTTTACTTTAAATAAATTTAATGATTCGCAAAGATAATCAATTTTTCATTGGCTAATTATACTTTTAAAGTCGAAAGTACAAATTTTGACATTCAAACGATTAGGAAAACTATTTTAGTTTGTCTTGAAGGCGCAGCAGTTCGTCTCGCCATTGAGCTGCTTCTATAAATTCCATTTTCTTGGCTGCTTCCGTCATCTGACGACGGGCATAAACTATTGCCTTATCTATATTTTTGTCTTCCATTGCTTTGATAATTGCTATGTTTTTTTCATAAATAGCAGCATTAGGAATTGATGCTCGCTCTTTGTATTCTGTCGAATTTGCTTTGCCCCATAGAGCCGATTGCGTACGAGATACCACCTGTGTCGGAGTTATATTGTTATCTTCGTTATATTTTATCTGTTTGGCTCTACGTCGATTAGTCTCGTCGATAGTGAGCTGCATAGAACGAGTAATTTTATCCGCATAAAATATAACTTTACCATTGAGATGGCGTGCAGCACGCCCTGCTGTCTGTGTGAGGCTTCGATGATTTCGGAGGAATCCTTCTTTGTCGGCATCTATTATTGCCACTAATGACACCTGAGGCAAATCAAGTCCTTCACGTAGAAGATTGACACCAACAAGTACATCGTATTCGCCTTTGCGCAGGTCATCCATAATTTTCACTCTATCCAAAGTATCTATATCCGAATGTATATACGCCGACTTTATACCTGCCCGACACAGATAGCGATTGAGTTCCTCTGCCATTCTTTTGGTAAGGGTAACCACAAGAGTACGTTCTTGTTTTTCGACTCTAAGAGTGATTTCATTCATAAGATTGTCTATCTGATATTCAGAAGGACGTACTTCTATTTCGGGGTCGAGCAATCCTGTAGGACGTACTACCTGCTCTACTACTACGCCAAGCGACTTTTGAAGTTCGTACTCGGCAGGTGTAGCACTTACAAATATTGCTTTGGGTACAAGCGACTCCCATTCTTCGAATTTTAAAGGGCGATTGTCTATGGAAGCTGGTAGTCTAAAACCATATTCCACAAGATTTTTTTTGCGAGAATAGTCGCCTCCATACATTCCATGTATCTGCGGAATAGTAACGTGACTTTCATCAACAAAGACCAAAAAATCCTTTGGGAAATAGTCGAAGATACAGAACGGACGGCTTCCTTCAGGACGATTGTCGAAATAACGGGAATAGTTTTCGATACCCGAACAATAGCCTACTTCACGTATCATCTCTATATCATAAGATACACGCTCTTGCAATCGTCGTGCTTCGTATGGTTTACCGTTTTCTTTGAAAAAATCGACTTGTTTGCCTAAATCTATTGCGATATGGTCAAGAGCCTTATTGACTCTCTCTTGTGTAGTAGTAAAAATAGTAGCAGGATAAAGATTGAAAGTGTCGAATACATCTACAGTTTGTCCTGTAACAGGATCAAGTGTCTCTATACTGTCAATATCGTTATCCCAAAATATTATACGAAGCACAAAATCGGCATAGGCAGGAAAGATATCAATAGTATCGCCTTTTACACGGAAATTACCACGATTCAGGTCTATCTCATTACGATTGTAGTTGGCAGCAACAAGAGAGCGAAGAAAGTCGTCGCGTAATATATGCTGACCAATAGATATTGTTATGGTGTTATTTTTGAAATCTTCCGGATTACCTATACCATACAAGCATGACACAGACGATATTATCACAATATCGTTACGTCCAGAAAGCAATTGCGATGTTGCCGATAACCTCAATTTTTCTATCTCCGAATTAATAGCAAGGTCTTTTTCGATATATGTATCCGTAGCAGGTATATAAGCTTCCGGCTGGTAATAATCGTAGTAAGACACAAAGTATTCTACCGCATTGTCGGGGAAAAACGCCTTGAATTCGCTGTAAAGTTGAGCCGCAAGTGTTTTGTTGTGGCTTATAATAAGTGTTGGACGGTTAAACCCGGCTATTACATTTGCCATTGTAAAAGTTTTGCCACTTCCAGTTACACCAAGTAGAGTTTGGTAATTGACACCATTATTAATAGCTCCCAACAACTCTCTGATAGCTTGTGGCTGGTCACCCGAAGGCTGGTAGTCTGATACGAGATTGAAATTAGACATTGTGTAGTTGGTTGATTGTTTGCGATTTATTTACCAATACAAAATTTACTGAATATATTGCCTAAAACCTCGTCTGTCGAAATTTGCCCCGTTATCTCACCCAGATGATACATACATTCTCTAATATCCTGACTAAGAAGGTCGCCCGAAATATTATTATCTAATCCCGATATTACACGAATTATAGCTTCCTTTGCTTTTAGTAATGCATCATAGTGTCGTATATTATTAACAACTACACCGTTATTGTCGGGATATTTGTAATGTGCTGTTTTTACAAGCATTTTTTGTAGTGCATCCGTATTTGTTCGGCTTTTGGCAGATATGTATATTTTGTCCATATCCGTACTATCGAATATCGCTTTGATATATTCGAGTTTTTCATCGGATAGTTTGTCTATTTTATTAAAAACCAAAATTACTTTTTTGCCTGCTGTGCATTCGGATATTTGACCGACAAAATTTTCGACATCATCGTTTATCGCGGTACTATCTACAAGCCATAATACTATCTCTGCCTGTTCTATTTTTTGATAAGTTCGCTCTATACCAAGAATCTCTATCTGATCGGTTGTGTTGCGGATACCGGCAGTATCTATAAACCTAAAAGTTAAACCTTCGATAGTTGCCAAATCCTCGATTGTGTCGCGTGTAGTGCCGTGTATTTCGGATACTATCGCTTTGTCTTCGTTCAAAAACATATTCAAAAGAGTTGATTTGCCTACATTTGTTTCGCCCACCAAAGCTATCGGTATACCGTTTTTCAATACATTGCCCGCCTTAAACGAATCTGCAAGTTGAGATATATGTTGCTCTATGTTTTCTGCCAAATTTTTTAGTTTTTTTCTATCGGCAAACTCTACATCTTCTTCCGAAAAATCGAGTTCGAGCTCTATCAGCGACACAAAATCAAGCAGTTGCGTTCTAAGCTTTTGTAATTCTGCCGAAAAGCCTCCTCTCATCTGTTTGATAGCCATTCTATGTGATGCCCTTGTGGTAGATGCTATCAAATCGGCAACGGCTTCTGCCTGCGACAAATCCATCTTGCCATTTACAAAGGCACGCATCGTAAATTCGCCCGGCTGTGCGAGATGGCATCCGTTATCTACCAAAAGCCTTAGTATCTCCTGTTGGACATATATAGAGCCGTGACAAGCAATCTCTACGGTATTGTCGCCCGTAAAAGAATGAGGTGCGTGAAAAACCGTAACCAACACCTCGTCTATTGTTTCGTTGGTTTTGACATCGTTTATTGTACCATAACCTACCATATAAGGTTTTTGATTTTTTAGGCTATCATTTTTTCTCTTCGACCGGAAAATCTTATCAACAACAGTAAATGCCTCCTCTCCACAAACACGTATTACAGCTATGCCTCCCGCACCTGCAGCAGTCGATATGGCACATATAGTACTTTGTCTAAACATATTGTTGGGTCAAGATTGCTAACACTTAATCCCACATAGATTTTTTACTCATAGCGTATTTGCCTCCTCCCGTAAAAAATAGAGTAAGGCTTCCAAAGAAGAACAATCCGAGCAACTCTATAGCCCAACCTCCTTGTGCATTTAGAGCAAACAGGTCGCCGGAGTGTACCAAAAACCAAGCCACAAAACAGTTAAAAGCAAGTACGGCAGCCGACAATCTTGTCCTAAAACCAACGATTATAAGTATTGGAGCTATAACCTCGCCCACCAGCACACCATAAGCAATAAAGGAAGGAAATCCCTGCGAGACTACCATAGATTTGATACCTTCTACACCTTTTAGCAACTTACTGATACCGTGCAACAACATCATTACGCCTATCGACAGTCGTAAGACTAGTAATCCCAAATCATTTTTTCTTTCTAATACTTTTATCTTCATACTATTATATTTCTTTCTTTAATATTATACGTAAAAATGAAAACAAAAGTACAAAAATTTTTACATTTTCTGTACTTTTGTTTGTTTAGTGGAGCTGACGGGATTCGAACCCGTGTCCAAACAAGGAAGCAATATGCTTTCTACATGCTTATCTTCGCCTGAGGTTTTCGTGTATCAGCAAGACCGAAGCCACCAACCGATACCTTATCTGCTAAAATTTCGAAACCTTGTCACAGCCCAAGATTTCTATCTCTGATACTCCCTACACCTCTTTGCCAAACCGCCTCAGAGAACGGCATTTGAGAGATGTCTTGTTACAGCACCTGTGCCGTAATTAAGCTTAAAGTACTATACTTCCGTTTAAGCAGCAAGAGCGTAATTATTTGCGCCAGTTATAGTTTGCTGTGTGAGATTTGAGTGCTACCCAACAACGCACTGCATGCTTACATACCTCTTCTACCTGCTGTCAAAACCAAACAGCCCCTAATCTTGGTATTTTTACACAAATTAGATTGCAAAGTTAATAAAAAGTTACCAATCAAATGACAATATCCGTAAAAATAATATAATTTTAGTACCTTTGCGGAATTCATAATTAAAATAATATAAGACCAAAACAATGCTACAATATATATTAAATCAAGGAACAAGTAACCCCGGTGTTGCCGGTTTTAGGGGCAATACCAACCAAAAACTACCTGTGGTCAATTGGCTTGCAGATTTGCCCGAGACACAGCAGGAGAGTAATTTGGTAGAAGTTCAGTTTAAAAACACACGCAAAGGATATTTTCTAAACAACAACGGCATTATATTAGAAAAAGGCGATTGGGTAGCAGTAGAGGCTACACCCGGACACGATGTGGGAGAGGTTACACTCACAGGCAGACTTGTGCTTTTGCAAATAAAGAAAAACCATATCAATATGGAACGATACGAAGTGAAAAGACTCTATCGTAAAGCCAAACAGTCGGATATGGAAAAATACCACGAATTTAAAGCCAAAGAGTATGATACTATGATACGTGCTCGACAGATTACCCAAAACCTTAATCTAAATATGAAAATAGGAGATGTAGAGTATCAAGCAGACGGTAACAAGGTAATATTTTATTACATCGCCGACGGGCGTGTCGATTTCAGACAGTTGATAAAAGTGCTGGCAGATACATTCAAGACCCGAATAGAAATGAAACAGATAGGAGCAAGGCAAGAGGCTGGCAGAATAGGCGGTATCGGTCCTTGTGGCAGAGAGTTATGCTGTGCTACGTGGCATACCAATTTTGTTACTGTTTCTACAAGTTCTGCCCGTATTCAAGATATATCTACCAATCCGCTTAAATTGGCAGGGCAGTGTGCAAAAATCAAATGCTGTGTCAATTACGAAGTGCCTGTGTACAAAGATGCTATAAAAAATTTACCTTCGCACGATATAGTACTCAATACAATGGAGGGTGATTTTTATCATATTAAAACAGATGTATTTAAAGGAGTTATGATCTATTCATCTTCTCCAAACTCGAATGTTAACCTTATCTCTATACCTGTGGCACGAGTAAATGAGATAATAGCAATCAACAAACGCGGACAAAAAGTGCCTTCGTTGCTAAAAAAAGAGCAGGACAGACCAACTGCTGATTATACAAATGTGGTAGGGCAGGATAGCCTAACCAGATTCGACAAAGATAACCGTAAAAAACGCTCTCGCAAAAGTAACCGAAACAACAGAAATTCGGCAACTAAAAAAGATAAAAGCCAACAACCCCAAAGCTAATTCAACTTACGTTGCTACAAACCCAGATTTCGCATTTTTTCTAATACGGAATCTGGGTTCAAAAAGCTATTAGTTTTTTGAGTTGATGCAGTGGATTTTTAAGATAAGTCGAAAAAAACATTTCCTTTTACATTACACCAACTTCACCGTTAAAATATCGGCTTCTCTCTCCACCGAAGCCACTTTTTTGCCGGTAAGCCCTTTGATGGCTTTGTCCCATTTTTTGTTTGAAAAACCTGTTTGATTTTTCAGGTCGTCGAGTAGAATCTTATCTTGCTTTTTGAGTATCTCAAATACAATTTTTTCATCATCGCTAAGCTCTGTCTGTTTTTTCTCGGGCTTCATCTGTGGGAACAACAACACTTCCTGTATAGCCATTTGCCCTGTCATCAGCATTACAAGTCTGTCCATTCCTATTCCCATACCCGATGTAGGCGGCATACCGTATTCGAGAGCCCGCACAAAGTCCATATCTATAAACATTGCCTCATCATCTCCTTTTTCGGACAAACGTAATTGTTCCTGAAACCTTTCGAGTTGGTCTATGGGGTCGTTCAATTCGCTGTACGCATTTGCAAGTTCCTTACCGTTTACCATAAGTTCGAAGCGTTCGGTTAGTTCGGGATTGTTGCGATGGCGTTTGCATAACGGCGACATCTCAATGGGATAGTCGGTTATAAATGTCGGTTGGATATAAGAAGCTTCGCACTTTTCGCCAAAAATTTCGTCTATAAGTTTTCCCTTGCCCATAGTATCATCTACTTCGATATTAAGCTTTTGTGCAATCAGCCGAATCTCTTCTTCCGTTTTACCTTTAAGGTCATACCCTGTATGCTCTTTGATGGCATCAAGCATAGTTACCCTCTTAAAAGGTGTTTTGAAGGATATTGTATTGTCGCCTATTTTCAGTTCTGTTGTACCGTTTACATCAAGACATATTTTCTCAATCATCTTTTCGGTAAATTCCATCATCCAATTGTAGTCTTTGTATGCTACATATATTTCCATTGCCGTAAATTCGGGATTATGAGTGCGGTCCATTCCTTCGTTTCTGAAGTTTTTGGAGAACTCATAAACTCCCTCAAACCCTCCTACAATGAGACGTTTCAGGTACAATTCGTTGGCAATACGCAGATAGAGCGGAATGTCCAATGCGTTGTGATGTGTGATAAAAGGACGTGCCGCAGCTCCTCCCGGGATAGGCTGCAATATAGGAGTTTCGACTTCGATATAATTTCGAGAATTGAAATATTCACGCATAGATTGATATATTTTTGTTCGTTTCAGAAATATATCTTTTATCCCTTCATTGACAACCAAATCTACATAACGTTGGCGATAACGCTGTTCGGGGTCATCAAAGGCATCATAAGTCATATTGTCTTTGTATTTTACTATCGGAAGCGGACGTATAGTTTTGCTGAGCACGGTCATCTCTTTTACGTGCACCGATATTTCGCCCATCTGCGTACGAAAAACAAAACCTTTGATTCCGATAAAGTCTCCTATATCGAGCAACTTTTTGAAAACGACATTATACATTTCGGGCTGAGCCTCTGTGTCTATATCGTCTCTCGATATATATATTTGAATGCGTCCTTTCGAATCTTGCAACTCCACAAAAGAGGCTTTTCCCATAATACGGCGGCTCATAATACGTCCCGCTATACACACCTCTCTGTGTGGGGTAAGATTATCATCAAATTCCGCCTTTATATCAACCGAAAAAGCATTGGTCGGATACAATGCCGCAGGATATGGGTCGACACCCATTTTTTGCAGCTGTTCGCGACTGTTGCGTCTAAAAATCTCCTGTTCTGAAAGATGTTCCATTATATAAATAAATGTTGTTTTTTAATTCTTTATACTAATTTTTTATTTTAAATCACTCTTGTAATCTGCTTTTATATATCTCTTTATAAAAGGAATAATAGCAATTGTAGGTATTGTACAAATCATTACAAAGATAAAGAAATTTTTGTAATCACCCAAATAGGTTTGTATCCAGCCTGCCGCCATACCAGGCAACATCATTCCCAACGCCATAAAACCCGTACATATAGCATAGTGCGATGTTTTGTACTCGCCCTCGGCAAAATGAATGAGGTACATCATATATGCCGTAAAGCCAAATCCATATCCAAACTGCTCTATTGCAACCGCCGTATTTATAAGTACAATATTTGACGGTTGGGCAAGTGATAGATATATATATACCATATTGGGTAAAGTAATAGACAAAGCCATTGGCATAATCCAATATTTCAGCCCTTTGCGGCTTATGGCTATACCGCCGAGTATTCCGCCGACGGTCAGAGCTATAACTCCAACTGTGCCATAGACCACTCCTACCTGTTCGGTACTAAGTCCAAGTCCGCCGTCGGTACGGGGGTCGAGCAGGAAGGGCGAGGCAAGTTTTACCAGCATAGCTTCGGCAAGCCGGTAAAGCAGCATAAAGGCAATAGCCAATCCTATGTTTTTTTTCAAAAAAAATGCCACAAATATCTTGCCAAACTCTTTTATCGTTTCTTTATGCTTAATTTTTAATGCGTTTTCGTCATCATCAGATTTTGGCAAAACAAACCGGTGATAACAAAACATAGCCACAAATAGACCTGAAACAACAAACATAGTTATACTCCAAGCATAAGGGATATTGCCTGTTTTTTTTTCAAGAAATCCGGCAAAAATTACCAATATGCCTTGTCCGAAAATTGTGGCAAATCGATAGAAAGTACTTCGTATCCCGACAAAAAACGACTGCTCCTTATCGTTGATAGCCAACATATAAAAACCGTCTGCCGCAATATCATGAGTAGCAGAGCTAAATGACACAAGCCAAAATAGAGCAAGCGACGCTTGAATATAAAAAGGAGTAGGCAAAACAAAAGCCACTCCGGCAAGCCCTGCACCAATAAGCAACTGCATTGAGACTATCCACCACCGTTTTGTCTTGAGCAAATCGACAAAAGGGCTCCAAAAGGGTTTGATTACCCAAGGTAAATAGAGCCAACCCGTATAAAAGGCTATTTCGGTATTCGACAAACCAAAACGCTTGTACATAATTACCGAAACAGTCATCACTATCACATAAGGAATACCTTCGGTAAAATACAAAGAGGGTATCCATGCCCAAGGAGAATTGAGTTTCTTCATTAAGTTTTTATTACAAAAGAAAAACACTAACAAAATCCTTGCAAAAGTAACATTTATTTTACTAATTTTGCTTTTTAATTATTTTAAATTATTACCAATAATTATGCAATTTATGAAGAAAGTATTTGTATTACTATTAATGTTTTCGTTATACTCGGCATTTTCAGTAGCTCAAAACACTGTCAAAGGGTTTGTGTACGATGCCGAAACAGACGAACCGCTTATAGGAGTATCCGTTCAGATAGAAGGTACTCTTAATGGAACACAAACAGGTCTTAACGGAGAGTATTCGTTATCGGTAAACGAAAGTCAATCGCTGATATTTTCATATATCGGATACGAAACCAAAATAGTTGAGGCAAGTAAGGCTGCAGATGTAAAAATGAAATCTACATCTATAGAACTAAAAGACGTTACCGTTACCTCACAAGTAGCGATACAGCGAAAAACTCCTGTGGCTGTGTCTAATATCACTTTTGAGACTATCGATGAAAAGCTTGGTAATGCCGAATTTCCTGAGGTATTAAAATCAACTCCGGGTGTCTATACCACCAAAAGCGGCGGCGGATACGGCGACTCTAAAATTCACATGCGTGGCTTCAAATCGGCTAATATCGCAGTGATGATTAACGGTGTACCTGTCAACGATATGGAATGGGGCGGAGTATATTGGAGCAACTGGGCGGGTCTTGCCGACGTTACTCGCACAATGCAGACACAACGTGGTCTCGGTGCTTCCAAGGTATCGGCACCATCGGTAGGTGGTTCGATAAATATTATTACAAAAGCTCACGAAGCTAAAAAAGGAGGCTCGGTACAATACGCTCTTGGTAACGATGGATACAACAAGATATTGTTTAATATCTCATCGGGTATGTTAGACAATGGTTGGGCTTTTACTATACTCGGTTCGCGTACTTGGGGCAATGGCTACATTCAAGGTACTTCGTTCAACGGTTGGAACTATTTCCTTAATATCTCGAAGATAATCAATGATGACCATTCGCTATCGTTTACTGTATTCGGAGCTCCACAATCGCACTATCAACGCAGTTCATACGACCAGCTTACTATAGCCGAGTGGCAACGTGTCGGCGGTTATATGAAGGGCAACAGTCCTTATAAATTCAATCCTACTTATGGTTTTGACTCCAACGGACAACGCAAGTCGTCGTCGTTTAACGAGTATCACAAGCCGCAGATTTCGTTGAATTGGAACTGGGATATGGGCAATCGCAGAAATCTATCGACAGTGGTTTATGCCTCTATCGGACGCGGTAACGGATACAGCGGACGCGGAGGATATAATCTGCCCGGCGTGGAACCCACGTACGGCAACAGCAATTGGTATGGTACAACCAACGGACTGTTAAACAACACATTCCGTAACCCTGATGGCACTTTCGCTTACGACAAAATAGAGGAGATAAACTCTCAAAGCGCCACAGGTTCGCTTATGGCAATGAGTAAAAGCAAAAATCACCACAACTGGGTGGGATTGGTATCTACCTATACCACACCTTTGGCACGCAATATCGACTTCTATGGGGGTATCGATTTTCGTTATTACAAAGGATTGCATACCAACGAGTTGATTGATCTTTACGGAGGTGAGTATTTTATCGACGAATCATCGCGTAGAAACGTAAAAGCAGCCAACAATGCCGCTGCAGCCGACCCCAATTGGAAAATGCAAAAGCTAAAAGTAGGAGATGTCGTATATCGCGATTATGACGGATATGTAATGCAGGAGGGTGCCTTTGCACAAGCAGAAGGCAGTTTCCTCAACCGCAACCTAAATGTATTTGTAGCAGGCTCATTGTCGAACACTTCGTACTGGCGTTACGACCGTTTCTACTACGATGCCGAACACGCCCGTTCGGAGACACTCCACTTTATAGGTTACACTATCAAAGGTGGTGCAAACTATAACATCAACTCAAATCACAACGTTTTTGCCAATGTCGGTTATATAAGCAGAGCACCATATTTTTCGGGAGGAGCCTTTTTACAATCAACAACTTCTAACGAAGTAAACCCTAAAGCTATCAACGAAAACATATTCTCGGCTGAGCTTGGTTACGGTTTCCGCTGGAAGTATTTTTCGGCTACAGTAAACGGATATTTTACCAAATGGCTAAACAAGACAATGGCACGCTCTTTGGATTATAGCTATCAGGAGAATGGAACAGGTACAATGATTTCGGATAGAGCTACTATCAATATGGAAGGGGTAAATGCTCGCCACATGGGTATCGAAGTAGAACTAAAAGCAACCCCTACTCGATGGCTCGAACTCACAGGTATGTTATCGTTCGGCGATTGGCAGTGGGATAGCAATCCTATTGGTTACTACTACAATAGTCAAGGGCAACCTCTTGCTAATTTGACCACAGGTGAGATAGCCAAACAGATTGGTGGTGAAGACCACGCTTTTTCACAACTCAACCTCAAAGGTATCAAAGTAGGTGGCTCAGCTCAAACCACTTACGACCTCGGTATTACCCTTAAGCCTATAAAAGACCTTAGAATAGGTATGAATCTCAACGGTATGAGCCGACTATTTGCCGACTATAATGTTGATTACAATAACCTGATTGTTAACAAGCCTTATGACTTTGCTCAGCCTTGGGAGGTACCGGGCTCGGCTGTAGTCAATCTCAACGCAAGTTACAGATTCAAGCTTATAGGAAACGATGCCACCATATCGGGTACTTGCCAAAATCTATTCAATCAAATATATGTAGCCGATGCTACCGATGGTGGCGACGGCAGATGGCAGACTGCAAGAGTATTCTACGGTTTTGGTAGAACTTGGACAGCACGTCTTAGAATCAATTTTTAATCAATAAAAAAACAAAAAATCTATATGAAAAAAATAGTAAATATTGTATTGATAGCAACTGTGTTTTTGATAACCTCTTGCGATTACAACGGGAAGCATTTCCCCAACTACAATGATAATGTCCCAAAAGACATACAGATGATAGACTACACTATGACGGATGCCGACTATAAAACTGTTGCTACCAACAGCACAAATAAAGCTATGGCTAACACCGACGGAGTAGCAGACCAACTAAAACTTGTAGAGACACAAAAAGCTTTTAGCAAAGCTATAAGTGCGGAAAAGTATGCTCCTGCTTTGCTTGCAGCCAAGTTCCCTACACTTGACAATAATTCGGCAATCAGACTGATGTACAATGTTATGGGTTCGATGCCCGAATATCTCGATACTCTCAATAGAGTTGGCATTATCGCTCTCAATAACAACGACTACGATACGGTTTATAACACTTCATCGAACATTAACTATTTTGAGAATCAAACTCAGATAAACAATAATATGAGCAAGATTCTAAAAGGTAGATTGCCCGATGCCAAACAAGATACAATAATACATACTACATACAATTTCCGTGTGGGTACTACCAACGAAATGCGAGCTAACCTATTCAAATACAATGGTACTAAGTGGACAGAATACAAGAATAGATTGGTATATGTGATGCAGAAAAACGACTATGTCCCTATGGGTATCAGGTACGACAACTTTTCGGGAACTCAAGCCGACAGCTATCTGCCCACATTCCTAAAAGACAAATTCGCATATGCAGCAGCCGACCAAAAGGTGTGTGTAGTGTATAAGTTTTATGTGTCGTCATCTAATACTTACATCAAGGCAGAAGAGTACACCTACGATGGCAGCTCTTGGGCTAAATCGACAGCTATTACCACTGTTACAAGCCAATTTGTAAAAACCAACAACAAATGGGTGTATAATCCATCGGTTACTATCAACCTGTCGCCTATCCGCAACGATGCCAATATCAAAGCTTACTATCAGGCTGCTGTGGATTGGGTTTGGGAAAATATAGACCAGCCTGCCGGATGTACTGCCAAGGGGCAAGGATATGTTACCTCTTATGGCAACAATGACTATTACGGAGGTATGTCTGCATATTATAATAATATAGATATGCGTGCCGAAAAAGCTCGTGAGCAGACATCGAAATCGACAATAGAAGCTATCAAAAACGCATACAAAGATATGAGCAATGACGAGGTAACTAAACAAATGACTAAAAACCTTATCAAAGAGCTAAACGGTATGTTGGAAAAGAAGCACCCTGAGGCTGTACCTGTAGATGGAGTAGAGGTGATATATACCATCAATATGCCCATATACCAAGGTACTCCCATTACTACAAATACGCATACTATACAGTACAAAGTAGTGAGTCAAGGTAAGTTTGAGTATGTAGAAGGCTCATTTTTGCCGATTAAATAAAAGGTAAATGTAATAAAGAAAGGCTGTCGGTGCTCGTGAACGACAGCCTTTTTGTTTTTATCTCGGAGTTAAACCAAACGCTATTGACATCATTGAAGTCATAACATAATTTCAAGTATCTAATACAACAATTTGCTCAGAGACAAGAAAAAAGCCTTTACGGAAATTTTCAAAATTCAACTACTGTTCTATTTTTGCATTTTCTCTGATATAAGGCATTAAGTTGGCTTTTCTCATACGGTCTTCGAGCCATTGTCTTTTTTCGGATATTTTGCCTGTAAGGTACTTTTCTATCATAAGCGATACAATAGGAGCAGCCCAAGTGGCTCCATATCCCGAGTTTTCGACTACTATTGCCATAGCTATCTTAGGATTGTCTTTGGGGGCAAAAGCAATAAATATAGAGTGATTCTCCCCGTGAGGATTTTCGGCGGTACCTGTTTTGCCACAGATTATTATGCTGTCGAGTTTTGCTATACGAGCGATAGAACCACTGCCTCCGCCATTAACAGCCCACTCCATACCTTTTATTATAGGTTCAAAATATTGTGGTTCTATTGTGGAGTATCTTCTATTGGTATATGCGGTATCTAAAGGCATTCCTTCGATTTTTTTCAATACGTGCGGACGTATCCAGTAGCCACGATTGGCTATAATGGCACAAAAGTTCGCAAGCTGAATAGGCGTGGATAGTATTTCTCCTTGTCCTATCGATATAGAAACAACATTAAGACTTCTCCATCTGTCTTTGCCGTGTATTCGGTCGTAAGTATCGGTATTGGGGATAAACCCACGATTTTCGTTAGGAAAATCTACTCCAAGCTTATACCCGAATCCCAACGAAACTATGTCTCTTTTCCACTCATTGAAAGCATTCTTAATATTACCATATTTGGGGTCGTCAAGCATCTTTCGCAGTGCTGCACAATAGTATGCATTGCAGGAGTTTGATATGGAGTTCGCCAAATCGAGAGGCGAAGAGTGTGCGTGGCAACCTACACGAAAGCTACCTACCACATACCCCATATGGCACGAAAAACGCGTATCGGCATCTATAATTTTTTGATGTTCAAAGATGAGAGCATTTGCAGTTTTGAAAGTACTGCCCGGAGGATAATATGCCATCATAGGGCGGTCTAAAAGTGGTTTGTACGGGTCTTTTAGCAACTTGGCATAATTTTCGCCACGCTGCTTACCGATAAGCCCTGACAGGTCGTAACTCGGCGAAGAGACAAGAGCAAGTATCTCGCCGGTAGCAGGTTCGATAGCAACAATACTGCCAACTTTATTTTGCATAAGCATTTCGCCGTAAGCCTGTAAGTCTATATCTATACTTAGAGTAAGAGCTTTGCCTCCGACGGGGGCAATATCTTCTTTACCATCTTTGTATCTGCCCTGTATTCTACCATTTACATCTCTAAGAAATATTTCTAATCCGTTTTTGCCTTTCAAAATATCCTCATACTGTTTCTCTACTCCGCTTACTCCAATATAGTTACCCTGTTTGTACTCGTCTCCTCTTTTTTTGAGAACTGCTTTTGATACCTCTCCTATAGAGCCTATAGCATGAGCGGCATAAGGAGTGGTATATTGTCGCATAGTACGACTGACAAGCGAAATACCAGGAAACTTCCATATAACTTCTTGCAATACAGCAGCATCTTCGGGTGTAAGTTGAGTTATAAATTTCTGCGGTATTAATGAAGAATAGTTGGGGTTTTTGCTCCTATCCTTTAGAGTGTTGAGTTTCTCGACAAAACTCTCTTTTTCGATATCTAATACCGCACACAACTCTGTTGTATCAATAGGAGTACCTTGTTTTTCGAGGTCATCCCACTTTTTTACTATAATATCCAAGTCATAAATAGGTTGATTGAACACCAACAGTTTGTCGTTGCGGTCGTATATAAGTCCCCGCATTGCATAGACTGTTTTGCGTAAAAAAGCATTGTCGTCTGCCTGAGCACCATAGTCTTTGATTATCTGCAAATTGGCAAGTTGCCCTATTAGTACTAATGCGGCAACTACTGTAAATATTTTGATATACAAACTTCTGTATTTAAAATTATCTCTCATTATATTTTTTTAGAGTTACAGACTGTATAAAGAATATGACAACAGATGTAATAAGCGTACTTACCCCTGTTTTTTGTAAAATAGGCAATATCAACTTAAAGGAGAAAGCTTCCAATGAAAATACGGTAAAACAATATATTAACACAATTACCACAATATACTTATAATAATCATAAGAGAATTTCACAAATAAACTCGTATTGTATTCCAACTCATCTTTTGAGAAAAATAGATTTAGCACCCCTCTGCGAATAGCAGCAACCAATGTTGCAGCAAAAGTATGCACTCCGTAGCTTTGAGAAAAGACATCTATTGTTAACCCCACCGCAAAAGCTATGAGCATAGACGGAATAGTTTTGATATTGAGCGGTGTCACTATTATGAAAAGCAAATATGCAAAGACACAACCATATCCGAACAACGTAATCTGATTGAAAACAAGTATTTGAAGTAATACAAGCACCAATATTCCTAAAAAATCTTTTATTATATCTTTCATTGTTCGATAATTTGGGTATTAATTTGGTTAATCTCCTCTATATCTTTAGGAGCTATTATCTCTACATAATTGACTCTTATAAAGTCTGTCACATAGTCAATTTTCAAATCGTTGGAGGCGGTAGAAGGATTAGATGTAATCTTGGCAATAGTACCTATAATATAATTTTCCGGGAAAATAGTCGAAAAACCACTTGTAACAATAGTATCTCCTATTTTTATATCAATATGATAAGGAATATCTTCTATATTTGCTTTGGATGTCGACAAATTATCTCTTACAACTGTACACAAATAACCGTCATTTTTTATTTTTCCGCTCAGTTTTATTTTTGACGATATTATAAGCAATGCTGCCGAATAATGGTCGGAAACATACTGAATTACTCCCACTACCTTACCGTTACTCACTACTCCGAATCCCTCTTTTACGCCATCTTTAGCACCCTTATTGACAATAAAATAGTTGTCGATATTGTTTACTGTTTTGGTTACAATTTTAGCAGGAATAAAAGCGATTGTGCTATCGTATTCCAAAGATGTCAAGTAGTTTTGTCTTTGTACCGTATTTTGTAGCAACTCTATTTGTTTTTGCAACTCCGCATTATGTCTGGCTAACTCTTCGTTGGTCGATTTAAGAGAAAAATAGCTAGTTATTTCATTGGATTTCGAATATAGAAATGAAGATGTCTCCATCGAAAACCGAACAAAGCGACTTCTCTGAAAGACACTCCTGTTCGAAAACATCAACAACGCTAATATTTCCAACAAAACAAATACCAATATAACTTTAAGGCTCGACAGTATTTTTAGAAATTTCATTTTGCTTTTTTAAATAGGTATTCGTGTAAATAACCCAAACAACTATAAGATATTACAATTACAAAGGTATAAAAAAGTTAGCGTTGATACGACAAAAATTTTTCCACTGCTATTTTTATGGACTTCAAGCCTATGCTGTCTATATCGACTTGAGCAAAAGGGATAAACTCTGCCTTTTCTACATCGTCTTTGGGGCTAAGCTGCGATATATCCGAAGTCCTTATCAAAAAAAACATATCCAATGTTCTCACATTGAATCCCGAATAGAAGTATTCATTGGGGATAGAAAAAAGGTATTCCAAGCTGTCTGCCTCTATATTTAGCTCTTCGAAAACCTCTCTCTTTATAGCCTCTTCGGCGGTTTCACCGATATCTACGAAACCTCCTGGGAGGTCCCAAGTGCCTTTTTCGGGTTCATTGGCTCGTTTGCACATAAGCAGTCGCTCGTTCGAATCTATGATAAAACCGGCTACTGCCGATACCGCATTCAAGTAATATTTAAACCCACATTTGGGGCATATTTTAGATTTGTCGTCGTGCTCTAAAAACCGATTATCTCCACATACGGGGCAAAATTTGAATTTATCTAAAGGATGCATACAAGGTATTTTGAACGTTAAACTAAATAGAGGTGCAAAAATACAAAGAAAACTCAAATAATTTGAGTTTTCTTTTGTTATCTTGTCCTTTTAATGTTATTTTTTTGCCCTCGAAGCTCTGTCTTTGTAACGAGACATAAATTTATCAACACGTCCGGCAGTATCCACAAGTTTCGACTTACCTGTGTAGAACGGGTGCGAAGTGTTCGATATTTCGAGCTTTACCAAAGGGTATGTTACCCCATCAATTTCGATGGTTTCTTTCGTAGCAGCGGTAGAGCGAGATATAAACATATCATCGTTCGACATATCTTTAAATGCTACGGGACGATAACTTTCCGGATGAATTCCTTTTTTCATTTTTATTGTTCTTTAAATAATTATTTTTTGCGGAGAAAGAGGGATTCGAACCCCCGGACCTGTTACAGTCAACGGTTTTCAAGACCGCCGCAATCGACCACTCTGCCATCTCTCCAAAATCAGGTTGCAAAGGTAATACCTTTTTTTGAATTGACAAAATTTTTTTCAAAACTATTATTCCACAAGGCAGAGCAAATTCATTTTATCAGTAAACAATACTACAAAATTTGCTATTTTATACAGAATACCGTCAATCTGGTTAATTTTTGTTTTGCAATATCAAAGTTTTTTGATAATTTTGGGCATTATAATTAGAAACAACAGCGTTATGAGTTACCTCAAATTTGACAAGACACTGCTTACCAATCTCGAAAAATCACTTTCAAAAGAGTTTTTGAGGACAAACCGGAACGGAGCCTATATGAGTTCGTCCATTGTGGATTGCAATACTCGCAAATATCACGGCTATCTGGTGGCACCCGTCCCCGAAGTCGATGGCTACAACCACGTATTGCTCTCGTCGCTCGACGAAACGGTCATTCAGCACGGGGTGGAGTTTAACCTCAGCATACACAAGTACGGCGAAAATACCTTCTCACCCGGCGGACACAAGTATATAAGGGAGTTTCACAACGATACCGTTCCCACCACTATATATCGCGCAGGAGGCGTTATACTCAAAAAGGAGCGACTCCTGATGCAAGACGACGACAGGGTTTTGATACGCTACACCCTACTCGAAGCCCAATCGCACACCACCATCCGATTTAAGCCCTTTTTGGCGTTTCGTGGAATACACTTTCTAACTCACGAAAACAGTCAGATACGCAAGGATTTCAGTAATGTAGAGAATGGTGTGTCGTTCTGTCTGTACGACAAATATCCGTCGCTTGTGATGCAGACTAGCAAAAAGTCAAAGTTTGTCTATCAACCATATTGGAATAAGTCTATAGAATATTCCAAAGAACAGGAACGAGGTCTCTACTACAAAGAAGACCTATTTGTACCCGGATATTTCGAGGTAACGATGCAAAATGGCGAGTCGATAGTGTTTTCGGCGGGTACAAGCGAGATTTCGCCCCGCACTATCAAAAGCGTGTTCAACAGAGAAGTGGCAAAGACAGGTGAGAACGACAGCTTCGAAAGTTGCCTTATAAACGCCGTGGAGCAGTTTTTTGTCGAAAAAAATAGTGACCACTACATTGTAGCAGGCTATCCATGGTTTAAGTTTAGAGCTCGTGACGCCTTGCTGTCGCTTACGGGAGCTACTTTGAGTATCGGCAATATCGAAGGGTTCGAACGTCTGTTTTCAACTATGTCGAAGTTTGCAATCGACTATATGAGCGACAAAGACTATTCTACCGACTATATCGAAATCAGTCTGCCCGACTGCCCGCTTTGGTTCATCTGGAATATTCAGCAATACGCCCTATACACCTCGATGGAGCAAGCTGCCGAGAAGTACGGGGAGCTATTACTCGATATTATTGATTTTATAAAAAAACATCGCCACCCAAACCTATTTGTTCACGACAATGGACTGCTATACACCAACGGCAAAGTTATACCCGCCACTTGGATGAATGCCACCGAAAACCAGTTGCCCATTACACCTCGCACAGGTTACATAGTGGAGTTCAATGCATTATGGTATAACGTATTGTGCTTTGGTTCGAGAATAGCTTCTGTTTTGGATAAAAAGAGTGTAGCCGACCTGCTTATGTATCAGGCATCACACACAGGCGACTCCTTTGTGGAACTCTTTTGGAACGGCACCTATCTCTACGACTATATCGACGGCAACTACAAAGACCACGAGGTACGCCCCAATATGATTTATGCCGTGTCGTTGCCATATTCGCCTTTGGATAAAAAACAGCAGAAAGCGGTTTTGGATATTGTTACAAGAGAATTGCTAACAATCAAAGGGTTACGCTCTTTAAGCCCCAAAAGTGGAATGTATCGCCCAAACTATGTCGGCGGTATGTACGAACGCAACCACAACTACCACAACGGACCGGTATGGCCTTTTATGACAGGCTCTTACGCTGAGGCTTACATAAAGGTTTATAAAAATAGTGCCGTGCCGTTTCTTAAAAGATTTTTGGCAGGCTTCCAGAGCGAAATGACAGAGCTGACCATAGGCACACTGTCGGAGCTGTACGACGGCAATCCGCCATTCAAAGGACATGGAGCGATGACCTACGCTCCTACCGTTGCCGAGATACTACGCACGGCACGACTAATAGACAACGAAGAAAAACAAAATAAAATATCACACGAGATATGAAAGCATTAATGTTGGGTTGGGAGTTTCCCCCACATATACTTGGGGGACTTGGTACGGCAAGTTACGGACTCACAAAAGGTATGTCAGTGCAGAAAGATATGGAGATAACCTTTGTTATACCCAAACCGCACGGCGACGAAGATACGAGTTTTTTACGCATCATCGGAGCAAACTCGGTGCCTGTAGTATGGCGGGATATTTCGTACCAATACGCTATGGAACGCACCAAAAACGCCGACGAATATTTTCAGTTCAGAAACGGTATAAAGTATGATTTTTCGCGAATAGGTGTAAACGACATCGGTTGTGTGGAGTTTTCGGGTATCTATCCGAAAAACCTTATGGAGGAGATATACAACTACGAGGCAGTAGCAAGCGTTTTGGCTCACTCGCTTGATTTCGATATAATACACTCGCACGACTGGCTGACCTATCCGGCAGGTATTTTTGCAAAAAATATATCAGGCAAACCTCTTGTAATACATGTTCATGCAACGGATTACGACCGCAGTCGCGGACAGGTAAACCCCGAAGTATATCGTATCGAAAAGCAAGGAATGGACTTAGCCGACCATATTATAACGGTGAGTGACCTGACGAAGCGTACCGTTGTGGAGAAGTATCACATATCGCCAAACAAGGTAACGACGGTGCATAATGCCGTTATGCCGCTTGAATTTGTCGATGAGCTAAAGCAACGTCAAGGCAAAGATAAGATAGTAACATTCCTCGGCAGGATAACGATGCAGAAGGGTCCCGAATACTTTGTGGAGGTTGCCTCCAAGGTACTCGAAAAGACCAAGGGAGTGAGGTTTGTAATGGCGGGTTCGGGCGATATGATGGACAAAATGGTAAGGCTGGTAGCACAGAAAGGCATAGCCGACAAGTTTCACTTCACGGGCTTCCTCAAAGGGCGTGAAGTCTATGATATGCTCGCACAGAGCGACGTATATATGATGCCCTCCGTAAGCGAGCCGTTTGGGATATCGCCGCTTGAGGCAATGCAGTGCGGTACGCCGAGCATTATAAGCAAGCAGAGCGGTTGTGCCGAGATACTGCACCACGCCATCAAAACCGACTATTGGGATATTCAGTCGATGGCAGACTATATCCACGCCATTGTAAAGTATCCTGCCATGTACAAGGCTCTACGACGTAACGGTCTCGACGAGATAGCCAATATCAAATGGGAGTACGCGGGGCAAAAGGTAAGGCAGATTTACGATAACGTGATGAAAAGGTAGTGAAAGATTTTTTGTGTGTTTAATATACAAGGATGTGGTATCTTTGTGGCGGAAATGAAATGTTATTTTGGAGATTATGTAAAGTGCGATTGGCAAAATTTAGAGGAGTGCACAGACATACTTTTTACCTACATTATTAAGGAGTGTGAAATGTGTAGCATTCACGAATGAAACTGAATATAAATATACAATTATGAGCAATTTAGATACAATTGCAAAAACAAAAATTTATACTTAACTTTGCTAAAAAAATTTGAGAAAAAACAAACTTAACTAATCTTGAACCAAAAAAATGTTATATTCTTGATTTATAAATGATTTTAAATTTTGAATAATGATTGATTTTTATTTATTAACAAAATATTTTGTTTAACTAAAAAAACATAGAAATATATTATGAAAAAAGTATTTAGTTTGAGTCTGCTTATAGCAGCAATGGTAATGGGTTTTACTTCTTGTAATAAGGAAGTAAAGGTAACAGGTATAACATTAAGTAAAACTACCTTAATACTCGAACAAGGTAAGTCTGAACAACTCGTATTTAATATAGTACCATCTAATGCAACTAACAAAGAAGTTATTTGGAAATCTGCTGATGAAAAAATAGCAACAATAGATCAGAGAGGTATTGTAAAGGCTGTGGCAAAAGGTGAAACAAGTGTAACTGTAACAACAAAAGATGGTAATAAATCTGATATTTGTAAAGTTACTGTAACAGAACCAGCGTTATCTACTGTTAAAATTGAAATTAACGTGCAGAATGGAAAAGAATTTGCTAATCTTATGGATTCTATACAAGCAATCTACTGGACAAAAGAGCTTAAAGAAGTTGATTTGCTAAGGATACCTTATAATGATGGTAAATTAGTTTTTGAACTTCCTGTAGATATAGATAATAATAACCTAAAAACAATAGTTGAATATTACAGAGAAATACCAGAAGATTCATTGACTATTAGTGACAAAACAGCTATGATAGCACCAATTGGTTTTAAAGGGACAAAAGATGGAAAAGTCCAGAAAATTACATTAAATCCTTTTGTTAAGGTAAAGGGAGCATTGTTTACATCAGGTATATATTTACACTCTAATAAGAAATGTGATATATCTATGGAGGGAAAAATGATTAATGGGCAGAAGACAACATTTAAGGTAAATCTTGTAAAGGGTTATAACCTTGTTTTTAATATTCAAAAAATGGAAGGAGGTGTTCCTTCAATTATTTACACAACGGAGTCTCTTGAAGGTGTTATGTGGACTGTTTGGAAATAATCAAATATCTGGTTGTAGTATTTTTTTTCAATTAATACTTAGTCGTCCCTTAAAAAACCACATATTGTTTGATATTCAGTAAATTAATCTTCGAAACCCTTTGATAAATCTGCAAGTTTTCTTACCTTTGTAATAGGAAACTTGCAGATTTTATGATTAAAAAGCCCCATAATAACCCTTCATTATTCAGCAGTCTGTCAGAGATGCTGAATTCATCGCACCCACTCTACCAATTGGCCGACAAAACAGATTGGGAGAAATTCGATACGGCTTTCGAGCCTTTGTATTCTCAGAACAATGGTCGCCCCGGCA
>JRAN01000001.1 GCA_000768855.1 Porphyromonadaceae bacterium COT-184 OH4590 | reverse complement strand
TATTTGCAGAGTAATCGGGCATAATATCCCAGTTGAAAAACCAAGGGTGTCGGTGAAATTTCATTATCTGCCCCATAGCAACTGCCACACAGCCAATCGGATAGTCATGCCTTGGTGCATAGTAGTTATATGGAGCCCATTGATGCCAGCTTGTTTTACATAAATATCCATCAGGATTGGAGAAATTTACATCTACCAGTGTTCGTGGACTATTTGCACAAGGATCAAGATATTTATCTTCAAAATCGTACTTCTTAAGCGTCACCTGAACATACTGTTCTTGCCAATCGTTTTTGCTGTTGCCCACAAGCGAATGTAAAAGCTTCGGCTGCAAATATCCCTCTGCAACTATTCGGTTTTTTACAATAATATCTGCCAGATTGGCTACCAAAGCATCGGGCATACTCTTGGCATCGGACGTGAGCCGACCCTCTTCCGAGTAGCCGATAATAGCTTTGTTTTTGATATCGGCAGATGTCAGCACATAACCTGTAGGATGGAGGTTGATAATATAAATGGCTGTCCTGTCTTTCCAATCCAAAATAGAGTCTACCGAAGCAATACCGATACTCTGTACATTTTGACGATTGATATTGGCATAAAACACTCTGGCTACCTCCTGTGCTATCTCCACATTGATATTGCTCACTTTGATAGGGTCATGTACAGGTAGTGCAGGTGCTGCAAGCGGATCCGTTGCAGAGGTATTATCCTGCTGCTTTATAAACGGCTCTCTCGTACATGACGAAAGTANAGGGTCATGTACAGGTAGTGCAGGTGCTGCAAGCGGATCCGTTGCAGAGGTATTATCCTGCTGCTTTATAAACGGCTCTCTCGTACATGACGAAAGTAGTACCATTCCTATAAGGAATACCAAAAATTTAAAATCTTTTTTCATATTATTTATATATATTTAGTTATTAAAGTCCAAAGATAATATTTTTAAACTATTTTTGCAATAGTTTAAAAATATTCTGCTACTTATTTAACCATTTTTAGGTTAAAACCGTAAATAATTAATGTTTTTTAACAAAAAATATTTTTGTAAAGAGAAATAAATATTGTAGCCTGTTGGCGAAATTACAGTTTTCAGGCAAATAAGGTATTAATATTTTTTTGTACCTTTGCCAATCTTAATAAGAATTTTAAATATCACTGTGTTTTTCAAGAACAATAAACAAGAGATAGTAGATACGATATACCTAATTGTTTTACAAGGATTAAACTATATAATACCATTACTCGTATTCCCATATTTAATGGTTACATTGGGATCTGAGAAATTTGGTTATATAGGATTTTCGCTTTCGGTTGTTCAATATCTTATGCTTATTGTCGATTTCGGCTTCAATCTGACGGCAACAAAAAAAATATCACTGGCGAGAAACAATCAAAGTGAATTAAATGAGATTTTTTGGTCAACAATATGGTCTAAAATATCTCTTTTAATAATATGTTCGTTAATACTTTTGTTTTTTTCATTTGGTATTCCAAGATTTGCCATCTATTCATCTACTCTTTTAATTATGTTTTCGATGGTAATAGCCAATACATTTTCTCTTGTATGGCTATTTCAGGGATTGGGCAAAATCAGACTTATATCAATTATCAATACCATATCCAAACTGCTAATTTTACCACTAACGTTTTGGTTTGTAAAATCTTCCGACGATTATCAAAAAGCGGCTTTGATTCAATCTTTGGTATATGTATTAAGCAGCACATTAACCATTGGATTGTTGATTAACAAAAGATACGTATCGCTAAAGATAAACATTTCGAAGCATAAGATTATTAGTGCAATAAAAGACGCATATCCTGTCTTCTTAACAATGGCAGCCACAAGTTTATACACAACTATGTTTGTTATTATTTTAGGATATTTTTCCTCATCTCAAGAAGTGGGTAAATATACTGCAATAGAGAAAATAATCAGAGGCATTGCATACCTAATTTTTATTCCCATATCACAATCATTTTATCCTAAAATAAGCAGCATGTCTGCAGCATCTACAGATAAAGCCAAACATCTGGTAAAGACAATAGCTGTCATAGTTATGTTTGCTACACTTTTTTTATCTTTAATATTATTTTTCAATGCCGGAATAATTACATCTATTTTAGGGAAAGATTATCATAACGCTACGGACATACTACAAATAATGTCATTTATACCGATATTTATATCTGTCGGCGGTATATTAGGTCAATTAGGATTGTTGGCAATAGGTAATGAGCACAACAAAAAACAATTTCAAAAAGTATATTTCTGTGCAGGAGCAATAGCTTTATTGTTAATGTTTACCTTAATACCCTTATACAACGCAAAAGGGACGGCTTGGGCTTTGTTTATAACCGAATTTACGGTAATTGTGGGAATGTTATTGTATTTCAAAAAATCAATTTGATTTATTTATGATTTTAATATTAATACCAATAATCATAACAGCTTTTTTTTCGGTTATAGAGCTTAATATACCCAATCAAAAAAGATTGCAAAATCAGTTGTACCAAATAGTATTTTATACCGTTTTTTTTATCGTCGGCATCAAATACTATTATGGACCGGACATTCATTTATACGTTCCTTTGTACGAAAATATCGAATCACCTCTGTATATTTGGAAAAACGGCTCAAGCGTAGGCAAAGGAATAGAGATAGGTTATCTATATTATTGTAGTATATTAAAATGGATTGGATGCAACTTTTGGCTGTTTACATTTAGTATTACATGTATATACTTTTATGCGATATATCAGTGTTTCAAACATATAGAAAAGTATAAAATAACAGCTCTATTCGCATTAACCGTATTTGAATCTAATATTTTATTCTTTGAATTCAGACAAGCTATTGCCGTCTCTCTCTTTATATTAGGCATACTTGCTTTTCTTGAAAAAAAATACATCAAATACCTTTTTTATGTGGCTATTTCTATATTTTTTCATAAATCGGCAATATTTGTTGTTGTCTTGAGTTTTATTATTTTGTTTGTCCCAACCATAAAATACTCAAGGAATTACTACCTGTCTCTATGCTTAATAATAATATCGGGTATTTTTGTCTCTTTTGGCGACATACTTACTTTATTAACTGTCAGTTTACCAATACCATTATCTACCGTAAATTCTATTTTACATCACCTTGATGTAGAAAATAATTTTCAAACAATTCTCATACTGTATTGTACAACATTCGTATGTTTATATCAATACAGTATCAATACGGACAATAGCAAAAAGCGTTTTTATATATTAATTTTATCTTTTTTTCTGATTATAGCCATTTTTTATAAATATTGGTTCTTCCTAAATAGAGTAAGGTCGTTCTTTTCTCCTCTAATTATCGTTTTTATAATAAACGAGCTATCCAAAACAAAACTAAAATTAATATTCATAAAACAAACCCTTGTAATATTACTATTTTGTTTTGCATTTATTTATACAAGAGGATTATACTTAATAGAAACTAATAGCAAATCAAAAGTTTTGGCTGCCACTACATTATTCTCCCGTATAAACAAAACAGAAGAAGAGATAAAAAAAACAAATATTGACAAAGCAGTTTTATACTTCAAAAAAGAATACCTAAAAAATCACAAAAGATGATAACTGTCTGTATAGCTTCCTACAATGGAGAATCTTTTATTAAAGAACAAATAGCATCAATCTTATCTCAGTTGGATGATAAAGACGAACTCATAGTATCAGACGACTGTTCGAGCGATAATACAACAAATATCGTATCTTCTTTTGCAGACAATCGTATAATACTAATAAGGAACGAAAAAAGAAAGGGAGTAATAAAAAATTTCGAAACAGCAATATCGAAAGCAAAAGGAGAATATATATTTATTGCAGACCAAGATGATATTTGGTTGCCCAATAAAGTAGAAATATCCGTCAATAAGATAAAACAGATAGAATCGAACAATCCGAACAAACCTGTTCTGATATTCTCTGATGCCAAAGTTGTAGACAAAAATCTAAACATAATAATACCATCGATATTCCTACACACCAAACAAAATCCCGCAACATTCGGAAACCCTGACATTCTTTGTGTAGCAAACAGAATATTAGGCTGTACAATGGTTTTCAATAAAAGAACAAAAGATATAATCCTACCCATACAAAACTACGCAATAATGCACGATTGGTGGATAGCTCTAAGTGTCGCCAAGCATAAAGGAATTATAAAACATATACCCGAAAGTATAATACTATACAGACAACATAATAATAATTTAATAGGCTCAAATCTTATACAAAAAACAAATAAAATATTTAAATTAAAGTCATTATTAAAGCTGAACTGTAAAATATACAAAATGAGTTCTCATTTTTTCAAACTGAATTATTTAAAATATTTAATCCTTAAAATACGTCTTCATATATGAATATAGCTTTTGTTATAAATTCATTAAATCGACCGGCAGGAACAGAACGTATAACTTCTTTATTAGCCAATGAGTTGGTAAAAATAGGTTATAATGTTACAATTATTGCCATACATAACAGCGGAGAACCTTTTTTTAAATTGGATAATAAAATCAATGTTCTTTACCTGTGCTCCAAACCTAAAACCAACATCTATTTGAGATTTCCAGTCAATATAATAAAACTCAAACATTTAATAACTAAAAATAAAATAAACAAGGTAATTGATGTATGCAGTGCCATGTCGTTAATGAGTATTCCTGCTACTTTTTTTACAAAAGTAAAAGTAATAACATGGGAACATTTTAATGCAAATATCAATTGGAATATCATCACATCACCTTTAGCTCGAAAGCTGGCTTCAATGTTTTCAAGTCAGATAGTAACACTCACACAAACAGATGCAACCATATTTAAAAATAAATTCAAAGCAAAAAATGTAATAACAATTCCAAATCCTATTACAATCGAATCCAACGAAAAAGCAACTTTACAAGAAAAAGTTATTCTATCCATAGGCAGATTTGAAAGACAAAAAGGATTTGATATGTTAATAGATGCTTGGAGACAATGTAGTTGTAAAAACAACAACTGGCAACTAAAAATTGTAGGAGAAGGCACATTAGAAAAAGATATAAAAAAACAAATTGCCGAATATAATCTTAACGAAAGTGTTGATATATTACCGCCCAATTCGCAAATAACAGAGATATACAAAAAAGCCTCAATATATGTGATGTCATCAAGATTTGAGGGATTACCACTGGTATTAATAGAAGCTATGTATATGGGCTTGCCTATAATCAGTTTTGATTGTGAAACCGGTCCCAGAGATATTGTAGAAAACGGGAAGACAGGATTATTGGTGTTCAAAAATGATACCACTGCCCTATCAAAAGCTATTGATAAACTTACTCAAAATCCATCATTAATTCAAGAATACTCGGCAAATGCTATAATTGCATCAAAAAAATTTGAACTAAAACCTATTGTAAAATTATGGGAGAAAATACTAAAATAAAAAGAATTGCCGTAGATTGCAGAATGTTACAAAAAAGCGGCATAGGTACCTATCTAAAAAACATTTTAATATATTGGTTGCAATTAAGCAATTATCAATGGATATTAATAGGCAAAAGGGATATTATACAAGAAGAACTGGATATAGACAAAACTAATTGTCAAATAATAGAATATGATGCTCCCATTTTTTCCATAAAAGAATTATTATGTTTTCCTACAAAAGCAGTTAATGATTGCGACATATTTTTTTCTCCAAATTTTAATATTCCATTAGGGATTAATATACCTGTGTATTTTACAATACATGATGTTGTATTTTTAGATTACAAAGATTTCTCCGGAACAATAGGACGCTTTATACGGTATATAAGCCTTAAAAGAGCTATCAAAAAAGTTAAAAAAATATTTACAGTATCTCAATTCACAAAAGAAAGAATCAAAAAGCACTATAAAACAAATAAAGAAATAATAGTAGCATATAATGGTATTAATGTAGATTTACTAAAATTTGACAGAAAAAAACATAGTTGCAAATATGATTTCAAATACTTATTATACATAGGTAACATAAAGAGACATAAAGGATTAGACATATTATTAGATGCCTTGGTAGAATTAGATAAGAAACTAATAATTGTTGGAGACGTAAAAGGATTAAAAACTGCCGACAAGAAAAACTATAAAAAGATGAGTTCGAACAAAAATATAATATTATCGGGCAGAATCAAAAGTAATGAACACCTTTATTCCATAATTTCAAACTCAGAGGCACTGATACAACCTTCCAGATATGAGGGTTTTGGTATCCCTCCTCTAGAAGCATTGTATTTGGATACACCTGTAATATTATCCGACATTGATGTATTCAAAGAAATTTATGCCAATCTACCTGTTACCTTTTTTAAAAATTGTGATTGTACCGATTTAAAATCAAAAATACAAAACATACAAAAACAAAGTATAGACAAACAATCTCTTATCGATAAGTATAATTATAAAACTACTGCAAAACAAATCATTGATAATTTCTAATCAATCCACTCAAAACCACAATAAGGTACAAGTGCCTTGGGTATCTTTATACCCTGCGGGGTTTGATTGTTTTCAAGCAGGGCGGCTATTATTCGCGGTAAAGCTAAAGCACTACCGTTGAGTGTATGGCATAGCTCGATTTTACCCTCTGTAGTTTTGTAACGGCATTTGAGGCGATTTGCCTGATAGCTTTCGAAGTTCGATACCGACGACACTTCAAGCCAGCGCTTTTGGGCAGCCGAATATACCTCAAAATCAAATGTTAGACTCGATGTAAATGATATATCACCACCACATAAGCGTAGAATACGATATGGAAGTTGTAGTTTACCAATGAGCTTTTCGACGTAAAACACCATCTCATCGAGGCTTTGGTATGAATGTTTGGGAGTGTCCACACGTACTATCTCTACTTTATTGAACTGATGCAGACGATTAAGTCCGCGTACATCTTTGCCATACGAACCTGCCTCACGACGGAAACAAGCCGAGTAGGCAGTAAGACATTGAGGCAAATCCTTCTCCTGCAGTATCACATCACGAAAAATATTGGTAACGGGTATCTCGGCGGTCGGTATCAAATATAGGTCGTCCGCTGTGACGTGGTACATCTGCCCCTCTTTGTCGGGCAATTGCCCCGTACCATAACCCGAATCGGCATTAACCAAATAAGGAGGCTCTACTTCCAGATAACCTGCATTGCGAGCCTCGTCGAGGAAGAAGTTAATCAACGCTCTCTGAAGCCTTGCTCCTTTGCCCTTATAGACAGGAAAACCCGCACCTGTTATCTTTACACCAAGTTCAAAGTCGATAAGGTCGTAACGCTTTGCCAAATCCCAATGAGGCAAGGCATCTTCAGTCATTGTAGGTATCTCTCCACCCGAACGCTCTACCCTGTTGTCTTCGGCAGTACGTCCTTCGGGGACACTATCGTGCGGAATATTGGGAACCTGCCAGAGTAGTTCTTTCAGGTTGTTTTCGTATTCGGCAAGCTTGTCGGCAAGGAGTTTGCCATGCTCTTTGTATTGAGAGGTTTGAGCCTTGGCTACCTCCGCCTCATCGCGTTTGCCCTGTGCCATAAGTGCACCTATCTGCTTCGCTATCTTGTTCTGTGCGGCAAGGTTGGTGTCAAGTTCTTTTTGTATATTGCGACGCTCAATATCGGTGTTTATAATTTGTTCTATTATTTGCTCGGCATTATGAAAATGTTTTTTGAGCAGTCCTCTGATTACAGAATCGCGGTTATCTATTATATTCTTAATTATAAGCATATTTACGAAAGTTTTGATGTTATAAATTTATTTGAGCAAAAATATTTTGTCGTAAAATTTTTTTTTTAAAAAAACAACTTGCAAAGTTAGTACATTTTTTCGATAAAGATTTCGTTAGTCGCATATTCCGCATTATAAAAAATGTAAGTACTGTCCGATATGTCATCAATTATTAAGTGTGTCAAAGCTACTATCGCGTAATCCGGGGTCAACCATGTTCGGAAGAGCAAAAATCAAACAACAGAGTTGAACTTCTAAATGAAGTCAGCCCTGTTGTTCTATATTAATCAAAAACTTTTATCGTACAGTAATAGCTGTTTTTATAGCTTAGGTCCGGCACTTACAAGCGATTTACCCAAATCGTTGCCTGTAAATTTCTCAAAATTCTTTATAAATCGTCCTGCCAAATCTTTTGCCTTTTTATCCCATTCTGCCTTATCGGCATAAGTATTGCGAGGATCAAGTACATTAGTGTCAACATCATGTAGCTCTGTCGGTATTTCCAAGTCAAAATATGGTATCTTATCTGTTGGCATATTATCTATAGAACCGTCAATGATGGCATCTATTATGCGACGGGTATCTTTGATAGAGATACGTTTGCCTGTGCCGTTCCAGCCTGTATTAACCAGATATGCCTTAGCTCCGGACTGTTTCATACGTTTTACCAACTCTTCTCCGTATTTGGTCGGGTGTAGCGACAAAAAGGCAGCACCAAAACAAGCCGAAAAAGTAGGTGTTGGCTCTGTAATACCACGTTCTGTGCCTGCAAGTTTGGCTGTAAAACCGCTAAGGAAGTAGTATTGTGTCTGTTCGGGCGAAAGAATTGATACCGGAGGCAATACTCCAAAAGCATCGGCTGTAAGAAATATTACCTTTTCGGCTGCTCCTGCCTTCGAAACGGGACGAACAATATTTTTGATATGGTGTATCGGATAACTTACACGTGTATTTTCGGTAACACTCTGGTCATGAAAGTCAATTTTACCGTTGGCATCGACTGTTACATTCTCCAAAAGAGCATTGCGACGTATAGCATTGTAAATATCAGGCTCAGCCTCTTGACTCAGATTGATAACCTTGGCATAACAACCACCCTCGAAATTAAATACTCCATCGTCGTCCCAACCGTGTTCGTCGTCGCCTATGAGCAGTCGTTTGGGGTCGGTCGATAGTGTAGTCTTGCCAGTACCCGATAGTCCGAAAAATATAGCTGTGTGATTGCCGTCAAGGTCGGTGTTTGCAGAGCAATGCATCGACGCAATACCGCGTAAGGGCAATAGGTAGTTCATATAAGAGAACATCCCTTTTTTCATCTCTCCTCCATACCAAGTGTTGAGTATTATCTGCTCTTTCTCTTCGAGATTAAAGGCAATAGCTGTCTCAGAGTTTAAGCCGAGTTCTTTATAATTTTCGACCTTAGCCTTTGATGCTGTGAGTATTACAAAATCGGGTTTGCCGAAGTTTTCGAGTTCCTCATCGGTGGGGCGGATAAACATATTTTTGACAAAGTGAGCCTGCCACGCCACCTCCATTATAAAGCGTAGCTTCAACCTAGTGTTTGCATTGGCTCCGCAAAAGGCATCAACCACATAGAGCTTTTTGCCCGACATCTCATCGGTGGCTATCTTTTTGAGAGCCTTCCACGTATCTTTGCAAATGGGTTTGTTGTCATTAGGATATTCGGGGGTTGTCCACCAAACAGTATCTTTTGACACATCATCCATTACAAAAAACTTATCCTTAGGCGAACGCCCCGTATATATTCCGGTCATAACATTGACGGCTCCAAGCTCGGTAAGCTGTCCACGTTCAAAGCCTTTCAAATTAGGGGAAATCTCCTCTTCATAGAGAACCTCGTAAGAGGGATTATAGACTACCTCTGTAGCTCCTATAATACCATACTTTGACAAATCCAATTTTTTCATAAACTCATAAAAATTAATTATTTAATGCTATATATTAATATTTTTTTATACAAAATTGATTAATAGAAAAACGACTAACAAAGTTAGTAATATTTTTTATGTTATAGTTGCAATTTTCTACTTTTTATTTTTTGATAATGTATTATAATAGCCACTATTTAGAGTATTACAATGGTCTTGACAAGCTACAATAAGTTAAAATATTTCAAAAATTTTATCTTTTACCTCATAATGTTTTGGGGTCTTAGCCAAATCAATAATTTTATCAATTGTTATTATTTTAAATTTTTTACCTGCAATTTTTTTCATTTTTATCGGATAGTCAAATTTTTATCACATTATAATGTTATTCAAAAAAACATCTAACTATCTTATTATCAAATAAAAATCAATATCAACAGCTGTGCTATCAATATTCTAAGGAACATTGTAAGCGGATAGACCGTTGAGTAAGCTACAGCCGGTTCGTCGTTGGGGGCTATAGCATTGGCGTAGGCTAACGCAGGAGGGTCGGTAGATGCTCCCGCCATAAGTCCCATAATCGAGAAGTAGTTCATTTTCATCTTTTTACGAGCAAATATACCTATTACCATCATCGGAATAAACGTTATAAGTGCCCCAAAGCCAAGCCACATCAAGCCATTGGACGATATTACCGTTTCGAAAAAACTCTTACCTGCCTCTATTCCCACGCTCGCCAAAAATAGCGAAATACCCACCTCGCGAAGCATCAGGTTGGCACTTTGCGTTGTGTATGTAACCATACTAAAGCGGTGTCCGAATCTGCCGATAAGGATAGCTACTATAAGCGGACCGCCTGCCAATCCAAGCTTTACAGGCATCGGAATACCTGGGAAAGTAAATGGAATAGAGCCAAAGATAATACCAAGCACTATACCTGTAAAAATGGTAGCAATAGGCGGTTCGTTGAGTTTTTTAAGAGTGTTGCCCAAAAGGCGTTCTACACGAGCAATATCGTTTTTTTCGCCTACTACCATTACACGGTCGCCCACTTGCAAGGCAAGGTTTGGCATTGCCATAAGATCAATACCGGAACGGTTTACACGGGTAACATTGACGTTGTAAATCGAATGGAGACGAAGTTTTGCCAAAGTCTTGCCATTGATATTATCGCGAGTTACCCGTATGCGTCGCGACACAAGCACCGTCTCAGATTCTTGCCAGTCTATATCAGTCTTTTGTCCCATAAACGACACTATTGCCTCTTCATCAGCAACCGAAGAAACTATCTTCAAAATATCATTAGGGTGAAGAATAGTATCGGCATGAGGTGTAAAATATTGATTATCGCGTTTCAAACGAGATATGATAAACTGCCTGCCTATAAGTGTACGGATATCCTCTATAGTCTTGCCACTAAGAACTTTACTTGTAAAAACTACCGAAAAAGGGTCGGGTTTCTCTTGTGAGGAACTATGACTTTCTATTAGTTGCTGGTTTTCTTTATTCAAATCTATTTTGAACATAAAACGTATCAGTATCATTGCCAATATTATCCCTAAAACACCAAAAGGATAAGCCACTGCATAACCCAAGGCTATCTGTGGCATTGAATCTATTTTACCTGCTTCAAAAAGCTGACGTAGAGCCTCTTGTGCTGCCCCAAGTCCTGGTGTATTGGTTACCGCACCCGACATAACACCGGTAAGAGATGGCATCGACACTTTTGGGAAAAATATGAAATACAGAGCCACAACAACTACCACATTAAGCAGTATAAGAGCGGTAGCGAGCATATTCATCTGCATCCCATCTTTTTTGAATGACGAAAAAAACGACGGTCCTACCTGCAAGCCAATGGTAAAGACAAAAAGAATAAGCCCAAACTCCTTGACAAAGTGCGATACCGAATGTTCAAGCTCAAAACCGAAATGCCCGGCTATGATACCGGCAAAAAGAACAAAAGTTACCCCTATGGAGATACCAAAAACTTTAATTTTACCAAGTGTTATACCTAAGGCTATAACTGCCGCATATAATAGAATGGTATAAGCTACACTACCTACCTGAAATTGTGCGATAAACTGCTCCATCGTATGCTAATCCGTTTTTTTATAGTAATTTATATAAAATGTTTTATTATCGATTATTTAATCATCTTTTTTATAATCTACACACGCCCTATTTATGGGTTAATGTATATCCGAAACTTCGTAGTTTGTTTTCGCGATTACGCCAATCTTTTTCAACCTTTACATAGAGTTGCAAAAATACTTTTTTTAAGAAAAACGCCTCTATGTCTTTACGAGCCTCAGAACCAATACGTTTTAGGGCAGAGCCATTTTTGCCTATTATAATACCCTTTTGGCTATCGCGTTCGCAAAAAATAAGTGCCGATATATTTATAATATTCTCCTCCTCTTTAAACTCTTCGACAGCGACCTCAACGCTGTAAGGTATCTCTTTGTCGTAGTGTAGAAGTATCTTTTCACGTATTATTTCGTTTACAAAAAAACGTTCAGGTTTGTCGGTAAGAGCATCTTTGTCAAAATATGGAGGGGATTCGGGCAGTAACTCCACTATACGTTTGAGTAGCTGTGGAATACCAAACCTCTCCTGTGCCGAAATAGGTATTATCTCTGCCTCCGGCAGAGTCTCGTGCCAGTAATCTACAAGTTTGAGCAGTTGAGCTTGCTCAATAAGGTCTATCTTATTGATAACTACTACCTTTTTGCTCATAATGTGTTTTACTTTTTCGAGAAAATCGGTATTTTTGCTATGATTATCAATCACATCAGTAACATACAGCAACACATCGGCGTCTTTAAGAGCAGAATCCGAAAACTCTCTCATGCTCTCCTGCAACTTGTAGTTGGGCTTCAATACACCCGGAGTATCGGAATAAACGATCTGAAAGTCATCACCATTAACTATTCCCATAATCCTATGACGAGTAGTCTGTGCTTTGGAAGTAATGATTGAAATTCGCTCTCCTACAAGAGCATTCATCAAGGTAGATTTACCAACATTGGGGTTACCCACTATATTTACAAAACCTGCTTTATGCATAATAACTACTCTATTTAGTACTCTTTTTGAACGATTTACGTTTAGCCGCCGGCTCGCCCGATACTATCTCTTTTGCCTGTTCAAGGGTAATCTGCTCGGGGACAAGGTCTTTTGGTATCTTGTAGTTTTTCTTTGCGTGGCTGATATATGCTCCGTAACGACCGTTAAGCACTCTAATATCTTCGTTTTCAAATACTTTTATCTCGGTATTGGTGGCAGTCTTGCCCTCCGTTTTATTTTTTATCAACTCCACGGCTCGCTCCAAAGTGATTTCAAAAGGATTTTCGCCTCTTGGTATCGACACATTGATAGCACCAAATTTGATATACGCTCCAAACCTGCCTGCTGCCACTATTACATCTTCGTTTTCGTGCTTTCCTACGGTAATAGGCAAACGTGGTTTTTCGACCAACTCAACAGCCTTCTCAAAAGTCATCTCAAGCGGATTTTCGCCCTTTGGCAACGATATATTGGTGTCGCCAAATTTGAGGTAAGCCCCAAACCTGCCTGTGGCAACTATCAACTCCTTGCCTTGATAAGAACCAAGATGCAACGGTAGTTTAAAGAGTTCGAGGGCTTCTTCCAACGTGATAGTCTCAAGGCTCTGCCCCTTTTGCATAGCAGCAAAAACAGGTTTCTCTTCGTCCTTACTGTCGCCTATCTGGGCTAATGTACCGAATCTGCCGATACGTACAAACACGGGACGCCCTGTTTTGGGATCGTTGCCGAGGAAACGCTCGCCGGTGGTCTTGCCTGCCTTTTTTACAGCCTTATCGACTTCGGGGTGGAATTTTTCATAAAAACTTATCAACTCATCTCGCCAATTCATTTTGCCCTCGGCTATATTGTCGAAATCACCTTCGATATTGGCAGTAAATCCATAGTCGAGTATTTGAGGAAAATTTTCTATCAAAAAATCGTTTACCACCATACCAATATCTGTTGGTACAAGCTTCCCTTTATCGAAAGTGGTTTTTGAGGCTTTTATCTCCTCTTTTATGCTCTCTTTCTTTAGAGTAATAATGGTTGTCTCCTGTTTTTCGACAGGTATATCTTTTTTCTCTACATAACCGCGATTTTGAATAGTTGAAATAGTAGGTGCATAAGTCGATGGACGACCTATACCGAGTTCCTCAAGCTTTTTTACCAATGAAGCCTCACTGTATCGAAATGGCGGACGGGTGTAGGTTTGTGTAGCCGTAAGGTCTTGCCTGTCGAGCGACTGACCAGTTTTGAGCGATGGCAAGAGGTTTTCGCCTTGCTCCGAAGTATCGTCCTGATCATCGTCGCGGCTCTCCATATATACTTTTAGAAATCCGTCGAACTTTATTACTTCACCTGTGGCTACAAACACCTCTTTCGACGAGGATACGGCAATCTCCACATTGGTCTTTTCTATCAGGGCATCAGCCATTTGCGACGCAATAGTACGTTTCCATATCAGACTATACAGACGTTTTTCCTGTGTAGTACCGTCTATCTCACTCGTATTCATATATGTAGGGCGGATAGCCTCATGAGCCTCCTGTGCCCCTTTGATTTTAGTAGTGTATTTACGCAACTTGTGATATTTGTTACCTGCAATAGATATTACTTCTGCTTTGGTAGTAGCAAGTGCCAAATCCGAAAGATTTACCGAGTCGGTTCTCATATATGTGATTTTCCCTGCCTCATATAGCGTTTGAGCCACACGCATAGTCTGCGATACAGAAAAACCCAACTTCCTCGAAGCCTCCTGCTGTAAGGTAGATGTGGTAAATGGCGGTGCAGGGGTGCGTTTGCCTTGATTGGTCTCTACTTTGGTGATTTTGAAAGTTGCTTTTTTGCACAACTCCAAAAAGTCTAAAGTCTCCTCTTTGGTAGCAAAATTTCTCTTTAGTTCGGCTCTGAAACTCTTGTTGCCATCGGTAAAAACGGCTACAATCTTATAGTACGATGTCGGTTTAAACGCTTGTATATCACGTTCTTTTTCAACAACCAGCCTTACCGTTACCGACTGTACTCTACCTGCCGAGAGTCCATTCTTGACCTTACGCCAAAGCACAGGCGAGAGTTCAAAACCCACAATCTTGTCCAGCACCGAGCGAGCCTGCTGTGCATCTACAAGATTTAGGTCTATATTGCGAGGCGAGGCAACAGCCTTTTGTATAGCGTCTTTGGTAATCTCGTGGAAGACGATACGACGGGTATTCGCCTCTTTTAGCTTCAGTTCGTCGAACAAGTGCCATGCGATAGCCTCTCCTTCGCGGTCCTCATCAGTAGCAAGCCACACTGTTTGAGCGTTTTTGACATCTTTTTTAAGCTCCGACACCACCTTTTTCTTCTCGGGCAACACTTCGTAGGTGGGCGTATATTTTTTTGTTATCTCACCCTCGAACTCCTTGTCTGCAAGTGTACGTATATGTCCCATCGACGACTTTACGACAAAATCCTTACCCAAATACCCTTGAATAGTTTTCGACTTTGCCGGAGACTCCACTATAACCAAATTCTGCATAAAATTTCCTATATTAATTTATTGATTTTGTGTCCATTTTCGGATACAATGCCGTATACGAAAACAATCTGCAAAGATAATAAATAGTTTTGAGTTATGGTTTTTGATTTTTTTTACATAAAATTTTTATACATAATACCTTTTGATTTATAATTTTTTAGATTTTCTATAAAAAAGGTTCAAGATTAGTTAAGTTTGTTTTTTCTCAAATTTTTTAGCAAAGTTAAGTATAAATTTTTGTTTCTGCAATTGTATCTAAATTACTCAATTAAACATTTTATATTCAGTTATATTCGTGAATATTCCGCATTTCACGCTCTTTTATATGCCAATAAAAAGTGTATCTATGTAACCCTCTGAACTTAGCCAAATGCATCTTAAAATAACCCCCAAAAATTATATACAACTAACATTTATATGGTTGGTGTGTCCCAAAGCAAATTCATCCTCTCCATGTTTAACTCTATAATGTCTCTTATAGCCATAATTGAAAAACCTTTCATAACTCTTAAATCCACCGGAATATTTAATTGCTATACTCCTTTTTCAACTCACCCCCAACCCCTCTCAACACGGAGAGGATAGTTTGGCTTTTTTTCCTTTCAAGAGAATGATATTCCCAATTATTTTCCAAAGAAAAACACTATAATATTCAACATTTCATTGGGGCAGATAGCCGCAACTTAAAAGAGAAGAAAACATGATTATAGCTTTGGTAATCCTGATAATTGATGATACTGAAACACTTCAACAATTAAAGGAAATTCCTATTGCAGCATCCGATCTTAATCAACTTTATCGTCAATATTTTTCAATCCAATTAAAATTTTTTTATACTTTTGCGATATAATTCTTATTTTTTTCAAACAATATAAAAACAAATAATTTTATGACAAAAATTTTTACAAATTTTTTTATTAGCAAAAATTTTATTGCATTGGCAATCTCTTTTTTTTCGGTTGCAGCGATGGGACAAGTCCGCATTGCACAGGTTACCGAAAGTATGTTTGACAACAGCAATTTGCTGGTAGTATCTAACGGTGTACAAAACCTCGGTGTTATTTCGTACGAATATGTGGTAACCGAAAACACAAGCGAACGCTTATTCGTTTTGTATCAATTAAAAAGCGACGGAGAGGTAGACTTCGCCAATGGTTACAACTGCCAAGCTGCCGAAAGTATTGCTTTTGATGTCAATAAAGGCAGAGCAACTCGTACTATTTTGACAGAACCATTTAACGGAGCAATTTTCGTTAAAGCCGACGGTACAGTAGGTTACTCCAATATTGAAAGTGTCTCTGAGGCTATATTTACCCCATATTTATTGACCGACAAACGAGCGGACAACACCAATAAATACGCTCTTGTAAAAATAGGGAAACAGATATGGATGCGTGAGAATCTCGCTGCAACGACATTTGCCGATGGCTCACACATTGCTACCAACCTCAATAAAGCAGATTGGGAAGCAACCAAATCTCCTGCATACACCGTATATGACAATGATTTGTCTAATATGCAAACAATGGGAGGACTCTACAATTGGTATGCCGTTACCAACCAACCGCATCTTGCTCCACAAGGATGGCAAATACCAAAACTTGACGACTGGAATATGCTCGCGGAATATATCTCTCCTAAGAGTTTTATGTCGGTACCAAACGAAGATTTCTCTCTGTCATTCTCTGCCGGAGAACTCCTAAAAAGCATAAACAATTGGATAACTCCTCCAAATCCCGGTAGTGGTTCTTTGCTACCAGGCAACAATATGTCAATGCTCAACTGTCAAGCATTCGGTTCTACATCTACAAGTAAATTCTTCAATGGATATTCGGGCAAAGGACATCAGGCGTATTTCTGGACATCTACACTGTCCGAAGATGATGACAAAAAAGCAATCTTCATACGTTTCTTCTGGGATTCGCAAACTATAAACTACAATCAGGAAGACAAATTTATGGGATATAGCGTAAGATGCGTAGCACAAACACCTATAAAAATTGATAAAAACCAAACTACATCGGTAGAAAATATTACAAACAACCAACAAATTACTATACTATCCGCAAATGAAGGTAGCATACATATACTCATTCCTCGCAGTATGGTCGGGAATAATATAACAGTGTATAATATGTTAGGCTCTCAGATTATCAAACGCACTGCCGACAATGAAACACTCTCCATAAACACAAGTTCATTATCCAAAGGCATATATATCATACACATTGGAACGACGACTTGCAAAGTTATTATCTAAATTTAATAGCTATTTATAAAAAAAGAGACACACAACTGCTAAGGTGTCTCTTTTTTATAAGTCTTGTGTGTAAAAATTCTTTTTTTACCACTTTTAAACCTTTATCTTAGTTTTTATTCAGTATTATTGCTTAACTTTGCACGTTTTATTTTTGAAATAATAAATATCGGTTTGAATAACAGGTTTATTATAAGCATATTATTCTTTTTTCTGTGTTTGGTTTTGTTTAGCAATATTTTTGCAAGAAACGATACAGACACATCTTTTGATTATTTTAACACTTCCCAATCGACTATAGAATTTAATAATACTGTTATTACTAAAGATAGCATAAATAAGGTTGTCAATGACAGCATTAAAAACGATACGGTGGCTACCGACAGTATAGGTATTAAACAGAAGCAATCGCAGTTTGAATACCCTATAGACCTCTCTGCAGCCGACTCTATAGTACTATTCGGCAACGGCAATGTATATTTGTATAAAAATGGTAAAGTGATTTACAAAGAGAGCTCGCCCAAAGAGGTGATAGCCGACTTTATAACAATGAGTGCAGATAGCAGCTTACTTAGAGCAGAGGGACTAAGAGACTCTTTGGGCAACACCTTGGAGATGGCTGTATTCAAAGACGGTGGACAAATTTATCAAGCAAAGGAGATAAACTACAACTTCAAGACCGAAAAAGGATTTATTCGTGGAGCAAAAACTCAAGAAGGCGAAAGCTATTTGATAGCCGATAAAACAAAAAAAACAACAGACGGCTTTATGAATATGCAGGGAGGTAAATACACCACTTGCGACAATTTAGACCACCCGCACTTTTATATGCAGATTACCAAAGGGAAAATTAAACCCGGCGGGTATGTAGCAGCCGGACCATCATATATGGTAGTCGAAGACGTACCACTACCATTGGCTCTTCCATTTGGTTTTTTCCCCTTTACATCAAAATATTCGTCGGGGATACTTATGCCTTCGTATGGCGATGAATTACAAGCCGGATTTTTCCTTAAAAACGGAGGATACTATTTTGCCATCAGTGATTATTTTGATTTGGCTTTGACCGGCGATATTTATACCAAAGGCTCGTGGGGTATACGATTGGCAAGTGTTTACCGCAAGCGATATGCTTTCGACGGCAATATAAATATACAATACAACAATACAGTAAGAGGTGAAAAAGATTTGCCCGGCTATCAGGAGAACAAAGACTTCAGAATCGACTGGACACATCGTCAAGACCAAAAAGCAAGTGCCTTTTCTAATTTTTCGGCATCTGTCAATTTCTTTACGAGTGGATACAATCGGAATAACATAGATTTCAACTATAATCCTGCAGAGCAGAGTCAGGCAGAGACTTCTTCTTCTATCAACTTCACACAACGTCTGCCAAGCGCCCCTATAAGTTTTTCGGTCAATGCTAATGCAAGACAAAATGTAAGAGACTCCTCATTGAACCTTACTTTGCCTAATATACGAATGGATTTATCTACTATTTATCCGCTGAAAAAGGCAAACAGAGTGGGCAAAGAAAAGTTTTACGAGAAGTTGTCGTTTTCATATTCATTCGAATTTTCGAACTCGTTTAATGGTAAAGAGAATAAATTTTGGAAGTCGAATATAGCCAAAGAGTGGCAAAACGGTATTTTGCATTCACCCAAAGTTCAGTTACCTATCACTTTATTTAAATATATAACTCTTAATCCTCAAATAAATTATACCGAGCGTTGGTACTTCAGCAAAATAGAACAAAATTGGAACACACCACAACAAAAAATAACTTATGATACAATAAGTGGTTTTTACAGAGCATACGATTTCTCTACAGGTTTGTCTTTATCCACTACTTTTTATGGGTTTTATTCACCGATAAAACCTATACGAGATGCTTTGGGGGTGGGTGATATAAGGCATGTATTGAAACCAAGTGTAAGTTTTACTTATTCGCCGGACTTCTCTGACCCACAATGGAATATGTACAAAACATATACACAAGAGATAATAGACCAAGCCACAGGGCATAGTATTTTTAGAGATGTCAAATATTCGCCATACGCTTCGGGTAAATATGGTGTGCCATCTTCGGGTAAAACAGGTCGTCTAAGCATATCTTTGGATAATAATATAGAGATGAAAGTAAAAGACAGAGCTGCATCGGATACTACAGACAATATTGTTTATAAAAAAATATCTCTAATAGATAATTTTAGTATCAGAGGCGGATATAACTTTGTGGCAGACTCTCTTGGAATGGACGATATAAATGCAAGTGTAAGATTTAAGATTACTCAAAACTACTCTATAACTCTCGCTACCACATTCGAAATGTATATGTACGGGCTTAATAAAGACAATATGCCCATAAAAATAAACCAATATAGGTGGAAGCATGGCAAATTGCCTTGGTTTACCGGTACTTCGGCAAACTTTTCTTATACGTTTAATAATAATACTTTTAAGAAAAAAGATCCTAATAAGAACAAAGGACAACAAGAAGATTCTCAAAACAAAGAATATAATAGTGAAGAAAATCCTAATAACGGATTTAACCTCGATCCGTCTCAAAACAAAGCGGACTCAACCCAAAACGTCAATAAAAAGATAGAAGATGATGCAGAAGGATACCAAAAACCTGATTTTCAGTGGAGTGTAGTATTCAATTTGGGTTTAGGCTGGGGCAAAACAAACGAATTTGATTTCGACAAAATGACTTACAAGAGAGATTTCAACGGGGGCATACTCGGACTATCTGGCTATATCAACCCTACTTCCAATTGGCAGGTTAGCTATTCGGCTTCGGTATCATTGCTCAAAAAACTGGAAATCACCTCACTATCTCTGAACCTCAAACGCAATCTGCATTGTTGGTCTCTGACCGCATCGGTTACGCCCGTAGGTCACTATAAATCTTTCATGGTAACAATAGGCGCAAATGCTTCTATATTACGCGACTTGAAATACGACAAGCGTCAAAAAGACAATATTGAGATAAAATAAAAATTACCTAAGTAAATCAGTCAATTATAACGCTTTGAGCAAAAGCAGTAGTATTTAGATGACGACGAATAGCCAATAGTTCATTGCGAACCGATTTCAATCGTTCTGCAACATCTCTTTTTGAGGTTATTTTACGTTTGTTGTTGGAAAGTTTTATTTTGGCGCCATCTATTTTATAGTCTAAAAAGCGTAGAAGGTATTGTATATCCTTCAACTTCTCTATATCCTCTTTTTTGTAGTAACGAGTGCCATTTACCTTATGAATTTTGAGGTAGTCGGCAAACTCTTTTTCCCAAAATCTCAATGTTGCATAAGTTTCGCCCATTATTTGCGATACCTCAGATATCTTATAATACAATTTTTCCATATCCGTTAGGCTTTGCTATGATATTTTCAATAAATCGTTCATTGTAAAATACCCCTTTTTATCACACACAAATTCAGCCGCGAGCACAGCTCCCAAAGCAAATCCTTCTCTTGACTTAGCCTCATGAGTAAAAGTAATAATGTCTTCTTTACTCTCGTATTTTGTGGTGTGTATGCCAAATACATTGCCTTGCCTTATGGCCGCAATTTCAATTTTGTCCTTCTGTTTATCCGGCAACAATGTCCAACCGTTTTTGGCATCGGTTGCCGAGCAGATGGTTTCCGCAAGAGTAACAGCTGTCCCCGAAGGAGCGTCTTTTTTGTGTATATGATGTATTTCCTCAATGCTTACATTGTATTGAGGAAAACGGTTTAGAAGCTCTGCTATCTGCCTATTTAACTCCCAAAACAGATTTACTCCAAGACTAAAATTAGACGCCCAAAACAACGATTTGCCGTTATTGCCGAGTTCTGTTATAAGTTTGGGTAATTCTGAAGTCCAACCTGTTGTACCACAGACCACTTTTACTTCTGCTTCCCATGCTTTTCGGATATTATCTACAGCTGTTTGCGGGGTGGTAAACTCCAATGCCACATCAGCAGACTTAAATCTAACACTGTGAAAATCGTTTGTATTGTCTGTATCTATTATAGATACCACATTATGACCTCGTTGTAGAGATATCGATTCGAGCAGTTTGCCCATTTTACCATAACCTATAATCGCTATATTCATCCTATTTACGGTTCTATTTTGGAAGAGTATGTTTTTTTATCAAACTAAAAATCAATACCAACCAAAAAACTGGTACCGAATAAAAGTCCATCACCTATTTTAATTAGCATAGGAAATGCAACTCCTACATTGATTCCAAATTTTCTTCCCAAACCTAAACGAGCACCAACCGAAGGATTGAATGATACAAGGTTTTTGCTTAACACATAACCACCTTTAAAATCAAGAAATGGGGTTATTCTTTTGGCAATATTAGTCCATTTATATTGAATAAAAGGGTTCATTATGGTAGCAGTAACAAATTTATTATAATACAAGTTGTATCCGGTTAATAATTCGAAATTTATACCCAAACCTACAAAATTATGAGGAGATATTTGGTATCCGTGAGAAGTCGATAAGTTAAAAGAAGGGATAATATCCGGAATGTAATAAAACCCGCTTCCAATATCGACAAAACCCTTGTAACCTTTATTCAGATTCGATATACTCCACCAACTTTTTCGAGTAGGCGATTCTGTCTGTAAGTTACTTTCTATATCCGATGTTGTTTGTGCCAATGCCGATATAGACAATCCAATTATTAGAGTTAGTAATAATACTTTTTTCATTGTTTTTTAGTTAATTTTTTAAATTTTATTTTTGTGCAAAATTAGAAATAAATTCCGAATCGTACAATAAATAATTCTACCTTATTCGTAATATATTGATGTCCTATAAATCCAAACAAAAAAAGTAGTTCTTGAAACAAGCCATAGAACTACTTTTTTATTTATAGAATTTTTATCTGTTTAATATGCTGCCATAGAACCGGTACGACCCTTTATACGGCTTCCCGATTTTAAAAGTCCGTCATAGTGTCTCATCAATAAATGAGATTCTATTTGTTGCAATGTATCAAGCACAACACCTACAAGTATTAAAAGCGATGTACCGCCAAAGAATTGCGAAAATCCGGTAGTAATACCAAATACTCTTGCAAATGCCGGCATAATAGCTATCAAGGCTAAGAATATAGAGCCGGGCAATACTATTCTTGACATAATCATATCAATATATTCTGCGGTCTGTTTACCGGGTTTCACTCCGGGTATAAAACCATTATTTCGTTTCATCTCCTCAGCTATCTGATTGTGGTTGAATGTAATAGCTGTATAAAAATATGTAAAAGCAATAATAAACAGAGCCAATATCAAATTGTGCCAAAATCCTTCGGTATTCATTAGCGAAAGTATAAATCCGCCAGGTTCCTGGTCACCAAGAGTGAAAAGCACAGGCACCATCATTATAGCTTGTGCAAAGATGATAGGCATAACACCAGCCGCATTTACCTTTAGAGGCAAATATTGGCGAACTCCACCATACTGCTTGTTGCCTATTACTCGTTTTGCATATTGTACGGGAATTTTTCTTGTGCCTTGTACCAATAGTATTGCAAATCCGATAACAACTACAAATACCACCAGTTCAAATAGGAACATAATAGGACCACCTGCTCCGTTTTCGTTCATCTTAACGATAAACTCCTGTGTGATAGCCTGTGGCAATCGAGCTATGATACCAATCATAATCAACATTGATATACCGTTACCTATACCTTTGTCTGTCATTCTTTCTCCGAGCCACATTACAAACATAGAGCCGGCACAAAGAATTATTACCGAAGGCATAGTAAATCCCAAGAAACTGTTCAAGTTTTCGGGAATACCTCCCAATGCCTGACCAATCTGTACTTTTAGGTTTACAAGATATGATGGACCTTGCAAAAGCAATATGGCAACTGTCAGATAACGAGTTATTTGATTAATTTTTCTACGTCCGCTCTCTCCCTCTCTTTGCATTTTTTGGAAATAAGGTACAGCTATACCAAGCAACTGAACCACGATAGAAGCGGAGATATAAGGCATTATCCCCAAAGCGAATATAGATGCATTTGAGAAAGCTCCCCCAGAAAACATATCAAGCAACGAGAGCAATCCTCCTGAGGTCTGCTGCTTTAGGTCTGCCAGAGACGCAGGGTCTATGCCCGGAAGTACAACAAAAGAGCCAAAACGATAAATAAGTATAAACAAGAGAGTTATACCAAGCTTCATTTTTAGGTCTTCTATCTTCCAGATATTCTTAATAGTTTCTATAATTCTCATTATTGTACGATTTTAATAGTTCCACCTGCTTTTTCGATAGCCTCTTGAGCTGTCTTGGAGAAAGCATGAGCCTCTACATTAAGTTTAGTCGACAACTCCCCTTTTGCGAGAATTTTAACCTTCTGTTTTTTGTTAATCATACCTGCTTCTATAAGTGTTTGCACCGAAATTTCGCTTAATTTCTTTGTTTCTGCAAGTGCTTGTAAAGCAAATAGATTGATACCTTTGTACTCTACTCTCGAAATTGGATTGAAACCGAATTTCGGCAAACGGCGTTGTAGTGGCATCTGACCACCTTCAAAACCTATTTTGCGAGAATAACCTGAACGCGACTTTGCACCTTTGTGCCCACGGGTAGATGTACCACCCTTGCCTGATGCAACACCACGACCTAATCTTTTGTTGGTTCTTACCGAACCTGCTGCCGGTTTGATGTTACTTAAATTCATCTTGATTTTCGTAATTAATTATTTATTAAAATGTTAGTAATAGTGTCATTAAAAAATAACTTACAAAATTACATATTTTTTTTGAATTACAAAAATCATATTACAGATTTAGATTGAATTAAACAAAAAAGATGGCATTTTTTACCATCTTACTTATTGATTTGAATACAATAACAAACTCTTAGTACAACATTGACTTCTCCTATAAATAGCATTTAACTGTTTTTTGTTATCGCTGTCGAGTGCAACTTAATTAAAACTGCTTACTTTTTCGCAAAATAAAACTAATTTTTATCAAAAAACAACTTAACATTTGAGGCATCTTTTTTGAGACGTGTCCCTTTACATTCAGGACAAATAGTAACATCGCGGTAACGCGACAGAAGCACTCGATACTGTATTTTGTACTGTTGACTTTCGACAAATTCAAAATATTGATTGATGCCTCCAAAATATTGATTTCCATTCCAAAGCATATCTATTTGGTCTGGTGTAAGTTCGCAATACGGCTTGTGAATTGGAAATGCAAACTTATCGGCATTTAGCACAAGAGCCTGTTTCCACTCTTTAGCGCCTTCACTTTTCCAACACGCCACAGCATCTTGATAAACACTCAAACTCTTATCAGGTATTACCAAGTCGGGCGATATACCTATCGCCTTACCGAAACCTTCGCATTTGGGACAAGCCCCAAGCGGATTGTTGAAACTAAACATATCGACTGAGGGCTCTAAAAAGGTGATACCATCAGCCTCAAAAGCCTGTGAGAAAGTTTTGCTCTCTACCTTACCATCGGCGAAATAGACTACTTCACACGAGTTGTGTCCCTCAAAGAAAGCTACTTGTACAGAGTCTGCCAAGCGGTTTTCGGTCTCTTTACGCCCATCGTTCCTAACTCTATCTACCAATAACTTAATATTTTTCTTCGATTTTGACTTATCTTCCAACCAAGTATTAATTCTAATAGCCTCATCTCCTACAAATATACGGCTAAATCCTTGCTGTTGAAGTACCTGTAGATATTCATCCATTGTCCTGTTCTCTGCCAAAACTATGTTCGACAAAAGATAAACCTCTGTATCTGTAGGCAGACTCATAATAAAAGATATAACATCTTTTACATTGTCTTTCCGGACAATATCACCCGACACAGGCGACACTGTCTTACCTATACGGGCAAACAGAAGTTTTAGATACTCATATATTTCGGTTGTAGTACCTACAGTAGAACGAGGATTGTTGCTAATTACCTTTTGCTCTATAGCAATAGCGGGCGGAAGACCATTGATATAATCCACTTCGGGTTTGTGCATTCTGCCCAGAAACTGCCTTATATAAGACGAAAGGCTCTCTACATAGCGTCTTTGCCCCTCAGCATAAAGCGTATCGAATGCCAAAGAGGATTTGCCACTACCCGACAAACCGCTCACCACCACAAATTTATTATGCGGAATTTCTACATCAACTCCTTTAAGGTTGTGTGTGTTAGCATTTTTTACCTCTATTCGGGAACTCAACATTGCTATCAGTATGGTGTGAAAAATTAATTACAGAAGTTGACAATATATACAAACGTTAATACAGCATAGCTTTTTGTTGAGCCAATTTTCTCAAATTTAATATTGCGTATCTAATTCTACCCAATGCGGTATTAATACTTATATTCAAAGTCTCCGCTATCTCTTTAAACGACATATTTTGATAAAATCGCAAGTTTATAATCTCTTTTTGGCCTTGAGGTAAGAGAGAGATTAGATAGTTCAACTCCTCTAGCTGGTCTTTTTCGATTATATTGTCTTGAATAGTATTTTCAACTATAAAATGTTTGAATAACTCTGACGATGGTTGCTCCGCTAAATATGTTTGAGAGATGTTGTTTATCTTATTTTTTCTGAAATAATCAATAATCATATTATGGGCTATTTTACACAACCAAGTATAGAAATAGCCCTTTTCAGAATAAACACTCTGTTTTATTAGTGTAATAGCCTTGATAAAAGTATCTTGAAAAAAATCGTCTGCCAAGTCGCTATCTTTAAGCAAATAGTATATATATCCATATAAAGAATCCTTGTGTCTATAAAGCAACTCTTTAAAGGCATTATTATCGCCCGATAAGTACAAGTCAATAAGTTTGCTGTCGGGTAATTTAGATAACATTATCATTACTTTGAAGTTTATAAATTTTCAAAGTAGAAATATAATCTATAGGCAGTCTTCTATATTATTTTTTTAATGTCCGATATATTTTCTCGCTTATCAAAAAACAACTATGTAAAATACACCAATAAAATATGTATATATAATGTCTTGTAAATTTATCTTCTTACTGGTCTTGGTTTTGGTTTTGGTTTTTGTTGTTGTTGTTGCTGTTGATTAGTAGCAGGCTTGTTCTCTTGCCGTGTTGGTGCGGTAGTAGCCCCACTAAAACTAATACTTTTAGCAACAATTTTAAAGTTAAGAGTTCTTGTATCTCTATAATTGCCTCTACCTGTGATAGTAACGCTTGCTATACCAACATTAAGGTTGTTTGTATAAGAAAGAGTATAGTCTATACCTTGTTTCAAAGGTCTACCATTATCTACAAGCTGTAACTCAGGAGTAATCTGTGAGTTTCTAAAAGTTTGGTCACTAACGGGAGTAACAGACACCTGATTTACCGATTTAGGTATAATATTAAATCTGATATCTTTACTATCACGATAATTGCCTCTACCGGATATAGTAACAATAGCTATACCTACATTTATATTATTAGTATAGGTAACAACATAGTCTTTGTTTTTAATCAAAGTCTTATTACCGTCTCTAATAATAGGCTCCGGCATATAGGGTGCTCCCATATAAACCTGATCCGGAATAGGTGCTATCAAAATGCCTCCACCAGTATTTGCATACGCTCTTTGAGCAGGTCTTTGCGGAGTGTTACCACTTGTTGTTGTTTGAGCAACTATGTTAGCTGTTAGAAACAAACACATTAAAAATAATAATAAATTTTTATTCATAATAAATCTAATTTTATAATATACTATTTGCTTTATATTTATTAATTAATATATTTCGAGTGCAAAATTAACAAAAAAAGTTAAAACTACAAACATTTTTTAATTTTTTTTCTATAACTACTATTTAAAAGATAAAATATTAGTCGTCAAAATACTACTTATTTTAAACAAACACGATATGCAAACTCCGACAAGATAAAGATAAACGACTCATAATCAACGCAAAAACAATCACTTCCCTGTTAGTATATTTTGCAATATCTTATTGTTATACCTTTAAATTTAATTACTCCATTTTTTTAATTATCAATCCGATTACTAATACAATAGATATACAAACTTTTCGATTACCGAGTATTTTTATATAATTTTTCACACAATATTAGTTCAATACACTACCAATAACAGTAATCTTTTGAACATGCGTGCAAATATACAATATTTTTATATGGGACAAAATAAAAAATACAAAATTTTATTGATTTTAATATCATTTAACGCAAACTCTTTGATTTTAACATTATTTTAGCAAAAAAGAAGAGAGATTAAACTGTTAATTGCATCAGGCAGTAGTCTAAAATTTGTAGCCAAGCAACAGCTCTTTTATACTCATTCGCTTTTTTCCTGACAGTTGTAACTCTTTTAGATAAAGAAAGCCGTCAGACACAGCTATTTTAGCATAAGTTTTATTATCCGACAGCACTTCACCTATCGAGAAACTATGCTCTGCTACCTCATAACTTGTCTCAAAAACTTTTATAGACATACCACGATACTCGAACCAAGCTGTAGGATAGGGCGACAATCCTCTTACCATATTGTGCAACTGTTTGCACTCTTTATCAAAATCGAGTCGGCAGGTCTCCTTAAAAATCTTAGGAGCAAGATTTAATGTTTGATTAGTGTCTTGAGGCATTGGTATTATTCTATTGTTTTCAATAGCCTCAACACTATTTACAATAAGCTTGGAGCCAATTTCCGCCATTTTGTCATGTAACGAACCTGCGTTGTCTTCTGGTAGTATCTCTATCGCCTGCTGAGAGAGAATATCACCGGTATCTATCTCATGTTTTAGCTTAAATACTGTAACTCCGGTTTGAGTCTCTCCATTGATAATCGCCCAATTGATTGGAGCAGCTCCTCTATATTGAGGCAATAGCGATGCGTGTAGATTGATAGTGCCATATTTGGGCATATTCCATACTATTTCGGGCAACATCCTAAAAGCCACCACTATATGCAAATCTGCTTTCAACGACCGTAAGGTAGATATAAAGTTATCATCTTTTAGATTATTTGGCTGGAGCAACAATAGATTATGTCGGAGAGCAAACTCTTTGACCGCCGAGATATGCATCTTCTGACCTCTACCTGAGGGTTTATCCGGCATAGTTACAACACCTATAATTTGATGATTATCATTACCTAACAAGGCTTTCAAGGGGTATACCGCAAAATCGGGCGTTCCCATATATACTATTCTCATATTTATAGTCGATGCAAAATTTTGGGCAAAATTAGAAATAAATTTCTACTTATGCAATTTATATTTGCCTCTGTGCTGATTACCAAAAAAAAATGATACCGACTATACAAAATAATAGCCGGTATCAATACACTATCTAAATTATTATTTCTAAACGAGTTTTTTTATCGCTCTATAAACTCTGAAAATACCGTAAAGCAAAAACAATACTGCTATAACTATCCTAATAGATTGATTTTGTATTATAGTCTCTGCTTTGTGCCAAAACAATAAACCAACTCCAGCCAATAGATAGAATACAGCCATTGCAGACTCAAATATCATTATAGCCAATGCTTTACCTTCGTATTTTTGCATAATCAAAAGTTTATTTAAGAATAAAACGAATCGGTTGAGTAAAATAAGCTCTTACGGTATTACCATTTTGCTTTCCGGGAATCCATCTCGGCATAGACTTAACTAAGCGAATAGCCTCCCTATCGAGCAACGAATGCACACCTTTTACTATTTTCACGTCAGTAATAGAACCATCTTTTTCAACAACAAAACCGACCTGTACCAAACCTTGAATGTTTGCTTCAGCTGCTTGCGAAGGATATACAAGATTATCTTGCAACCATTTTAAGCGAGCATCTTCACCTCCGGGAAACGAGGGTTTCACCTGTACCCAAGTATAGACTTGTCTATCCTCTTTTTCAACCGGTTCTTGTACTACTTCTTGGTAGTCATCAACATTCACCCCTGTTCCATCGGTAACACCCTCAAGATTGGTTTTGGCAGCAATTTCGGCATCCAAATTTTTCAATGCATCGTTTGCTTGAGCTAAATTCTGCTCTTGTATCTGGGTATCTTCTACGATTTTAGCCTCTGTTACCATAATAGTTTTGGCTAATACAGGAGGAGGAGTGGTAGGTATTTCGATAGCTTGCTGGTCTTCAGGCTTTTTATCTTCTATTTTGGTATCGAAGTCTGTTTGCTTAAATGCCTCGTCTTGCGTTACCGCCTGTTGTTTTACAATCATATTTTCGATAACCTCAGGTAGAAATATAGCTGCAAATCCTAAAATAATAACTATTATCAACGCTTTAATGTGTCTATTAGACGACTCGTCTCTCAACTGATACGCACCATAACGCTTATTTTTACCCTCAAAGAGTATCTCAAGCCATTGGGGCGACTGTAAATCAAAATCTTTTGTCATAACAATAAATTCTTTTTAATAGTTAGTTAATACCTAAATCCTTTTTTTGAGCGTCGGTCAAATAATCGGGTTTAGTTTTATTTGATTTTAGGTAAAGCAAATATCTATCGCCGTCGGTAAGTTCTCCTATTTGATAGAAACCTATATTACACACCAACATTTCGTCGAGAGCATCCACCATATTTTTATAGGATGAATTATCTGTAGGCTTTATCAAAACGTTAGGTGCTATCTTTAAGTTTTTATTTGCCTCTGTCTGTATTTCAGTTACCTTCTCTGTAAAAAACTGTTCACTAATAGTTCCTTTACTTCGTTTCTCTTTGAGTTCCTGAATTTTCTGATATGTACCATCATTTTTTTTCATCAAAACCGCACGAATACCATCTTCATTGTATGTAGTACGTTTAAGATAAGCAGTATCGTTCCAATCAGCTTCGGTAGGCATACCTTCATAATAGTATATATCATTTTCGTCGCCCAAAAGAATAGTTAAAGCGGTAGAAGCACGGAACTCTGTTCCCGAACCCTCTTCGGCTTTCTCTTTTGAGGGCATACTTATATTCATAACTTGAGGTTTGAGCAACGTGGTACTGAACATAAAAAAGGTTATAAGCAACATATTCATATCCACCATAGGAGTGAAGTCCACTCTTAGGACTTGCTTTTTCTGCCTTCCTTTTTTCTTTCCACCATCATCATTTACTTGTACTTCTGACATATTTTTGTCCTTTCTTGTGTTTAAAAATTAATAAAATTAGTCTGACGAAGCAGTCCTCAAATTCGTTACCAAAAGATATTCGTTTTTACGCAAATCTCTCAAATCACTTATTACTTTTTTTACAACCTTATAGTCGGTAGTTTTATCAGCTTTTATAGCCAATTTAACCTCACCGATAGCCTTGCCTTTGGTGGCACTTTCGATCCAAACTTTAAATTCGTTGTTAGGGTCGATTTTGTTAGCGGCAGTTGCATCATCGCCTGTTATATTTTCACTACCTCCATTTGGTATTCCAATACGTGGATTATTAGGGATTTTGAGCTGTTCTTGCACATAGGCATCCTGTTTTTCTACAGTTTTATCCAAATATGCAGGCAAATCTCTAATAGGTACTCCAAAAGAGGTTAATTTTCTTATAGCATTTTGTTGTGCAGGCGTAAAAGTAACATTATAGTGTGCTGCTACTGCCTCCGTTGTTCTTTGCAGTTCTGCCGGATTATCCATTGCAAGGAATATCTTGCCGTCTTTATCCACAAGGATAGTAACGCTATTGGTTTCCGGTACTTTTACCTCCGATACCGATGCAGGTGTATTAACCGTAATCGGCTCCTTTTGCATAAAAGTGGAAGTAAGCATAAAGAACGTAAGCAACAGTACAGTAACATCACTCATCGCAGTCATATCAATGAATGTACTCTGTTTTTTTACCTTTACTTTTCCCATAAATTTTATATTATTTTTTGAAATTTATTATATCTTTTATTCGAAATTCGTATTATACCAAAAGATATTATAAAACTTCATTAATACTTTGTTTTGTTTAATTATTTATGTGTTTCGGCGTAAGTTTGTGCCAAAGCAAAGCTAACTTCTTCGATAGCATAAGTCATATTATCAACTTTACCGCTATAGTAAGAGTAAGAGATGATAGCCAAAGCACCTGTAGCAATACCCGAAGCAGTATTTACAAGAGCCTCAGAGATACCTACGGAAAGAGCCATTGAGTCAACACCACCGGCACCGGCAAGAGCTTGGAACGATTTGATCATACCCAACACTGTACCAAAAAGGCCAATCAATGTACCGAGAGTAGATATAGTAGCGATGATAGGCAAGTTTTGTTGCAACGAAGGAAGTTGAATAGCGGTAGCCTCTTCAATTTCGTCTTTAATAGCTTGTACTTTAAGCTCTTTTGGAATATCAAGTGACTCTACTTCGCGATATTTGTGAAGTCCGGCATCAACGATAGCAGCTACAGCACCTTGTTGTTTATCACAAAGGCTTTGAGCAGCTTCGATATTACCTTTTGCCAATTCTGCCTTTACGTCAGCAACAAACTTAATCAAGTTACCTTTACCTTTCGATTTGTTTGAAGCAAAGAAACGCTCAACCGAAAGTACTATTACTGTAAGCAATAAGGTTAAAATGATAGGTACCACGAATCCACCCTTAAACATTGTTCCAAGAAGGTTTAAAGGGTGATTGTCGGTATTGCCGTCTTCAAAGTTTGAACCGCTACCTAATACCAAATAAAAGAATAGGTGAGCAAGAATGGCACACGCTATAATAACGATACCTGCATTAACTCCACGAGATTTTTTAATCTCTTTTTTTACTGTTTGCTTTTTGGTTTCCATAAAAATTTCGATTTTTTTTAATTTAAAATTATGTTTATTTTTTATTAGTAATTATATCTTTTCATTATAAACAATTAAATATGTTTATTGAATTTACTACACTACAAAATGCAAAAATAATACTTTTTTTTTATTGATAGAAACAAAATTGGAGTTTATCGTTAATTTAACATTTGACAACAAAGATAAAAATTTTCAACCAATCCAGACAAAATATTACTATTCATCAAATAGACAAGATATTACAGTATAAAAGCATATTACATATATTATCGTATAGTATGTCGTATTACTATTTTTATTATCTTTGCGACTTTAATGCTAAACCTTATAAGCTCTAATATACAAGACCTTATCTATTAAAATACTATTATATTAACAGAGTAAATATTAATAATAAACAATAAAAAAAGAAATTTATGTACAGAATGTTGATTATCAATCCGGGTTCTACTTCGACCAAGATTGCTGTTTTTGAAGATGATAAAAATGTTTATGAAAAAACTCTTCGTCACACTGCGGAAGAGATAGCACCCTTCCCTACTGTTGCTTCTCAGAAAGATTTTAGAAAAGAGGTAATACTTAATTTTATTGCAGAGAATAATATTGACACCAAATTCGATATTATAGTTGGTCGCGGAGGTATGCTCAAGCCAATTGAGGCTGGTGCCTATGAAGTAAACGAAGCTATGCTAAAAGACTTAGAATCTGCTCAGTATGGCGAACACGCTTGTTCTCTTGGAGCATTGGTGGGTATTGAATTGGCAAAAGCTTTCAATACAAGAGTAATAATAGCAGACCCGGTGGTAACAGACGAAATGGACGATATTGCACGAATTAGCGGACATCCGCTATTTCCGCGTATCTCTACTTTTCATTGCTTAAACCAAAAGGCTGTGGCTCGTCGTTACGCCAAAGAACACGGCAAACGCTATGAAGACCTAAACCTTGTGATAGCACATATCGGAGGTGGAGTATCTTGTGCAGCACATGGTAAAGGTAGAGCTATTGATGTAAATAATGCTCTTGGATTTGGACCTTTCTCTCCCGAACGTTCAGGAACTATACCTTCGGCTATACTAGTAAAACTTTGTTTTTCAGGCAAATATACGCAAGAAGAACTTTTAAAAATGTGTAATGGCAAAGGTGGTCTTATAGCACATCTGGGCACAAACTCAGGTATAGAGGTAGAAAAACGTATTAAAGAAGGCGACAAACACGCTCAACTCGTATGGGATGCAATGGGATATAATATTGCCAAAGAAATTGGTAGCTTAGCTACTGTTTTCAAAGGTAAAGTAGATGCCATAATACTTACCGGTGGTATAACATACGGTAAAGAGTTTGCCAACTACATAAAAGAGATGGTAGAGTACATCGCTCCTGTAACCATATATCCTGGCGAAGACGAACTACCTGCCCTTGCACAACACGGTATAATGGTACTGAGTGGTGAAGAAGAGGCTAAGGTTTACAAATAAACCGTTTTTCAATCGAAATAAAAGATTACAGCGTTTTTTTCTATTCGCTGTAATCTTTTGTTAATACGATGAATATAATAGAAAAATGAAGACAAAAAGAATATTATTATTGGTATTAATGGTAGATTCCATTTTTGCCTTTTCTCAAAAAGAAGAAAAAACATTTGGATATAAGGGTTTTATTGGTGGTATGTTTATACACGCCGGATATGTCGAAAGCAAACAGTTTGAGTTTACAGACAAGCTAAACAACAAATATGTAGAACACTTAAACGGTCTGACAGCCGGTATAGGCGGACATGTCAAAGTATTTCTAAGCGACCATTTTAGGGTTGGAACGGAGGGTTATTTAAGCAAACACAGTTATGAAAATAAAAGCAATATTTCGATAACGTGGTGGGGAATTTTGTTAGACTATTACACACAGATTGGGAGATTTAAGCCTTTTGTGGGCAATACCATCGGTAGAGGAGAATGTACTCATATCAAAATATTTCATCCGATAGAGAATGACTATATAGCCGACGAAACCGTATCGGTACGCAAATATTATTTTATGAATACCATTCCCTTTGTCGGAGTGGAATATGTCATTACAGAACGTATTCATTTGATATTTAAGACCGATTATATGTTTAATATATCAAATCCACAAAATGATTTTGTTACCGGTCCAAGATTTTATATAGGTTTTTCTTTCAAAAACAAGTAAAATTTCACACAGAACTTTTATTCTATCTCTACCCTCACCCTATACTGAGTATCGGACATTATAGGGCACAACGACACATATCCTCTTGTTAATCTGCCATTTACAACTTCTATGGGGCTTACTTTTTGACGGCATTGATGGTCATTTGCCAATTCATTAGGATTTTTATAAAAATCCACACTAAATGTGCCTTGTCGCCCTTCGGTTACATAGTTTTTGAAAAACCTGTTAGCCACTAAACCCATTGTGGGACGGAGATTTATCTCTACACACGGATGCAGACGGTACTCGTTTTTGTGGTAATAAATAAACATATCTACACCAAGATAGCCCTTATAATATGGAGATATGTTGCTTTTAATAAACGATATCAATACATTACGCACATTCTCGATTAGTTCGATTGGGACGTATTTTGCAATCAGTTGCTCTATGGCAGTATCCGGTATGAGGATATTTTTTTCGTACGACTTGCCGTTAGTAGTAAAAAGCGAATATCCATCAAAATAGACTTTCTCACCCGAAACAGCAAACTCCATCGCAAAATTGTATCGTACCTCGTAGCGACGCTCTGCAACTATATAACCCTGTTGAGAAATAGTTCGTTTTACCCAACCCAATATACTGTGATTCATTGTATTGGCAGAAGCAAAATAGACTCCCTTACCGCTCTCGCTCAATGGCGACTTTAACACCACATCGCCGAATAGTCGTACAAACACCTCCAACTCACTAATTGAGGTCAAAGTCTGAGGCATATCCGGCAGTAATGGGCTGTATATTATTCTTTTAATTTGTCTCATCGCCTCTATTGCCGTTTGACGCTGAGTAAGACGGCGAACGGTGGCAAGCTCTGCCTCCGTTTTGAGAAGCCTTTCGGGTATGCCCTTATTGGCAAGTGATGAGCAAATAGCTATATTCCAGCCCCATAGGTTTAGTTCGGTGATAGTGCCATAATCAATACTTTCGACCTTATTGTAGTCAAGACCCAAGCTACAGGCAAGACTCTCCCATTGTGGAGTGGCAGCAGAGACATAAATAGTGCAACCACTATCATACCATAGTGGCAATAGCAATAAGTCGTGGGCAAGGCGGACAATATTTTTCTTCGGCTTAAAATTTTTATCGTTGTTCGCCAAGGCTATTTCGTGGTCGGGATTAAATATAGAGAGTTTCGACATTGCTTCTATTGATTACACAAACCAGTAGCGACTTCGAGACAAAAACTAATTGTGAGTTTACACGTACATAAGTGATTTTAAACCAATATGAGCAATATTTTTTGTTTTTCAACCGCCTAAAGAATACTTACTATAACGTGATGATTGGTATCCAAAGCCTTTTTATAAAATTTAAGAAGTTCGGTTAGTGCATATCTGAATTCCTCAACTAACTGCTCCTTACCATCTTGCTCTATTCCTTGAGGATATATTCTATGTTTTTTCAACACTTTCGGGTCAAAACTACTTGCAAGCTTGTCAAAATCAACACTTTCAATTGCAATTATAATTGCTTCCAATTCATCATTTTCTGTACAAGTAACAAAATCGGCATCTTCATCATCAATATTAAAATTATGAACTCCTACAACAGCTTCACTTAATTTGTCACCTTCTATAGGTTTAGAAGCAGAAACGCCAGTAAGAAAACAATGAAGAGCATCCCAAATTTTATCAATATCGATAAGCTCAAACTTTCCACTCTCTTCTATTTCAAAAAGTTTCTGTGTAAGCTCTCTGTTATTTAAGTCCATAAGAGAGTCTAATGTATCTTCGTCAATCATTAGATATTCTGAAATCATCTCTACTACCTGTTATTTTAGGGCTAGCCCAAACATATATACACTATTTTATATTTGTATCAAGTTTTTTTCTTGCCTTTATTATGCTCTCTCTCAAAGTCTTCGAGTTCGGCAGGTTTCATCAAAGCTCTTATTATAAGCACTATGCCCCATATTACAAGGGGTAAACTTAGCAACTGCCCCATATTGAGTAACATACCTACTTCGAATACCTCTTGTGGATTTTTGATAAATTCGAGAAGAAAACGAGTGAGAAAAATAGCCACAAGCAACACTCCAAATATAAGTCCATAGCGACGATAGGCCTTAAATTTCCAATACATTATATAGGTAATGGCAAACGAAACAAGGCAATAGAGTATTTCATATATTTGGGTTGGGTGCTTTGGCTCAGTCTGTCCGTCTCTAACAAATATAAAGCCCCAAGGCAATGCGGTGGTTTCTCCGTAGATTTCGGAGTTCATCAGGTTACCGAGCCTTATGAACGCTCCTCCGAGAGCAACACCTATAACGAGCCTATCAAGAATGTAGAGATACGACTTCTTGGTTACATTTTTGGTATATAGCCACATACCGACTAAAAGCCCCATAGCACCACCATGCGATGAGAGACCACCTTCCCACACTTTGATTATTTCAAAAGGATTTTTGTAATAATACCAAAAGTCGCCTCCGGCTCCATAAAACAAGCAATGACCCAAGCGAGCTCCAATGATAAGGCTTATAGCACCATAGAAAAACATCTTGTCCGACCAATCAGCAGGGCGATTTTCGTGCTTGAATATACGGGTAACAATAAGAAAAGCGGTATAGATAGCCACACCCCACAAAAGTCCGTACCAACGGAGAGTGATAGGTCCAAACGAGAATATTTCAGGGTCTACGTCCCAAACGATATAGTTAAGCATATTGATTATGTTTTATTTATAAATAAATGGATTATGCTTTGCGAACAATAGCTATAGGGGTCTGTTGGGCCGACTGCCCGAGTGGATTGTCTTTGAATAATGCTTTTAGAAATTTTTCATCAAGCGATTTCGATGATTTACCCAATATGTCAACGTTTAGGTCATTGGCATCGAGTACCACAAACTCATCTCCGAGTTTGTTTTTCATCTCACGCGCAACACGGTCGGGATTTAGCGGTGCTTTCTTTGCGTATTTGTTGTATGGAGGCAGCGTATAATCGCAAGGTCCGTCGATAGCATAAGCCTTTTTGCCACAAACTTTATAGAAAGCACCTCGCACACCAAACGGTTTGGTAACAGCAGCAGCCACACAACCAAGCAAAATACGAGGCACGCCCACATCTTCCAACGCCAACTGCATTGTGTACGGACTGCCAAGACCGATGCCATGAGGCGACTTATAGACAAACTTAACCAGAAATTTAGCCAGCCACGAAGGTTTTATCTCGTCTATCGGGTAAGAACGTCCCTGTGTTATAGCGACTATCTTTTCGCTACAAAATATTATATCACCCTGACGACGAATATCTTTTGTATATTTATCGACAACATCTGTAAACAAGTCGTCGTCACGCATCACCACGTGGGTACGGACAGGTATTCGGAGCCATTTTGTGCCCTCTATATCAATGGCAAGTTCTTTGCCTTCATTCGCTTTAAACTCCATAAAGAATAACTTTTTTACAATTTTTATTTTGCAAAGATAGTTAATTTTTTAAATGTATAAATTTAGGAATTTAGAAATGTGGTAATTTTGAGTTATTAGTTTCTAAACAAAAAAACTCGCAACAATCGGCTATATATTCCTATTCATTATTTTTCGAACAACTATCTACGTGAATATCAATACCCTGTTTTAGAAAACACCAATCAATGATATACAGTCTCATTCTTTCGGCTGTTTACACATTTGTCGCCGACAGTCGATTGAGTATCTCCTCGTAGGCTTCGGAAATTTTGCCTAAATCCTTACGGAAACGGTCGCGGTCGAGACTCTCCATTGTCTTTGTATCCCAGAGGCGAGTAGTATCGGGCGATATTTCGTCGGCAAGCACAAGAGTGCCGTCGGGAGTTCTGCCAAACTCAAATTTGACATCTACCAAAGTAACGCCTATCTCGGCAAATATGCGTTGTAGTGTGGTGTTGAGACGTCGAACTACATCGTGTATCTCGGCAAGCTCCTCATAAGTGCTAAGTCCCAAAGCCACAGCGTGATGTTCGTTTATTATAGGGTCTGATAGTTCGTCGTTTTTATAGGTGATTTCAAATACCGGAGTCGCAAACGGTGTACCTATCTTGAGTCCGAGACGCTTTGCCATCGAGCCGGCAGCTATGTTGCGAACAATAAACTCAAGCTGTATTATCTGGCTCTTACGTTTGCATAGTTGGTCGCGAGCGTTGAGCTGTTTTATAAAATGCGTTTTAAATCCCTCTTTTTCAAGCTTTTGGTATATGATAGCCGAAATCTTGTTGTTTAGCACACCTTTGTTGGCTATCTGGGCTCGTTTTATACCATTGTAAGCCAAGGCATCGTCCTTGTAATGAATGATAATATAATCGGGATTGTCTGTGGTAAAAACTTGTTTTGTTTTACCTGTATATAGGAGTTCGCCCTGCATTGTGTTTTAAACGTTTTTAGTACCGAAATAATTTACTGCATTCTCAAAAATACACTGCTGCATATTACCATAAATATTTTTGAAAAGATTATCCTCATAACGCTCCGAATGTCCCATTTTGCCAAGTATCTGACCATTTTCGGAAATCATACCCTCAATAGCATACATCGAACCATTGGGATTATAAGGCTCTTCCATAGTTATATTACCCTGTAAATCAACATACTGAAAAGCAATCTGATTTTTCTCAAAAAGCTCTTTTGCCAACTCTTCGGATATTACCACTTTGCCCTCTCCGTGCGACATTGCCACAGAATGTACCTCGCCAATCTCAAAACTCGACAACCAAGGCGAATTTACCGAACTAACCCTTGTATTGGCTATCATCGATATATGTCGATTGATATTATTTCTAAATAGTGTCGGCGACTTTTCGGTAACCATTCCCAAGCGTCCGTAAGGCAACAATCCTGATTTTATCAACGCCTGAAATCCGTTACAGATACCCAATATAAGCCCGCCGCGGTCGATGAGGGCGTGTATTTGCTCGGCTACTTTAGTATTGTTCAGCACATTGGCTATAAATTTACCGCTGCCATCGGGTTCGTCGCCCGACGAGAAACCGCCAGAGAGTACCAATATATCGCATTCGGCTATTTTCCTACACATCTCGTCGATAGAGGCAAAAATATCTTCATCGGTAAGATTTCTAAATACTGATGAAGTAACCAAAGCTCCTGCTTTTGTAAATGCCTTTGCGGTGTCGTAATCGCAGTTGGTGCCCGTGAATACAGGCAAAAAAGCAATAGGTTGTTTGCTGTGTGAGGTCATTGGTTGAGTCATCTATAATTTTATTTTTGAGATATTTATTAATAAATATATCCACTAATGGTTTTGAGCGACAAAGTTACAAAAATTAATTTTATATCTCAATATTAATTTGTGTCCAAAAGTAATAACTTACAAAAATAATGTTATATCTTTGTAGTCAATTTTTATCAAAAAAAAGAATTATCACATATACAATGAGATACATATACATTATTATGCTCTTATATGCTATTAATACGGCACTTAGAGCACAACAACCCAAAGAGAGTCTTTTTTTACAAAAGATAGCCGAAGACCAGCTTATAGACAGCACAAATACTCAAAAAATAGATTATGCTTTCTACAACGCTCAAAAATACAAAAACAGAGGCAACTTCGATGCTACCATAAAGGAGTATCTTAGGTGTCTGGAAATAGACAGCACCAATGCCGCTGCTTGGTTTGAATTGTCAAAAATGTATCAGTTTACCAACAATAACGACGCTTACAAAACACTACTAAAAGCCATTAAATACGCACCCGACAACGATTATTACAGGGAGATAGAGGCAGCATATTGTATTAGTAAAAACGAATATAATAAGGCTATTAAAATTTTCGAAAAGCTATCTAAAAAACACAAAAGCAAAACCTCGTATCTTTATAACTTGCTTAGCTTGTATGAGGTTACCGGCAAAGGCAAAAAATACCTCAATACTATAAATAAAATCGAAGTATTAAGAGATGCTTCAATAGAAACCGTTATGGCAAAGGTAGGTTATTATAACAGAAAAAAGCAACACAAAAAAGCAATTGCCGAGATAAACTCCTTGATAGACAAATACCCACACAATACAGAATATAAGACACTTATAGGACAGTACTATTTTACCATATCGGACACAACTGCGGCATTAAGCTCGCTCAACGATATAATCAAACAATATCCTAATAACGGCTATGTGTATATGGTTTTATTGGATTATTATAATACCAAAAACGACGAACAGCAAGTGGAATACTGTCTGAACAAAATAATAGAAGACCAAAACATAGATATATCCGAAAAGATAGAGATATTTATCAACCACATAAGACACCTTGAAGCTAAAAATAAAGAGACCGAAGCTGATGAGTTTTTCAATAGATTGATAGAGTATTACCCCAAAGAGAGTGTTATATATGCTCTATATGGCGCATATCTATTCGAGCGAAAAGATAAAGATAAAGCCGAAGACCAACTGAATACGGCAATATCGCTCAATCCCGAAGAAGAAAATAATTGGAATATATTGGCTCAAATACAAATTCTAAATGATAGTGTTGCCAAACTGATAAAGGTTGCAGACGAAGCCGAAAAGCTTTTTCCAAACAACTCTACGTGGTCGTATTATAAGGTAATGGGTCATATACAATTGAAAAGAGAAAAAGAGGCTATTGAGTTGATAGATTTTTATGAAAAAAATATTGATGACAAAGAGAATATTTTCAAATCGCTTATTATGAGCGTTAAAGGAGATTTGTTGATGCAAGACAGTCTTTATACAGAGGCTTTTGAGAGTTACGAAAAATCATTGTCGTATAATCCGAATAACATATTGACATTGAATAACTATGCCTATTTTCTATCGGAGTGTAATACAGAGTTAGTGAAAGCAGAAAATATGAGTAGCAAAACTATTGCAGCCGAACCACAAAACAGCACTTATTTAGACACTTATGCTTGGATACTTTTTAAACGAGGAGATTTGGCTGGAGCCAAATTCTATATCGAGCGTGCTTTGATGTATAGCGATGATGCTGACTTGTTGGAGCATTACGGCGATATTTTATTTAAGTTAGGCGAGACTCAAAAAGCTGTAGAAGAGTGGAAAAAATCTAAGTCTAAAGGCAATAGCTCCCCGAATTTGCAAAAGAAAATAGACGAGAAAATATATATAGAAAAAGAGCTTAAATGTAAATAAGCTCTTTTTCTTTTGATTGATTTTCTAACTATTATGTGCAAACTTATTAGAAGTTAGCATTGTTTGGAGTACGAGGAAAAGGTATAACATCTCTGATATTTTGCATACCAGTAACAAACAGCATAAGTCGCTCGAAACCAAGTCCGAATCCCGAATGCGGAGCAGTACCAAAACGACGAGTATCGAGGTACCACCAAATATCTTTTGTAGGTACACCCATCTCTTCGGCTCTACGTTTGAGTTTTTCGAAATCTTCTTCACGCTGCGAACCACCGATAATTTCGCCAATACGAGGAAATAGCACATCCATAGCACGAACTGTTTTGCCGTCGTCATTTTGCTTCATATAGAACGATTTAATATCCTTCGGGTAGTCGGTCAAAATCACGGGTTTTTTGAAGTGCTCTTCTACCAGATAACGCTCGTGTTCGCTCTGTAAGTCAGTACCCCAATCCACAGGGAACTCAAATTTTTTGCCACCGGCAACAGCCTTTTTAAGTATCTCAATGCCTTCGGTGTATGTGAGACGTACAAAGTCGTTATCCACCACAAAACGGAGTCTGTCGACAAGCTCGTTATCATACATTTTAGCCAAAAACTCTATATCTTCCATACAATGCTCTAACGCCCAATTAACGCAGAACTGTACAAAATCTTGTGCCAACTGCATATTTTCGGCTATATCTATAAATGCTACTTCGGGTTCAATCATCCAAAACTCTGCTAAGTGTCGGGGAGTGTTCGAGTTTTCGGCTCTAAACGTTGGCCCGAAGGTGTATATAGCACCGAGAGCCATCGCTCCAAGCTCCCCTTCGAGCTGTCCCGATACGGTAAGCGCAGTAGGTGAACCAAAAAAGTCTGCCGAATAGTCGATAGAGCCGTTTTTGTCTTTTTTAAGCTCGTATAGGTTTTGGGTAGTTACCTGAAACATCTGCCCCGCACCCTCACAGTCGCTTGCCGTTATTATCGGTGTGTGAAAATAGAAAAATCCACGTTGGTGGAAAAAAGTATGTATCGCCATTGCCATATGGTGTCGCATACGGAATATAGCCCCAAAAGTATTTGTACGAGGGCGTAAATGAGCTATCTCTCTAAGATATTCGAGCGTATGCCCTTTTTTCTGCAAAGGATACTCCTCAGGATTTGCCGTACCATAAAGTTCTATTTTGGTTGCCTGTATTTCTACATTTTGCCCCTGTCCCATGCTTTCGGTCAATACACCACAAACAGACAGAGCCGACCCTGTGGTAATATTCTTCAACTCCTCGTCCGAAAATTTGGCTAAATCCACTACCACCTGTATGTTGTTTATCGTAGAGCCGTCGTTGAGGGCTATAAAACTAACGTTTTTGTTTCCTCTACGTGTTCTAACCCAACCTTTTACATTTATCTCGCTACCATAATCGGTGCGTTTAAGGGCATCTTTTATTACTACTCTTTCCATAAATTCCAATTATTTTTACATTCAAAAAATAGAAGACAAAGGTACTAAAAATCTCTTTTATCTTGATATCAATTTTTTGTTTTGGTTTATCTCTTTTTTAATCAATTGTTTTTCAAACATTAAAGACTAAAAACATTTAAATCATTAAATATCGTTGTAGCCAATTATCAAGACAAAAAAGAGCCTATCTTTAAGAAGGCTCTTTATATAAACGCTATTTGGTCGTTTATTAATCAACAAAACACAAATATTATTGTTTGTTTTTCTTACCGCCTACTGCACTCATAGCACAACGGAAACCAATATCACTTGCTTTGTCTTTTTGGTCGAGCCAGCGACGTTTCGACGGATTGAGCCAAATACCTCTATCTTTCCAGCCACCACCCTTGTAAACGCGAGCCGTATTAGAAATCATAGTGGCTTGTTCTATCGGAGTAGCTTCCGCATAAACCAATACCGAATCTCCTATAGATGAGTATGCGTCTCCATCTCTAAAGTCTCTTACGTCACGTCCTGTTTGGTAGAATTTTTTCTCATTTACCAAATAGTTACGCATACTATCACGCACTTCCGGCTCCATTGGAGGCATTCTGTCGAGGACAGTTTCTGCATAAGCAGAGTCTGACATCCAGCTGTTACCTCTAAAAGGGTTTAGCTCATTAAACAATTCGCCCGAAGTAGCACGATACACATCAAGTACCCACTCATTAACATTACCCGCCATATTGTATAATCCAAAGGCATTAGGCAAATAGAAATCTACAGGAACAGTCATAGAGTTATTTCTTGTAAAAGCTACTTGGTCACCCTTTCCTCTTACGAAGTTAGCCATAAATTTGCCTTTATTCTTACCTTTCTGCATATAACGAAGTTGGTATCCTGCCCAAGGATATGTACTGCCTTGGTCATAAGTATGTTCTTCGTCTTTTGTAGAAACTATACCATATGCGGCATATTCCCATTCGGATTCTGTAGGTAAGCGAAACTCTGCATCATATATTATACCGTCCAGGTCAACCTCTTGGTCACGACCATTTTCTCTCATATACTCATTTTTCTTACCGGTATAGAAGATATATTTGCCATACTCGGTTGTATCTGCATTTTGAATATTTGAGCTGATAGTTTCCAAATCTACAAAATCAATTAACTTTCTGTCTATGAGAATTCTTTCATTAGCTCTATCTGTACGCCACGAACAGTATTCCATAGCTTGTTCCCAACTAATACCCACCACAGGATAATAGCCGTAAGCTACGTGGGAGTAGTAGTTTCTAACCTGAGGGTCATTGTATGCAAGTTCCGAACGCCAAACGGTTTCGTCTGGTAATGCAGCAAGATATTTTTTAGGGTCGTGGGCGTACACACCCTGCAACCAAGCGACGTACTCACGCCAGTTGATATTGGTTACCTCAAATTCGTCCATAAAGAAACCGGCAACTTCTATTCTGCGTTTTCTTGCGTCTTGCTGTGTTGATATTGGGTCTTCATTTTGTCCTTTTACATACGATCCTGTTTCAACATAAATACAACCCGGAGGCACCATTGCTTTGTATGTGCTTTTTACATTGAAAAAACCTTTATTGGGGTTATTATACTCCCAACCAGTACGTTCCGAACGGGCAGAACTCAGATTCGATTTTTTGTTACAACCAATAAAAACGATTGATAACAAAATTAATCCCAAAATGTTTTTTGACATTTTCATATAAAATAGATTTTTATTAATTTAATTTATACTCTTGCTTCTCAAAAATTTAATTCTAAATTTCAAAGTGCAAAATTATAAATTTATTTTATTTACAACAAATTTTTATTTACTTTTTTTTGGATTTGTGTGTAATTTTATACAAATATCAAAAATCGGCGACCATAAAAAAAAACATATTTTATATATTATCAACAAATTACACAATATAAAAGAATCAATTTATTTTTTTAGTCTCTACCAAATATATTTGAACTGTATTAAAAATACTCTGCCATATAATGTATGCTCCTGCTCCAACCGCTACAACGGGGTTGAAGTAGGTATTTGCAAGCCATATAGCGAAGATAGTATTTTTCTGCCCGAGTGCCTGCCCCGATGCTATCAACTCTCCATAACGTTTTCCCACAATTTTGCCTATAAAAAACTGCAACAGACACACCACTAACGCTCCGCTCATAAGCATAACGACCGATGAGCCGTCTCCCTCATACTCAACGAAATACTTGGTAGTTTTGGCTATTACTATCACCAAAGCCACCGACCATATATAGAAAGCAGTGCCACTGTTTTTCGCTATACTGCTGTTTATCTTTGGAAAGCGCCTGACGACAACTGCCAAAAGGAAAGGACAGATAAGCAATGGAAATATCATACTGAATATCCGTAAAAAGAGCGTAGTAAAACCTATATCGGCACTATTATGATGCATCACAGGGTATATAAGCGGAATAAAAACCGCCATTATAAGATTGACGTATAGCGTATAAGAAGCCACAAACTCAATATTGCCTCGAAGTTTTTGGGTTATTACCGCCGCCGCTGTTGCCGTAGGGCAGAAAACACAAATCATAACGCCCTGGCTAACAATTATATCTATCGGACGCAAGAGGTGAAACACCGCTACACTCAGTACTAATTGTATAGCTATCAGCCAAAAATGCAACCACGAGGGTTTGAGGTTAGCATAATTTATTTTCGAAAATGTCAAGAAAAGCATTGCGAAAATAAGGTACGGAGTGAGAAAATTGAAATATCCAAACCATCGGTAACCAACTATTCCCAACAGTATTGCTATGGGTAATGTATATTTTTTTATAAAACCAATCATTCTATCACTCTCAAACAAACTACAAAGGTAATCATAAATTATTTAGATTGATTCAATCTGCCCCTTATATTTTTCTATCAAATTTATTTTTACGATCCACATAAATTTATTACATTTGCAAATCGTTTTAAACGGAGTAATATAACTAAAAATTAAATTATAATATGGCGAAAATTAAAGGAACCGTGGTAGTTGATACCGAGCGTTGCAAAGGATGTGACCTGTGCGTTCAGTCGTGTCCACAAAGTGTATTGGAGTTGAACGCAAAAGTAAATTCCAAAGGTTACCATTATTCGACAATGGTAAAGGAAGATGATTGTATTGGTTGTACAGCGTGCGCAATGGTGTGCCCGGATGCTGTTATTTCTGTTTATAGAGTAAAAACTAATGATTAATTAACACGTAATTATTGAAGAAATTATGGAAGAGATTAAATTAATGAAAGGAAATGAAGCGATAGCACATGCTGCTATTCGTTGTGGAACTGACGGTTATTTTGGATACCCAATCACTCCCCAATCGGAAGTTATGGAGACACTTATGGACGAGGCTCCATGGAATACTACAGGTATGGTTGTGTTGCAAGCCGAAAGTGAGGTAGCAGCTATCAATATGGTCTATGGCGGTGCTGCTTGTGGTAAAAAGGTGATGACGTCGTCGTCGTCGCCCGGTATGTCGCTAAAACAAGAGGGTGTATCATATATAGCAGGTGCTGAGTTGCCTTGTCTTTTGGTAAACGTTATGCGTGGAGGTCCGGGGCTTGGTACTATACAGCCGTCGCAGGCAGACTATTTCCAAACAGTAAAAGGAGGTGGACACGGCGACTATCGTCTAATAACGCTTGCCCCTTCGACAGTACAGGAGATGGCAGACTTTGTTGACCTTGGCTTTGAACTTGCTTTCAGATACAACAACCCGGCAATGATACTTGCCGACGGTATCGTAGGTCAGATGATGGAAAAGGTGGTATTGCCTCCTTTCAAACCACGTCGTACCAACGATGAGGTTCGCAAACAGTGTCCTTGGGGTACAATGGGTAAAACCGACGACAGAGAGCGTAACATCATCACATCACTTGCTTTGGAAGCTGATGTAATGGAGGCTACCAATAATCGTCTTCAGGCTAAATACAGAATAATCGAAGAGAAGGAGGTATTGTTTGAAGAGCAAAACTGCGAAGATGCTGACTATGTCTTTGTTGCTTTCGGCTCTGCTGCACGTCTTTGCGGTAATGCTATGGATGCTCTCAGAGAACAGGGCTTTAAAGTTGGTCTTTTGCGTCCTATTACGCTATGGCCGTTCCCAACCAAGAGAATTGCCGAACTTGCTCAAAAGGCAAAAGGTTTTATGAGTGTAGAGCTATCTGCGGGTCAGATGGTAGAAGACGTACGCCTCGCCGTAAACGGTAAAGTGCCTGTTACATTCCACGGTCGTATGGGTGGAAACATTCCTTCGGCTGAGGAAATCATAGAAAAATTCAAAGAGAATTTTAATTTGAAATAAAATAAATTATTAATAATAAGTAGATTAAAACAAAATAAATTAGTCTGCGATATTTTTATAACAAATAAAATATATAAAAGTATAATAATATGACAAAACAAGATATTCTTAAACCCGAAAATTTGGTTTATCAAAAGACCAAATTATTGACTAAAAACGTGATGCACTACTGCCCGGGTTGCAGTCATGGTGTGATTCACAAACTTATCGCCGAGGTAATCGACGAAATGGGTATCCAAAATGAAACTATCGGCGTGGCTCCTGTAGGTTGCGCCGTGTTTGCCTACAACTATATCGATATAGATTGGCAGCAGGCAGCCCACGGGCGCGCTCCTGCCGTGGCTACTGCTATCAAACGTCTATTACCCGAAAAGTATGTATTTACATATCAAGGTGACGGTGACTTGGCAGCTATCGGTACGGCTGAGACTATTCACGCTTGCAACCGTGGCGACAATATCGCTATCTTCTTCATCAATAATGGTATATACGGTATGACAGGTGGTCAGATGGCTCCTACTACCCTCGAAGGTATGAAGACCGTTACCACTCCGTCGGGTCGTAACCACGAGATGAACGGTTATCCGTTGAAAATAAGCGATATGCTCGCTCTTATCGATGGTACTTGCTATGTTACCCGTCAGAGTGTTGACAAATTGCCTGCTGTGATGAAAGCTAAAAAAGCTATCCGCAAGGCCTTTGAAAACTGCCAATTGAAGAAAGGTACTTCTGTAGTAGAGTTTGTGTCTACTTGTAACACAGGTTGGGGTATGTCTCCGCACAAAGCAAACCTTTGGATGCAAGAGAATATGACTGCAAGATATCCTCTTGGAGATATTAAAAATATTTAATCTTTAAAATTAAAAAACATAAAGAAAGATATGAAAAAAGAGATAATTATAGCAGGATTTGGCGGACAAGGCGTGTTGTCGATGGGTAAAATATTGGCTTATTCGGGACTTTTGGAAGGCAAAGAGGTAACCTGGATGCCAGCCTACGGACCCGAACAACGTGGTGGTACAGCAAATGTAACAGTGCAGATAAGTGACAAAAAAATATCGTCGCCTATACTTAAATTCTATGACATTGCTATCGTTCTAAACCAACCTTCAATGGATAAATTCGAGGAGAGAGTAAAACCGGGAGGAATACTTATCTACGACTCAAACGGTATGACTCGCAAACCTACTCGTAAAGATATTTCGGTATATTGCATTGATGCTACCGACAAGGCTATCGAAATGGGTGCTCAAAAGACTTTCAACATGATAGTAGTAGGTGGTTTGCTCAAAGCCGACCCAATGGTTAAGACCGAAAATGTTATGTTGGCACTCAAAAAATCATTGCCCGAACGCCATCACAAACTATTGCCCGCCAATGAAGAGGCTATGAAAGTGGGTATGGAGATAATCAAAAAAGAGAATTAATTTGATTTGTTTTTGTTGTAAAAAGGGCGAATGTTATAATGACAGAGGTCGCCCTTTTTTGTATATTTGCATTTCAATTTTTTTACGCAAAAAATAAGTTTTATAGTATGAAAAAAATATCAAAATCGTTACACCGAATATTATCAATCGTAGTTGGTATATTTATTTCAATTGTGTGTTTTACGGGGGCAATGCTTATTTTCGAAAACGAAATAACCGAGTGGCAAAATCCCCAAATATATAAAGTAACACCGACACCTAACGGAGCAATTCCGGTTTCGGATATTCTCACGAAGGTAGTTGCCACAGAGAGCCAAAAGGCAGAGGTTACACAAGTGGTGATATACAGAAACCCTAAAAAGAGTTACAAAGTGGTTTTGAATGTTGGCGGAGATACCAAAACCTTGTATGTCAACCAATATACGGGTAAGGTGCTTGGCAAACCGACCGAGAGTAAATTTTTCTATACTATGTATCGCTTACATCGCTTTTTGCTACAGCCACGTCCCAAGGACGACTCTATATTTTGGGGCAAAAAGATAGTGGGTATCAGCACATTAATATTTGCATTGATATTGATAACAGGTATCATTACATGGTTTCCTCGCAAGGGACAATCTTGGAGCAACCGCCTAAAAATAAGTATTAAACACGGCTGGCGACGCTTTTGGTACGATCTCCACGTAGTAGGTGGTGTGTACGTGGCTATTTTGTTACTACTTATGGCTTTGACAGGGCTTACTTGGGCTTTTCCTTGGTATCGCACCGTTTTTTATGGTATTTTTGCTTCCGGAGACAAACAGACACAAGCACGCCCCAACGATAAAGGCAAAGACAAAACTATATATGTCGACAACGAAACCGATAGCATCGACTCTCAAAGATACGTATCTTGGCAGAGAGCCGTTGAGAATGTAGAGGCAATGGGCAAAGGTTATACCCAATTTACTATCAGCAAAAATGAAGTAAGGGCTAAGATAAGCAATGCCGGCAATAGTCGTGCCTCAGACACATACAAGTTTAACCCTACCACAGGCGATATCACCAAAACAAAGCCTTATGCCGATGTATCTAAATATATGAAAACACGTGGCTGGGTCTATTCAATTCACACAGGCTATTGGGGAGGATTTGCAATGAGAGTGATATACTTTATTGCTGCTATGCTTGGTGCGGCCTTACCCCTTACAGGCTACTATTTATGGATTAAACGTCGCTTCTTCAATAAAAAGAGGAAAAAGGAGTAAAATATCGTATTGATATTGAGACAAAGTACACCACAAAGGCGGTTTAACACGGATTACCTTTTGTTGAGCCGCCTTTTTCATATGATACAACAATCGCGGATTCGGCGTTAGAAAAAGAGGTTGAAGAGTTGACTGTTTTTTGTGTAGACAATAAAAAGTTAAGGAATGCACAGTGGCGTTAGCTGAGGGTTTGTGGTAAACAATCTTTACCTAATATAGAGGAAAACTAAACTATTGCTTTGAGACGTTTGAAAATATATTTATAATAAACCACTTCGACGACAAAAAAATATCTCTATCAAAGAATAGGACACAAAAAAAGAGACAACATAATTTATTTATGCTGTCTCTCACTTTTATCCGATACCAAAAGCTATTACTTGATTATGATCTTAACCATCTTACTATTTTTGGCTGTCTGTAACGATACCATATAAACTCCCGAAGTCAAGCTAACAGGTATTTGGCTGAATCCTTGCTGAATATCTCGCAACAATACGGTGCGTCCGGATACATCGAGTATAGTAACTGTGCCATTTGAGGAGGTCATATTATTAACAACCAATGTGCTATTGTCGGACATATATGCGTCCAAAGCCTCAAGATACGGATTGTTAGCAATGTCAGTACCTGTAGTAGGCGACTCATTAACAATCATAAAGCGTTTCTCTATCTTATCGACATTGTCTGTGGTAAAGGTATAAACAGTAGAATCGCTATCTAACGAGACATATTTATTTGCCATCATATCTACAAGATGCAGGTCGCTATAATGCCCAAGATTAGACTTGACAAGTGTCAGTTTATACTCCCCTACACTATTAGAGCGAAAACTGAACGGTTTGTTTAATACCGAGTTGGAGGTGCTTACCTGTAGATGTCCGTCATTAATGTCGGTAAAGATTGTAGCTGACGAGTTGGTTGACATCATTTTGAATCCATCATATCCGTTATCGAAGCCATCCGTAGTGTTGGGCATCTCTATCATCCACATTACATCTGCCGATGTTTCGCCTTGCAAACCTACTCTCATATAGCTTATTTCGTTGTTAGCTTCGACAGTGTCGTTGTTAGCTTCTGCATATTCACTTGCCACAGGCGACTTTTGAGGTCTTTTGTTTCGATCTACTCCACCATCGTTATATTTCAATGTAACCACAGCATCTGCTCCTCCAAAAATTGTTTGGTCATCGGTAAACTTCAACATAAAACCTTGCATAGATGGAATGCCATTACGATAAATAGCCGGTGATACATTCTGAGGAATAGCCAAATATGCTCCCGGTATATCAGTTTCACTTGTAGTGCTTGGATGCTTTGCCCAATCTACAAAACTACCGGTATTATATAAATATACAGTCTTCTCAACCTCATCAGGAAACTCTATTTTATCAATCTGTATGGAGGCTGTATATGAGTTACCAAAGATATTTTGTCCCAATCCCCAATGTTTAATTTTATCATCATTACCTGTAGCAGTAGTTACCAGAGGAGCTTTTCGGGTAAGTGTAAGGGTATGGTCGCCTATATTGAGTTTACCTTGGAAATAGTAAGTAGTAGGTGTCTCTTGAGTAATCTCGTAACCTGTAAATGCGGTCAATACATCATAGGTTCCTACTTTACGCCATTTTTGATAAAACTTGGTATTATCACCATTGTACGTTTCGTCATAGCGACGGATATATCCCTTATAGAAAGCATCGTTTGTAACAACAGACTCTACCGGGATACCTATATACTGCCATTGGTAACTTGATTTAAAAGATTGTCCTTTAGTAGGGCTGCCTTCGATATTATCCACCCATGTCTGAGAAACACCTTTTTTAGCTTTCGAATACATCTCCACAGTAGCATACACAGGCGTAGATGCGGGCTGTCCAGCAAGTATCAATGTACCATTCGGCTGATCTTTCGAAGACAATATGAGTAGTTTATTAGCTTCATTCATAGTTTCGCTGCCTGTCAATTCCCCACTAACAGTAAGAGATATTCCGGATGGAATAACAGTAGCTTTGGATGAATTATTCATTAGATTACCTATTTTTCTATTGGGACCGTCTATTTTCATATTATTTACTGCTTCGCTTCCATAATTATCTACGGTAGCAAACTCTACATTACCATCAGGTTTGGGTGCTATACCATCCAACCAATTGAATGATGTTCCAAAATCATCAGATACCGTACCTATCCATACATAGCTGGCTCCTCCGCAATTAGGATCAAATGTATCCACTATAATAGTCCAATGCTTAGTAAGAGTTAATTTATCATGTGCTGCTTTTGCCGTACGGTTGAAAAAACGATTTTTTGCTCCCAAAGTTATATTATTTGGAGTATTGCTATTCTCTGCCCAGCCTATAAGAGTAGCAGAATAATTATAACAATCTATCCCTTCATCAGGATCATTATCGAGCATTTCTCGAGCATCACTCAATGATCTAAGATTCCAACTACCAAGAGATTGATTAAATGAAATAGCTTTATTGAACATTCTGTACATATTCACTACTTTTGCCACATTCCATTGATCCAGAGGCTGATTAAAAACTTTGGCTCCTGCAAACATACTACTCATATCATTTACATTTTCCGTATTCCAACTATTTATATCTTGGTTAAACAAAACCGCACCATCGAACATATGAGACATATTCTTTATATTGCTCACATTCCAACTACTAATAACATTGCTATACACCAATTTCCTACATTCGGCAAACATATATGCAATATCATCTACTCTGCTCAAATCGGGAACATCAGTAGCCGATACATCCATTTCTTTTGCTCTATAAAAAGCATGATTTAACCTTGTCCATTTAGTATCTCCCCAATGCTCTATTTTGGTCAGCCTCTCATGATCATAAACATTTACATTATCTTCCATATAAAAACCTTCTAAAGAACCTATACCCGCACTCAAACGTATTCGATATTCTCCCGCTATCGGAAGATTTAAAAGTATATAAGGATTTCCTACCGTACTTGTAGCATTTGTCACAATACCTCTCTGGGTTGTTTCCGATTTATCATACGGATCCAAACGTATCCATTCTATAGTATAGTTAGTACCAATAGCAGGTATGGCAATATCTCGAGCAGTCCAGCCGAGTCTTACGGTTTGATTTTCCGTATTCCACACAGAGACAAAATCGCCATCCGTTTCACCCGGAGTACACTCCCTTACGTATGTATCACCGGATATTGCCCATCCTTTAGCTATAAGGGCATTACGTCCGGCAAGTCCCAAACGATTGTATTTAAGTGCTCCTACATCAGTCATTGTAACATTACTTGCGGTATTAGGATTAGCTCCCCAACCAGCAAGGGTATTAGAGTAATTTTCGCAACTCATTGAAGTACTGGCAAACATAACATTTGCTGTAGTAAGTGATTGCAGCGTCCAACGCCCTAAGTTTTGATTGAAAGCTGTTGCACCATTAAACATCTGGCGAATATCTTTAACCTTCTTTACATCCCAGCCGCTTATATCTTGATTAAATACCACTGCTCGCTCAAACATACGAAACATATCTGTAACATTAGAGGTATTCCAGCTGCTTATATCTTGATTGAAAGCTGTTGCATTAAGAAACATACTCTGCATATTTTCAACTTTGCTTACATCCCAGCCGCTAATATCTTGATTAAACGCCTTTGTGTAAGCAAACGTTTGATTCATATTTGTTACTTTCGACACATCCCAACTACCAATAGGTTGATTGAATAAGGTAGCGGATCTAAACATAGATGACATATTTTCCACATTTGATGTGTTCCAATTATCGAGAGGCTGATTGAACTTATTAGCCTCATTAAACATACCATCCATGAGAGTAACATTGCTTGTATTCCAACCTCCTATCGGTTGGTCAAATACTTTGGCATTTGCAAACATATTACTCATACTAGTAACATTAACTGTATTCCAATTACCAATAGGTTGATTAAAGAGTGTCGCACCTCTAAACATTGACTCCATATTTTTAACCTCAGAAGTAACGAATGTACTTAATGGTTGATTGAACGATTTGGCATCCCAAAACATAGATGACATATTTTCCACATTTGATGTGTTCCAATTATCGAGAGGCTGATTGAAAATAACAGCACCTCTAAACATCGTACCCATATTTGTTACATTAGAGGTGTTCCAACTATTTATAGGGCTATTGAAAGCAATTGCCGAAAAAAACATGCCTCCCATATTTGTTACATTAGAGGTATTCCAATTATTCAAGGGACTGTTAAATGCTTTGGCTCCATAAAACATACTACTCATATCTTCTACATTCGACACATCCCAACTATTTATGTTATGATTAAATTTTTCGGCTCTCTGAAACATAACACTCATAGTTTTAACATTGGAAACAACCCAACTGCCAAGAGGCTGATTGAAAATAACAGCGTCTCTAAACATTCCGATCATATTAGTTACTCTCGATACATCCCAATTATTAATCGAATTGTTATATACTAATTTTTTACAGCCGCTAAACATATGAGTGAGACTAGTTACATTAGTCAAAACAGGTATATCTGTGGCTGTTACATCCATATTATCAGCACCTTGGAATGCTGCATTTAAACTTGTCCATTGTGTATTACCCCACGACTCTACTGTTATCAGTTTTTTGGGGTCATGAGTAAGAGTAGCTTGTTGACCGGAAAGTATATTACCTGAATAAAGCCCTGTAAGAGGATACGCCTTAATTCGATATCTACCGGCAACCGGTACAGTCAATATATAAGGGTTAGCAGTTGTACTAGAAGCCACTGTCAATGTACCCGATTGAGAGGGATCATCTATATTTTGCCACTCAATTGTATAATTAGTACCTATAAAGTTCAAAGCAATAGTAGTATTACTATTACCTGTACGATTACTTTCTTTTCGGCTATCCCATATTGATACAAATGGAGTAACCTGCGCCATTGTTGTTCCTGTTGAGTAAATCAATAACAGAAACAAAAATGCAACTTGTAAGAATATTTTTTTCATATCATTTAAAGAATTTACATTATTAATAACTTATTTTTATTTATTCATTACTAACTATTTAAAAGTGCAAAATTAATGTTTTTTTTACAATAAGTTGCCCTTGATTGTAAAAAAAAACATATTTTTTATCTCTTATGCCTCTGCTTATACTTTTCATATCGTTCTTTGGCTTTCTCCATCGATTTGTCGTCGAACCTAACGCTACTCATTTTGTATGACAGATTCAATACAGAATTGGCTCTACTATTAAGGTAGGCAGATGGTTTTGAAGGATTGTACTTTATGGGATTGGGCAGTGATGCCACTATCAGAGCCGACTGGTAGGGTGAGAGTCTTGATGCCGATTTGCCAAAATAGTGCGAGGCAGCCGCCTGAATACCATAAACACCTTTACCCATCTCTATAACATTGAGATAGACCTCCATTATTCGCTCTTTACTCCAAAAAGTTTCGATAAGAAAGGTAAAATATAGTTCAAACCCTTTTCTTATCCAAGTTCTGCTCTGCCACAAAAAGACGTTTTTTGCAGTTTGCTGGCTTATTGTACTTGCTCCACGCTTTTTGTCGCTCTTTTTATTATGCTCTATAGCTTTTTCGATAGCACCGAAATCGATTCCGTAATGTGAAAGAAAAAAGTTGTCTTCTGATGCTACCACACAGTTGAGCAATGACTGTGGCATCTGCTCTATAGGTATCCACTCTTTATTAATACCATATCCATCAAAAACCGTACGGCTTACCATTAATGGTGTTATTGGTGGATTTATCCAGCGGTAAGCTATTGTTAATATGACAGATAACACCATCAGAGATAACACTATTTTCCATAAGTAGCGCCATAACTTTTTCAGAAAAAGCTTCATCTTTTACAATTAGCTATCTAACAGTTTATATTATTCAAAATATTCTTTTAGAGCTTCATCAAAAATAGTTTGTGGCGAAGCTTTGCCATCAATAATGCATACAGTCTCCACGATACCTCTAACACATAGCCTCATATCCGGCAAACGATAAATATCTTGATAAAAAAAGTATTTCAAGCCGTCTTTGCCCAATCTTATACGCGACAAAAACCTATCCGAGCCACGAAGAGAATGCTTATATGCCACACTAATATTGCGTACCACAGGATATATTTTGTTGTCGGTGAGGGTCGAAAAATGCACCCCGCAACTCTCCAACAATTCATGTCTTGTAGCTTCAAAATAATGCAGATAATTGGCATTATTTACTATTCCTTGTGCGTCACATTCGTAATCACGCACTTTCATCTCTATTTCAAAATAACGCATAATTCAAAAATATTATTTATTACAAATCAAACAATTCGGCAGGATTAATTTTAAATTGTAACATATTGGCGGTATATATATCCAATCTTTTATTGGCAATCTCGATGTATTGTTCGGATATTTCGGAGCCAATCCATTTTCTGTTCAAAATATGAGCTATCTTAGCCGTTGTACCACTGCCCATAAATGGGTCATAAACCAAATCTTCTTCATTAGTCCAAGTATTTATCTGATCTATAACAAGTTTTTCCGGGAAAATAGCAGGATGCCCATAAGCAATCTTATCCTTAGTAGAGATACCTCCTCCGACAGAGTAACAAAAGACATTACCGATTTTTTTCTCTTTCGTTCTTTCCACTTTTTCATAATCCAATGAACCATTTTGTCCCCTATTTTTCATATTAGCAAGTCCATGATACTTTGTCGGCTCGGTTATTGGATTAAATGTTTTGGGACTTCCTTTGGACAAAACAAACATATATTCAAAATGTTGATGGTATCTATTACCTGTCTGTGGCATAGGGTTGTTTTTGTAATAAATCATAGTATCGTGCAGACGAAAGCCTATCTCCTTAAAAAACAATGCCTGTCTAAATGAAGTACCTGTCTCACTCCCATCAACAGTGGCATCAGCCACAACCCATACCATCACACCTCCCTTTTTTATAACACGAAACAACTGACGAGTAATTTTTTCAAATTCAAAATTATATCCATTATAATTGCGAATATCGTCATAAGGAGGTGATGTAATCACGAAATCTACAAACTCATCTTCCATATTTGCCATTGTAATAAGGCAATCTTCATTATATATCTTGGACAATTGCATAATGATTTATTTTTGATTCATAAAACCTCGTTCTCTGCGTTGCTCTTGAAGTTCCATTTTGTATAGTTTATCATTGCGGTGAAGTACCTCAGCAGTCTTTATCGAAAAAGGTATGCCTTTCCCTACAACATCTACCGGTTTTAAATCAACTCTGATTTCCTCAACGACACTCTCGTAAGCACCAGTGGTATTACCTATTACAAGTATTTCATCGCCCACTTTGAGTTCACCACTTTCGAGCACAAATTCAGCAACGTTTATCTTACCAAAAAAGTTAGTGCATTTGCCTATATAGGTTTTGACACGTGTTGCCGACGAGCCGTATGAGCTTGTCCACTCGCCAAGCCTCTGTCCGAGGTAATAGCCATCCCAAAAGCCGCGGTTGAATACACGAGCAAGGCGTGTATTCCACTCTTCTATTCTCTGTTCAGTAAATGTACCATCAAGATACGCCTCTATAGCCTCATTGTAACACTCTACTACATTGCGGACATACTCAGCACCACGGGCACGCCCTTCGATTTTGAATACACGCACACCTGCATCTATCATCTTGTTGAGAAAATGAATAGTTTTCAAATCTTTTGGGGACATTATATATTGATTGTCTATTTCGAGTTCAATATCCGATGAAGTATCTTTTACCGTATAACTACGACGACATATCTGATTGCAACTGCCACGATTGGCAGAACGGTTTTTTTCGTGCAGGCTGAGATAACATTTACCCGAAACCGCCATACATAATGCTCCGTGGCAAAACATCTCTATTCTTACCAAATTACCTTTACGTCCTTTTATCTGTTGTTCTTCAATAGCATTGTAAATATCATATACCTGTTCCAACTCAAGCTCGCGAGCAAGCACTACCACATCGGCAAACCGAGCATAAAACTTCAATGCCTCTACATTGGTAATATTCAGCTGTGTCGATAAATGAACTTCTACATCTTGTGATACCGCATAGGTCATTGCTGCCACGTCAGAGGCTATTATCGCAGTAATACCTGCCTTCTTTACCGCATCTATAATACTCCTCATCAACTCCAAATCATTATCATAAATAATTGTGTTTAGTGTAAGATACGACTTTACATTACTCTCTTTGCAGAGTTGAGCTACTTTATTCAAATCACTTATAGAGAAGTTATTTGCCGACTGATTACGCATATTAAGCCCCTCAATACCGAAATATACAGAGTCGGCACCTGCTTTTAGCGCAGCCATAAGGCTCTCCCACGAACCGACAGGCGCCATTATCTCTAAGTCACCTCGTTTCAAATTATATTCTATATCGTTTTCTTTCATATAATAAGTTTTACAAAAATCCCTGCCTGAGACTGCAATCCAATCACAAGCAAGGATTTTATTCTTATCATTTTACGAAAATTATTTTTTATCCTCTTTTGCCCTTTGTTTTCTTTGAATGTCATAAGCCAATGGAGCAGCTATAAAGAGTGTTGAATATACACCCGACAGGCTACCCATAAGTAAGGCAAACATAAATCCTCGTATAACCTCACCACCAAAGATAAACATTGTTAGAAGTACAAGTATTACGGTAAATGAAGTAGAAAATGTACGGCTCAAAGTAACATTAAGAGCATTATTCATCTGCTCCCTCATATTACGTTTTGGGAATAGAGTAAGGTTTTCACGAACACGGTCGAAAATAACCACCGTATCGTTGATAGAGTAACCAATGATAGTCAATATCGCAGCAATAAACGATTGGTCAACATCGAGCGAGAATGGCATTATCTTATAGAAAATCGTATAAATACCAACCATAAAGAAAGCATCGTGGAATAGTGATGCTACCGAACCAACCGAATAAGCATAGTTTTTGAACCTTATCAATATATATATAAATATCACTATTAGCGACAAGAAAATAGCCCATATAGCACGTTTTATCATATCAGAGGCAATGGTTGGTCCTACGTTTTGCGACTGTTGGATACCGAAGTTTGAGCCCTCTTCCAAGTTTGCAAGCTGGTAAGTACCACTACGGTTTACATAACGATGAACAAACATATCTTGGGTTACCACAGGGTTCAGATACTCCTTAAGTCCGTTGTATAACATTGTCTCGATTACTCCCTCTTGGTTATCGGCACCTTTTTCATCCACAAAATTGGTAGATATTCTTATCTGGTTGGCTTCACCCATTGTGATAACATAGAGAGAATGACCTTCGAATATGCCCGAAAGTTTTTCACGGATTTCATCTGCATTGACAGGTTGCTCAAAACGAACAACATAAGAGTTTCCTCCCGAAAAGTCGATACCCGGTTTTAGTCCGTTTACCAGTAATGAAACTATTATAACTAAACCCAATACAGTCGAAATGATATAGCCCATCTTTCTTTTACCTATAAAATCGAAATGGAAGCCTTTAAACCAGTTTTTGGTAAGATTGGTAGTAAAAGTAATCTTCCACTCTTTTTTGCTAGACAATAAGAATTCGAACAACATACGAGAGAAGAATATAGCAGTAAACAGCGAAGTGAAGATACCTATTACGAGCGTAGTGGCAAAACCTTTTACCGACCCCGTACCGAATATGAATAGAATTATACCGATTAGCAATGTCGTAATCTGACCATCGAGGATAGCCGAAAGAGCATTTCTAAAACCCTCTTCAATAGCTTTTTTTAGGTTTTTGCCGGATGCAAGTTCTTCGCGACATCGTTCATATATAAGCACATTGGCATCGACAGCCATACCAAGTGTAAGCACAATACCGGCAATACCGGGAAGGGTCAATACGGCGTTGAACGAGGCAAGAATACCAAGCAAAAAAAATGAGTTGGCGACAAGTACCACATCGGCAATAAGGCCGGGTACAAGACCATAATAAACTATCATATAGATAAATATAATAATCAATGCTGCTATAAAAGACATCAGGCCGTTTCTGATAGCAGCTTGTCCAAGTGACGGACCTACTACATCTTCTTGAATGATGTGTGCCGGTGCAGGCATCTTACCTGAGTTTAGCACGTTTGCCAAGTCTTTTGCCTCCTCTGGGGTGAAACGTCCAGAAATACGCGATACCCCATCAGAAATCTCAGTCTGAACTGTCGGATATGAGTATATATAATTATCAAGAGATATAGCAATACTTTTGCCTACATTAGCTTTTGTAAGGCGACCCCATACAGATGCTCCTTCGGAATTCATCTTCATAGAGACCAAAGTTTGATTGGTTGTCTGGTCGAAATCGACTCTTGCATCTGTAACAACGCTACCCGAAAGCGGTGCCTGTCCGTTGCGAGATGTTATCTTGAGTGCTATAAGAGCATAACGGTCGTTATTGTCAGTTGTCTCCTTAGCTTCAAAAGCAGGTTTTACTGTCCACGAAAGTTTGAGATCGCGAGGCAAAAGTCTCGACACCTGTGGCATTCTGAAGTATGACATCACACGAGCCGTATCTCTTGCGGTTACAATACCGACAACAGGAGAGTTGCCACTTTGAAGTCCGCCCAAAACAGCTATCAAAGGATTGTTTATAAGTGCTTCCTGATAGGCTTTTTCGTCTGTAATCTCCGAAGCTGCAGACTTTTCGGCAGCAAGTGTCTGTTTCAATGCCTGCGACAAAGTATCGCTATCTGTCGAATCATTTGTCTGCACTGTTTCGTTGGTGTTAGCTGTGTTTTGTGCTGTTGCAGCCACAGATGTAGAATCTGCATCTATCTTGCCACCTTGTATTTCTCTAATAGTAGCATCTGCCTGCTGTATTACACCTGTAAGTTCTGAGGCAGTATAAGTTTCCCAAAATTCGAGGTTAGCCGACCCTTGAAGTAGTTTACGCACACGTTCGGGTTCTTTTACTCCGGGAAGCTCTACAAGGATTCTCCCCTCTTCACCACCAAGACGTTGAATATTAGGCTGTATCACACCAAAGCGGTCTATACGCGAACTCAATACGTTAAAAGAGTTGTCGATAGCAGATTTCACTTCACCTCTCAATACATCAATAACCTGAGCATTATTAAAACCCAACTGTATCTTGTCTTTCAAAGCCAGTGTAGAAAAGATAGTTGAAAGTCTTGCGTTAGGGTCGATACGCTCAAACTCATGTTTGAAAGCAGTCAAAAAATCTGCAGTATTGCGTTTTTTTGCATTGTCCAAAGCCTGTTTGAATATTGCAGAGTTGTTGTGGTCGGATAGGTAAATCAAGATATCCGGTATCGATATTTCGAGAGTTACATCCATACCTCCTTTAAGGTCAAGACCGAGATTAATCTCTCTTTCTCTACACTCTTTTAGTGTGTATCCCAACCAAACTTTTTTGCCGGCAATAGAGTCCAAATATTTGTAATACTGCTCGTTATCTCCATTAGCAAATGTTTTGGCCTGACGACTGTAGTAGTTAGTTACCACACTAAACGACAAGCAATACAAGCAAATGATGGTTAGTAGAATACTAAAAAGTCTAATAAATCCTTTGTTTTGCATCTTTTTAAAATTAATTTATTTTTCGTTTATTTATTTATTAATCAATATAATAAATCGCCTGTTTTGCCATATTATTATGTACAAAAAAACGAATTGCAAATATACATTTTTTTAATCAATTATATACCCAAACTGTTTATTTATTTTACATAATTAATTATATTATGGTGTTGTTCATAGGTTTTTAATTGACGATTAATATTACTTTGATTTTAAGAGTCGAAATACACAAAATTATTTGTCAAAGAAAAACGACATATTATTTTATTATTCGCCGAATAATCACTTTCACAACTTTGTAATTTCTATTATACATAGTCATTAGAGTGCATTTGTTTAATCTTAGCACTTTATAGTATTGCTATTGGGTTCAATCTCGATACTGCATCCGTTATAATTAAGATTTTTCATTCGACAAATGTACTATCGGAAACTATTTTTATTTTATTGTATTCAGTCCATATCTTATACGTTTTATGCTCTCATCTTTGCCCAATATTCGGGTAATTGTAAATATATGCGGTCCTTTCATACGACCTACCAACACCAGACGAAACGGATTCATTACCGCTCCCAAAGAGTAGCCCATAGCTTCACACCACCCTTTGACACTCTCCTCTGTAGCGTATTCGTCGTCTAATGAGGGCAGTACTTCGAGCAACTCTGCCAAGCCCTCCATAATAGCAGCTGTATCCTCTTTCCATCGCTTCTTTATATCGCTATCGTCAAAGGTTGTGGGAGCAACAAAGAAAAACTCTACCAGCTCGTAAAGTTCTTTTGGGAATGTGGCACGCTCTTTGACCGACTCGATAGCCGATAACAACTTGCGGTACCTATCACTTTGAGCAAAAAAGCCGTCAGGGAAAAATGGTAATAGATATTGAGCCAACTCTTCATTCGATTTTGATTGCAAATACTTATGGTTAAACCACTTGCCTTTTTCGTAATCGAACCTTGCTCCCGACTTTGAACAACGTTCCAACGAGAAGGTTTTGATGAGTTCGTCCATCGAAAAAATCTCTTGCTCAGTACCCGGATTCCAACCCAATAGAGCCAGAAAGTTGATAACAGCCTCCGGGAAATAACCTGCCTGACAGTATCCGTCACTTTTTTCGCCTGTATCCTTATCTATCCAATCGAGAGGAAAGACAGGAAAACCAAGTCTGTCGCCATCGCGCTTGCTTAGTTTGCCCTTACCGTCAGGCTTAAGCAGTAACGGCAGGTGAGCAAACTCAGGCATTGTATCCGTCCAACCGAAATAGCGGTAGAGCATCACATGAAGCGGTGCCGATGGCAACCACTCTTCACCCCTTATCACATGGGTAATCTCCATCAAATGGTCGTCCACAATGTTTGCCAAATGGTATGTAGGCAGTCCGTCTGCCGATTTCCAAAGTACCTTATCGTCTAATATCGAAGAATTTATCTTTACCTCACCACGTATCAAATCGTTTACTACAATATCTTCGTTTGGCTCTATCTTGATACGAACCACATATTTTTCACCACGTTCTATACGTTTTTTTACCTCATCTTCGGGCAATGCAAGTGAATTGCTCATAGACATGCGTGTAGAAGCGTCATACTGAAAATTCTGTATTTGGTTTCGGCTTGACTCCAACTCTTCGGGAGTATCGAAAGCATAATACGCCTTGCCTTGAACCAAAAGTTGTTCTACATATTTTTTATAAATATCTTTACGCTCACTTTGACGATACGGAGCGTGAGCCCCGCCGACGGCAACGCCCTCGTCAAACTTTATGCCAAGCCACTCCAGACTGTCGATGATATACTGCTCAGCACCCTCAACATAACGGTTTGTATCGGTGTCTTCTATTCTCAAAATCATATCGCCGCCGTTGCCTTTTGCGAAAAGGTAGTTGTAGAGGGCTGTGCGAACACCTCCTATATGCAACGCCCCTGTTGGAGAGGGAGCAAATCGTACTCTTGGTTTACGGTTCATCATAAAGCTGTTGGTTTTTTATTTTTTAATAATAATAATTTGAATTATGAAGGTAGTCGTATGCTACCATTAAACAGTTTGCAAAATTACATCTTTTTGCCTTACAAAGCGAAATCTTTTTATAAACCCCGATTACTGGATAGAAATATTTTTAAGATGTTTTTGATTATTATCAATTATCAAGCGTACGAAAGCGACAATCTCGTTTTCTTTACTTTTAGGTTGGGGCTAATCCGTCCCAATTAAATGTCGCAACATTCCCGACGCCCCTGCATTAGCTATTGTCAAAAGAGTCGCTTTTCGGATTTAACGGACAATATCTGTCGGTTTGAACATAGTATTTAAACAAGTATTTTGTAAAGAAACAGTAAAAAAATCTGTTTTGGTTTGGTATTTGGAAATATAATAACTAATTTTGACCTGTTATTTTTTTATAATTTTATTAATAAACCTAATAATTTAGAAGTATGATAGAATTTGAAGTAAAGTCAAGAGTAATGCCTATCGGTCCTAAAAAAGGAGAGACCGTTTATTATGCCGCACCAAAATCGCAGCCAAAAATCACCGCCAAACAGGTCGAAGACGAGATAGTAAGAGCTACCTCTCTGACAAGGGGTGATGTAAGAAACGCTTTGGCAACATTTGCCGAGATAGTAAACAGTGCTTTGGCAAACGGTGCTTCGGTAGATTTGGGCGACTTGGGAAGTCTCAAGGTAGAGGTAACATCGTCGATGGAGTCATCTGCAAAAGCGGTAACATCCAAAAGCCTCAAAACCCCAACTATCAAGTTTTTCCCAAAACAGGCAATGTTAGATGCTGCAAAATCGGTAAAAGTAAAGGTAATAGGCGAAAAATAAAAATTTCCCAACCTGATACTTAAAAAAACTATTGAGACAGGTAGCGCTTATAGTAGCATGGCTATCTGTCTCTTTTTTATTACCTGCTTGCCCATACAAGCAGAGCGTTGAAGTCGATACGGGCAGAGCGTTGAAGTCGATACGGGCAGAGGGCTGAAGTCGATACGGGCAGAGCGTTGAAGTCGATACGAGCAGAGCGTTGAAGCCGATACGGGCAGAGGGCTGAAGTCGATACAGGCAGAGCGTTGAAGTCGATATGGGCAGAGGGCTGAAGTCGATACGGGCAGAGCGTTGAAGTCGATACGGGCAGAGCGTTGAAGCCGATACGGGCAGAGGGCTAAAGTCGATACGAGCAGAGGGCTGAAGTCGATACAGGCAGAGCGTTGAAGTCGATACAGGCAGAGGGCTGAAGTCGATACGAGCAGAGGGCTAAAGTCGATACGAGCAGAGCGTTAAAGTCGATACAGGCAGAGGGCTGAAGTCGATACGGGCAGAGCGTTAAAGTCGATACAGGCAGAGGGCTGAAGTCGATACGGGCAGAGCGACTAAGCGACCACGAACTTGTTTGTGTAGTTTTTCTGTTATTTATTACTTTTATCTTGCATTAAATGGCTTACATATCGCCCACCCTTTGCAACAATATTTAAAAATTGCACATTGTTCAATTTTTGTAATTCAAAAAGTTGATCTTCGGTAAGTATTGAACCTCTTAATTTGAAAAGACCAACATTGGAAAATGCTTTTGACCGAAATAATTTCTTGAAATTTTCAAATGAGGTGTATTCCTCTTCTTTTTTATCAAAAATATCAATAACTTCTGTGTAATCTAATACAGACAATTGATAAAAATTATCACTTTCGGATAAGTTTTCTATAAAATTTTGGTGGTCATAACCTGCTTGCACTTTTAAGGAAGACAAAGGATGTTTTCCTATCTCAAAAAATGATTTGTCGGGGGCAGAAGGGATAATCAAGTTTTCCAAATTCGGCATTTTTAAAACAAGTTTAGCTACCATTCCGCTCTCTTCCATAGAAAAATCACAGTCGATTATACTTTGATTATGATCTCCCAAATCGGTAAGCCGTATAGAAAAGGTTTTAAGGTTAGGAAAAGTAACATCGGCGTTTACTAATCTATTAAACATCCAACTTTTAGTACCATTTGCACCGACATCCGAACCTCCAAAATGTAATGATATAATTTTATCCGCATTTTGTTGTTCCGAGAGAAAATCCAAAAAACGACAAAAAGCAAAATTTGTTTGATAATCGAAGTCAATTGCTTTTATATTTGGGTCATCATCATATCCGTCTCCATAAAATGACAAGCTATAAAATTCTCCTGTTTTTGAAAATTCTATTTTAGGGGAATAGTCAATAAAATACTCTTTGGCTTCTCCCGTATCGAAATCTCTGATTTCGTAATTATAAATCTCCTCTTGAAGTCCGATAAGTTGTTCGATCATCTTATCTCTCATTTTTGCAATACGTATTAGTATTTGATATTTTAGTGAGGTTGTATATATTTACTTATAAATTAACAAATATCCATATATTATTTTTTTACTTATCTCCTACTCCTTAACCACACTCAAAGCCAATTCGTCAAGTTGGGTATTGTCTATAATACTCGGAGCGTCTATCATCACATCACGCCCCTGATTATTTTTGGGGAAAGCTATACAATCTCTTATACTGTCGAGTCCGGCAAAAAGCGATACAAATCTGTCGAGTCCGTAAGCTATACCACCATGAGGAGGAGCTCCATATTTGAAAGCATTCATCAGGAATCCAAACTGACGCTCTGCCTGCTCATCGCTAAAACCAAGTATTTGAAACATCTGTTTCTGCAAACCACTATCATGTATTCTTATAGAGCCACCACCTACCTCCACACCATTGATAACCATATCATAAGCATTGGCACGTACCTTTGACGGGTCGGTTTGCAGCAAAGAAATATCTTCGGGCTTAGGCGAGGTAAACGGGTGGTGCATAGCATAATAACGTTGGGTATCATCGTCCCATTCCAATAAAGGAAAATCAACTACCCAAAGACAGGAATACATGTTTTTGTCTCTCAAACCAAGTTGATTGCCCATCTCCAGACGCAACTCACAAAGCTGTTTTTGAGCCTTAACGGTATTGTCTCCGCTTATTATCAATATCAAATCGCCTGCTTCGGCTCCACACTTATCTTTTAGCTTTTGAAGCACATCTTGACTGTAAAACTTATCTACACTTGATTTAACATTACCATCCGATTCTATACGTGCATAAACAAGCCCTTTTGCCCCAATCTGCGGACGTTTCACGTAGTCAGTAAGAGCATCTATCTGCTTGCGCGTGTAAGATGCGGCACCTTTGACACAGATACCACCAATATATTCTGCCTCGTCGAACACCGCAAAGCCATAGCCTTTGAGCGTATCCATCAACTCTACAAAACGCATATCGAACCGCGTATCAGGCTTATCGGAGCCATAATACTTCATTGCATCATCAAAAGACATACGTGGAAACGGCTGCAGGTCAATGTTTTTTACAGTTTTAAAAAGATGTTTTGTCAACCCCTCGAAAGTTTGTAAAATATCTTCCTGCTCCACAAACGCCATTTCACAGTCTATCTGAGTAAATTCGGGCTGACGGTCGGCACGCAAATCCTCATCTCTAAAACATTTTACTATTTGAAAGTATCTGTCAAATCCCGATACCATCAGCAATTGTTTAAATGTTTGCGGGCTTTGGGGAAGAGCATAAAACTGCCCCTGATTCATACGCGAGGGTACAACAAAATCTCTTGCTCCCTCAGGTGTGGATTTGATTAATACAGGTGTCTCAACTTCCAGAAAACCAAGAGAATCGAGATAACGACGTGTCTCAAACGCCATTTTATGACGCAATTCGAGATTAGCCCTTACACTATTTCGTCTTAAATCAAGGTAACGATACTGCATGCGAATATCATCACCACCATCGGTATCATCTTCTATGGTAAAAGGCGGCACAGCCGATTCATTGAGTATATTAACAGCGGATACTATAATCTCTATTTCTCCGGTAGGAATATTAGGATTTTTGTTGCTTCGCTCAGAGACTTCACCTTCTATTTGTAATACGTATTCTCTACCCAGATGGTTTGCCTTTTCGCACAGGTCGGCATTTATTTCCTGATTAAACACCAATTGTGTTATACCATATCTGTCGCGTAAATCAACAAAGGTCATTCCTCCCATTTTTCTATTTTTCTGTACCCAACCTGTAAGAGTAACCTTTTTACCTTTGTCCGAAATACGTAATTCACCGTTTGTATGAGTTCTTAGCATTATTGTGTATGTTTTTTTGTATTCATTAAAAATCTTGCAAAGATAATAAATAGTTTTGAATGCTGAGTTTTGCTTATACTTATCGAAAGGTTCAAAAAATTTTTATTAGCTTGTACTATTCTCGTGCAGGCGGGTATTATTTCGGTTATCGATGTAAAGATTGTAGACTTTTATTTGTTTTTAATAATCAACTGCTATATATCGGTGCAATTATTTCCTAATGAGTAATTCGAAGCTATTTTTTCGAAACTTATTGTCAAAATTAAATAAGCAGGTAAATTCAATGTGTATACTTATAATTGCAGAAATGAAAATTTATGCTTAATTTTGCTCAAAAATTAGAGAAACACCCAAACATAACCCCATAATATTACATTTGCTAAATTTTCCGGACAGTGTTGTACAAATACCTTCAAACCAAAATATTAGAACACCTTTCATTTGTCCCCAATACCGAACAGAAAGCATGTATCGAACAATTGGCTATTTTCTGCACCAGCCATACACCAATGCACTGCTTTTTGCTAAAGGGTTATGCAGGCACAGGTAAAACATCGGTGGTCAGCGCTTTGGTAAAGGCAATGAGTGAATTACAGCAAAGCACCGTGCTACTCGCACCCACAGGCAGAGCTGCCAAGGTATTTGCTCACTATTCAGGCAAGGAGGCAACCTCTATACACAAAAGGATCTATAGACAAAAGTCAGTGGCGGAGTTTAGGTTTCTGCTCGATTTCAACAAGTCGAAAGATACGCTTTTTATAGTCGATGAAGCATCGATGATAGGCAATAACGTAGGAGATAGCAACATATTTGGTTCAGGCAGGTTGCTCGACGACCTCATAGAGTACGTCTATAGTGGCAATAATTGCCGTATGATACTGCTTGGTGACACAGCTCAGCTACTACCTGTAGGCCAAAATTTTTCGCCTGCCTTGGACAAAAACACTCTCAGTCGTATGTCACTCGAAATTACCGAATATACTCTTACAGAAGTAGCTCGACAGTCTGCCGAAAGTGGTATCTTAACAAATGCCACCCATATACGCCATCTACTCGACAGCCCTGTTTATAAAAACCCTCAAATTTCGACTGACTACCCGGATGTAGAATATATAACAGGAGCAGAACTTATCGATTCCATCTACTCATCATATCGAAAAGTAGGATACGAAAACAGCATTGTTATCACGAGGTCAAACAAGCGAGCCAATCAATTTAACCAAGGCATTCGTAATCAGGTGCTTCAACGCGAATCAGAGCTATCCAACAACGATTTGGTAATGGTGGTAAAGAATAACTATTTTTGGACGGAAAAGTACGACAATCTCAACTTTATTGCCAACGGTGATGTAGCACAAATAGTTAGAATAAAAAAATACAGAGAGATGTATGGTTTGCGATTTGCTGATGTTACTATGCAACTGCTTGATTATGATATGGAGATAGATTGCCTTCTGCTACTTGATAGTATTAGTATTTCTACACCCAAAGATAACGATAGTCTTAATAAAAAACTTTTTGAAGAGGTTGAAAAAGATTATGCTCATATAGGTAATAAACGTATGAGATACCAAGAGATGCGAAAAAATGAATATTTAAATGCCATAAATATAAAATTCGCTTATGCTATCACATGTCACAAAGCACAAGGAGGACAATGGCAACATGTATATATAGACTGTGGCTATCTAACTGACGAAATGCTCAATAAAGAGTTTTTACAATGGCTTTATACAGCTTTTACTCGTTGCCGACAAAAATTATTTTTAATTAATTTTAAAAAAGAGTTTTTGTATAATTGATTTTTTATGCTACCTTTGTTAATTATTTTTATTATTTATTAAATTAATTTACGACAATGAAAAAACCATTAATTTTATTTATTATTATTATTACTTTATTTTATGCTTGTAATACAGAGCAAAAAATTTCTTTAACCAAATTGGATCTTCAAAAAATAATTTCAATATTTGAAGATAAAAATTCTGTATTGAACAATACAGAACTAAATAAATCTCTTATAAAAAAAGAGATAGAAGATAATGGAATGAGAATAGATGCTGATTATAAAGTAAACATGTTTCAGCTACAATTAAATCTTGAATGTGAAGTTGTAGAAGGTTACAATTTTTCTTTTAAACTTACTCCTAATGATGATAAAGATGGTATTGGTTTGTTTAATCTTATTTTTGAAGAGTTGACAAAACAAAATGATAAGTATTCATTTAGTTCGGCTTTAGTCGGGAAATATGAACAAGGTACATCTAAAAAATTACAGCCGAAAACAATTGGAGAGTACGAAAAATTAAAAGAATATATGGTTAAAGAGGCTGATCTAAAAAAAGATTTTATACGTATAGGTTTCTTAAAAGGCGAAACTGCTATTGAGATAAATATTGATAAAGGTAAAACTGTTTTGTTTGTTCGTTCAATAGTTTTCAGAGATACATACAAATGGTTTCATACACTTATAGCAGAAGATATAGATGATTTGATATCAAAATATTACTTTACAATAAAATCAGTAGGTATGATACCCCCCAACCACCAGATTGTAATAATTAAAGGAAGAAATAAGCACAATAAAGATTTTAATCTTGTATTTTTCGCTCCCCCAGAAGGTAAGATTGAGAAAATTGAAGCAAGTTTTATAGAACAGGAAAAAGCCAAAGAATATTGGTTGCAGTTGATGGAAGATAAAGATTTAGAAAAAGATTTTGGTGTATTTGAGAATACAGTTTTATTGCCTAATAAACAAAATGCACCTGTAGTTTTAAATACTTTAAAAGAGACTATAGAATGGGTAAAACAGAATCCTCTCGATTCTGTCGCTGCGGTAATGCCTATATTTAGAGTAAATCATAAGCGAGTAAATGTGCCACAACTCAGTCATACATCAGGACTTATAGTAAACATGGCTGTATTAGAAAAAAACAAATAACTGATTACAAACCTACTATAAATATCGGTTATATATAAGAAATAAATCATAAAATGAATTTATAGATATGCTAAAAACACATATAAAAGCTTACGGGGCAATATCTTCTACCGAACCTATGCGTGAGATGATTATAGAACGTCGTGCAGTACGTCCTTGTGATGTGGAGTTTGAAGTACTGTATTGTGGAATATGTCATTCTGACTTACACAGTATTCGTAATGATTGGGGCACAGCTGTATATCCTGAAGTACCAGGGCATGAAATAGTGGGACGTGTTACTAAAGTGGGTAGCGATGTAACCATATTTAAAACAGGAGATATCGTAGCTGTGGGGTGTATTGTTGAGAGTTGTCAGTGTTGCCATTACTGCCAACAAGGCGAAGAGCAGTTTTGTGAAGAGGGAATAACATTTTCGTTCAACAGTCCCGATAAAGTATCCGGTGGCATGACCTATGGCGGTTTCTCGAAAAGTTATGTTTGCGAAGACAAATATGTATTAAATATGCCTGCTTTTAAAGATCTGGCTTCGGCTGCTCCTCTGCTCTGTGCAGGTATCACGGTATATTCACCTTTGAAGCATTGGCAAGCAACAGAAGGTAAGAATATAGGAATATTGGGTATGGGAGGTTTGGGACATCTCGCTATCAAGATAGCCAAGGCAATGGGAGCCTATGTAACAGTTTTTACCTCATCGCCTTCTAAGACAGAAGATGCCAAACGTCTCGGAGCAGATACCGTAGTATTATCATCAGACAGAGAGCAGATGAAAGCTTGTAAAAAGCAAGATATGATACTTGATACCGTTTCTGCCAATCACGATGTAAATAGGTATATCAATATGCTCAAAGTCGATGGTTCGTTGGTAATGGTGGGGCTTCCTGCCGACCCTCTCAAAGTAGGAGCTTTCAATATAGTACACGGACGAAAAAGCTTTTCCGGTTCGAATATAGGAGGTATTGCAGAGACACAGGAGATGCTTGACTTTTGTTATAAACACAATATAGTTGCAGAAACTGAAATTATTGATATTAAAGATGTAAATAGAGCAATGGAACGTTTAGAAAAAGGTGATGTCAAGTATCGCTTTGTGATTGATATGGCTACATTGTAATGATTTAATGTTTTTTTGTTAGTTGTTCTTTAGTTATTCAAATCTTACGAAGGTGAAAATCTCATTATTTTATGAGGTTTTCACCTTTGTGGTAATGACAGTTATAAAAGTATATTGAGATATTTGTGCAGACAGCCTAATTGATGTAGCAATAAGCGAAAAAGTTGTCTGTCTCAAACAAAAATATTTTTAATTTTCGATTCGATTTTATTCCTAATATGGATTTTGGAATTATGGATATACTCCATTAATATAAAATAACAGAGTAATTCTTTTTAGTGAAAAGGTACGATTTAGCAGAGCAAGTTCCTCTTTTGATTTCAATTGTATAGGTAACAGCCCTATAATATTTTTTTGAGGATAATAATTTATCAAGCGATTAATTATTACTTGATAACACAAACAAACAAATGTTTGTAGTTGTTTATTAATAATAATGTAACATTGTTGGAACAATATATTTAAAAAAAATCATATTTTTTTTGTATAAAATAAATTATTGATTAACTTTGCAATTAAATAAGATTATTAATCTTTTGTATTTATAAACTTATAGTTATTTTTATTATACTAAATTATAACAAAATGATTAATAATATTATAATTTAAAATTAAAAACTTCAATCACTACAAAAAACAATTATTATTTATAATGTATTTTATTTTTACCAATTTAAATCTCAAAAAAAATGAAGAAAGTAATTAAAAAAAATTTAATGGTCTTTATAGTAGGACTAATGTCAATAGGTGCATTAAAAGCGCAGGTAAATACGGATATCTTTATTACTTTAACCGTAAAGCCAAATGAACAAATACAACTTAGTTTTCAGGGGGCAACAGGAAATACACCTATAAGAATTGTAAGTGGTACAGAGCAAGTAGACCTTAACGTAGGTGAGTCATGGACAGACATTCAGAAATATACTTCCGGTAATGAAACTATGACTATTTATGGAGATTTAGTAGGATTCAGCTGTAATAAGAATAGTGAAAAAATTACTGCTATTGATGTAAGTAAAAACACTAAATTGACAAGATTGTATTGTGCAGATAACTCTTTAACTACTATTGATGTAACCAAGCACACAGAGTTGATAGCTTTTCAATGTAATGGCAATAAGATGAAATCAATAGATGTAAGCAAAAATACAAAATTGACATTATTATCTTGTAGTGACATGCCTTTAAGTATGCTTGATGTTACACAAAATACATTGCTGGAAATGTTATTTTGTTATAGAAATGGACTAAAATCACTTGATGTTACTAATAATACCAAATTAACTCTATTGGATTGTCAGACAAATGAATTTACGTCTCTCGATATAAGTAAAAATACAGAATTAAAACAATTAACTTGTTCTAAAAACAAACTTACATCTCTTGATATAAGTAAAAATACAAAACTTGAACAAATATCTTGTTATGATAATAAATTTTCTAAAGAAGCTATAGACGATATATATTGTGCTTTGCCTGATCGTAATGGTAATAAAGAAGGGAAAATATATCCGGTTTTTAACACAGATTCAGAAAATCATGAAATAGTAAAATCTACAAACAGCAATAATGCTAAATCTAGAAAATGGAAAGTATTATACCGTGGTATTTTCAATAAAGAGGTACCTACTACCGGAACAAATTTATGTACTTCTACCGATTTAGATAATTTAGAGAGTGTATCGGCAGTAGTTATATATCCTAATCCTGTTGATGATATATTATATATTCAATCGGATGAAAAAACACATAGTATAAAGGTATATAATATGTATGGTATAGAAGTAGCTAATATCAATGGTAGTAATCAGATAAATATTGCTCATCTCCCTTCGGGTGTTTATAGTGTTAAGGTTATAGGTATCAAAGGAAGTAGTACATATAGAGTAATTAAAAGATAAACAACCGACAAATAGAATCTGAAAAATTTGAGACAAAATAATTTGGTTGTTTCATTTGTATGAAATTTTAAGTATAACAATAAATAATTTAATCACAAAAAAAATGAAAAAAATAATAACTTTTGCAATATTGGCACTAATAATGGCAACTCCCAATATATTTGCACAGAATGTGAATATGTCTTGCTATATTGTTCTTAGTGTAGATAAAGGTAAAGAGATACAATTTGATCTTAAAGCATTGGCAGACCAGACTCCTGTGAAAATAGTAAATGGGAGTAAAGAGCATATTATTAATGTAGATAATAATGAATGGCTTGGTTTACAAACATATGTAGCTGAAGGCAATATTATAACGATTTATGGAGATATAATAGGTTTAGATTGCAATAGTAATGAAACAGGGTTAACAGCTATAGATGTTAGTAATAATTTAGAGTTAGTTGATTTAATGTGTTCGGAAAATTCTCTTACATCAATTAATGTAAGAGCAAATACAAAATTGGAAACATTATTTTGTTCTATGAATCAAATCAGTAATATTGATTTAAGTAACAATAATAAGTTGGCATACTTAGACTGCTCTAAAAATAAAATTAGTTCGTTAGATTTAAGTAAAAATACCAATTTAGAAATCCTTAATGTTGCCCTCAACTCTTTAAATAATATTGATTTGAGCAAAAATACAGAATTAACTTTTGTCGATTGCTCTAATAATGTTTCACTTAATTCAATTGATATTAGAAATAATATTAATTTACTGTCGTTTGCGTGCAATAATACATCCATTACTTCATTAGATGTAAGTAAAAATAATGAATTAAAGTTTTTGTATTGTTATGATTGTAAATTTACTACACAGACTTTAGATGATTTATATTGTTCGCTTTCAGACCGTGTTGGTGAAGATGTAGACAATGGTATATTACAACCTATATTTTCAAGTACTTCAAGCAATTATGATATTGTTATGGCTACTAATGGAAATAATGCAAAAAAGAAAAAATGGAGCATACAGTATTTCGATACGGATAGTGATATTCCTGATACTAAAGGGAAATATATGTGTCCTACAAGTAATTTAGATAATATATTAGATATATCGGCAGTTATATATCCTAACCCAGTAGATAATATATTATATATTCAAGCAGATGAAAAAATACATAGTATAAAGGTATATAACATGTATGGTATAGAAGTAGCTAATATCAATGGTAGTAATCAGATAAATATTGCTCATCTTCCTTCGGGTGTTTATAGTGTAATCGTTGCTGGAGCAAAAGGTAGCAATACATATAGAGCAATTAAAAGATAAACAACCGGCAAATAAAATCTGAAAAATTTGAGACAAAATAATTTGGTTATTTCATTTGTATGTAATTTTAAGTATAACAATAAATAATTTAATCACAAAAAAATTTTTTTAAAAATGAAAAAAGTATTATTTGTAGCAGTAATTGCTTTTTGGGTAACAACAATTAATGTACATATTAAGGCACAAGAGGTAAATATGTCTCGTTATATTACAATTGCTACCGAAAAGGGTAAAGATATAAATATCAACCTTATAGCAGATACTGATGGTACTAAGTTGAAAGTAAAAAATGGAGACAGAGAGGATATTATTACTGTAGATTCTCAATGGACAGGAAACAAAGTCTATCATACAGAAGCAAATACTATTTCTATATATGGGAATATATCAGGTATTAGTTGTACTGACAACACAAAAAATGTTACCAATATTGATATAAGTCATAATCCACAATTAACTGAATTCTATTGTTATAGTAATAATATCGCATCTTTAGATTTAAGCAATAATACTGAGTTGATACAAATAAACTGTGCTCAAAATAATATTGCATCCTTAGATTTAAGTAAAAATACCAAGCTAAAAAAATTGATTTGCTATAATAATTCATTAACAACATTAGATTTAAGCAATAATGTAGAATTAGTATTTGTGGATTGCTATAAAAACAAAATTACATCAATAGATGTTAGCAAAAGCGAAAAACTCGAAGAACTAAGATGTGAAAATAATTCTTTGGAATCTTTAAATATATCGGGCAATACAGGATTAATAAACTTAAAATGTTCAGATAACAAAATACGCTCATTAGATGTAAGTAAAAATATTAATCTTAAAGAAATAATGTGTTATAACAATAATTTTACAACAGAAGCATTGGATAAGATTTATTGTCAGTTGCCTAATAGATCTAATAAAGATGCTGGAGTTATATATCCTTTGTTAAATGAAGAATCTAATGATGGAAAAGATATAGTTTTAGCTACTAATGCATCTAACGCTACTAAGAAAAAATGGAATGTAGAGTATTATGATATTATTAAATCCATTGAAACCAAAGGTAAATATGTATGTCAATCTACAACAGGTATAAATAGTATAGAAAAGGTATATACTGCATTATATCCGAATCCTGTAGATGATGTATTGTATGTGCAATCAGAAGACGAAGTTAATAATATCAGTATATATAATATGTATGGTGTAGAAGTTATTAATGTAATTGGTAGCAAACAAATAAATCTTCAGAGTTTGCCTTCCGGTATTTATAATGTTAAAGTAACTACCGCAATAGGTGTATATTATCATCGTATAATAAAGAAATAATACAACAACAAATAATGATATTTAACAAAACAAGGGAGAAGATATTTATCTTTTCCCTTGTTTCATACACCGATCATTTTACATCTACTAACATATATTTATATAATTATTTAATATTGCTAAGATTATAATGTTGAATAATTATTCTTAATTTAAAATTCTTTTTTATAAAGATATAGTTTATAAAAATTTCAATCATTTTGATTTTCAAGAGTAAATATTGATTTACCTCTGTGTAAATTGTTTATCTTGAGTATTAGTTAAGGATGAAACATTTTTTTACTTCATCATAAAAATATCTTTTCATTCACTGCAAAACCCTTTGTTTTTCAAAAATACAATTTCACAATAAAAACTATTTCAAGTATTTACGAACAGCAACTGATTTCGAAATAACTAAAATTTGGGCATTCAAGAAAATAAATGTAAATTTGCAATCTGTTTTAATCAAAAAATAAAGTAAATAAACAAAATCTATATGAAACCTATAATCACTCCTTCACAAGCATTAGAAAAAATTAGCAATGGAATGACTATTTTAGCAGGCGGATTCCTCTCAACAGGCTCTGCACTCAGCATATTCCGCTCTCTTGCTCAAAGTAATATTAAAGACTTAACTATTGTCTGCAATGACACCACTTTCCCCGATAGAGGTCACGGACTGCTATTCGAGAAAAAGCAAATAAAAAAAGTGATAACATCATATCTGGGAGCAAATCCAATATCACAGGCTCAATACGAAAGTGGAGAGCTCGAAGTGGAATTTTCGCCACAAGGCACATTAGTAGAACGCATCAGAAGTGGAGGTATGGGACTTGGTGGTGTACTTACTCCTACCGGACTTGGCACACTTATAGAGGAAGGTAAGCCAAAGATAGAGGTTGACGGCAAAACTTATCTTCTCGAAAAACCTATCCGTGGCAATGTAGCACTAATCGGTGCTGCTCGTGCCGACGAAGCTGGTAACCTATATTATGAAGGCACTCATCGCAATTTCAATCCAATGATGGCAATGGCTGCGGATGTGGTAATAGCCGAAGTAGAGGAGATAGTACCGATTGGCTCTATAAAACCCGAAGATGTTCATACCCAAGGTATTTTGATAGACTATATTGTTTTAAAAGAGAAATAGCAATTAAACATTATAAAGTATTCAACTATTATTGTATTTGAAATACTTATAATAATCTTTATTTAAACAAATAAAATCAACACATTAGAACCAATAAAAAAGTTAATTTTATAACTTTAATTCTGATTTTATTAAAAAAATGGGCTATGGTTTAATTATTAAAAAGGTTAATATTAGAAATTTTAAAAAAAAATAAGAAAGTAAATTATGACTAAATCACTTATTAGAATGCGTATGTCGTCGCATGATGCACACTATGGAGGCAATTTGGTAGATGGTGCAAAAATGTTGCAACTCTTTGGCGATGTAGCCACCGAACTCCTTATAATCAACGATGGCGATGAAGGTCTATTCTGTGCTTACGACAATGTGGAGTTTCTTGCTCCTGTTTATGCAGGCGACTACATCGAGGCTGTAGGCGAAATCACAAATGTAGGCAACAGCAGTCGTAAAATGAAGTTCGAGGCTCGCAAGGTAATAGCTCCTCGTACCGATATATCGGCATCTGCTGCCGATGTATTGGCAGAGCCCATTGTTGTTTGTCGTGCTACAGGCACTTGTGTGGTACCAAAAGATTGTCAAAGAATAAAACATTAAATAATTATGGATAAATTGATAATAACCGCTGCTATCTGTGGAGCAGAGGTGATGAAAGAGCAAAATCCGGCTGTCCCCTACACTGTTGAGGAAATAGTGCGAGAAGCTAAATCTGCTTATGATGCGGGTGCTGCCGTAGTACATATACACGTACGTGAAGACGATGGAACTCCTACACAGAGCAAAGAGCGTTTCAAAGTTTGTATGGATGCAGTAAAAAAGGTTTGCCCGGATGTAATACTTATACCCTCAACAGGCGGTGCTGTTGGTATGACTGCCGAAGAGCGACTGCAACCAACCGAACTTTTCCCGGAGATGGCTACCCTAGATTGTGGTACTTGCAACTTTGGTGATGAGGTGTTCGAAAACACAATGCCTATGATGCGTGCTTTCGGTAAAAGGATGATAGAGAACAACATAAAGCCCGAGTACGAATGTTTCGAAATGGGACATCTTGACACTATTCTAAGAATGGCAGCTAAGGGTGAAGTTCCCGGTAATCCTATGCAATTCAATTTTGTGTTGGGTGTGCCCGGTTGTTGTCCTGCTACTGTAGAACATCTCGTATGGTTTGTTAAAAACATTCCGGCTGGTTCTACCTGGACATCTACAGGTATTGGTCGCAGTGCATTCACACTCGCTGCCCCAACAATTGTAATGGGTGGTAATGTACGCGTAGGTTTCGAAGACAACCTCTACCTATCAAAAGGAATATTGGCTAAATCTAACGGCGAACTTGTAGAAAAGGTTGTACGCATATCACGCGAACTCGGCAGAGACATTGCCTCACCAGCCGAAGCCCGTAAGATATTGGGACTTAAACCCATATAATATTAATACTATGTTTTTTGTAAAAATAAAGAAATTGTTTGATTACGGTTTCTTTATTTTTTGTAATATATGTAGAATAGAAATAGTTTTGATATAAGATAAATATATTACCTTTGCTTTTTTAATATATGCGAAGCAATCCAATACAATCGTTATTGTCATTATTAGTACCTGTAATTGCTATTGTTGCAATACTATTGTGTAGTAATACATCATTTGATTTCATATCCCATAAAGCCGCCAACATTAATATATACAGGGCTGTTGTCATTTTGGGTATAATCTCTTTACCTTTGATATTAATTCTTGTGTCGAACAAGGATTTCAGGCAACAGCCAACGACTTGCAAACTACTGATAATCAGCACATCGTTGTTCGTAATATCTTTAAATTTCAATCTGCATTTCAATTATATTTTTACCTGTGTATTTGGGACAGGCCTACTGATATATTTTATTTTTAATCGAAAATATTATAAACCAAATACATTACATATTTTACTTTTTGTATATACTGCAATAAATGCTTTAAGTTTATTATGGACAAGCGATTTGAAATCAGGCTTTTATTGGCTTAAACTACAAATGGCTTTTATATACTTCCCCCTTGCCTTTTGTTTGTTTAGGTTGGACAAAAAACAGTTTGATATTATACTCATATCTATTTTTAGATGGATGATACTGTTTGCTGTTTTGTCTGTTTGTAGTTGGATATTGCAGAGCAGAGCTTTAGAGATACCTCTTTCGGAGGCATTTATAATGTCAAAGCACATGTTTGTAGGTATTTATCAACCTTTTGATGTAGTATTTGCTTGGAGCAACTTTTATCACCCTACGTATATATCCGTTACATTAATGTTGGGACTCTCTATCGGCTGGTATTATGCTTTGAAAAATAATGTAAAAGGCTATGAACTGGCTTTTTATACTTTAATCGTTCTGCTTATAGCTATTCTTACACAATCGCGGTTTATGATAGTGGCGTGGCTGCTCGTCAACATCTTGTTTGTGGTCTATATGCTCAAAACCAAGCCCAAACTGCAATGGGTAGTAATTGTAATTATTACCTTAATAGCGGCATTCGCATTGGCTTTTTATCCTAATAAAATAAAAAATTTCTTTAGCGATACTGTACGTATTGCCCATTACAAAGCTGCATTTGAAGCTATCGAAGATAATCCGTTTTTGGGAACAGGCTTGGGTGGAATGACCAAATATATAAATAGTGATAATATTGTATATCAGCATATTAAAGATGCACAAATAATATCTATAATGGGAGATACTCCTAGAAACGAAGAAGATATGTCAATACTTAGAAAACAAGTAAATATTGACTTCATCGGCTTAAACCCTCATAATCAACTTATTGGAGATTTTATGCAAACAGGGATTTTGGGTTTTTTATCGATTTTGTCAATAATTATCTATGTATCATATTTGTGTATCAGACAAAAAAATCAATTGCTTTTTTGCTTTTTTTCGGTGTTTTTTCTGCTCATGATTATAGAAATGCCCTTAATGGTAGAAAATGGGATTATGTGTTTTGCCTTTATGCTGTGTCTGCTCAATCAATACAACCCTATATGGGAAAGAGATACTAAGCATTGATTATCTCTTGCAGCAACTCTTCCCATTGCTTTATGATGTTGTCTATCGAAAATCGCTCTACACTTCGTAAAGCATTTGCAGAGAAATCATTACACAAATTTTCGTCTGCCATCAATCTATCCAATTCCTCAGCCAGTTTATCAATATTATTGGGCGGTACCAAAATACCCGTTTTATTATTCTCTATTATTTGGCTCGGACCGGTATCGCAGTCGAAGCTGACGATGGGCAAACCCGCTGCCATACCTTCAATAAGCACGAGCGGAAGCCCTTCGTAACGCGACGACATTGCCATTATTGAGGCTTGATAAAACTGCGATACAATATCTTTGGTGGCAGGTACAATCTCTACACTGTCGGCTATTTGCAGACGCTCTATCCGCTCTTGCAGACGTTTGAGGTGGCTGCCCGACCCCACTATACGAAGCCCCCAACCGTGTTTTCGCTCAGTAGTCTTTGCCCAAGCATCGAGCAACATATCGAACCCCTTTTGTCCGGCAAGTCGCCCAACGGCAAGCACACGCTTTTCGGAACGTGGCGAAGGCTCAAGACCTTCGATAGTTATAGGGTTTGGAATACATATTACATTTTTTGCTTTGAATAAATGTATATAATTTTCGACATCTCTTTGAGTAAGAGTTACAATACGTTGTGAGTATTTTACGGCTAATTTTCTCGATAGTTTGTGTAGCGGATGCCAATTGACATTAGCATTAAAATGTTCCCATGTGATACTTGGTATTCCTTTAGAGGCAGGTATATTCATAAACGAGCGGTGCGAGCCCAAAAAGATCACAACATCAGGCTTTTGTTTGGTGTATAACTTTCTTAGATTGTGAACTCTCATCAATCGGTTGTTTGGAATATAATGAAGTGCTACCGAATTATCGAGGGCAAAATATGGCTTGCCTTTTTGTAGGCATACTATTCCTATTTGATAGCCTCTATCAGCCAATCTATTGGCAATCACCGATGTAACTCGTTCTATCCCACCATGGTTATGCAGTCCTCTTACTACAAAAAATATCTTCATAACTTGTTGTTATTTTATTCCAAACGCTATCAGATAATGATCTTCTTGAATCGTTCTGGTAATTTTATAACGGGTTTCCAACGTCCCATACTTGGCTTGTTGAGTGCAAATATAGGACGGCAAAATGTCTGAATCATACGAGCTAAGCCGAAATACCTGTCGCCATCTTTGGCTTTTCGGGCTGTTACCAAACGGATTATTTTTGAACGCTTTTTGAGATGCCGCTCCCAACCTGCTTCCATACGGTCTTTGTCTTGAAATCTTGTTTTGAGCATCTCCATATCAAACATTCCAAAGTGTAACAGATAAAGATTGTGGTCTATTTTGAAGTTATGCCCTTTTACTCTGTGAAACCCCGCTCCCCACCTTACCGGTTTAGCCAACACTACAGGTTTGGTATATCGTGAAGATATAACTGCATAGCTCCTTTGAGACAAAAAAGGTAGATTACCATCGATGGTTGTTTCATCACCCAATTTTTGTCCGACATCAAGACCTAAGCCCGATACGGAACATTTAATGTCGAGCTTGCTTAAATAAGAGGGCAGAGTCTCTTTTGTATCGGGGTCTAATATCAAAAATTCATCTGCGTCGGTACCTATCACCAAATCGTAATGTTTAAGCAGTGTCGATGCCATATCCGATATACGGTTTATCCGTCCTCTATCGGATGCAGCTACTTGCCCTATCACTCGCTCACAATGTGTTATATTAGCTTTGCCCGAATTTGGGGGTATTGGTTGGTCCATGCCATCAAGGTATATGTATAAGTTTTCTTCACCCAAAATAGCTCCATAATAAGCGATCCAATGCTCCAGAAAGAAAGCATCATTGCGAGCCATGGTAATAGCACAAATTTTCTTCATCTATATAATTTAATTATTTTGACCCATTGGGTTATCACAATAAGCTATTATATTGTTTTATGAATGCAAAATTACAAAATCTTAATGAAATGCAAAATAAACCCAAATTATACCATAAAAAAACAATGTCTGTGGAGAGATTATTAAAAACAAATACAAGTCTACAAGTATTTACTGCCCCCAAAGAGTATCTACTTATAAAGGTATGTTACAAGCTAACAAAAACTTTTTGACCATTTAGATATGCATAAGCAAAACTCAGCATTCAAAACTATTTATTATCTTTGCAACAAATTTATTTATACAAAAATGATTAAAAAGGTATTAGTTGATCTATCGGCTCTATGCGATATTTATAGCGGTTTTGGGCAGGTGGCCTTAGGATATATCAACTATTTTCAACAACATTACAATCCTGATACGTCGGGGTATAAACTCTATTTACTCCTTCCACAGAATTTTTTTTGGGTATTGGGTAAAAAAGCAACTTATTTATCATCAGATAGTTGGTGGCTACGACATAGTATGTATCTATTCCCTCAAGTGGATGTGTGGCATTCTATTCATCAATTAAGTCGATTTAGACCATATTCATCAAAAACACAATATATACTCACTATTCACGACCTCAATTATCTATACGAAAAAGAATATAAAGCAAAATGCTCAAAAATACATCGCCGACTACAACGAAAGATAGATATTGCATCGAATATAGTGTGCATATCTGAGTTTGCCAGAAATGATGTGAGGCAAAACTTCGACCTCAAAGGCAAAAACTGCAATGTTATTTACAATCAAGTAAAGTCATTAGACCAATTGATGGGAGTAAAGCCCAAATACTACATAAAACAACCTTTTTTTTTCGCTATAGGAGTGATAATGGAGAAAAAAAACTTCCATGTATTGCTTGATTTGATAAAAAGATATCCCGACAAACACCTATATATTGCAGGCAAAGAACATTATGTAGCCAATCTATGCAGCCCTTATGCAGAGATGATAAAAGAGCGTATCCGAAAAGAGAACATAAATAATGTAACTCTATTAGGAGCAGTATCGGAGGAGGAAAAGATATGGCTGTATGACAATTGCGAAGCATTATTGTTGCCATCGCTATTAGAGGGATTTGGATTACCTATGATAGAGGCAATGCAATTTGGTAAACCTGTATTTTCGTCAAACAAAACAAGTCTGCCGGAGATAGGCAATCGTTTTGCATTCTTTTGGGACAACTTTGACACCGACAGTATGCAAAAAGTTTTGGACGACAATCTGGCAAACTTCTACGCCAACCCCAATTTTATAGCCGAACAGATAAATTACGCAAAGGCTTTTACCACAAACAGGCATTTTGAACAGTACGAACAACTATATAAACAATAGACTGATTGATGAAAAAAAGAGTTCTGGTCGATTTAGCCACACTCGACGACCTATATCACGGATACGGACAGATTTCGATGAACTACGGCAAATACTTCAAAGCTCACTACAAGCGGGCAACGGCTGCTTACGAGCTTACCTTGTTGGTGCCTAAAAACTTTATTGGGGCTTTTGGCAATGAGGTAAAGTATATTTCGTCGTCGAATTGGCTTCGTCGGCACTGTCGATACTACTTTCCTAAGTTCGACGTATGGCACAGCATTCATCACATGTCGAGGTTCAAACCCTATTCCGGAACGACAAAATATATCTACACCATTCACGATATTAATTTTATGCTATCAGAATATGAAGCTACCAACAAGGTAGAACAAAATACCCGACGCGTAGCTCGTAATATCGACAAAGCAACTATATTGGTGGCTATATCCAACTTTACCAAGCGAGAGATTTCCGAAAGGTTCGATATTAAAGGTAAACCTTTTGAGATGATTTACAATGGTGTAGAACTACTTACCGACAAAACTGCTGTCAAGCCGAAACAATCTCCTAAAATGCCTTTTTTCTTATCCATAAGTGCATTTAGAGAGAAAAAGAATTTTCATCTTCTTCTCGATTTGATGAAACTTTTCCCCGACAAAAACCTATACCTTGCAGGCAACGACAACACCGAATACGGCACATTTATCAAACAACGCATAGCAAGCGAAGGTATTGATAACGTCCACCTACTCGGCAAGGTATCGGAAGAGGAGAAGGTATGGCTCTACGCCAACTGCGAGGCATTTCTGTTTCCCTCTACCTTCGAGGGATTCGGGCTGCCTGTGATAGAGGCGATGCAGTTTGGCAAACCTGTATTCTCTTCCAAAGAGACAAGCCTAAAAGAGATAGGTGGCAGTTGTGCCTATTTTTGGGATACACTCACTCCGCAGGCAATGAAACAGGTAATCGACGACAACATCGACAACTTCTACCTCACACCAGAACTTGCAGATATAGAGCGTCGATATGCCGAAACATTCTCGTACAAAACGCATTTCGAACAGTACGAGGCTATTTATTCAAAACTTGTACAATAAAATTTCTGTAAAATTATATCTATTCGTAAAAAACAATATGGCAACTCCTTTGATAACAGTTGTAATACCCGTCTATAACGGCGAAAAGTTTATAAAAGAGTGTTTGGAAAATGTGCTTTCGCAGAGTTATAAGCAGTTAGAAATAATAGTGATAAACGACGGTTCGACAGACAAATCAGCAGAGATAGCTGCCCAATATACCGTAAAAATCGTTAATCACGAGAAAAACAGCGGTCTGTCAGCTGCACGCAATACGGGTATAGCCAATGCTACAGGCGATTACATACATTTTATGGACGTGGACGACCAGCTAAATACCGATTTTTATAGTGCAATGGCAAAAGCTATTGTCGAGACCGACTCCGATATAGCTTGTAGTGGCGTAATACACGAGCAGGCGAGATACAAAACTCAACTATTCAAAAAACAGAAAGTATATACCTCTACCAACGACAAACTAAGAGCTACCTATGTAGGTAAATGGGGATATGTGTGGCGTTATCTTTATCGTTTGGATTTTATACGACAGAACAATTTGCGGTTCGAGGTCGGTCGATTTGTCGAAGACCTCTCGTTTTCGCTCCCCTCGCTCTACTACGCAAAAAAGATAGTGGTAGTGCCCGGTGCCGAATATCTCTATAAGTACGTCGAAACATCTATCATCAACAAGTCCGATAAGGCTCATCAGGCAAGAGTAAAAGAGGATGCCCGACACGCCAAAAGAGTAATACTCGATTTCGCCGAAAAACACAACTTCAAGATACCGGGGCTCAATACAGAAGTTTGGCGGTATATCTTACGAAAAATATATATGAAGGTTTTTAGAAATAATATCACGGGGTTTTCGCAAAGATGATTACAATGCGTCTATTGTCAGGTTCGTTTGCTGCCGATATTATAATAAAAAAATGTTGTAAACACGCTAATCTATGGCATTCTTGAACCTATTGTGCGACCAAAGATAAAACTCCGGTTGGCGGTATATAGTTTTGGTAAGATTTTGATAAAATATCTCGGTAAGTTTGAAGTCGTCAAGTTCTGACGGATTGTCGTGCATCTTGACAAATTCAGCCTGCCAATAACCGCGTTTTATCCGCCTGACATCTACATAATATGCCGCAAAACCGTAACGCTTTGTAATACGTTCTGCACCTGTGAGTACAGGTGTTTTTTTGTGCATAAAGTCGATAAAATACTTAGACTCCTCTTTCATTGGCGATTGGTCTGCCAAATATCCGGTAACACTCACATTGCCTGCGTCTATATTTTCACTTATCCATCTGAGAGTTCGGTTCATTTCTACACATTTTACTCCAAATTGTTGTCTATTCTCTATCATCAATCGGTCAGAGACTTCACTTGTGAGACGCTTATAAATCTGTGCTCCGGCTATTGTTTTATCTAACCATAGAGCCATCGATGATATCCACTCCCAATTGCCGTAATGCCCTAAGTATAATGTTATAGAGCATTTATTTCGGATTTGCTTGTTTATCTCTTCGTAATTGACAAATGCCATATGTTGCATTATCGTTTTCTTATTCCAGAAATTGAGTTTTGAGGTCTCAAAAAACAGGTCGCATAGAAATCGGTAAAACTTTTTCGAAATATCGTTTAGCTCCTTGTCCGATTTGTCAGGATATGCAAATCTAAGATTTTTGAATACCACATCTTTACGATAACCAATAATATGATAAACTACCAAATAAAAAAAATCGGATAAAACATACAGTATTTTTAGAGGGATTACAGAAAGTAACCACCAGAATAATTTGACTATACTGTACAATATTTTATTTTTCATTATGAATTGATACTCTGTAACTATTGAGCTACAAAGTTAATACTTAATTTCCAAAAACAATCACCTAATACAAAAACACAAACCAATATCTGCACATAACAGTCATATAGATTAGATATTCAAATGATTAAACAGATAATTATTTTATAAAAACAACCATTTTTATACCCAAATTTTAAGAAAAATATGTACCTTTGCGTTTATTATTTTTTTGAATATTAACTAAAATACAAACACTTAAAACAAATATGTGTGGAATAGTAGGATATATAGGTAAGCAACAGGCTTATCCGATACTTATAAAAGGACTTCAACGCCTCGAATACAGGGGTTACGACTCGGCAGGGCTGGCTCTTATAAATGCCAACAACGAGTTAAATGTTTATAAAACAAAAGGTAAGGTCTCTAATCTGGAAAATTTTATCGAAGAAAAAGACAACTCCGGTTGTATAGGTATAGCTCATACTCGCTGGGCAACACACGGCGAGCCGAATCAGGTAAACGCTCACCCACATTATTCCAAAACAAAAAACATAGCACTTATACACAATGGTATAATCGAAAACTATGCCGACCTCAAAAAGAAACTTCAAACCAAAGGAATAGAATTTGTATCGGATACAGACACCGAAGTGCTTGTACATCTAATTGAGTATATTTATCAAAGAGATAAGAGCGATATGACTACAGCTGTACAAGTAGCACTCAATCAAGTCATTGGAGCTTATGCCATTGCTGTTATAGATAGAAATAATCCCGATACTATAATTGCAGCCCGCAAGAGTAGTCCGTTGGTAATAGGAGTAGGCGAAGGCGAGTATTTCTTAGCATCCGATGCGTCGCCGATAGTAGAGTACACCAAGCAGATGATTTTTATGGATAACGATGAGATAGCCGTTATCAACCTGAAAAATGGGGTTAAGATAAAAAAACTTAATAATGTGGAGGTTACTCCCGAAATCAAAGAGGTTATGCTCGATGTGGGACAGCTGGAAAAGGGTGGTTTCCCGCACTTTATGCTCAAAGAGATATTCGAGCAACCCGAATGCCTTGTAAACTGTATGAAAGGGCGTGTAAATCTTGACCTTAACGACGTTAAACTCGCCGCTATCATCGACAACAAAGAGCGTCTGTTAAACGCCAACCGTATAATTATACTTGCTTGTGGCACTTCTTGGCATAGCGGACTTATAGGCAAATATCTTATTGAGACATTCTGCCAAGTACCTGTAGATGTGGAGTATGCCTCTGAGTTTAGGTATCGCCATTCGGTTATCAGCTCCAAAGATGTGGTAATAGCCATCTCACAATCGGGAGAGACGGCAGATACTTTGGCTGCCGTAGAGCTTGCCCGACAAAAAGGAGCATTCGTATATGGAGTATGTAATGCGGTGGGGTCTTCTATTCCGCGTATTACTCATACGGGGTCGTACATACACGTTGGTCCGGAGATAGGAGTGGCTTCTACCAAAGCTTTTACCGGTCAGGTAACTGTTCTTACGATGTTTGCACTTGCTTTGGCAAAAGCCAAAAACACTATTGAACAGGATAAATACATGCAGATGATTAAGGAGTTGTCGCTTATTCCAGACAAAATAAGAGAGGTATTGAAATATAACGACAAAATAGCCGACTTGGCAAAGAATTTTACCTACGCCCGCAATTTTATCTATCTCGGACGCGGTTACTGTTTCCCTGTGGCTCTGGAAGGGGCTTTGAAGCTGAAAGAGATTTCTTATATTCACGCCGAAGGCTACCCTGCCGCCGAGATGAAACACGGACCTATCGCCCTGATAGACGAGGAGATGCCTGTAGTCTTTATTGCTACACAAAATTCGCTTTACGAAAAGGTGGTTAGTAATATGCAGGAGGTAAAAGCCCGCAAAGGCAGAATTATAGCCATTGTCAATGAAGGGGACACCAAACTTAAAGAACTTGCCGACTATTGTATCGAAGTACCTGCCACTATCGACAGTCTCGAACCGCTTATCACATCTATCCCGTTGCAACTTTTGGCTTATCATATAGCCGTATGCAAGGGCAAAAATGTAGATCAGCCTCGTAACTTGGCTAAGTCGGTAACTGTGGAATAGGTTTTTATGATAGATTAAAAACCGTACAATGAATGAAATACTAACGGATATTTTGCAAATAGAACACGGTTTCAGGCATATATATGATGGAGTCGAAAAAATTCTTATCTCATATCCAAAAGAAAAATGCTTTAATATAGCTTTTGAATTATACAAAAACGAAGCGTATCAGGCTCGAATGCTGGCAACTCTGCTTTTAGCAAATTTAGCCAATGAAAACATTGAGGCATACCAATTTTTGAAAGAACAGGTAAGTTTAGACAGTAATTGGCGAGTACAGGAGATGTTGGCTAAAGCATTCGATTTGATATGTAAAATAAAAGGATATAAGAATTCTCTCTATCTTATTAATGAGTGGGTTACAAGCAAAAATCCAAATTTAGTGAGAGCTGTTATCGAAGGATTGCGAATTTGGACAAGTCGACCATTTTTCAAAGAAAATCCATTGTTGGCTATTGAGATAATAAGTCGGCACAAATCGCACTGTAGCGAATATGTCCGCAAATCTGTCGGAAATGCCCTGAAAGACATTAGCCGAAAACATAATAAGCTAATAATAGCAGAATTGAACAATTGGGACATATCAAATCCATTGATAAAATTCACATATAAATATGCAACAAAACATTTAAAAAACTAAAAATAAATATGAATTACGATAACAACATACCATCGCCTTGCTTTATAGTTGAAGAGCAGCTACTTAGGCAGAACCTCAAAACCATAAAAGGGGTTGCCGAGCGAGCCGATGTAGAGATTATACTTGCCCTAAAAGCCTTTGCTATGTGGAAGCTATTCCCAATTATAAAGGAGTATTTCAGTCATACCACAGCAAGTTCACTTGGCGAAGCACGTCTGTCGGTCGATAAGTTTGGCAGTAAGGCTCATCTTTATGCTCCTGTCTATACGGATAGTGAGTTTGACGAATTGGCAGATTGCAGCACGCATATTACGTTCAACTCGCTCTCTCAGTTCAACAAATATTATTATCGCACACAGAATAAGGCAATTTCTTGCGGATTGCGTATCAATCCTGAAGTTTCGGTAGTAGCTACCGACCTCTACAATCCCGCCAAGGCAGGTTCACGCCTTGGTATTGTTGCAGAGCAACTGCCCGACGAACTACCCGAAGGTATCGAAGGACTTCATTTTCACGTTCTTTGCGAAAATTCATCATTCGATTTGGAGAAAGTACTGCTTGCTGTTTCGCAAAAGTTTCACAAGCAACTGCTTCAGGTAAAATGGCTCAATATGGGAGGCGGACACCTTATAACACGCAAAGGTTATAATATCAACCATTTAGTAGAAGTTCTTTCGGCATTCAAACAAAAATATCCTCACCTGCACATAATACTCGAACCCGGTGCCGCTTTTGTATGGCAGACAGGAGTGCTCAAAGCCACAGTCGAGGATATAGTCGAAAATCACGGCATTCGTACCGCTATGCTCGATGTTTCGTTTGCCTGCCACATGCCCGATTGTCTGGAAATGCCCTATCAGCCCGCTATCAGAGGAGCTGAGTCGGTAGAGCAAGACAGCGTATCATCGGCTAACGTCTATCGTATAGGTGGCACATCGTGTCTTTCGGGCGATTTTGTGGGTAGTTGGGCGTTTGACTCGCCTCTATCGGTGGGCGGCACTATCATATTCGAGGATATGATTCATTACACCACAGTCAAAACAACTATGTTTAACGGCGTATCGCATCCAAGTATGGGTATGATAAAAGAAAATGGTGAGTTTGTTTTACTCAAACAATTCACTCACCACGATTACTTCGCACGTATGTGTTAACGTGTTTTGGCGGAAAAAGAGGCAAAACAAATTCAAATCAAAAAGAATAATAAAGTTTATACAATGACAAGCATAGCACAAAGAGCAGAACTACATGCAAAAATATGGAAGATTGCCAATGAGGTTCGTGGAGCAGTAGATGGCTGGGATTTTAAGCAATTCGTATTAGGAACGCTTTTCTATCGTTTTATTAGTGAGAATTTTACGCACTACATCGAAGGAGGCGACCCAGAGGTAAATTACGCCAAGATGTCCGATAAGGCAATTCCTCACGAAATTAAAGACGATGCCATCAAGACCAAAGGCTATTTCATCTATCCGAGTCAGCTTTTCGTCAATATTGCAAAGAATGCCAATAAAAACGAAACACTTAATACCGATTTGGCAAACATATTCAGAGAGATAGAAAGCTCTGCCAATGGCTACGCATCAGAACACGACATCAAAGGTCTTTTTGCCGATTTCGATACCACCAGCAACCGCCTTGGGAATACCGTAGCCGACAAAAACAAACGATTGGCTGCCGTGATAAAAGGGGTAGAAGCATTGGATTTTGGGAGTTTCCAAGAGAGTCAGATAGACCTGTTTGGTGACGCGTATGAGTTTCTTATTTCCAACTACGCTGCCAATGCCGGAAAGTCAGGCGGTGAATTTTTTACACCACAAAATGTATCGAAGCTCATTGCTCAACTGGTAATACACAAACAAACTTCGGTTAATAAAATTTATGACCCTGCTTGTGGTTCGGGGTCTTTGCTTTTGCAAGCCAAGAAGCAATTTGATGAGCATCTGATAGAAGATGGCTTTTTCGGGCAAGAAATCAACCATACGACTTATAACCTAGCTCGTATGAATATGTTTTTGCATAATATCAATTACGATAAATTTGATCTATCCTTGGGCGACACACTTCTTAACCCTCAATATGGCAATGAAAAACCTTTTGATGCCATTGTGTCCAATCCTCCCTATTCCGTGAATTGGATAGGAAGCGATGACCCTACACTGATTAACGACGACCGTTTTGCTCCCGCAGGAGTTCTCGCTCCAAAGTCCAAAGCAGATTTTGCCTTCGTGCTTCACGCTTTGCACTATCTTTCTGCCAAAGGACGGGCGGCGATTGTATGTTTTCCGGGTATTTTCTACCGAGGCGGTGCAGAGCAGAAAATTCGTAAATATTTGGTAGATAACAATTTTGTGGAGACTGTTATTGCTTTGGTTCCGAATCTTTTCTATGGAACGAGCATCGCAGTGAATATTCTTGTCCTTTCCAAATCAAAGAAAGATACAAAAACTCAATTCATCAACGCCAGTGGAGAAGATTTCTTCAAAAAAGAGACCAATAACAATACATTAACCGATGAGCATATCACCAAAATTATTGACCTTTTTGATAAAAAAGAAAATGTAAACCACATTGCTGCATCGGTGGAAAATAACATCATAGCCGAAAACGATTACAACCTTTCGGTAAGTGCTTATATAGAAGCCGAAGACAAACGTGAAGTGATTGACATCGTACAGCTCAATGCTGAAATTACCCAAATTGTAGCAAGACAAGCCGAATTGCGTAGCCAAATTGATGAAATTGTAGCACAATTAAAAATCGTGTAAAATGTTATTAGATCGATTATTACAAGAGAAGCAAAGCCAATTAAAAGGCGGTATTTATCACCGTACTCAGATTGATTTTTGCTATAATACCAACCATATTGAGGGAAGCAAACTTTCCCAAGAGCAAACACGCCATATCTTTGAAACCAACACCATTGGAGGGACAGAGCAAGGCATTTGTGTTGATGATATTATAGAAACAGCCAACCATTTCCGTGCGTTTGATATGATGCTGGACAACGCTCGTGAGCCTCTTGCTCAAGAAATGATAAAGGAGTTTCACACTATTTTGAAAGCAAGTACTTCCGATAGCCGAAAGGATTGGTTTGCGGTGGGCGATTACAAAAAACTACCCAATGAAGTAGGTGGCAACCCTACCACGGCACCCGAAAATGTGGCTCGCGAAATGGCTGATTTATTGGCTCAATACCACCAAAAAGAAGAAAAATCGTTGCGTAATTTGGTGGATTTTCATTATCGTTTTGAAGCTATTCACCCTTTTCAAGATGGAAACGGATGCGTAGGCAGGCTTATTCTTTTCAAAGAATGTTTGGCCAATGATATAGTGCCATTTATCATCACTGAGGAATTGAAATTCTTTTATTACAGAGGATTGCAAAATTGGCTACAAGTAGAGGGCTATTTATTGGACACTTGCCTAACTGCACAAGATGAGTACAAACGATTATTAGATTATTTTAGAGTGAGTTATTGAAAAATTATCAATGATTAATGTTCAATTAACAATTAATCATTAACAATTAATCATTAAAAAAATGAACTACATAGAAAATTTACTACAAGGGCAAAAAGTAGAATGGAAAACGCTGGGGGAGTTAGTGGAAACAATAACAGCTCCTTTAAAAGTAAAAAAAGAGAAATATCAAGTTATTGGTAAGATACCTATTATAGACCAAGGAGAAAAGTTTATTGCAGGATATATCGATGAAGGGGAATTTTTGGAAGAAAGTGAGTATATCATTTTTGGTGATCATTCAGAGCATATAAAATATGTTGATTTTGCTTTTGTTCAAGGTGCAGACGGATTAAAAATATTAAAAGCCAAAAAAGATTTTTCAAAATATTTGTACTATGCTTTTCAAAATTTTTATAGAAAAGAGGGAAATTACAAAAGACACTGGAGTTCTGCAAAAGATACAGAAATCCCCATCCACCCTTTAGAAGTACAGCAAGAGATAGCCAACATTTTGGATACCTTTACTACGCTGGAAGCGGAGCTGGACTGCCGCAAGCGGCAGTATCATCACTATCGGGATACCTTGCTTACCTTTGGAGATGATGTAGAATGGAAAACGCTGGGGGAGGTAGGGGAATTTATAAGAGGAACTGGGTTACAAAAAAAGGATTTTACAGAAACGGGAGTTCCTGCTATTCATTACGGACAGATTTATACAAAGTATGGAAATTCAGTAACTGAAACTATTTCTTTTGTATCAGAAGAATTGGCTAAGAAGTTGAGGAAAGCGTCTAAAAATGATTTAGTAATTGCAGGAGTTAGTGAAAATGTGGAAGATGTTTGTAAGTGTTTAGTATGGAAAGGAAATGAAGATGTTTGTGTAAGCGGTGATACTTTTATTTTTAAACATAATCAAAATGCTGATTATATTGGACATTTATTGAGAACGAATGATTTTTTTAACTATAAAAAGAAATATGCTATTGGAGCAAAAGTTACACGCTTACGGGCTGGAAAATTAAAAGAATACAAAATCCCCCTCCCGCCATTAGAAGAGCAAAAAAGAATTGTAAATATATTAGACAAGTTTGATACGCTTACCAATTCCATTACGGAGGGACTTCCCAAAGAAATAGAATTAAGAAGAAAACAATATGAATATTATAGAGAGCAATTATTAATGTTTAATTATCAATGATTAATTATCAATAATTATAAAAGCATGAAAGAGAATGTTATAAAAGAGAAAAGTTTTATGTTTGCGGTACGTATTGTAAAATTGTGCCAGTTTCTGAATGAGCAGAAAAAAGAATTTGTTTTGTCTAAACAACTGTTGCGTTCGGGAACAAGTGTAGGAGCAATGATTAGAGAATCCGAATACGCAGAATCAAAAGCAGATTTTAATCATAAAATGGCTATCGCTCAAAAAGAAATTAATGAAACCATTTATTGGTTAGAATTACTTTTTGCAACCAACTATCTAAATAAAGAACAATTTGAGAGTATCAATACAGATGCAATAGAAATTATCAAATTAATTACATCTATTATAAAAACCAGCAAATCAAAAATGAGTAATTAATTAATCATTAAACATTAATCATTAATCATTAAACATTAACTATTATGTACCCCATCGCCGAAACTTCCAATTTTATCATTTTAGATAAATACGAAAAAATACTGCAAGAAAGCAAAGAACACCAATCTGAAGCTCAATTAGAAAAAGAATTTATCCATGACCTTGCCAATCAAGGCTATGAATACTGTACGGATTTGACTTCGTCAAAAGCACTTTTAGAAAATGTACGTATACAGTTGCAAACGCTCAATAATATGTCGTTTACCGATTCCGAATGGAGGCGTTTTGTAGAAGAATATTTGGACAAAACCAGTGATGGCATTGTAGAGAAATCCAGAAAAATTCACGATGATTACATTTATGATTTCGTGTTTGATGATGGTCGCATTCAGAATATTTACCTGATTGATAAAAAGAGTTTTACACGGAACAAAGTACAAGTTATCCATCAGTTTGAACAAAAAGGAACGCACGCCAATCGGTATGATGTAACCATTTTGGTCAATGGACTTCCAATGGTGCAAATTGAGCTAAAAAAACGCGGTGTGGCTATTCGTGAGGCGTTTAATCAAGTCCACAGATACAGCAAAGAGAGCTTCAACAGTGAAAGTTCTTTGTTTAAATATCTGCAAATTTTCGTGATTTCCAACGGAACCGATACCCGTTATTTTGCCAATACCGTAAAACGAGACAAAAATAGTTTTGATTTTACGATGAATTGGGCAAAAGCAGACAACAAACTGATAAAAGACCTGAAAGACTTCACGGCGACTTTTTTTCAGAAAAATACGCTTTTGCAAGTTTTGTTTAAATATTCGGTGCTTGATGTTACGGATACTTTGCTGATTATGCGTCCGTATCAAATAGCCGCTACCGAACGCATCTTGTGGAAAATTCAAAGTTCTTATCAGTCCAAAAAATGGGGAAATTTAAAGGAAGAAGACAAAAGCGGTGGGTATATTTGGCACACTACGGGCTCAGGTAAAACCTTGACCAGTTTCAAGGCAGCAAGGCTGGCTACCGAGCTTCCTTTTATCGATAAAGTCTTTTTTGTGGTCGATAGAAAAGATTTGGACTATCAAACAATGAAAGAGTACCAAAAATTCTCACCCGACAGTGTCAATGGTTCGGATAGCACCGCAGGGCTCAAACGGAATATGGAGAAAGATGATAATAAAATAATTGTAACCACCATTCAGAAGCTCAACAATCTGATGCGTAGCGAAAGCGATTTACCGATTTACGGCAAGCAAGTAGTTTTTATCTTTGACGAATGCCATCGCTCTCAATTTGGTGAAGCTCAAAAGAACCTAAAAAAGAAATTTAAAAAATATTACCAGTTCGGATTTACAGGCACACCGATATTCCCTAACAATGCTTTGGGTTCAGAAACTACCGTCAGTGTGTTTGGTAGAGAATTACATTCGTATGTGATTACCGATGCTATCAGAGATGAAAAGGTATTGAAATTCAAGGTAGATTATAATGATGTTCGTCCAAAATTCAAAAGTTTGGAAACCGAACAAGATGAGGTGAAACTTAATGCAGCTGAAAATAAAAAACTCCTATTACACCCGGAGCGAATCAGAGAGATATCGCAATACATCCTGCATAATTTCAGAATAAAAACCCATAGAAATGTAGGTAACAAAGGTTTCAACGCCATGTTTGCCGTGAGCAGTATAGATGCGGCAAAGCTCTATTATGAAGAACTTATAAATCTGCAAAAGGAGAGCGAAAAACCACTTAAAATAGCTACCATTTATTCCTATGCTACCAATGAAGAGCAAAATGCAATAGGAGATATTTCTGACGAAAATTTTGAACCTACCACAATGGACAGAACGGCAAAAGAGTTTTTGGAAAAGGCGATTGCCGACTATAATGCTATGTTTAAAACAAGTTTTGGGCTGGACGGCAAAAGTTTTCAGGATTATTACAAAGATTTAGCAAAACGTGTAAAAGGCAAAGGAGATAATGGAGAACTGCCGGAATCGGAAAAAGTAGACTTAGTTATCGTAGTGGGAATGTTCCTCACAGGCTTTGATGCACCTACATTGAATACGTTGTTTATAGATAAGAACTTGCGCTATCATGGACTGATGCAAGCTTTCTCGCGTACCAATCGCATCTACGATGCGACAAAGACTTTCGGTAACATCGTAACCTTCCGCGACTTGGAACAAGCCACCATCGATGCTATTACGCTTTTCGGAGATAAAAACACCAAAAATGTAGTACTTGAAAAAAGCTATAAGGAGTATTTAGAGGGCTTTACCGATATTATTACAGGTGAAGCAAAAAGAGGTTATGTAGATGTGGTCAGTGAGTTGAGGAAAAAATTTCCAGCCCCTTCTGAAATAGAAAAAGAGGCTGACAAAAAAGAGTTTGTAAAACTTTTTGGTGAGTATTTAAAAATAGAAAATATCTTACAGAATTACGATGAATTTACTCAGCTTAAAATGCTTCAAACCACAGACATAGAGAACAAGGAAGCTCTTGAGCAATTCAAAAATACTTATTTTCTCACAGATGAGGACATTGAGGCAATGAAAGGCGTTGAAGTACTGAACAATCGTGCCGAACAGGATTATCGTTCGGCTTACAACGATATTCGAGATTGGTTCAGAAGGGAAAGAGAAGGCCAAAAAGTCGAAACTTCTCAGACCGATTGGGACGATGTTGTCTTTGAGGTGGATTTGCTGAAATCCCAAGAAATTAATTTGGATTATATCCTCGAACTTATTTTTGAACATAACAAAAAAGCAAAAAATAAAGAAGCACTCATTGAAGAAGTGAGTCGAGTAATACGAGCAAGCATAGGCAACAGGGCTAAAGAAAGTCTTGTGGTAGATTTTATTCATAAAACGGATTTGGATACCATTGAAAACAAATCCGATATTATAGAAGCCTTTTTCTCTTATGCAAAACAAAAGCAGAAAGAAGAAGCTGCTACACTGATTGAAGAAGAAAATCTCAATACAGAAGCAGCAAAGCGATACATAAAAAACTCATTAAAAAGAGAATATGCCAGTGAAAACGGTACGGAACTGAGTGAGATTTTACCCAAAATGAGTCCGCTTAATCCTCAATATCTGACTAAAAAACAAAGTGTTTTCCAAAAGATTGTCGCCTTTGTAGAAAAATTTAAAGGCGTGGGAGGAGAACTATGATGGTCGTACTGTCCGAGTCTATTGAGAAACAAATAGGCACACTATGTCTATGCTTAGATGTAGAAACCCCAAAAGAGGTAAACCATATATTACGCTGATTTACCTCCTATTGGCGGAAAAAGAGGGATTCGAACCCCCGGTACGGTTGCCCGTACACCGCATTTCGAGTGCGGCTCATTCGACCACTCTGACATTTTTCCGTTAAAAAAACGATTGAGAGGACAAAGGTACAAAAAAAATATTAATTTTGAATTAAAATTAGAATTATCATTTGTAAAAATATGGAAAGGCGACAAACAGTAGAGGTACGGGTAGGCAATATAGGTATCGGGGGCAACAATCCGATACGCGTGCAGACAATGGCAAACACAGACACAAACGATATAATAAACTCTGTTGAACAGGCAAAGCGGTGTGTGGCTGCCGGAGCCGAACTTATCCGCTTCACCACACAGGGCGAACGCGAAGTGGCGAGTTTGGCAGAGATAAAGCGAGTACTTCGCTCCGAAGGCGTTGATATTCCGATAATTGCCGACGTACATTTTAGCTATGGAGTAGCTATGAAAGCTGCCGAAGTAGTCGAAAAAGTACGTATTAATCCAGGCAATTTTATTAAGCCAATAAAGAGAAGCGACTCTACCGACTACACCGACGAAGAGTTTGAACGAGAACGCCTTATGCTGCAAGAGCGATTTGTGGAGTTTCTCAACGTCTGCAATAAGCATGGTACGGCAGTGCGTATCGGCGTCAATCACGGTTCGTTGGGTGAGCGTATGATGAACCGCTACGGCGATACTCCTCTGGGAATGGCAGAGAGCTGTCTGGAACTTTTACGCGTATGCAAAAAAGAGAATTTCGATCAAGTGGTAATATCGCTCAAAGCTTCCAACACGGTGTTGATGATAGAGGCTGTAAAGTTTTTGGTCGAAAAGATGGATGCCGAAAACTTTCATTTCCCGCTACATTTGGGCGTTACCGAGGCAGGCGACGGCGAGGACGGACGTATCAAATCGGCTATCGGTATAGGGTCGCTTTTGGCGTGTGGCATAGGCGATACGATAAGGGTATCGCTCTCCGAACCGCCCGAAGCCGAAATACCCGTTGCCTTCGGCATATTGCAAGCCACGCGTAGCCGTATCACCAAGACCGAATATATCTCGTGTCCGAGTTGCGGACGAACGCTTTTCGACCTCCAAACGGTTGTGCGTAAGGTAAAAGCCAAAACCTCACATTTGGTAGGGCTTAAAATTGCCATTATGGGCTGTATAGTAAATGGTCCCGGCGAGATGGCAGATGCAGATTATGGTTATGTAGGTGCCGGCAGAGGCAAAATATCGCTCTACAAAGGCAAAGAGTGTGTCGAACGAAATATCCCCGAAGAGCAGGCTATCGATAAACTATTGGAGTTGATAGAACGAGAGGAAAGTAAGCTATAAGACCAAATCATTGTATACTTTGAAGCAAATAGCTTATAAATAATAACATATACAATTAAAAAAACATAAATATTTAGATATGAGAGATATAGAAAAACTTTTTTCGGAATACGACTTCAACTTCGACGATCAAAAGGTCAGCAACGAGGTTCAACGAATTGTGGAGGAAAATTTTGATAAAAACAATAATGCAAATGTATGGTCTAAAGCCTTTTCGCTTATAGACCTGACATCGCTCAACACCACCGACACGGAGGAGAAGATAGAGAAGATGATGATAAAGGTCAATGAATTTTCGTCGCACTACCATGATATAGAGAATGTTGCGGCGGTGTGCGTTTATCCGTCGCTTGTGCCTATTGCACGGCAGACATTGCAGGGCAATACTCGTATAGCTGCGGTATCGGCGTGTTTTCCGTCGTCGCAAACATTCATCGAGGCAAAAGTGGCAGAGGTGGCTCTTACTGCCCATGCAGGAGCCGATGAGATAGACGTGGTAATATCGGTCGGTAAGTTCCTGAGTGGCAAATACGAAGAGGTGCTCGACGAGATAGAGGAGATAAAGGCTGCCTGTCGCGGAGCACATCTCAAAGTGATACTCGAAACAGGCTCGTTACCCTCGATGCAAGATATAAAGCGGGCTTCGCTACTTGCTATTGCCGCCGGAGCCGACTTTATAAAAACCTCCACAGGCAAGACCGAGCCGGCTGCCAAACTCGAGGCAGCTTATGTTATGTGCCAAACTATTAAGGAGTACTACCAAAAGACCGGCATAAAGATTGGCTTTAAACCTGCCGGAGGTGTTGCCACAACGGAGGAGGCTGTAAAGTTCTATTCCGTTGTTAATCACGTGCTTGGCGAGGAATGGATGAACAAAGATTTATTCCGTTTCGGAGCGTCAAGGCTGGCAAACAATCTGCTGTCGAGCATCTACGGCAAAGAGGTGAAATATTATTGATTTATTCTTGCAAGGCAATGATTAATTGGCTAATAAATAATAAATTTTCCTTAATCGTAGGATTATTGATAGTGATAATGTCGGTAGTTCCTCCGTCGGGACTACCGCGTTATAACATCGCTTTTACCGATAAAATCGTGCATATAACGATGTATTTCTCATTAACCTTAGCCTTTTTTGCAGACCATTTAATAGCAACAGGCAATATAAAACCCAAATTCAAACGAATTGTGGCAATAGTAGTATTTACAATGGTTGTAGGCATATTACTCGAAATCACACAATCGTTGCTACCGGAAAGAAGTGCCTCGTTTTATGATATTTTGGCTAACTTTGCAGGCATTTTATTGGCAATATTTCTAATCTCTATAATTTCTGCCGTAAAAAGAAATAAACTAAAATGATATTATTCTATCTAATTCATAATTTTGCAGCATAAAAACAATAAAATCGAAAAAGAGAAAGATGAATAAAATATTTACTATAATAATATATATATCAATATTTTCGACAACTATTTTTTCGCAAAACGACAAAAAACTTACCGATAGTCAGCGAAAACTGTTCGAAAAACAGTTTGTTGCCAAATCAAAAGAAATTTCTACCCTACAATGCGGTTTTACCCAAACCAAAACATCTACGGTAGTTTCGCAAAGTGCTGTAAGCAAAGGTAGTATGCTCTATAAAAATCCGTCAATGTTAGTTTGGGAATATACGCAGCCTACCAAATCGACATTGGTGGTAAACGGTAAATCGGCTCGCTTAATTGACGAAAAAGGCAAAAGCATTGGTAATGAAAGAGTTTTAAAGCAGCTGGGCGAACTCATCATAAATATGATAAATGGCAATAGTATTACTGATAATAAGATGTTTTCGAGCGAAATTTTCGAAACTAAAAACAATCAAATATTAGTAGAGCTAAAACCTGTCCCCAAAAGGCTTAAAGATTACTACAACCTAATAAAAATAAAGATAGAGCGCAATACCTTGATGGCTTCGGAGATAATAATGGAAGAAAAGTCGGGAGACAGTACTATTATTGCATTTAACAATTTGGAGATGAATAAGGTAATAGAGGATAGTAAATTTAAAGTAAAGTAACAAACACAAATGCAATTTATTGACAATCTATACTTTATCAAATATCAGATAATTGATAAAGAAAATAACAAGGCGACTTTTGGAATAAGATTTAATGCCGAAAATGTCATATATAAGGCACATTTTCCTTCTAAGCCCGTTACTCCCGGTGTGTGTCTGATACAGATAGCACAAGAACTTTTGGCTCGATGCACAGGCGTTTTTTGCAATCTAAAAAAGGTTAAAAACATAAAATTTACAACTCTGTTAGACCCGATAACATCGCCCGAAATAGCGGTAAACCTAAATGGTATTGTTGCCACCAACAAAGACGAACATAAAGTATCGGTAGTATTCAAAAAAGATGAGATTATCTTTTCTAAAATGAGTCTGATATTCAACACTGTATCTTAATTACTTAAAAATAAATTTCAACAATACATTAATCAAAAAGAGATGAAAAGAATAGCTTTATTTGTTGTAACATCGTTGCTAATTGTAGGTTGCGGACAAAAAAATGGTCGCAAGGCAGATATATCGGGAATTGATATGAACATAAAAATTGCTCGTTTCGACCAAGACCTATTGGCACTGAAAGAGAGTAAGAATTTAAAAGACGACTTGGACAAATTATTCGACAAATATCCGACTTTTGCCCCTATATATTTTGGTGGAGTAGTCTATTTTGGCAATAACAAAGATACGATACTATCTATCTTACCTAAGTTTTTTGCAGACAGTATTGCCAATAAGTTATATACGGATGCATTAAAAAAATGGTCGGACATATCCAAAGTAGAAAAACAACTAACGGAAGCAATAAAACGAGGAAAATATTTCTTCCCTCAAATAACTGTTCCTCAAACCATTATGTGCGTATCGCTTATAAATCAAAGTATGATTGTTGCCGATAGCATTATAGCCATAGGAATAGACAAATATTTGGGAGCAAACTATCCTTTATATGCCGAAAATTCAGATAACTACAGCTACCTGATACAAAATTGGACACCCGAAAAGCTTGTATCGGACTATGTATCGGTATGGCTTCTAACCGAATTTCCATATCAAACCCAACAAGAACGCTTAATCGACGAGATGATTTATAAAGGTAAAATACTATATCTCACATCTTTGCTACTACCAAACGAAAAACCAAATTTAATAATGGGCTACTCCGAAGAGCAATGGAAGTGGTGTCGCGACAACGAAAAGGCTATGTGGCAGACACTTATAGCCGAACAGCACCTATTTAGCAGTGACTATACTCTGGTAATAAAATACTTGAACGAATCGCCATTTACTCAGCCATTCACACAAGAGTCGCCCGGCAGAGCGGGGCAATATGTGGGCTGGCAGATAGTAAACGCATATATGAGTAAGAACGAAAACATCACTCCGCAAGAGTTGATGAGCAATCCTAACGGACAAATGATTTTGGAACAATCTGGGTACAATCCTTGATTGTTCTGTTTTTACCTGACTCCCATAAGCTTACGCACCTCTTTTATGGTCTTGGACGCACTCTGACGAGCCTTATCTGCTCCTTCCTCTATTATACGGCTAAGAAACTCATCGTTCGCCTTTATATCATTGATTTTGCTGCGAATAGGTGCAGTAGTTTTTATTATATCTTCGGCAAGTTGTTTTTTGAGATCGCCATAACGTATCTCGGCTCTATTCCACAAATCATCGAAATGCTGCACCACATCAGGCGAAGATACCACTTTCATAATTGTAAATAGATTTTCGATATAATCGGGTTTAGGTTGGTTAAACTCCGTAACACCGCTATCGGTCAAAGCACGTTTAACCTTTTTTTCTATATCCTTAGGTTCGTCTATAAGGTATATGGCATTGCCTTCCGATTTACCCATCTTACCGGAGCCATCGAGTCCGGGTATTTTTATCAACTCCTGACCAAAATTAAATGGTTGGGGTAGAGTAAAAAAGTCCGTACCATATTTATTATTGAAGCGTTGTGCGTAGTTTCGTGTCATTTCCAAGTGCTGCTCTTGGTCTTTGCCTACAGGCACAAAGTCGGCATTATGAACCAAAATATCAGTAGCCATTAACACCGGATATGTTAGCAATCCGGCATTTACGTTATTAGGGTTTTTACGAGCCTTATCTTTGAAAGATACTGTTTTTTCGAGCTCTCCAAGATATGCATGCATATTCAAAAGCAGGTATAATTCGGCTATCTCTTTTATATCCGACTGTATGTATATTGTAGCCTTTTGCGGGTCGAGACCACAGGCAATATACTCTGCCAAAACATTCTTTACATTTGAATGAAGCATTGTTGGGTCGGGGTGCGTAGTAAGCGAATGCCAGTCGGCAATAAAGAAGAAGCAACGATTTTCTTCCTGCATTTTTATAAAATTTACCATAGCACCGTAATAATTACCCAAATGTAGATTGCCCGTGGGGCGGATACCGCTAACTACCGTTTTTTGCATATATCTTATTATATTTTATAAATTACTAAAATTACGCAAAGATACTATTTTTTTGTATGTTTATGAAAAAAACATCTACTTTATAGCTCTTAGTATCTCTCTTTTACCTTTTGGTCCGGGTAAACGTTCTACTAAAAAACCTGCCTGTTGAAGATGGCGACGTATCTGCCCTTTGGCACAATAGGTGGTAAATATCGCAGAAGAATTAGCACTTTTATAAAGCAACTCGAAACGGTCGTAGCCCCACATATCAGGCTGTTTGTCGGGAGAAAATGCATCAAAATAACAAACATCGAAATATGGTAAAAAATCTGTTCGGGTAAAATCTTCGCAATATTTGGTAATAAAAAAACTATTGTTTATCGCCACCTCTCTCCCCCACTCCGCCTTATGTAACGATACAAAATCTTCGACCATACCGTAATGAGAAGCAAAGTTCAACCCCGCAACCAAAGCATCATCTATCGGATAGAGTTCAAAGGCATGATAATGCACCTTAACGCCTTTTTCAACAGCGTATACCATTGTCAAATAAGCATTAAGTCCTGTACCGAAACCTATTTCGAGCAATTCTATATCGGGTTTGATACATTTTCTCAATCCTGTGTCGATAAAAACGTGTTGCGACTCTTGTATTGCTCCAAATGTAGAGTGATAAGTCTCGTCTATTTCTGCAACATATAGCGTATGCGAACCGTCTTCGGTCTGTATAAGTTTCATTTATTCAATTATATAAAAATCTCTTTTATATTTGATTACGGTATTGGCTACACCAACGAAAATACCCCAAAATACCCATAACAGTATATACCACAAATAATAATGCGGTAAGATACATCTGTTGATATATAAATAGCCCTACACAAACAATATCGGCAACTATAAACAAAAGCCAGTTTTCGAGAATTTTACGAGCCAAAAGCCACGTCCCAACGATACAAAGCGACGCCGTAAACGAATCCCCAATAGGTACAGGCGACTCCGTATAATTATTTATAATCCAAAATAACAACCCAAAGCAGCCCAAAGCTATTATTAGAGATACAAAAGCCTGTTTGCCTCCTATCTTTGATATTTTCACAAAGTCGCTATTATCCTCATCTTTGCGTGTTATCCAGAAATAAAAGCCATATACACTCATAGCGATGTAATACACCTGTAATAATCCCAAAGCATAAAATTTACTCTGAAAAAACACTATAGAATAACATACCGCCGACAAAAAACCAAATACCCACAACCATACCTTACCCCGTACCGAAAAAAACAGATAGCAAAAACTTAAAATCACTCCGAGAGTCTCTACATAATTCTGCAACAAATAATTAATTACAAAATTCATATATTGTTTTTATTATGGCGTTTATACTCTTTATATAAATGTTTTAATGTATAAATAGGGTGTATAAAAATCATTCGAGGTCCCGAAAAACGCATTACAGACCTCATTTTATCTTTCATTTTCGGGCTATAACAGTGTATAATACATGCTTTACAAGTTGGTTTATCTTCTCCGAAGCAACATCTATCTAACCTATCTACCGCATATCGAGTCAACTCCTCACACTCTGCACATAAAACATTAGTTTGTTTGTGTTTGCCACGGCAATAGAGTGTTATCATCTTGATTATAATCTGCTTGTCTTTAGCATTCATAATCACAAAGCAATAAAATTTATTATCAGATAACAAGTTTATGCCCCTTTGCCAGGCCACCCTCTCCAGTCTCTTTGTAGAGCGAAGGTATATCATGCCCGGTTGCTTTCATTACCTCCACCACTCTATCGAACGACACACGATGTATGCCATCGGTAAAGTTGGAGTATAAGTTAGCATCCAAGGCTCTGGCAGCTGCATAGGCATTACGCTCTATACATGGTATCTGAACAAGTCCGCAAACAGGGTCGCAGGTCATACCAAGGTGGTGTTCAAGCCCCATCTCTGCAGCATACTCTATCTGTGCAGGACTACCACCAAATAGTTGACAAGCTGCCGCTGCCGCCATAGCACAAGCCACGCCTATCTCACCTTGACATCCTACCTCAGCTCCGGATATAGAGGCATTTGCTTTTACCGTATTACCAAAAAGCCCTGCGGTAGCCAGTGAGCGCAATATTCGTTTTTCACTGAAATCGTGCGATTTATGAACATGATATAATACAGCAGGTATAACGCCAGAAGAGCCACAGGTAGGGGCAGTTACTATCTCTCCCCCAGAAGCATTCTCCTCAGACACAGCCAGAGCATACGAAAAAACCAATCCACGAGACTGCAACGAATCTTTGTATCCTTTTGCCTTTATATAATAGCTCGATGCCTTACGAGTTAGAGCCAACGGACCAGGTAATATACCCTCATTGTCCAAACCACGTTTAACGGCAGCACTCATAACCTGCCACACATGTCGGAGGTAATCCCAGATATCACTATCCTCACAGGCTTCTACATATTCCCAGTATGTTTTACCTGTTTTTCGACACCACTCTAAAATATCAGATATTTTACTCATATTGTATATATCACGATTTTGCTTTTCGTCGAGACCTATAATTTTGGTTCCATCGGACAACGCTCCTCCTCCTACACTATATACTGTCCATGTATCAACCTGTTTGTCGTCTTTATCATAAGCATCAAACCTCAGAGCATTGGGATGAAAGGGCAAAAAAACCTTCGGTTGCCACTCAATAACAGTCGGTACCATAGGCGCCAACACATCTAATATGGCTGTATCTGTCAAGTGTCCTTTACCCGTAGCAGCAAGGCTGCCATATAGAGTTACCACAAATTTATAAGCTTCGGGGTGTCTATCAAGAAAGATTTGTGCAGCTTTCTGTGGTCCCATAGTATGACTACTCGAAGGACCATTGCCTATTCTATAAATTTCTTTTATTGATTTCATATAATAGTACAGTATAATTATTTCTAATTTGCAAAATTACATCTTTTTCTATGAACGTAAAAATGTGTTTTGAGTCGATAAACAATATTCTTGTATAAAAATCCATAAAACAAATATAAATAAGTAATTGACAGGTTCATAACAACCCGACAATAAACTTCAATTCAGCATTTTATTTTTCCATAAAATATTATTATTTTTGCTCTCTTAGACAAAAAGATTTTGTAACTTTGCAAAAAATTTTAGATACCGAACAAAATTTCATATAACAAAAAATAAATTCAAAAAAAGATGAAACCATCTCACATCGAACACATTGGAATTGCCGTAAAAAGTCTTGAGCAGACAATTCCTTATTACGAAAATCTTTTGGGACAGAAATGTTACGCAGTAGAAGAGGTAGCAGACCAAAAGGTTAAGACTGCTTTTTTTAAGTTAGGTGACACAAAAATCGAGTTACTTGAGCCAACATCGGAAGATTCGCCTATTGCAAAATACCTCGAAAAAAATCCACACGGTGGCGTCCATCACATAGCATTCTGTGTTGACGACTTACAGCAAGCTCTTGACGGAGCTGCAGCAATGGGTATTCAGCTCATAGACAAAGCTCCGAGACGTGGTGCAGAGGGTCTGAATATCGGCTTCTTACATCCAAAATCTACACACGGTGTTCTTACCGAACTATGCGAAGTGCCTAAGTAAAATATTATCAGACCACTAACTACAAACGGGATAAATGTTTTGAGTATTTATCCCGTTTGTAATTGATACATTTTATGAAAAAGAATAGAAAATACCTCAACCCTAAATCTTCTCTATTATCTCCAAGTACTTCTCTTCTAAAAGAGGGTTTTTGAGGACTTCGGGAGTGCCATCATCGGAACTCTCGCAGATAGACTGTATCACAGGTATTTGTGCCAAAAGCGGAACACCTCTCTCCTCCGCAAAACGTTTAACACCCTCACGACCAAAGATATAGTATTTATTATCGGGCAACTCCTCAGGCGTGAAATAAGCCATATTTTCGACCAAACCCAAAATAGGCACGTTTATCTTTGGATTCTCGAACATCTCTATACCCTTTATTACATCAGCAATAGCTACACTTTGTGGAGTAGATACAATGATAGCTCCTGTGAATTTAAGCACATCAACTATGGTAAGATGAATATCGCTTGTGCCCGGAGGCAAATCGACAAGGAAGTAGTCGAGCTTTCCCCAATTCGCTTCCTCTACGAGCTGCTTTATTGCATTGCCTGCCATCATACCACGCCAAACCACAGCGTTATTGGGGTCAACAAAAAAACCTATCGAGAGGAGCTTGACTCCAAATTTCTCTGCAGGTTGCATCAGGTTGCGGTCGCCCACTATTGCCAATTCGGGGCGGTAGTCTTCCACACCGAACATCTTAGGTATAGACGGTCCGAATATATCAGCATCGAGCAGTCCCACACTGTAACCCTGTTTTGCCAATGCCACAGCAAGGTTTGATGACACGGTCGATTTGCCCACTCCGCCTTTGCCTGAGGAGATTGCCACTATCTTGGCAGCCTCTATCGGCGACGACTTTACTGGTTTAGGCTGTGTCTCTCTGTTTTTTACCAATATTGTAACCTCACAATCGTCGCCTGCATGTCTTTTGATAGCGGCAATAGATGCCTTTACCACAGACTTCATAAAGGGCGAATTTTGCTTGGGACTGATGAGCGAAAACGAAACTTTGTTGCCATCGATACGTATGTCGTCTTCGACCATTCCGCTCTCTACAATATTTTGTTTTTCAGCAGGATAATGTATCTCTGTCAATGCTTCTAAAATCAGATTTGGATATATATTCATTATCTTTTGAATGTTTATGTTTTTTTACTATAAAAAGAGTCGAAAATATCTTTAGCTGATACTTCCTCAAATTTTCAGCAAAGTTAAGTATAAATTTTTGTTTCTGCAATTGTATCTAAATTACTCACTTAAACATTTTATATTCAGTTATATTCGTGAATAATCCGCATTTCACACTCTTTTGCATGCAAATAAAAAGTATGCCTATGTAGCATCGTTTGAGCATACCGAAAACAGGTGTCTTTCTTCTCGCTACACGCCCCTCTTATAACACCTACTCGGCGTGCTCCAAAATAACTCTCGTACAACTCAACTTATCCGTTTGCAAAAAGGCTTTCCACCTCACATAATTTGGATATACGTTCTCGTAATTTATGATAAATATTGTTAACCATACGATTGAGATTTGTCAATTCTGCCGTCTTATTTGCACTGAAAAAAGTATTTATTGCTCATTGTCGTTTAATTAATTATGAAAAGATAAACTTTACTTAACTAATCTCGAACCAAAAATTAATATCCTGGTTGTTTTGTTTTTACAAAGTTATACATTTCAAAAGGTTTTGTCAATACGCGTAATTATAATGATTTTTATTTTTCGCTTATAATGAAGCAATTAAGCCTTTTTTTACTTTTTTGAAGGCAAAATCTACTGATAAAAGTTTGAATACCTCACACCCTACATTGCACACTATTTACTCAAAGTCTTGCATCCCTCTTCGTCCATAAACCACGAGGCATATTCGGTGTAGTTGTGAGCTATCTTTTGGTTTATCTCTTTTGCCTGCTCAGGGTCAACCTTTTTGATAAACTTGGCAGGCACACCAGCCCATATTGTATTGGGTTCGATAACGGTATTTGCCAATACTAGGGCATTCGCAGCGACTATTGCTCCTTCGCCTACCACGGCATTGTCGAGAACCACAGCACCCATACCGATAAGTGCGTAATCTTTGAGTATAGCTCCGTGTACCACCACATTATGCCCAAGCGACACGTAGTTGCCGATATGTACCTGCGACTTTTCGTAGAGCGTATGTAGCACCACACCATCTTGGATATTTACATTGTTGCCGATACGGATTGAGTTTACATCACCTCTAAGCACGGCATTGTACCATATCGAGCAGTTGTCGCCGATGACAACATCGCCTATTATTGTTGCGTTTTCGGCGAGGAAGCAATTTTCGCCTATCTTGGGTTCGACTCCCCTAACTGTCTGAATTAAAGCCATATTTTGTAAATTTGTTCTTTGTATTTTGTTATTAATAATAATTCATTATATAAATGATAAAAGTGCAACCAATTGATTTTGTAGTGCAAAGTTACAACCATTTTTTGTTTTTAAAAAACCATAAAATACCCACCACACAGAGTATCATCAGCACTATCGAGAATAGCACTCCGTGCTCCCAATTGAGTATGGAGAAACTTGTAAAGTTCATACCGTAGATACTTGCAATGAGTGTTGGTGGCATAAATATAACCGACACAATAGTAAAAATCTTGATAATTTTGTTTTGCTGAATATTGATAAGACCGATGATGGCATCTTGCAGATATTCAAGTCTGTCGAACGAGAATCGAGTGTGTTCGAACAGCGAATTTATATCCTTGATAATGATGGATAGCTTTGCTTTTGCCTCACTTGGCATGAGGATACTTTTAAGCATATTGGAGCACACGCGTTGTTTGTCAACAATGTTTTCGCGTATTATCATGGTCTTTTCTTGCAGGTTCTTGACGGCTATTAGTGCGTCGTCGTCGGCATTCTCTTCGGTTTTAATTTGGTTCGATAGAACTGTTATCTGCCGTGCCATATCCTCTATCATATCGGCATCATAATCGACACGAGTAGCCAGCAAATCGACCAAAATTGAGTAGCCCGACTGGTAGTTGCGAGGATTGGCAAAAATCTTCTTCACTATCTCATTGAACGAGTGCAGATGCTTGCTACGCACCGATATAAGTATGCCGTTTTTTAGTATCAACGACACGGTCTCCTCCTCAAAACTTTCGAGTAGAAACTGTGAGTTTACCACTATAGTATCGGCGGTTTCGATGTAGCGAGACGATATTTCGATCTCCTCCATCTCCTCCTCTTCTTGAATATATATTTTCAGAAACTGTTCGAGTTCGCTCTCTACTTCCACCGTAACGTCGTTGAGGTCAATCCAAAGGAAGTTTTCCATAGGAGTATTTTTGAGTGTCTCGATTGTTCGCGACATCTTGATACGATTATCTTCTTTGTAAAAAAATCTGAATTCTGCCATACTATTTTTTAGGTTTTTAGAGACCGTCTGCAAAAATAGGACAGCCTCAGTCTCAATTCATTTTGTTTTTAATCAGGTTTGTAATCTCTATAAACTGCTCGTAGCCTAACTGTTCGGGTCTGTGGGCGAATATATCCTCGGTAAAATCGACGTTGAACGCCTTGAGCGAGTTGCGCATTGTTTTGCGTCTTTGGTTAAAGGCTGTTTTCACTATCGAGAAGAAGAGGCGTTCGTCGCACGGGAGCATTTGAGTCTCTTTTCTGGTCAGGCGAATAACAGCCGATTTGACCTTAGGCGGAGGCACAAACACATGTTCGGATACCGTAAAAAGATACTCTGTGTCGTAATAAGCCTGTGTCAAAACGCTTGTTATACCGTAGGTTTTACTGCCACTTGGAGCACATATACGCTCTGCAACCTCCTTTTGGAACATTCCTGCAAAAAATGGAATACGATTGCGGTTGTCGAGCACCTTAAAGAGTATCTCGGTAGATATATTATAGGGAAAATTACCAATGATGCCGAATGGCTGACTGTCGAAAATGCGGTCGAAATCGAATTTGAGAAAATCCTCCGCATATACCTCCAAACCGGCAAAATGCTCTTTCAGATAGGCATAACTTTCGGTGTCTATCTCTATGGCTTTGAGGTTTAGAGCGGGATTTTTTATCAAAAACTGTGTCAATACACCTGTCCCCGGACCGATTTCCAAGATGTTGGCAACATCTGCGGGAATCGTCTCTACAATACGTTCAGCTATCTTCAAATCTTTTAGGAAATGCTGTCCAAAACGTTTTTTGGGAACTACTCTTTGCATACAACCTATATTGTTTCGACTATGTTAGTAATATATCGACTTGCAAAGGTAAAAAATATTTTTTATTTTTTTGTACTTTTGTATTTTCTAATAACTGTAAAAAATATCTTTCGTAATGCTAAAATACGATGAATTGGATTATTCTTATTGTAGCCGGTATATTTGAAGTGGCTTTTACCTTTTGTTTGGGTAAAGCCAAAGGAGTAAGCGGTATGCCTATGTATATGTGGTATTTAGCTTTTTTGGTGAGCATTGTCGTTAGTATGGTATTGTTGATAAAGGCAACACATAGTCTGCCATTGGGTACTGCTTATGCGGTATGGACGGGCATCGGCGCTGTTGGTACGGTGTTGGTAGGCATTTTTGTATTCAAAGAGCCTGCCTCTTTTTGGCGACTATTCTTTATCACTACCCTTATTGCTTCGGTAGTAGGGCTCAAGTTTGTATCAGAGTGACAAACGGTGTTTGTGAGATTTGCAAAAAGAGTTGCTTGTATATTGCAATAAATTGAATTTTATACCTAACTTTGCTTAATGTTATTTGATTGATTTTAAAAAAAGATAAAAATATTTTTTAAAGACTTAATACCTTTATAATTAATTTATTATGAAAAAAAACATAGGTAAGTTATTATATTTATATATTGTTTTATTGGCTGGTGTGCTACTGTCATGTACTTCGCCCATAGATATTGACACCAACAATACACACCCGCGTTTGGTCGTTTTCGGTGCATTCTCTCAAGATACGGTGCGTAACTATGTGAGTATAAGCAAGTCGATGAGCTATTTTAATACAAATCCACCAATAGCTATTACCGGTGCAAAGGTTACTGTTACCGCCGATAATGTTGTTTATAAGCTGTTGCCCGATACTGTTGCAGGTCGATACTACATCGACTCTCTCGAGATGGTTGTAGGGAGAGAATATGTTTTGGACATCTATTTGGATTTTGACGAAAATGGTGTAAACGAGCATTATCAAGCTAAATCGAAGATGATAAATACTCCTCGCATCGACTCTATAAAACTGTCAAGTATAGTTATCCAAAAACTGCCTATAATGTTTGTTTATGGAGAGATATTTGATACAACCGAAAATAATTTTTGTTTATATAACTGGAAAAATAGTGATACTATTGGAATTTTCGATTATTTGATGATTATGTCTTCCCAGTTTTTGCAATCTGCCGGGCGTGTATATCCTACGCCTTATTTTATAAGAAAAGGTATCAAAAAGGGCGATACTCTCAATCTGAGAATAGACAATCTTAGTAATGCATACAGCAGATTTATATCGCAAGTATCTTCGGAGTCAAATATAAAAAACCCTTGGTTTTCGTCGCCTCCGGCAGAGGTAACAACCAATATTGTGTGTCTCGATTCGAACGTTAGAGTGTCGGGTTTTTTTTCGACCTATAGCAGGGGACAAGTATTTTCCGTAATATCCAATATAGATTTTAGTTTTGGATCTATGAGCAACTCTTAGTTCGAAAAAACAAATTACATACTGAAATGAAACTTACTACTTCGGTTACAGTACCTTCTAATAGAGTTTTTAGTCACAAAAGTCACTATATGTTGCTTGGTTCTTGCTTTGCCGAACATATTGGAGAAAACTTGTCGAACTACCGATTTGCAGGCATCAACAACCCATTCGGCATACTATTCAACCCAATATCGATAGCCGATGGTTTGGAGCGTATTATTGCAGAAAAACATCTGAACGAGAGCGACTTGTTTTATCACAACGGCTTGTGGCATAGCTATTTGTATCACAGTTCTTACTCTCATACCCAGCCGAAAGTTATGCTTCAAAAACTTAACACCGAGCTTAGTAAAGCACACGAATGGCTACCCAAAGTCGATTTTTTGATTCTCACTTTTGGCTCATCGTGGGTATATGAGCGAGAGGGCATAGTAGTAGCTAACTGTCATAAACTACCCGAAAATCTATTTACCAGACGTCGACTTGGGGTATATGATATTGTCGAAAGATACAAAGAGCTGCTTGCTAATATGTTTAGAATTGCTCCGAAGGCAAAAGTAATAATATCGGTGAGCCCTGTGCGATATTTTCGCGACGGTGCTTTCGACAACTCAATTAATAAAGCCGTGTTACTCATTGCTGTTGAGCAACTTACCAAGACATTCGAACAATTAATATATTTTCCCGCTTATGAGATATTGCTCGACGAACTTCGCGATTATCGCTTCTATGCCGAAGATATGATACACCCCTCCAAATTGACCCAATCTATTATTTGGAAGCGATTTGGCGAGGCATTCTTCACGGAACCTACATTGGAGAGTTTACCGAAATTTGAAAAGCTACATAAGATGCTAAATCACAACCCTTTGCATCATAATACAGATGAGACCTCACACTTTTGGGCAAAAATAGAGGAGGCAAAAAATGAGGTAAATAATTATTTGCAAAACAATGGATTAATCCTTTTTTAATTATTACTATTTGCTATAACGAATGAATATTGGCAATATGACGAAAAAAATATTTTTGGTAATAATATTTATAGTTTTCACTATCAATATTTTACCACAAGCCTATAGCGTTACTACTGTACCTAATCCGAAAAGTGCTGATGCAAACGCATTTGTGTCAAATCCCAACAGAATTATTTCACAAGCGACCGAGAGTGAACTTAATAGTATGCTCCAAGAGTTGGAGGCTCATAACAAATCGGAGGTGGCTGTAGTGGTGTTAAACTCTATTGGCAACGAAGATATTTTCGACTTTGGCGTGAAACTCTTCGAACATTGGGGTATAGGTAAAAAAAAGAGCGACAACGGGCTTTTGGTGTTATTTGTCTTAGACCAACGCCAAGTCCGATTTGAGGTTGGCTACGGGCTCGAAGGTGTGTTGCCCGATGCCATTTGCAAACGCATACAGATGGACTATATGATACCACATTTCAAATCGGGTGACTACGACCAAGGTCTATTACATGGCGTATCCAAAACCGCTGAATATATTCGTGGAGAAGTTTTTGACGACGAATATTTATCTTTAAATAAGGCATTTAACTTCAAATTGTCTAATTTAATTTTGCCCATTTTGATGTTTGTCATAGCAATGTTTTTTTTAGCAGACAAGCAAAAGAAAATAAAAAACGACAGTTTGCTAAAATTTAATAGCGAACGATATTCGGCAATGAAAACCGCAACAAATCAAATCAACCTGCTAATGATACTATTATCGTTTTTAATGCCTTTTATTGTAGCTTTTACGGATTTATGGTCGTTTCTCGGCGGTTGGTCGGTTGTGCTTACTCCATTAATGGCTATTCCTACAAATAGGATAGCCAAAACAATGTCCAATAAATTTCGTCGCCAAGTCCCTGCATGTTCTAAATGTGGAGATAAAATGACGCTTCTGTCCGAAAAAAACGACGACAAATACCTTACTCTTTCGCAAGTGTATGAGGAGAAGATAAAGTCGGTCGATTACGACGTTTTTCTGTGCGATAGTTGCGGACTTACGGTTATCAACGAATATAAGGGTAAAGTTGATTACCGTGAATGTCCTAGCTGCAAAACTCGCGACTTTGTACAAACCGACTCAAAAATAATCAAACGACCGAGTTATGTACATACAGGATTGAAGACAATTGTATTTCATTGTGCCTTCTGTGGTTTCCAAAATGAGCAAAGTGTTGTCATACCCAAACTATCAAACAGCTCAAGCAGTAGTTGGGGCGGTGGTAGTAGTGGTGGTAGTAGTAGTGGTTCGTTCGGTGGTGGCAGGAGCGGTGGAGGTGGTGCCACAAGCAGGTGGTAATAGGGGTATATAATTCGATTTTTTTATGGTTCAAAATAACTTTAGAAAAAATTATCTTTGAATTTATCTTGAAGCAAAAAGTTTTCATTATATAATTTTAATAAAAAACAAAATGACTACACGCAAATCGCTGATAATAATATTTTTAATCCTATCAGTAAAACTCTTTTCTCAGAACGGTGTTGCCGACAGCATCCGTTCAATGTTGGTTGAGCTACAACAAAAGTATCGCCCTGTTGTTCGTTACAAGCTAAATAATTTGAAAATAAGCCACAAACAGCATGAAGTCAAAGTAATATTTTCAGACAATTTCGCATCCATACCATTCAACGAAAATATTATTGATAATCTGAAAAACACGATATTGCATTTTTTGCCAAAAGAGCAACAGAAATACAAGGTAAATATTTTTGCAGCGGGCGACAATATTGAGGTATTTGTGCCTAATATTTACCGAAAAGAGTTAGAAAAAGACAAGTTGAGGCTGTCGAAAACCAACAGACAGGGACATAGTTTTGTCCGAAACCTGAGCCGACCGTTCGAAATAGAGCATGGGCTGCAACATCGCAATATCGCATTGTGGAACTCACACGGCTGGTACTACGAGCAGCGTCTCGACCGTTGGGAATGGCAACGGGCAAGGATGCTGACTACAGTTGAAGATAAATTCACCACACAGATAATGCTAAACTACCTTGTGCCGATGTTGGAAAATGCAGGTGCATACATATTTATCCCACGTGAACGCGATCCTCAGACCGAAATTATCATTTGCGACAAAGATGAAAACCGAAATAGCAGTCAAAAATCGTTGCAATACCGAGAGTTTGGCAATATGGCACACCTCTCCAAAGACCGACAGATTGGGTTTGCCGACAAAAAGGAGTTTTATACAGATAGAGAGAATCCCTTTGTAATGGGTAGTGCCTCGTTACTAAAAACCGCTCGTAAAGCCGATTTGTGGGTGGAGTATCTGCCAAAGTTTGGCAAAGCCGATTGGTATTCGGTATCTGTCGCTTATCAGAGTATTGCCGATGGTATCGACGATGCACACTATACGGTATATCATTCGGGAGGTAAAAGTGAGTTTGTCGTTGACCAGACTATGGCAGGCGGTACTTGGGTCTATCTCGGCACATTCCATTTCGACCCCAACGACAACGAGAAGCGTCGCAAAGTGGTACTGTCGAATGCGAGCAAAAAGGCAGGGCATTGGGTGGTAGCCGATGCGGTTAAGTTTGGCGGAGGTATGGGCAATATAGCACGCCGTCCTGCTACTCAGGCAATGATAGATGCTATCCCCGATGATGCTATTCGCAAAAAAGCCAAACTGCTTTCGCCTTTCGCCAAAGACACTTATACAACGAGTGGCAGGGCAAAATTCTGGGAAGGTTCGCGGTATTATCTACAATGGGCGGGAATGCCTTATGAAGTATATTCGCACTCATACGGTATCAACGACTACATCGACGATTACGCATCGCGAGGCAAATGGGTAAACCACCTCAACTACGGCTCCACAAATGCCCCCGACTCCATAGGTCTCGGCGTGCCAATAGACCTATCGTTGGCATTCCACTCCGATGCCGGTATCGATACTTTATCGACCGTTGGTACGTTGGCTATTGTTACTACCAAGAACGACAAAAAGACGATTTTCCCCAATAGGCAAAGCCGATATGCATCGATAGACATGGCAAATATTATTCTAAATCAGATAAAAAACGATATTAGTCGTTCGTTCGATACTACATGGATGATACGTGGTATCAACAATGCAAATTATGCCGAGAGTCGGTTTCCGAGTGTGCCATCAATGATACTTGAGAGTATGAGTCACCAGAATTTCAACGATATGCGTTTGGGTCTCAATCCGCGATTCCAATTTGCTTTTGCTCGTGCTGTGTATAAGGGTGTTTTGAAGTTTTTGTCATACCAAAATCATACGCACTGTGTGGTGCAACCTCTGCCTGTGAAGAGTTTTGCTGCCGTACTGCAAGGCAATTCGGTACGTCTTAGCTGGTCGCCAACTATTGATACTATTGAGCCAACAGCCAAGCCAAATGGATATATTGTTTATACTCGTAAAAATATCAATGGTAGCGACGCAGGAGGTTTCGACAACGGCGTGTTTGTAAAAAACAGCGAGATAACCATTCCAATAGGCACAGACACTATTTTTAGCTACAAAATAACAGCCGTAAACGACGGAGGCGAGAGCTTCCCAAGCGAGATATTAAGCGTTTGCAGAGCAGACAAAGCCAAAGGTGAGGTACTGATAATCAATGGTTTTACCAAAACATCGGGAGCCGCCTATATCGACCAACCCCAGTACAAGGGTTTTTTGCCTGTACAGGAGTTTGCAATACCTTACGGCATCGACTATGCCTACACCGGTAGCCAGTACAACTTCGATTTGGCAGATCAATGGACAGACGACGACGACCCCGGCTTTGGTGCATCGTACGGCATCAATGAACAGACACCGATAGCAGGCAACAGCTTCGACTATCCTTACACACACGGGCAGGCAATACGAATGGCAGGCTACTCTTTTTCATCTGCCTCAGTACAGGCTGTGGAGCGTGGTGTGGTGGTTCTCGACAAATTCAAGATAGTAGATCTTATACTCGGCAAGCAGAAACGTGTAACCAATGACTTTAGCGGTGAGATTGAATTTCAAACCTTTACGCCATCGTTGCAGGAGGCGGTAAAAATATTTTTGGCAAAAGGCAATTCACTCTTTGTAAACGGTGCATATATTGGCAAAGACCTCTACGGCTTGGGCATTAGCGCCGACGCCAACTTTGCCCGCAATACTCTCAAACTGCTTTGGCGTACCGACAGAGCAGCCAAAAACTGCAATGCCACAGGCGTATATTCACCCTTGTTGGATATGAGCGGTATGACGTTTGACAACATTTCCGATCGAATCGGAGATGAGCAGTATGCTGTCGAGAGTGTCGATGCTATCGAGCCTATCAATGGAAGTGCTTATACCATAATGCGTTATACCGAAACCTCGAAGAGTGCAGCCATTGCTTTCAAAGGTGCATATAGAGTGGTAGCGTTGGGATTTCCGTTCGAAACCCTCACGGATAAGGTTCAGCGAGCGGTACTTATGAGAGAAATATTGGAGTTTTTGAAGTGAGTGAATTATAAACATAGTGAAGGAGAATAGGGGGAAAAGTTGTATTAGAATGAAATTAAACGTACAGAGCGCAAGTATCGAAACTAAAAGTTCAATACACCTCTTTAAAAAACTTTGCAAACCTTGCGGTAAAAACAAGATAAGAATTAAAAAACTAAAAATTACATTTAATCAAAATAGATTCTAGTAAACTAATAATCAATAAACCTATTATTTATGAAAAAGACACTGTCGTTGGCGATAGTATTTGTTCTATCGCAATTGTTTTACTCACAGAATTTTAATCACACCAAGAGTCTCCGTGTAGATTTTCAACTTACCGGCGACCTGACACATACACAGGTATTTTTTACACAGATGAAAGAAGAACCTTTTTACGGAGGTTCTACTATAAACCATATTATGCCGCAGTATGGAGAGTTCCTTTTTCAGCTTACCGATATTAAATCCGGCAAAGTACTGTTTTCCAAAGGGTTCAACTCTCTATATGGAGAATGGATATATAGCCGTAAACCAAATGAGAAGAAATTGTTTTACCATGCCATACAAACACCTTTTCCGACAAGTGATATGATACTCAATATCAGTCAAAGACAAAGTGATGGTAATTATAGTGTAATTGGTACAGACACTATTTCTCCCGAAAATTATTTTATTAAAAAAGAGAAAGTAAAGGAGTTTCCTATTCAAAAAATTATATACAACGGTCATTCGTCAAACAAGGTAGATATAGCTGTAATAGCCGAGGGTTATACCGTCGACGAGTTGGACAAATTTTATGCCGATGTACGCCGATTGACCGACTATATGTTTACAATTCCGCCTTACGACAAATATAAAGCACATTTTAATATCTATGCAATAGGAGCTGCATCTCTGGAATCGGGTACGGATATACCCGGAAAGCATATTTACAAAAATACTCTCTTCAACAGCAGTTTTTATACTTTCGATATGGAACGTTATCTTACGTCGAATGATATGGCGACAATTGCCGATGCGGCTTCGCTTGTGCCTTATGATCAGATTTATGTGCTTGCCAATACCTCTCATTATGGAGGAGCCGGTTTTTACAATCACATTAACCTTGCTTCTGCCGACAATCAACTTTCGCCTGAGGTTTTTGTGCATGAGTTCGGTCATAGCTTTGTGGGATTGGCAGATGAATATTATTCGTCCAGTACTTCTTTTGATACCTTTTATAACCCTAATGTAGAGCCTTGGGAACCCAATATTACGACATTAGTAAATTTCGAAAAAAAGTGGAAACAGATGCTTGACCCCAAAACACCAATACCAACTCCGCGAATCGAAAAATATAAAAACACACTTGGTGTTTTTGAAGGAGGTGGTTATTCGTCAAAAGGAGTATATAGCCCTGTTCAAGATTGTCGTATGAAGACAAACCAAGCATCTGGTTTTTGTCCTGTTTGTAGCAAGGCGATAAAAGATGCAATAGATTTTTATATTGCCCGATAAAGTGGTATCACTGTATATAAATAATAGATAGCAACGCACAAACAGTTGATATATAAAAGCATTTATAGATACTCTTGTTTTTATCTCTTCGATAAATCACCAAAATACTTTTTGATTAAGAATGATTATGTAATTTTTGAATTAAATTAAAAATCGTAACTTTGCAAGTGTAAAAGTTTAAAATTTGATAGCAATGAAAAATAGTTTCGTAATTTTATTATTAGCAGTATTTATTCCTTTTAATAGCTTGTCTGCACAGGGATTGAATGCTATTCGTATCGAAAGTAATGCTCCTATAGAAGTTTTCATTAATGGAGAAAAGGCATGTGATATCGGATATAGTTGTACTATTCCAGATTTGCCATGGGGTAATTATTTTATAGAGGTTTTTGCTATATCTTCTATTAATGGTCGTAATATTTCCAAACTTATTTATAAGGAAAGTGTTCTTTATCTGGGTATAGGAGTAAAGGACATATTTGTGAGAGCGGAGAATATTAATGATGGCTCTTATCCGCCTGATTATAATCTTCCTATGGATGATCGTACCTTTGCCGAACTACTCTCAGCAGTTAATAATGCCTCATTTGATTCGGACAAAAAACGATTGATAGAGATGGCTGTAGCAGGGTCTCTGTTTTCTACAGGGCAAGTACGGCAATTAGCCGAACTTTATACATTTGATTCGGAAAAACTTTGGCTTTTGAAATTGATGTATCCTGTTGTTGTAGATCGCGATAGAGCATTTCTTTTACAGGATGTTTTATCTTTTTCGAGTTCAAAAGAAGAGTTTGTAAAATTTGCCGAAGATTTCGACAGACGAGCAATACGTAGATAGACAATTGTTTGTGATTTGTAATATAGCAATTTTCAGAAACATAAGTATATTTTTTTGATAAAACATATAATGGTTTTAAAAATCGTTAGATTGAATAATGTCAATAAACTATTTTATATTAAAAAATCACTCTAACGACGAGTTGCGACGAATAGCATCTGAAGCGGTTACAGAGTGGATTTTCTTGCAGATAGATGCTGGCACTATCGAGCTTTTGCCCGAAGCCGAAAAGCGTTTTCTCAATATTGCCCGCGATACAAAAGCAGTAATGCTATACGCTGACTATTATCAACTTAGCAATGAGGGTAAAACCACAGTAACCACTATTGAATATCAAAGGGGTTCGCTACGTGACGACTTCAATTTTGGTGCTTTAGTAGTGGTCAATACAGAGATGCTCAAAGCCATTGTTTACGAGTCGAGCGAGGAGTACTCTTTCGCTGCGTGGTACGACCTCCGTCTTCGCCTTTCGGAGCGTGGCAACATCTTCCATATAGCCGAGCCATTGTATGCAGTCAAGCCTTTGACGGCAGCAGATGCTCACAGTCAACATTTTGCATATATCGAAAAGAAAAATCGTACTGTGCAGATAGATATGGAAAAAGCCTGTACTGCCTACCTCAAACGCATCGGAGCATTGCTTGTTGGCGAGCCAAAGAGTGTCGATGTGGGTAAGGGCGATTTTACATATGAGGCATCTGTGGTTATTCCTGTTCGCAACCGACAGAAAACTATTGCCGATGCTATCGGTTCTGTTTTGGAGCAAAAAACATCTTTTCGGTTCAATCTTTTGGTGGTAGATAATCATTCAACCGATGGCACATCGGATATAATCGAAGCTATTGCCAAACAGCACAACAATGTATTTCATATTGTTCCACAAAACGAATATCTCGGCATTGGCGGTTGTTGGCAGTTGGCGATAACAGACAGCCGTTGCGGACGGTTTGCCGTTCAGCTCGACAGCGACGACATATACGAGTCGCCCAACACTCTACAAAGCATTGTAGATGAGTTTTACCGCCAGCAGTGTGCTATGCTTATCGGCTCATACACCATTACTGACTTTGATCTAAAGCCGATACCGCCATACCTAATCGACCACGCCGAATGGACAGACGATAATGGTCGCAACAATGCCTTGAGAATTAACGGGTTGGGTGCTCCACGTGCTTTTTTTACGCCCATTATACGCGAAATAGGTTTCCCAAATGTTAGTTACGGCGAAGACTACGCTGTGGGGCTCCGCATAAGTCGCACTTGGAAGATAGGCAGAATCTACGATTCGATATACCTCTGTCGCCGTTGGGCTAACAACTCCGATGCCGGTATCAACTCCGATACTCTGAACCGCTACAATTTTTATAAAGACAAAATCCGTACTATCGAGTTACAAAGCCGTATTAAACATTAATCTAATATCTTTACCATAACAATGTCGAGACTCTATCTTATCCCCACACCCATAGGCAACCTCGAAGATATAACGCTTAGGGCAATCCGAATATTAAAAGATGTAGATTATATCTTGGCTGAAGATACTCGTACCACTTCCATATTGCTAAAACATTATGAAATAAAAAACAGATGCTTTGCTCACCATCAGTTCAATGAACACCAAAGTATAGAACGTATTACTAACGATATTGCTTCGGGTATGAATATTGCTTTGGTAACGGATGCGGGTACTCCCGCTATATCCGACCCGGGTTTTTTGCTGGTAAGGGCGTGTATTGCCAAAGGTATTGAGGTGGAATGTCTTGTAGGAGCCACAGCTTTTGTCCCTGCCTTAGTAGTATCAGGGGTACCTTGCGAAAGATTTTGTTTCGAAGGATTTTTACCACACAAAAAAGGGCGGCAGGCACGCCTGGAAGGACTCAAAGACGAGACACGCACAATGATTTTTTATGAATCGCCATTTAGGATAATAAAAACATTGCAACAATTTGCCGAAACCTTTGGTAAAGAGAGGCATACCGCCGTATGTCGCGAAATATCTAAGAAATTCGAACAGGTTGTACGTGGCTCTCTGTCAGATGTTATCGCACACTTTACTGCCAACACCCCAAAAGGCGAGTTTGTAATAGTGGTAGAGGGAAAAATCAAGTAAATTAAATAGGTGTATAACAGCCAAATACACATAGAGTTTTTTTAAAGAAAAGCAGTAAATGTAAAAAAACATTACTACCTGATAAAATAAAAAATAGTTTGCGGTGAACCTCTGATAATATAAGGTTTTGAGCTACAATTATGACTACACTTTTTGAATTAAACTTAACTAATCGACCTTTTTTTGCAATAAAAGATGTATCTTTGCAAATGAAAATTTATACATAAATCAGAGTAATAATAAAAAAACAATATGAAAAAGAGTAAATATTTATTAATCACCTTACTAACGTCTGTGTTGGTAATTACATCGTGTGGTGAGCAAAAGTCTTTTTCATCTGCACTATTGATAGGAAAGTGGAAACGTCCTGTGGTAGCACCTGATGGCAAACAAGGTTTTGATTGCTACCGTTACGATAACGGAGGCATAGGTGCTACATGGGATACCTCAGAAGATGTAAGCGAAGGTGAGGCACAAGCTTTTAGATGGGTTTTGAGCGAAGACCAGTTATCGATAACTCATCTTGGACAAATGGGACAGGAGATACCTAAAAGATACACCATAAAAATATTAAATTCGACAACATTATCGTACACAGACAATTATGGTACGAGTTTCACTTTTACCAAATTTACAGAGCAACCGTAAAATTTTTTTATCATTAAAGCACAGAGATGACAATAATCGTATTATTTGGAGCACCAGGGTCGGGCAAAGGCACACAAGGAGCATTAATAGCCGAGAAATACGGCTTTCTGCATCTTTCCACAGGATTGATGCTAAGAGATGAGGTGAAAAAAGGTTCTGAACTTGGAAAAGAGATAGACAAATATATTTCCAAAGGAGACCTTGTACCTAATGAAATGATGTGCAGTATTTTGAAGGAAGAACTTAATATATATATCAACGAAAAAGGTATTATTTTTGATGGGTTTCCCCGTACCATATCGCAAGCCGAATTTCTTGATATAATACTAAAAGAAAATGGATTGAAAATCGACTTAATGGTTGATATTCAAGCTGATGAAGATATATTGATAAAACGTTTGATAAAACGCGGTACTATGTCGCATCGCTCGGACGATACTCATGACACAATACTCAAACGCCTCAAAATATATGAAAAGGAGACTAAACCAATTATTGACTATTATAAAAAGACCAACAGATATAATTCTGTAGTATCAATCAATAGTATTGAAGATACTTTCGAAAATATTGTAAACCTCATAGAGCATATAGAAATGTAAATCCAAATACGTTAATCTAAGACGATTAACAGTAACCCTTATGAATGAAAATTTTATTGACTATGTAAAGATTTATTGTCGTAGTGGCAATGGAGGTAAGGGTTCTACACATTTTCATCGTGAAAAATTTGTACCCAAAGGTGGTCCCGACGGTGGCGACGGTGGACGAGGCGGACATATAATACTTAGAGGCAGCAAAGATTATTGGACGTTGTTACACCTTAAATATCAACGTCATATATTTGCCGGACATGGAGGCGATGGTAGTAGTAGTCGCAGTTTTGGGAGAGATGGAGAAGACAAAATCATAATGGTGCCATGTGGTACAATAGCTCGCGATGCCCTTACGGGCGAATTTTTATGCGACATAACAGAAGACGGACAAGAGGTAATATTGATAAAAGGCGGTCGTGGGGGGCTCGGCAATTGGCACTTCCGCACTTCTACCAATCAGACACCGCGTTATGCACAACCGGGCGAACCGCTTACCGAAAAAGAGGTAATACTTGAACTAAAAGTGCTTGCTGATGTGGGGCTTGTAGGGTTTCCGAATGCGGGTAAATCGACGTTGTTGTCGGTTGTCTCCGCAGCAAAGCCTAAGATAGCCAACTATCCATTTACCACTCTCACACCAAACCTCGGTATAGTCGAATATCGAGAGCATCGCTCTTTCTGTATGGCTGATATACCGGGTATTATCGAAGGAGCTGCAGAGGGTAAAGGACTGGGAGTCAGGTTTTTGCGACACATTGAACGAAATTCCATACTTCTGTTTATGATAGCAGCCGATAGCGACGATATTAACAAAGATTACGAGATATTGCTCGATGAACTACGTCAATACAACCCCGAACTGCTCGACAAAAAGCGTATACTTGCCATATCCAAAGCAGATATAATAGACCAAGAGCTAATGACCGAAATCGAAAAAAATTTACCAAAAGGTATTCCACACATATTCTTTTCATCAATAACAGGTTATGGACTCGATCGACTAAAAGATATGCTTTGGGTAGCCATTAACGAAGAGTTGGATTGAGTTATTTGGGTTTTAAACACAAACAAAAAAAATAAAATAGAGCAACCTGTCAAAGATTGCCCTATTTTGTTTACTCAAATACTATTTATCAAAAAGCAAATCCCAATTTTACATAGAGTTGCTCTTGAGTTATTTTTAGGTTATCCTTCGTAACTTTGTCGATGTTTAGGTTAAGTAACCCGAAGTCGTATCCGGTTTTTAAAATAAAATTTTTGTACCTTAATCCAACACCGGGACCAAGCAATACATTAAATCTCGAACGATATGATGAATCGCCGTATAAGTTATTGCTATCTACTTTATTGCCATTTACATAATGGTTGGCTGTTCCAGCAAGGTCGAATGTGAACTTCGGACCAGCAAAAGCCAATAGTCGCAAATCGCTTGTAAGGGGCAACGATAACATAAAACGTACCGGAGCATCTAAAGAGTGATAGCTGTATTTGTAACCGGTAAATTTATTGCTACCCCAAACAATTTTATCCCTAAAAGAGTAAGTATAGTTTATTCCAAAATTGAACCCAATAAGGTTAAACAACAACAAATCGTAACCAAAGCCTGCCGTAATACCGTGAATAGTGATTTTGTCGGCTGTATTTATCTCTAAACCAAGCGCTTCAGATATAAACTTAGCACTATTGTTCTTATTTACATAACCGATGTTTATAGTCATATTATTCTGTTCGGTATTTTGTGCTGTAATACCGACGCTTACCAAAATAATGGCAATAATTAATGTTGCTCTTTTCAATATTTTTTTCATTATTCTACTATGTATTTAATAATTGGTTAATAACATATTTATCTTATTAGTTGTAAAAGTAATCTTAATTTTTTAATTTTGCCTAAAATTTAATACATACAATGGTTTTTTTACGCAAATTTAACACTTTTATTGAAAAAAACAACCTTTTAGATCTAAATAAAAATCTGCTTGTGGCTGTTAGCGGTGGTATCGACTCTGTTGTTTTGCTTGATATACTGATTAGGGCAGGTTACAAATGTTCTATCGCTCACTGCAACTTCCATTTGCGAGGCAACGACTCAGACCAAGATGAAAACTTTGTAAAGAGACTTGCAAAAAAATACGATATTCCTATATTTATAGAACATTTCGATACTACAAAAAAGGCTATGTCCGAAAAAATTTCTATCGAAATGGCTGCCCGAAACTTGCGATACAAGTGGTTCGAGGAGGTGGTGCAAACGCATAATTTTCAAGCTATTGCCATAGCACACCATAAAAACGACAGTGCCGAGACAGTACTCCTCAACCTTGCACGCGGTACAGGATTGCGTGGCTTGACGGGCATCAATGCACGGAGAAAAAACATAGTGCGTCCAATGCTCTGCTTCGACAGGTCGGAGGTAGAATTATACGCTCAAATGCACAAACTGAACTTCTGTATAGACCATACCAACACCGACACCACATTTCACCGAAATAGAGTAAGGCACAACATTTTACCCGAATTTCAAAAAATCAATAAAAATTTTGTTTCACAAATCGAAACATTCTCGCAAATAATAGGGGAGTATAACGCTTTTTTTGATAAGGAAATAAAAAAGTATGTAAGCAAAATAGCCGATTTTAAACCTAATGACACAGAGATAGACATTCCCTTGTTGCAGCAAAGCGGATTTGCAAAAATTATTCTCTTTGAGATAACCCAAAGACTCAATTTGCCGACATCGTTATTCAAAGAAATATACCGACTTACGGAGTCGCAAAGCGGGAAAAAGATAGTTTGCAGAGATGTAAATATTATCAAAAACAGAGACAAACTATTGATATTAAACAATATCCCTAAGCACGAACAGACCTACAAAATAACAAGACAACTCGATAATATAGACCAACCGATACCTCTAAGGTTTCAAGTAATTGACATACAGCATTTGAAATCAATAAAATGCGATAAAAAAATGGCTTTGCTCGACTACGACCGACTAACTTTCCCGCTGACAATACGCACGTGGCAATATGGTGATAGATTTAAGCCGTTGGGAGTAAAGGGCTTTAAGAAATTGAGCGATTTCTTTATCAACCAAAAAGTAGATATAGCCTCCAAACACAATACATTTATTCTGCTTGAAGGTAACAATCAGATAGTGTGGGTAATAAATCACAGAATAGATGAACGATTTAGTATAACGGATGCTACTAAAAAAGTATTGAAAATAAACACAATATAATAAAGCTGCTCATTTATGACAAAATTCGACAGAAATTTAATTATATTGGAAAGTTCTCTTTTCTTTGTGTTCTGGATAGTAGTTTTTTTATTGGGAGCAGATTTTCCACCTCCTGTCGGATTTTGGAAAATAGTAGTGCTTACACTAATATTGGATATTGTTCAAGCATTTTATTTGAGATTTTTGCTAAAAAATATTACAACCCGACCAACCTATATAATAAACTCCATATTTTTTGTTTTAGGTGGGATAATAGTATCTTTGCCTGCAATATGGCAGACAGATACAGAGGTACAAAGCAAAGTTATATGGGTCTCTATTATAACTTTTGTTAGTGTTATTTATGGCAATATTTTTTGGATTTTTAACAAAACAGCAAAAACTAAAGATAACTATATATCAACAAAATAGCGAATAGTCCGTTCATTGTCAATGTCTAAGCAAAATAGATTTTTATACAATCATCCACAAATAGGAGAGATAGAGCTATTGCCAAATACCCGATGCAGAGGAATACGCTACTCTGTTTCGCATAAAGGGGCAAGAATTTCGTTCAATCCTATCTACATAGATAAGATATTTCCTCTGCCAGCAGATAAAGAGGCGTGGTTTTTGAAAAACAGAGATAAGTTTGCAAGCATGTATAAGCTTCAAGCATATTCGCCTGACAGTCGGCACAATACTCTTAGTTTCACTATAATATTTGCAAAAGAGCCAAAGCTAAAAAACAGCCTTTCGGCACAGTTGCAAAATGGAGTTTTGACCATTCGTTATTATCCACTATTCGACTTTGTCGATAGCCAGAATCAACAGTCAATCAAAAATATAGTAAAACACTTTTTAGTATTGGAGGCAAAACGAATATTGCCGAAAAAGCTAAGCACATTAGCCGATAAATACGACTTCGACTATTCGGCAATAAGAATATCAACTGCTAAAGGGCGTTGGGGCAGCTGCAATTCTAAAAAACAGATATCGCTAAGTGCTTACCTGCTTTTTCTGCCTGAATATCTTATCGACTTTGTAATTGCACACGAACTGTGCCATACAAGGGAGATGAATCACGGCAAAAAATTTTATTCCGAACTCGCAAAGATATACCCTAATCACGTTATTATCAACAAAGAATTAAAAGATGAGAGCAACAAAATAACAAGTTATTTTTAAATTGCGGGTTATTAATTGTTTTGACAATTCAAAAAAAAGTATTATCTTTGCAGTCCGATTTTTTTCGGGGATATAATGTAATTTGAATTTAATTAATAAAAAACTATTAAAAATGCCAACTATTCAGCAATTAGTTAGAAAAGGAAGAGTGGTTTTGGAAGACAAATCAAAATCTCCTGCTCTTGATTCTTGCCCACAAAGACGTGGTGTTTGTGTAAGAGTTTATACTACTACACCTAAGAAGCCAAATTCTGCAATGCGTAAGGTTGCTCGTGTAAGGTTGACCAACACAAAAGAGGTCAATGCATATATACCGGGCGAAGGACATAACCTTCAGGAACACTCTATTGTGATGGTTCGTGGTGGTCGTGTAAAAGACCTTCCGGGTGTTCGTTACCACATTGTGCGTGGTACTTTGGATACAGCAGGAGTAGCTTCTCGCACACAACGTCGCAGTAAATACGGAGCAAAGCGTCCAAAAGCAAAAAAAGCCTAATTTAAGAGTTAATTAACAATTTTTTTTCAATCAGTTTTTGATTATTTGGTATATAAAAGGTTGAGTAAATGTTTCTCGCATTGAAGACTTAAAAAGACAACCAAAGCAAAAACAAAACAGATTTTAATCGTATTAAAAAATGAGAAAAGCAAAACCAAAGAAAAGGGTAATATTACCCGACCCGGTATTTGGGGAAGTAATGGTTACAAAATTTGTAAACCACCTAATGTATGACGGCAAAAAAAGTACTTCGTACACTATCTTTTATGGCGCTTTAGAGCTTGTTAAAAACAAACTCCCAAACGAAGATATGAGTGCTTTGGATATTTGGAAAAAAGCGTTGGAGAACATCACTCCTCAGGTAGAAGTAAAATCGCGTCGTGTGGGTGGTGCTACATATCAGGTACCAATGGAGATTCGTCCGGACCGTAAAGAGTCTATCTCTATGAAAAACCTTATTGTTTTTTCACGCAAACGTTCGGGCAAATCTATGTCCGAGAAGCTTGCTGCGGAAATAGTTGATGGTTTTAATAGCCAAGGCGGTGCTTTCAAACGTAAAGAAGAGATACACCGTATGGCTGAAGCCAACCGAGCTTTTGCACACTTTAGATTTTAAGTTAATATTAATTGGTTTGAAAAAGGTTATTCCTATAGGGGGTAACCTTTTTTGCATATTCTGATAATAAAATAAGGTATTGTTAAACAACTATAGACAACATGTCGTTTCGTTTTAAAAAGAGTAATTTCAATGAATATTCTATCATTTTTTGAGATTTGAAATAGCATTTTNGGTATTGTTAAACAACTATAGACAACATGTCGTTTCGTTTTAAAAAGAGTAATTTCAATGAATATTCTATCATTTTTTGAGATTTGAAATAGCATTTTGTTTTTCGTTTAAACCTTGCTAAATAATGTCTAATCAAACTGTTATACCCTTCAACGGTAAATGTTTGAGATTTTGATTGGTAGTGTTTTTCACAAGGAATAAGCTCATTATAACTTTTCCAAT